>CAMXJY010000035.1 GCA_947244325.1 uncultured Clostridium sp. | reverse complement strand
TACTATATTAAAAGCTTCTGGTTTTAAACCAAATTTTTCTATTCTCTGTTTAATTTCTTGCTCTGTTAACTTTCTTTCTTGAGATTCTTCCACTAACTGTCCACTTAAAATATTCTTTTTGTTTCTAAAATCCTTAACTGCTTCAAAGTCTAAACTACCATTAGGAAAAAATCTTTGTTTTATATCAGGGAACTTTTCTAACATTGTTTGAAACTCTAGACTATCCAGTATAGAAGGATCATCCAAAGCTTTTTCCAACATCTTGTAAACATCAGCCGTCCCCATAATCTCATCTGTTCTATTATTTACTTTTTTTTGTTGGTCTTTAGACAATTTGTCAAACCATTTAGCTACTTGTATATATTCATCCTTTGTTATATGGTCAAAATCAATTTTACTTATTTTCTCTTCTATTTCTTTATTATCTATATTTTCAAAGTTACTTTTAATCTGCTCTCGTCCTTGTCTCTCGTTTTCTTCTTGTATTTTTTTTACTTCAAACTCTTTTTTAGCTATTTCAGCTGCTTTGTTTATACGATTTATATTAACTTGTCCATTACTATTAACCCAGTCTGAAATACCATTCACAGTATGTGCACTTATAAGTCTAGAAATTGTACCATAAAAAGACGGAATTTCTTCACCCATTGCTTTTTCCATCGAATTTTTACTAGCTATTATTTGTTCTAGTAAATTATTTACTTCATTACTTTTAGGAAATTGTTGTTTTAAGAAACTTGCTAAATCCTCTTTTCCCATTCGTTTATCTGGTGCAGCCATACTCTTATTCCTTTGTAAATATAATTTTACATAATTATTATATCTCTTTATTTTTTCTACTTCAATTACATAGGTGTTACGTTTTCTTTACAACTGTTTGACTTTCTTATGTAAACATGATATAATAAAGAAGTATTTTTAATTTAGGGGGAAAATAAAATATGGCAGAAAAATTTAGAAAAGAAAAATTATCAAGAAAATCATTAGACGATTTAGCAAAAAGAAATATTGATACCACTGCAAAAAGATTTTATACATATACAACAGTAAGTGGAGAAAAATTACAAGTATCAACAGCCAAAATACTTTCGCGGTAATGGCAGTTTAGAATTAAAATATTTATTAGGGCAAACATATCCATATCACTACTTAAAACAACATCCATCTTCTTTTTATTATGCAAAAGAACTTGCTTTTGACAAAGATAAAAAGCCTTGGGGAACAGCAAAAGATGCAACAGCTTTACTTATGCTTGCTTTACAATGTAGAATACTTGTAATGTCAGAAGCTTCAAAAAGTACCCCACTAATTCTAAGTGATTCATCTATTCAACCAGTATTTCACGAAGATGGAAGAAGCATGGACGATTAATATAAAAAGTTTTAAAGATGGCTTAAATGTGGAGTTGTCAAGAAAAAGTAGACACTAAAAGAGACGTTTAAGGAAACCCTGATTGAATGCGATATTCAATTGGGGTTTTATATTTTAATGTATAACTTGGTCTAAAATTATTATTATCATTAATTATATCTTCTATAAATTCTTGAACTGTGGTATAATTATTAATATCAAAATCAATATACATTTCTTTCTTTAACCAACCATTTTTAGACTCAATAACAGGGTTATCAGTTGGTGTACCAACTCTAGACATAGAGCGAGTAATAGAGAAATCTTTTAGTATATTGTTGAATGAACGAGAGGAATATACAGAGCCTTGATCAGTGTGGAAAATAGTTTCAAGGTTTGCATATCCTCTTTTAATTTTGTTTTCAAGCATGTCTTTGAGTGCTAATCTATGACTAAATACATTGCATCCATGTTTTGATTCTCTCACATCTGAACCAACAATTTCATTATTAAAAACATCAAGATAAAAAGTCCAATCGTAGCAGTGCTTTTTAAACCAAAAAGTTGTTGTATCTGATACAATTTTTTCAAAAGGTCTAGATGTATGCCAGTTTCCTTTTATTAGGTTTGCATATTTTATTGATTCTTCACCAATTTTATTATTTGAATATTTGTAATGTTTTGTTTTAGATTTTATTTTAATAGCTTTGCATACTTTGTGAACTAAATTATCAGATACATACCAGCCAGTTTCTCTTCTAATTAAAGCATTTATTCTATGATAACCATAACTAGGCTTTCTATTATGTATATCTTGAATTAATTCTTCTAAGTGAAGCCTATCCAGCTCATATTGATTTAATTTATTTCTATTTTTTAACCATTTGTAATAACCACTTCTAGATATATTCATACAATTACATAACGATTTTATATTATATTCGGAACTTAAACTTAATACAATTTCAAATTCGTTTTCTTTTATTTTTTGTACATTACAAATGAACCATCTCCTTTCATCATGTAACCTTTTTTTAATCGTTCATTTTCAATTCTTAGTTTCATATTCTCATATTCTAGTTTTTCAATTTCAGAAAGTTCCTTTCGCCTTGAATATTTCATTAATGGATTACCAGGTTTTCTTTTGTTTTCTAGTCCATTTTCTCCAAGTTCTAAATATTTTCTTATCCAATCATTTAATAATCCATTTGATATATTCTCAGAGTTTGAAACTTGTCTACTAGATAACCCATCTACAATTACACGGTTAACTATTCTTAATTTTTCATCTTTACTCCAATATCTATTTTGCCTTTTTCCCATAAATTATCCTCCTTACTTTTATTATATACATACAAAAAGATGAAAGCAAACACTCTCTTTTTGTGTCTACTTTCATCTTACCACTTCACTT
>CAMXJY010000034.1 GCA_947244325.1 uncultured Clostridium sp. | reverse complement strand
ATAACAACGGAGCAAACAATGGTAATAACAATTCAGGAAACAATCAATCAAATAATAGTGGTAATAATGCAAATCAAAATGCAGGAAATAACAGTAATGGAAATCAAAAACCAACAGTAATAGAAAAAGTATATAACTATATAGTAAAAGACAATAATGATGGAAATACAAGCAGTAACAAAGAAACAATAAACAAATTACTAACCCCAGGAACAGGAGACATATTACCACAAATAGCGTTAGTAGTAATATCATTAGTAATATTAGTAAACATTATAGTAGTTCAAATCAGAAAAAAAGCTAAAAATCAAAATAAATAGAGCTAATAATTAGGAGAGCAAAAATATTAATAAATTTCTCACCTATCAATAAACAAATACATAAAAGTTAGCAAATAATTAGTTATTAAGTTTAGGCATGGGGTGAAATTCACTTCATCCTATGTCTAAAATAATCTCATACTCTTATATAAGCTAGATTTTAATAGAAATATTAAAGTCTAGCTTATTTTTATTGTATATAAAGTGTAATATTTTAAAAGCAATCTAACGCCTAAAAAATATTTTTTTATTTACAAAAAAACTTCACAAAGCAAAATAGAAATGATATAATAAACATGAATTTTATAAAAGTTCGGGGGATGTTGAAATGGTATTTAAGGATTATTACAAAATATTGGGGCTAGAGTCTAATAAAGTAAGTATGGCACAAATAAAAACAGCATATAGAGAGCAAGCAAAAAAATATCATCCTGATGTTAATATTGCTAATAAAAAATATGAAGAACGTTTTAAAGATATAAATGAAGCATATAGAGTGCTTTCAGATAATATAAGCAAAAGAAAATATGATAGAATGTGGCATAGAACTGTTGGAAAAAATAATGCATCTTATGAAGAAAGCAAAAGAAGTAAAGATTCACTATCAAGTGACTTTTTCAACATGTTTTTTGGAAATATAGACGAAAAGAAAACTTCAAAAACAAAAAGAAAAGTAATACCTTCTAAAGGTGAAAATATAGAAACAGAAATTAATATATCAATAGAGGATGCTTTTCGTGGAAATGAGCAAACTATAGGTATAAGAACAGTAGAAGGAAAACTAAAAAAATTTAAAGTACAAGTTCCAGCAGGAATTCAAAATAATGAAAAGATTAGAATTGTTGGACAAGGTAAACCAGGAGTATCTGGTGGAAAAAGTGGGGATTTATTCATAAGAGTGAAGATTGATAATGATGAAAGATTTTCACTTGAAGGATATGATTTAAAAACAAATTTATATTTAACTCCATGGGAAGCAGCACTTAGTACAAAAGTTACTATAAACGGAATTAATGAAGATGTTTCAGTTTATGTTCCAGCAGGAATTCAAAGTGGAGAGAAAATAGAAATAGAAAATAAAGGTTACAAAGATAGAAAGGGTGGACGAGGAAAACTAATATTAGATACGAAAATAATGATACCTAAAAGACCAAATGAAAAAGAATTAGACCTTTTCAAAAAATTAAATGAAATGTCAAAATTTAATCCAAGAATTGGTTAACATAAATTAATAAAAATAATTGACTTTTGTAAAGCTATAAGTTATAATAAATATGTATTTTTAGCAAAAGATAAAATCAAGAACTTTTAAAGGAGTGTAAAGATAAATGGAAGATAATTTACAAGGAAAATATTTTAGTATTACCGATCCAAAAGATGTTAGTACTGTAATTTACCAGGTAAACAAAACAGAAAAAGAATTTGCAAAAAACGGACCAAAATATACAGTGGAAAGACTTGAGTATTCTGAGGAATTTATTGGAGCAAATAAAAAGAAAACATTTTTCCTAGAAAACCCTTCTCCAGAAGGAAATCCACTTGTAATTCTTTCCTTTGCTAAAGAGAAAGTAGTAGTTAACATGGGATTTTTAGACTATGATGTTGTAAAAATATCTAAAAAACCAATGCCTATGAAATTTACTACTTTATATAATGAAGAAGAAACAGATTATAAAGAATTTGCGTATACACCAAATATGAAAAGACCAATTTCAATAATTGATCCAGAAACAGCAGAAGAAATTAAACCTATTTTATATTTTGATGAAGAAGCAAATGAAGTAAAAGGAAAATGTAAGCTGAAACCTTACAAAAAATATTTCGCATTTGAAATAAGAGAAGATAAGAAAAAGAAATAGATAATACTTAATTCTTGAAAGGGGAATAAAAATGAGTAATAATACATCTAATACTCCAAATGGAGTAGGTGATAAAAAAGAACTTAAAGTTAAGAGAGATATTCCAGAGGAAGAAATTAATAAAGATATAGAAAACTGGGCAGCAGAAAGAGATGAGAAAGGAAACGTAATACCTGAAACTGCTGGAAAAACAATTGCAGTAGTTTTTGGAAATCCTTACTTTAAAGATAATGTAGCAACCAAAGAACAAGAAGATGAAGGAAGTAGTGGAGCTACAGATGGAACAACTGTAATGTCAGATCAAGGTAAGAAGAGCCTAGAAGAAGTTAAAGAAGGAATGTATATCCAAACAAAATCACCTGAGCAAAGTAAAGAAAGTGATAAAAAGAAATCTACAAAATCTACTAAGGAAACTAAAGAAAAAGATGATGAACCATCTAGAGATTAGTTATAATTTGTAGAAGAATATATTACTTAAGAAAAGGTGAAAAATATGGGATTTTTTGAAAGATTAAGATCAGCATTTAGAAAAATAAAAACGAAGTTAATAGTATATACAGTCTTAGCAATAATTATTGTTGTATGGCTCGTTTCACCATTATGTACAGCTATAAAGGATGCAGAATTTGTTTCTGGAACAACATTTTTACAAAATCCATTTAATGGAGATTTATGGAAAGTATTTTTAACAGAATTTAGTACAGGAATAACATCTCCATTATCACGATTTGGAAAATGTTTTACAGAAATGTATTTTGAAACATTTTTCAGTATGTTAAAGTTTACCTTTGTAGTGTATATCTTTTTTGCGTTAATAGGGCTTGCAAAAGCATTTCCAAAGCATGAATATGAAGATATAGAAAACGGTTCAAGTGATTGGAGCGAAAATGGAGAACAATATAAAGTTTTAAGCAAAAATAAGGGAATAGTACTAGCCGAGAAAAACTACTTACCAGTTGATAAACGTGGTAACGTAAACGTACTTGTTGTACGGAGGTTCTGGTGCTGGTAAATC
>CAMXJY010000033.1 GCA_947244325.1 uncultured Clostridium sp. | reverse complement strand
ATATTGCATCATAAATAAATAGAAAAAAGACTAGCGTTCTGCTAGTCTTTTTTTGATAAAGGTTGGATAGATTTCATTATGAATACTAAAGAAATTTTTAGACGAATCAAAAAGGGAATAGAAAACGTCAAAAAAATTGGATACTTTAATAACATTCCTTTATCTGTATTAAAATATAACATCTTTTGTCGAATTTTGCAATATGTAAATGAAAAATATTAAAA
Source organism: uncultured Clostridium sp. (assembly GCA_947244325.1). Lineage (GTDB taxonomy): Bacteria > Bacillota > Clostridia > TANB77 > CAG-508 > Scatovivens. Next base: position 3,328 of record CAMXJY010000033.1, on the reverse strand, counting down.
AAAGACTATAATAAATGCTAGTCTTTTTCATTTCCTTCTTTTTCGCTATCTTCCTTTGTAAAATCAACATAAGGTATATTATAAGTTATTCCAGATTGACTTGTAATAAAAGCCACAATAGGACGCATATAAGATAAAAGTAATGTTGGAGCATTTCTTTTTAAAAGATTCTTTGCTATATCTTCTGGAACATCTTCCGTCCATTTAAAAGGAGCTTCTAATTCTATTTCTATCTGACACTCCCATACATAAAGGCATGGGGTTCTTAATTACATAAACTTCTAAATATACTCGAAAGCATATAAAACTAATCTATTTCATTAAGACTTTCACTATCAAAGATACCTTTGTATCCATTAGCGATAGTATGAGGCTCGTATCAAAACCTTTTATTTTTATGGTTTCATTATACCATTTCTTGTTCATAAAAGCAACATTAACATATATCAATAAAAAAAAATGCTTTCATCCCACCCCTAAAGGAGTGGGCTTTTCGCATTTAGCTTGTAAATGGAGTGGGTGGATATAAAATTTCAAATTCTTGGCTTGGGGTAATATTAGAATATCTTCCTACTTCTTTATCATATAATTCTTGCATTTTTTGAATATCTTCTTCTGTACGATTGTTTAAGGATTCCAAGCAATTTTTTAATAAATCTTGTAATTCTTTATTCATTTTTTCTCACTCCCTTATTAATTCTTTATTAAATATACAATTTGAATTTTTTACGTTATAAATATATTTTGCTGATAATATCGGTTCTATTCTGTTACTTTTTATATCATAATAAAAAAGGGAAGTTTCTGGAGTATAATTATACTTTCCTATTATTCTAATTACAGTATATTTTGAAAAATATTTTTTAAAATCCTCATCTTTAAAAAGAATATTCAGTTTTTCCCCTAACTTTACACCTTGGGAAGGTTTTTTTGATGTTTTACAATATGCTTCCCATATATCATCAACCACGTTACAAGTATTTATATCTGACAAGTCTAATAAATTATCAATATAAATATGAGCAGATACAATTGAAAGGGGAGTTCTATTATGTGTTTTTCGTTTTTTTTCACCTTTCCAATACTTTGCATTTGATAAATTATCCCAAAAATACATACCAGAACCTAGCCAAATACCATCTTCTTCACTCCAAATTAAATAATTATCTTCTTTTAAAAACTTTTCACAGCGTTGTTTGTCATTACAGTGATATACTTTTATATTTTCCCTTATCTCCATATTATAATCCTTTTTCTGAAAAATAGATAGAAATTTTTAAAGACAAAATATGATAAATTCGTCATATTTTACTTAATATAACATTTTATGACGTGTTTTGCAATATATTTAATGCAAAACGTTGTAAAAAGTAGAATATTGTGGTATTGTGATAATATGTGAAAAAGGAGGGAGTTTAAAAAAGTATAAAGAAGAAAAGCAAGGCAACGATTTTCAGTATTTTTAAACAAAAAAAGGGGGCATTTTTATGAATCAAATAAAAAGAATAACAGCATTTTTATTAACATTTATTATGTGTTTACAAGTTATGGCTTTTTCAGCTTTTGCAGCAGATACTTCAAAACCAAATTTAGACGTTAATAGATTACTAATTGCTTTAAATTTACTGCAAGAAGGATTGCAGGGAGCTGACATTAACCTTGATAATGTTTATTCTAAAAATCAAACAAACGAAACGCTATATATTGCTGAAAATGAGCATCTTCATATTGAAATTGCAGCTAATAAAAGTACTAATACACTTAATAGTTTAAAAGTATCTTTGAATATATCAGAATTGAATAATTTGTCTATATTTACAATAGATGATTTTGATTCAGATAAAACAGCAAAAGACCTTGCAAGTTTTAGCGTTTCATTAGCTATCCTTATGCCTATAATAGATTCTAGTGCTGATTATGATACAATACTTGATACATTAGATATTTTAAATACTTCATCAAATAAAGAATATACTTATAATAATATAAAATATACTAAAACTATAAAATCAGCAGATATTATAGAAATTAAAATTACTCCTATACAGCAACAAATACAGCCTACACCACAACCACAAAACACTGCTATTTCTGTTGTAATTGATGGTCAACCTCTTGTTTCAAATGTTGCTCCACAAAGTATTAACGGTAGAACAATGGTTCCCGTACGTGGCATATTTGAGGCATTAGGCGCAACAGTAGAGTGGAATGCAACCACAAAACAAGTAATTGCTACAAAAGGCAATGACAAAGTTACATTAACATTAAATAGCGCAACCGCTTATATCAATGGTGAAGCAAAAACATTAGAATCCCCTGCAATCAGTTATAACGGTTTTACACTTGTTCCTGCTCGTTTTGTTGCAGAAGCATTTGGTGCAACTGTAACATGGGATAATGCCACAAAAACAGTCAATATTGTGTCTGAGGCAAAACCTACTGAAACAGTACCAATTCCAGAACAATCAGAAGAACCAAAACCAGAACCAGAAAAATCTACTGCACCAAAGCAAGTTGTAGAAGAAAAGCCACAACAAACAGCACCTCAAGGTAATACAGTATATGTAACAAAGACAGGCAAAAAATATCATTATGATAGTTCTTGCAATGGTGGTACTTATTATCCTTCTACATTAGAAGAAGCAAAGGCAAGAGGCTTAACACCTTGTAATAAATGCACTTAATAAAAGATATATTAAGGAAGGAGTATTATAATGGGGATGAAATTTAGAAAAAGTTTTAAAGTTGCGCCAGGAGTTAAAATTAATATCACTAATAGGAGTATAGGTGTTAGTGCAGGTAGAAAAGGAGCAAGAGTTTCTGTAAATTCTAGAGGCACAACTCGAACAACTGTAGGAATACCTGGTACAGGCTTATCTTATACTCATACAAGCCGTGCTAAAAAGGGCAGAAAAAAGAAAACAAGTAATCAAAGTACACCACCTATATATTCAACAAGACGTATGAGTGATAGAGAAATTAGTCATACTCTTAAAAGCTTTTTAAGTTTAGGACTTATATTGGTAGGAATTGTATTTTTATTTATTTCTTTATGGAAAGGAATTGCCTTTATAGCAGTGGGGATTTTAATATTTTTTATGGATGATATTAAGGATAGTACAAGACCACCTATCCAAAGGCAAGAAGGCTTAGAACAGGAAATTAGAAACACACTATTTTCAAATAATAATCATGTTAATGAAGAAGAAAATACAATTTCTTTAAATGAAAATTCTAATAATGAAAATTAAAAAGAAAAAGGACTAGCAGAACGCTAGTCTTTTTTTGTTTTATCTCGTTCCATTGCCTCATTAACAGCACGATTTAT
>CAMXJY010000032.1 GCA_947244325.1 uncultured Clostridium sp. | reverse complement strand
ATCACGATTGTTAAGAAGTTCGCTTTCCACTTCTTTTAAAGTAACGGATAATTCTTGAATGCTTTCATATTCCATAATAGTTTTATCTAATAAATCAATAAAAACGATTGCTTTATCTCTATCGACTACATCTAAAACTAATTGACTTTTAATTAAGCCTTTTGTCTTTAAATTTTCGAGCATATCTCTAATTTCTTTTGTACTATTTTTTAAATTATCAGTTCTGTCTTTTGCTTTATTCAAAGTATTTTGATGTATTTCAAGAGATTTTTTCATCTTTTGATAGTTTTCCATTTCTGATATATGATAATCACGATTTCGACCTTTTAATTTAGGTTTTAACTTATAATTAGTATGATATTCCTTATTAAAAGATTCTATGCAATGAACTCTTATTTTGTCTTGAATTTTTTTTAAAGTTTCTTTAGTAAAGACATCAGATTTTCCAACTTGTTTAGACATACCATACTTATTTTTATATTTAATTGGAACACCAATTATATGAAGATGTGGACTAGTTTCATCATAATGAATTATAGCACTAGCTATCTTAAAATCAGGAACTAATTTTTCTAAACTTTTAACTTGTTCTTCAAACACATTAGTCATTTTCTTTTTAAAGTCTATATTTTTTGTACTCCAAAATTCCATATCACCAAGTTCAATAATTATCTCACAAGCCAAATCCTTTTTGGTGTTATTGCTAACATGAGTGAAATAATCTTTTATCTTTCTATCATCACGGATTTGTTTATTATTATATTCAATTCTTGCTTCTTCAAACTCATCCTTATATAATTTTTTAACATCATTAACGATTGAGTTGGAGCCTCTGATAATTTCAATATCATACTCTCTGTCATCATACTTTCTACAATTATGATTGTCACATTTTGATAGTCCTGCTGCATTTTGAATAGCATTATTACTATTAGATGTTGTACCACTTAAATTAGATTTAGCACTTGCTTTACTACTATTTTTCTTGTTTTTATCATTACTTAAATGGAAAGAGTAACCTAAACTAGGTATATAAATCACATCTCCTTTCTTTGTTTTTTTTAGCTATATTTTGTTTTGACAAAATATTTAACCCCCTAGGAATTTTGTCATACTAACAAAATACGGGGGCTAAGGCTTGCCTTAGAATCCGTAAAGAAACTATGCTTCGGCAATAGTTTCTTCATTATCGTATAATTCCTCATAGGTAATAGGTTTTACATCAATAGTGATAGGTTCTTTTGAAAAAGTAACTCTATCACATATATCAGGTATATATTTAAAAACAACATCTTCACTTGCTTTATAAAGTTCATTATTTTTGTTAACATATAAAACACCATAATTATGAATGTCTTTTCTATTTTTAGAATCTATCTTTTTATAATCTTTCATAGGAAATACTCTAACTATATCTGCTTTGTTTTCATCTAATTCAAATTTAAATACTTGATCTTGAACATAGTATTCAGCTTCATAAAATCTTACATCATAAAATTGTCTTAATCTCATAATGTGTTCTCCAACTTTTTCGATAGGAAGATATTCACTAAATCTCATATAACCTGCAAAGTTTCCAAACATTTGAACTTTTTTATCCAAATAACCTTGATTTTCTAATTCAGTCATTGGTTTGCAAATAGATTCTCTAAACTTAACATACTTGACTTCATATTTATTTTTTTCTTTTATAAGTTCTATTTCATCAACATATCTCATTATTAAATTTGCTTTCTCTTCTCGAGTATAATCTTTCCAAAACTTATTGAAATCTTGATACTTGTCAGGATATTTAATTTTATTGATAAAATCAACATCTCTTTTAAGCAAAATATCTTCAGAAGTAAACCTGAGTTCATCACTTACTTCAGTATCCACAATTTTATTTTCTAAACTCTCAATTGTTTTATCAATATTCTTTTTCTCTTTTTTATAATCTTCTAAAAGAAATACACCTTCGAGATATGCTTGTTTTAATCTTTCATCTTTTGCTTTTAATTCTTTGATTTCTTTTTCTAATTTCTCCACAGGATTTTCAACTTTTTGTTTAATTATGGGTAAGAAAAATTGATTAACAACTGAATCATATTCTACAATATCATCAATGAAATCTTTTATATAATTTTCAATTGTTTCTTCCTTAATATTGCACTTACAATCAGTACAATAATAGTAGTAATATACATTGCCATTTTTCTTTTTCGTTGCTTTACCACCCATAATCCTATTACAGCTTGGACATTTTAATTTTTGTAAAAATAAGTAAGTTAAATTTCTGATATAACTACGAGAGTTTTTCTTCTTTTGTACTTGGCATTCTTCCCATAGTTCACGAGATACAATTGGCTCAACAACATCTTTATAATAAATTGGATTCTTTGTTCTTTTACCATGCACAAAATCACCTTTATAAACTTCATTTTGTAAAATAGTAGTAATGGTAGAATCACACCAATTTTCTTTTCCTAGGACTTTTTCCTTATTAAATAGATTACTAATCTTTTGATAGGACATACCACTATGATAAAGTTCAAATATTCTAACAACAATATCCTTTGTTAATGGATTAGGAACTAGCATTTTATTTTCATGTTTATAACCTAGACAAGCCCTGTATGGTAAATGACCTTTTTTGATAGCTCCTGCTAATCCAAATTTAGTTCTTTCTGATGTTCTTTCAATTTCAAGTTGAGCAAGAATAGTAGTCATTCTCATAAAGAATACACCAGTTGAAGTTTCAGTATTTAACTCTTCACATTTACTTTCTAAACTACAATGAGTCTCTTCTAGCAATTTACAAATAGTTTCTAAATCTTGAATCGAACGAGTGAGTCTATCAAGCTTATAAACAACGATTTTGTTTATCTTGCCATCTTTCATATCTTGAATCATTTCTTGAAATTTAGGTCGTTTCATATTTTTAGCAGAAACTTCTTCTTCACGATAAACTTTGTAAATCTTATAACCTTTGTACTCACATAATTTTCTAAGACTTTCTTCTTGTTCATCAAGACTAAAACCTTCACGAACTTGATCTTCTGTACTTACACGAGGGTACAATCCACAAATAACTTCTTTTTCATTCAATACAAATTCATCTCCTTTTCTTATTTTCTTGCGACATTTCTTATGACAATTATTACGGCATTTGTTACGACATTTCAAAAAAAGAGAAGTGAAGGTACTACTAAATATAATACTTTCACTTCTCAAAACTACATTGTAAGACTTGGGATAACTCTCTATCCACTATATTAATTATACAACTTTTGTCTTAAAATGTCCATCCTGTGAAAACCTATTTAATAGTGTTTAAGTAATCTTCTAACTCTGATATTTGTATTTTATTCGTTAGATTTCCAATATAAATATCAGTAGAGTAATTAAATACAAGAAATGTAATACCTTTGATAATTATTCTATGTGGTTCAATGTAAGAGAGATTTGTTTTATCAATTTTTCTAATATTACCATTAATAAATATGGGTTTGGTTTTACAAAACTGACAGATAAACTCTAATCTTTGCTTCAAAGACTTCTCAAAAGGTATCTCTTGTGTGATAAATTTAATCATAAACACCATCCTTCCTTTAGGATGATTTCTTTGTAACAACAAAAAAACCAATCTTTCGATTGATTT
>CAMXJY010000031.1 GCA_947244325.1 uncultured Clostridium sp. | reverse complement strand
GATAATTCGAGATTATCCTTTACAATATAGATTGGTGTTTGATATTTTTATCGAATAGGTGGTAATAATAACAAAATGACAATAATACAATATACAAAAAAAATTAAATAGCAAACTAATAATTTTTATTGAAAATGTTTTTAAAGAAAACGGAAGAGAATTTGTTCCACAAAATAAAGATTCAGATATATTGAACATATCAGATAATTATCTGCTAAAAGGTAATTTTTGGTGTTTAATAGACGCTCGAAATAATATCTGCGGAACAATAGCGCTCCGAGAACTTAAAGACTGTTATGAAATACGTCGTTTTTTTGTATTAAGAAAATATCAAGGGTGCGGCTATGGATTGAACTTATTAAATATTGCTATTAATTACGCGATAGACAATAATGTCCTGCTAATTAAGGCCGCGACGTTAAATAATGGCTTTGCTGCACAACATCTTTTTTGCAAAATTGGCTTTGTCCGTACTGAGCGGTATAATAATAGCAGTGCGGATGTTTTTTTTCAATTTGAATTAACAAGAAAAAATATCTATAATTATAATATGAATTATTTAAAGAGCAAATTTGACTCTTCCCTGATATTAAATCCAACTGAAAATGTTCCTTCTTATTTTATTTCCTTTAAAACAGATTTTTTCACTGGTCTTTATGTAAGTGAACGCTTTAAGGATGTAAATGATAAAGTTATTTTTGCGGGCAGAAATGACTTTATTAAGTTTTTCCAATATATAAAAAACGAATGGAAAAAAGAGCTTGGTGCTGATGATGTCGATTTAAAAACACTTTCTGGCTTAAATGCACATTTAATTCTTTTTCTTTGTATCTTAAAGCCCAATGATAAAGTTATGGTTTTACCAGAAGTATGTGGGGGACATTTTGCGACGGAAGAAATATTGAAAAACATAGGTGCTCATACTTATCAAATGGTTTGTGATTTTGAAAATATGTGTGTAAACTCTGAGAAGACTCTACAACTAATAGAAAGTGAAAAAATAGATTATGTTTTCGTTGATCGTAGCGAAGGTCTTTATTATGAAGATTTTTCATGGCTTAAAGATAGTTCTCCTTGTTACAAGATTTTTGATGCCTCTCAGTATATTAGCTCTATATTATGCAAACGATTCCCTAATCCTTTTGACATGGGATTCGATATGATAATTAGCACACTACATAAAAACTACCCGGGCCCCCAAAAAGGATTGCTTGCTGCAAAAAATAAGAATGATAAAGTTTGGAATAATTATTTGACACTTGCCAAAACATACATAAGTAATACGCATCCAAAAGCTATTGCAGATTCACTTTTTCCAATACTAAATAAGGAAACTTTTGAAACATATTGTGTTACATGCGAAAAAAGTGTAAATCTCTTGGAAAATTTACTTGTAGATTATGGAGTTCCAGCAATAAAACGATCAAAGCATTTGATGCCAACACAACATATCTGGATATTATGCCAAAACAAGAGTGAAAGCTATAATTATTACTTAAAATTGGAAGAATTAGGAATACTCACAAATTATCGCTTGCTTCCTTATGGCCTAGGCTATGGTTTACGAATAGGTCTAAATGCTGCTGTGCTTTGTGGTTTGAATGAAAAACATATTCCACAGCTTGCTCAAATTATGAAGGAGGCTTATTTCGGCGATATTACTCCACATCTAAAAAAAATAAGTAGTAAATTCATTAAAACTATCAGAACTATTGCATTATGATTGGATATGCTTTTATTAAGGCAGTAGTAAACATTTGCAAACTTTCATTTCTTACCATTTTATCTCTTATAGCATTAATTATAGTGCTTTCGCGCTTATATTCGGCGTGTTTGCTCAAAACATCAGTACTTTTGAGTATAATGTTATCAATATCTTCATTACGAGGATAAGAAGCTACTTTATAAAGAATTTCTAAAAATTCTACCCTGATAATACCATACTCGTTGGAGAATGCTTTATATATCTTTTTCGCATCCCTTAAATATGCTGTAATATTTGAATTCATATTTTTTTTGTTATAAGTAATATAATAGCTTTCATTATGTAAATTTCTAACCATACATAATTTGGCTAGTAAAGTTTTACAATATGCAACATGTACGCTCACCTTATTAATTTCAGCATTTGATAAAAACTTATTTATTTTTTCATTGTAACTTTCAAATTCTTTTATGTTATCAGGATTATACAATTTTAAATCTATGAGTTTTAGCTCACATGCACTAACAGATTTAATATTTTCATATCCGCTACTCAAAGCTATATTATAATTATCCAAAGCATGATTATAAGTATTTTCACAATTTTCTTTTTTTAATATATCATCTAATAATCCAATATAATGTTCTGTGTTTGCATCCACATAAAGCGCCTTATAGTAACTATAAGCTGTGCTATCATATGTTTTCTCAATAAATCTCAAAAAGTTATCAAGTAATTCATTTTCTGGTTTACTATATAAAATATGATAACTACGAATAATATCTGTATAGCAACGTTTAATAAGCTCTAACTTTATATCTGAGACTTCGTTTAGAGCTGTCAATTTCTGAAGTAAAATTGTATAATGCAAAATATTAAAATTGCCTCTTTCTGTTTCAATATGAAGTTCCCAATACTTTGCAAACAAAGAATAGGGTTCTCCAGCAGCATGTAATTCTTTTAAGTATGCATTTATATTATTTTTGGTAAGACTGCTTATGTCTCCATGGGTTGTCTCGATAATGCGAAGTCTTACAAAGTGACACTGGTCTATTCCGGTAGTTCTACTTAATAACTGATTATATTTTGAAAAGGCTTTTTCTTGACAACTAATATAAAAATATAATGTGCCAATTTCATATAGAAAAAGATTTTCTTTATCGGGACAATAAGTGATTTCACATTGTAATGCATTATGCAAAGTTAAAAAATTCCCACACTTTAATGCATTTTGAAATAAATTTTTCTTTATATTGTCGGGCTGTTTTAATAAGATATTGTATGGTAAATGAATAAAACTTAACCATGCGCTTTCTGGGAATTTGCCTGATTTTTGCAATAATTTAAATATAGCTTTCGTATTTATCTCCGTATCCCAGAACTGCGATTGATTTTGTAGAATTTCCTGTTGATTTACGAGTAAAACATAGTGGTGATCAAAAGGGAAATATACTATCAATTTTTTATAAATTAAGGATTTAATTGACCAACTCACATAATTGATTGGCCCCCTCTTGTTAAATATATTAAAAAGGTCTCTAATGCGTACCAGCGTGACAGACATTGAAATGTAGTAAATTATCAACAAAATCATTTTTTCTTTATTGGCTAAAGACTCATACTTTTGTATAAAATTTCTGTCATTGTTGTAGGAACTAATTTTATTTTTTTCTTTTACTTCTTTAATTTCAAGAGCTTTATAATTATCTCTTTTAATGTTTTTGACATCCGCTAACAATATAAATGTTCCTATTGAGCTTGTTATTATTTCAATGAGGTTTTCAGAAAATGTTTCTCCCATTGTTTCTATATTGTCAATTATAATAAGAGATTTTACATAGATATTTTTATTACTTTGAGCAAAGAAATCTAAAATATCGCTTTTATCATTTTTACAATCAATATATATAATGCTTTTTATCCATTGGAAATGCTTTAAAATTTCTTTGTGCTTAATATATTGGTAAAGATATATGAAAACAGAAGTCGTCTTTCCTATATTTGCTTTTCCATAAATTAAAACTCCATTACCACTTTGAATTTTTTTGTTAATCCAAGAGCAAATCTCCACTTGAATATTTGAAGGGGGAAATAATATTGTGCAATTTCTATACATCAATAATAGCAATGAATATATAAAGGACTGCTTATTTAAAGCTTTCCTTACTATTATCTCTACTAAACTTATAATACCTGCAACCCCCATTATGATGGTCCATATACTAAGACCTTTTTCTCCATCGTATTGGCTAATCATCATAGCACAAAAGACTATGCCCAATAAAGAAAAACCCAAGAGCATTTGAAAAATATCCAATGCTTTTAACAAGTATAGCTGATTTTTTGTAAAAGCTGAAAATCTATTCGTTATCATTTTATCCTCTCCGCATAATTTCAAACACCAATCTATATTGTAAAGGATAATCTCGAATTATC
>CAMXJY010000030.1 GCA_947244325.1 uncultured Clostridium sp. | reverse complement strand
AGACATTTGAAGGTTATAAGATAGTAAAAGAAATGTACCCAGAAAATGCTAAAGGCTATATGCAAGTAACAAGAAACGAAGACGGAAGCATAGATGTAGTAACACATGTAAAATACTATTATGAAAAAGAAAAAGGCAGAGTAATAACAAAGTATATAGACATAGTAACAAAAGAAGAAATAGCAGAAGAAATAGTATACGAAGACTACATAGGAGAAATATATACAACAATACAAAAAGAAATAGAAAACTATGATGTAGTAACAAATAAAGAATATTATAAAGACAAAACAGAATTACTAGAAGAAAATGAAGTAGAAACAGTAGAAGAGTTATTAGAAAAATTAGGCTTAAAAGCAGAAGATAGGTATATACCAAGCAATATAGAAGGAAGAATAAAAGAAGAAGAGCAAGTAGTAGAATATTACTATATAAGAAAAGCAAAAGTAAGAGTAGAATACAAAGAAAAAGAAACAAATGAAAAACTAGAAGAAGATATAGTAATAGAAGGACATGAAGGAGATAAATATGAAACAGAAGAAAAAGAAATCAAGAACTATAAATTGGTAGAAATACCAGAAAATGCAAAAGGTGAAATGAAGGTAATAAAACAAGAAGATGGAACAGTAGAAAGTGAAATAGTAGTAACATATTATTATGAAAAAGTAAAAGAAGAAGACAAGAAACCAGATGAAAAGCCTGATGAGCCACCAAAAGAAGAAAATAAAAAACCAGACGAAAAACCAAAAGATGAAGAAGAGAAGCCAGACGAAAAGCCAACTGAAAATCCAAAACCAGAAGATAAAAAGCCATCAGAAGAGCCAAAGAAAGAAGAACCACAAAAAGAGCCAGAAACAATAATAAGAAACATATATAATTATAAAATAGAAGATAACTCAAATGATAAAGCTGATACAAACAGCACAAGAGAAACAATAATAAAATTATTAACCCCAGGAACAGGAGATATATTACCACACATAGCTATTGCAGTAATTTCATTAGTAATATTGTTAAACATTATAGTAGTTCAAATCAGAAAAAGAAAAAACAGTAAGAAAAATAAATAATAGTAAAGAGTGTTAACAAAATTAAAATTGTTAGCACTCTTTTATATTTCAATAAAAGAGTAGTATTTTTACTATATTTATGTTATACTAAATATGTATAATTAAGGAAATGAAGGTGAATGCAGATGTCAGATAATGTAAAAAGTATATTAAATGATTTTTTAGAAGAAGTAAAATATTTATTAGGAAATAGATTAAAAAGAATAATATTATATGGTTCATATGCACGAGGCGATTATAATAAAAATTCAGATATAGATATAATGATTTTAACAGATTTATCTGATAAAGAGATTGCTGAATATAGTAGTAAATTATGGGAAAAATGTGCAGATATAGAGATTGATTACCAAATTGTAATATCACCTTTAATTAGAAATATTGATAATTTTAATTCATGGTCTGATGTAAAACCTTTTTATATGAACATCATAAAAGAAGGAGTTATATTAGTTGGAGAAGAAAAATAATATAAATTTAGCATTGTATAGATTAGAAAGAGCTAAAGAACTAATTGACTTAGTAGAGAAGTATTTAAAGGTAAAATAAATTGTAAATAATGGCGAAGATGTCTACTAAAGTGGTAATCTTCGTCTGTTTTTATATTTTTAAGTAATAAAAATGATAAAAACTTAAACAATAGTATCTGCGTAGAAAAAATGTAAAAAAAGCTAAAAAATGTAAAGTTAATTTTATATGAAAAATAAAAAATGTGTTGTATAGTAGAATAAACAAAATGGTATAAACTTTGTAGAAACTAAAAGAAATGTAAAACATTAAAACAAAGTAAAAGCAAGAAAGGAAAATTTTAAATGAGACGCGAAAATGTTGGTGCTGTACACACACACACACACACACACGTATTAGCTTAAAAGAAGAAAAAAGAATAGATAAAAACTATTCTATTTGTGCTATAGCTAAATTAGTAAAAAATAATTTAATAATAAAATTTATAGATAGAATTTTATTTTGCAAACAAAATAATATCTTTCTAAAAGCTAGTTTTTTAAAATTAGCGATTTTTAGAAGATTAAATGAATTTGTTTGTTAAATAAAGTTCTATTTTTTGTTTTAAACAACTAAATAAGTAAAACATATTATTAACTTTGGAGGAAATTATGAAAAAAACGAAAAAATTTTTAAAATTAATAATATTAATTATATTTATACTTTTTATATATTTTTTTGTAATAAAATCAATATTAATTGAAAATTTATTATTGAATTACCGCAATTCTAGAATAATAGAATGTACTAGAGGCACTACAATCAATACGAGTAGTTCAACTACTCAGGGATTACAACCGATTAAAACTTATTATGATGGTGGTACAACAGAACTAGAAATAAAAAATGCAGGAAATCATACACCAACAGCGGATGATAATACTGCATCTGAAAGGCATGATTCAAATAATGGACAAGCAAAAAATAGCAAGCACACAGCTCATAATAATACTACTTGTTTATATTTATACATAAAAGCAGCTTGTGCAGTAATGAGATTTAACTTTGATAATATAGGAGCAGTTGGAGTACAGTATACAGATGATGGTAGTGGTGGGACTGATGGAATATCTATTGGAACTTGGACAGATGAGCAATATAAAACATATATGATAGATAATAAAAAAACTGAGAGAAATGAATATTTTAATCAACATTTATTTTCTAGACATTCAGATCAAGTTAATGCTAAGCATACATTTTATGTAAATACTCAAAGTGATAAAGGAGAAAAATATTTTTATATTGGATGTTATGGAGATGGAAAGGAACCAAATGCTAGAGCACATATAACAGCAATATATATTTATCCTAAATTAACAGTTACAAATCCGAAAGATGCTGAGAAAAATGTTGGAGATGAAGTAACATTTTCAGTAACATCTAATGGAAATATATATCAATGGTATAAGGGAAATGAAAAAATTGAAGGGGCGAATAAGAGTACATATACCAAAAAGGTTACAGCAGAAGATCAAAATACAGAATATTTTTGTAGAGTATCTGATACTAGTTTTGAAGAAACAGAAAGTGAAGAAGAAAAAGAAAACTATAAGTATAATGTATATTTAGATTCAAGTAGAGCAAAAATTACAATTCCAAGTTATACAGTAAGTTATAATAGTAATGGTGGAAGTGGAAGTATGACTTCTGATAGTTTTTTAGGTGGACAAAATACAACAATAAAAACAAATTCATTTACTGCACCTACTGAAAAGAAATTTAAAGAATGGAATACAAAATCAGATGGAACAGGAACTTCTTATCAAGCAGGAAATAAATATGAGCAAAAAAGTAATTTAACATTATATGCAATATGGCAGGAAACTCAATATACAGTAGTATATAACGGAAATGGAGCAACAGGAGGAAGTACAGCAAATAGCACACATGTATGTGATGTGGCAAAAAGTCTAACAGCAAGTGGATATGAAAGAAAATATACAGTAACGTATAACCACAACTATACAGGAAGTACAAATACAAGTAAAATATCGACATACGAATTTTTAGGGTGGTCAAAAACAGCAAGTGGGAATAAAGAATATAATGATAAACAAAGTGTAACAAATTTAACTACTGCCAAAACAATAACATTATATGCAGTATGGAATCCACAGAGTATAAATTATACGCCAACAAGAACAGGATATACATTTGCAGGCTGGTATGAAAATGCAAATTGTACAGGAAATAGAGTAGATAATAATGGAACATATACACCGACATCAAATAAAACATTATATGCAAAATGGACGGCAAATACATATACAGTAAAATATAACGGAAATGGAAACACAGGTGGTTCAACATTAGATAGTACACATACATATGATGTATCAAAAAATTTAACAGCAAACGGATATGAAAGAAAATATACAGTAACATATAATCATAATTACAATGGAAGTACAAATACAAGTAAAGTAGCAACATATACGTTTAAAAATTGGAATACGGTAGCAAATGGAACAGGAACATCATACGCAAATAGCGCAAGTGTAAAGAATTTAGCAACAAGTGGAACATTTAATTTATATGCTCAATGGAATAGTGGAAGTGTAGCATATATACCAACAAGAGCAGGATATACGTTTAATGGCTGGTATGAAAATGCACAGTGTACAGGAAATAGAGTAGATAATAATGGAACATATACCCCAAGCAGTAATAAAACATTGTATGCAAAATGGACGGCAAATACATATACAGTAAAATATAATGGAAATGGAAACACGGGTGGTTCAACAGCAGATAG
Organism: uncultured Clostridium sp.; assembly: GCA_947244325.1. Lineage (GTDB taxonomy): Bacteria > Bacillota > Clostridia > TANB77 > CAG-508 > Scatovivens. The sequence continues at coordinate 532 of CAMXJY010000030.1, read as the reverse complement.
CACACATACATATGATGTGTCAAAGAACTTAACAGCAAATGGATATGAAAGAAAATATACAGTAACATATAATCATAATTACAGCGGAAGTACAAATACGAGTAAAGTAGCAACATATACATTTAAAAATTGGAATACGGTAGCAAATGAAACAGGAACATCATACGCAAACGGCGCAAGTGTAAAGAATCTAGCAACAAGTGGAACATTTAATTTATATGCACAATGGAATAATAGAAGTGTAAGTTATACGCCAACAAGAACAGGATATACGTTTGGTGGATGGTACAAAGAAGCAGCATGTACAAATCAAATAACACCAGCAAATGATACAACATATACACCAACAGGAAATATAACATTATATGCGAAATGGACAATAAATAAATATGCATACACAGTAAATTATTTAGAAAAAGACACAAATAGAGTATTACATACAGCAAAAGTAGATAGAAATAAAACATATGGAACACAAGTATTAGGAACCAGTGAAAAGATAGAAATAGATGGATTTAATTATAAAAGTAGT
>CAMXJY010000029.1 GCA_947244325.1 uncultured Clostridium sp. | reverse complement strand
CCAGGGCTACACAGAGAAACCCTGTCTCAAAAAACAAAACAAAACAAAACAAAACAAAACAAAACAAAACAAAAAAACCAAAAGATGAAGAAGAGAAGCCAGACGAAAAACCAACTGAAAGTCCAAAACCAGAAGATAAAAAGCTATCAGAAGAACCAAAGCAAGAAGAGCCACAAAAAGAGCCAGAAACAATAATAAGAAATATATATAATTATACAATAGAAAATAACTCAAATGATAAAGCTGATACAAACAGCGTAAAAGAAACAATAACAAAATTGTTATCTCCAGAAACAGGAGATATATTACCACAAATAGCGTTAGTAGTAATATCATTAGTAATATTGTTAAACATTATAGTAGTTCAAGTAAGAAAAAAAGCTAAAAATCAAAATAAATAGAGCTAACAATTAGGAGAGCAAAAATATTAATAAATTTCTTTCCTATCAATAAACAAATACATAAAAGTTAGCAATTAAATTAGTTATTAAGTTTAGGTATAGGGTAAAATTCATTTTATCCTATATCTAGAATAATTTCATACTCTTATATAAGCTAGATTTTAATAGAAATATTAAAGTCTAGTTTTATTTCGTGTTTACTTTTCTTGTGATGGAATAATTCATAAAAATATAATTGATTGGTTATTAGAAGAATAAAATTAAGACAGAAAACTAGTTAATTATAAGTTTTCCGTCTATTTTTACATTTTTAAGTAATAAAAATGATAAAAAACTAAACATTAGCATGTGCGTAGAAAAAATGTAAAAAAAGCCTAAAAATGTAAAGTTATTTTTATATGAAAAATAAAAAATGTGTTGTATAGTAGAATAAATTAAAATAGATAAAAAAGGAGTAAAATAGTATGAGACACGAAAGCTTTGGCGCTGTACACACACACACACACACACACACACACACACATGTAGTAGTTTAAAAGAAGAAAAAAGAGTAGAACAAGACTACTCTATTTGTGCTATAGCTAAAGTAGTAAAAAATAATTTAATAATAAAATTTATAGATAGAATTTTATTTTGCAAACAAAACAATATCTTTCTGAAAGCTAGTTTTTTAAAATTAGCAATTTTTAGAAGATTAAATGAATTTGTTTGTTAAATAAAGTTCTATTTTTATTTTCTATAAATAAGTAAGAACCTTTTGTAGAAAATATTATTTACATTTTTTATGTAATTAGAGGAGTGAAAAGTATGAGAGATAATAAAAAAGCTGTAATAATAACAAGTATAATTTTGCTATTTATTATAATAGCAAGTGTTATTTGTGTAAGTAAATATTTTGAATTGAATTCAAAAGAAATAAGTAAGGCAAATAATAATCTTATAGAAAATATAAATAGTGAAGAGAAAGATTCTATAAATAATACAAGTTTAACTATAAATCAAAATGAGATTATTAATGAAGAAAACAGTAAAATTGATAATCAGGAAAATAATATTTCAGAAGAAAATAAGGAAAGTATTACTGTTTTAGAAAATGATATTAATCAATCAAATGATATAGTGGAAAGTACTTTTATAAATACAACTAAACTTGAAGAATTTTCTGAAGAAACATATAAATTAAGTTTAAATAATACTTTAGAAAGTGATAATAAATATGCAACTAAAAGATTATTAGTAACAACAGAAAATAAAGAAAATTTTGATACATATGGAGCAAAATCAGTTATTTGCTTTAATAAATTATCAGTTTTAACTTATGAAACAGAAGAAGAAACAGAAAAAGCATATAAAAGTTTTTTAGAAGATAACAGCATTAAATCAGTAGAAATAGATTCATTAGTTGAAACAAGCAGTATCACAAAAGTAGAAGAAGTTTCAGATAGAGTTGAAAACGGAATTGAAAACGAAATAAAAGGCAATAATTCAGTAGTAGTTGCAGTATTAGATTCAGGAATCGATTTATCAAATACATTATTTGATAATAGAATTTTAGATTCAAAAATGAACTTATCAACATCAGGAGAAAAAGATTCTGTTCAAGACGATAATGGACATGGTACAGCAGTTGCGTCAATTATTGCTAAAAATTCCAATGCATATATTATGCCATTTAAAATAGCAAATAATAATGGAAAAGGAACAGTACTTAATGTATATTTATCAATAAAAGAGGCAATTGAAAGAAATGTAGATATTATCAATTTATCATTAACAACAACATCATCAGAGTTATTAACAGAAGTTATAGAGGAAGCACACAAAAAAGGAATTTTAGTAATTGCAGCAGCAGGAAATCAAAGTGCAAATGTAGAAAATTATGCACCAGCAAATATAGAAAGTGTAATAACAGTATCAGCAGTAGATAAAGACTATAATATAGCATCATATTCGAACTATGGTAAAAGCATAGATTATTCAGCACTAGGAGAGTATGTAGTACCAACATTAAATTCAAATGAAGTATCTATGCAGGGAACATCATTGTCATCAGCTTATGTAACAAGTGTAATAGCAAATATATTGGAAGAAAATAAAGATGCAAACATAATAGATAAATTATCAAAATATGTATATGATTTAGGAGAAGAAGGAAAAGATGAATACTATGGAAATGGTGTTGTATCTTTAGAAAAGATAAATAGTGGAAATACAGAAAATGTAGAAGGATTTGATTTTAAAATCAAACAATCTTTAATAGATGATAGCAGAGATAATTATAAAATAGAGATTTTAACAAATTCAGATGTAACATATACATTTGATGGCGGAATAACTTGGCAAAAAGCTAATTATATAGATATAAATAGAAGAGATGAATTTTATAATGAACAAGAATACATGAGTAGTGTAAGAAGACTAGGAATAAAAGATACAGAAGGGAAAACTGTATTTAAGGATTTTCAAGTAATAGATTGTAATAATCCTAAAATGCCAGAAACACAAGAAATTGATTTGGCAGCAGAAAGTATAACAACAGTTTCAGGAACCAGTGGTGGACCTGTAAAGTATGACCCAAATGCTGGTAGTACTAATCAAGATAATTATGATTTTACATATAATATTGGAGATGTTTCAAATACATCAGCAAATAATTCTAACACCGCTACAATAACGAAATATAATCCTTGTGGAAGTGGTACAACAGCAAGTATTCCTCAATCTGTAAAAGTAAAATATAATGATAAGACATATACGTTAAGAGTAAGAACGATAGGAAATGGAACAAGCAGTGTTTTAACTAGTACTAGTATGACTAATGTAGTAATACAATCAAATGTAACTAGCATTAGTGCAAATGCATTTAAAAATAATACAGGTATAACTACACTTTCATTTTCGTCATCTAATTGTACAACTATTGGAAACTATGCTTTTTATGGTTGTACATCTTTATCCAATATAAGAAATGCAAATGCAAATTATACGTGTACAGATAGTGGATGTAGTCCTACAAGTGCAACAGCACACAGCAAAGACAAGTGTAGTGGAACAATTGATGACCGTAGATATAGATTTCCTAAAGTAATTACTACAATAGGAGATTATGCATTTTATAATTGTACAGCATTAGTTAAGTTAAATTTGAATGAAGGTGTAACTACTATTGGTGCTAATTCTTTTAAAGGAACTACGCCATTAACAGATTTAACTATAAATAGTAATATATCAAATCATAATAATGCATTTAAAGGACATACAGGAATAACAACATTAAAAATAGGAAAAAAATGTACAGTTATTTATACAAGTATGTTTGAAGAATGTACTAATATGCAAACAGTAGATATAACAGGATCGAATATAACAACTGTAGGTGATTATGCATTTTTGGGTTGTAGTAAATTAAATAGTAAGAATGCATTTGATTATACTTCTTTTGATTCAAGTTTGACATCAGTAGGAAAATATGCTTTTAGATTTGGTGGTGTTAGTGACAATAATACTGTTGGAAAACCAGCTGTATCTGTTTCGCAAAAAGTAGAACAAGTTGCAAATTATTATCCAAATAGTGGTGGTATAGGTAAAGTTACTATGAATATTTCTGCAGAATCAGCACAAGCAACTCAAGGAAAAGATTATATTGTTATTTTTGACACAACAGGTTCTATGACAGGAAAAGAGTATCAACCACAGGCTTTAAAAGATAAAAATACAAATAAAATGGAAGTAGCTAAAAGTGCATTAACAACATTTGCAGAAACAGTAATAAATGAAAATTCAGAAAATAGAATAGCAATAGTTACTTTTCACCATACTTATGGATATTGCTATTTAGATTTTACAAATGACATTAGTACAATAAAAACTAAAGTTTCTAATTTGACAAAGGAGTCATCAGGAGCAAAGTTATTTGAATCTTCAAATGGTGGTACAAATTATCGTAGTGGTATGGTTGCCGCTGCTAAACTTTTACAATTAAGAGGAGCTACTTCATCAACAACTGCTAGTAATGTTACTTATGGAGCAAGTGGTGGAGCAGATAAAAATGCATATGCTATTTTTATTAGTGATGGTGCACCTACCCAAGACATAAGTTATATTGAACCAATGTCAAAAGTACTTAAGGGATGTACAGATGGTGTTTGGTCTATAGGAATATGTGTAGCTGATTCTAAAGAAGATCCTAAATATTTACAATATATTAATACAACACTTAATGGAGAAGAATTGTATATAGATTTTCCAGCAGCAGATTTAGAAAAAGCTATGTCAGATTTTTTAAAACAAGTAGTTTTAATGTCAGTTAGTTCAATATATGATACTGTATTAAATAGTGTTGTGGATACAAATAATTGGGATATTCAACCTAGTTCTTCAACATACCCGTGGTCTAATGGAGTTACATCTTCAGGTTCTACAGTATCTGTGAAAATTGGAGAAGTTTCGGATGATGTACTTTCATATTCATATTATGTAAAACTGAAAAAAACATATAAAGATGATCTTACAACGTATGGAACAGTTAATCCAATAGTAACAAATAATATTTATGCTAATTATAAAATATCTGGAGGAATATATCATGATCAAAGTGAAACAGCTAGAAATACTACATCTTATAGCCTTCCATGGTATACAAAAAAATTAACAGTTAACCCTAATGGTGGTACATATAATTCCAGCACAAATAATAGTGAATATTCAAGAAGTTATGATGTGACTTTGAATGTCGGCAGTCCAACAAGAACAGGATATGTATTTAAAGAATGGACACACTCAGGCGGTGGAAGTATGTCTGGAAATACATATACATTTAAAGATACTGATGGTACTTTAACAGCAAGTTGGGAGCAAGGAAAGTATACAGTAAAATATAATGGAAATGGACATACAGGTGGAAGTACAGCAGATAGTCAGCATAAATTTGATGAGTCAAAGAACTTAACAACAAATGGATATGAAAGAAAATATACAGTAACATATAATCATAACTATAGTGGAAGTACAAATACAAGTAGAATATCAACGTACGGATTTTTAGGTTGGTCAAAAACAGCAAGTGGAAATAAAGAATATAATGATAAACAAAGTGTAAAAAATCTAACTTCTACAAATAATGGAACAGTTAACTTATATGCAGTATGGGATCCACAGAGTGTAAATTACACACCAACAAGAACAGGATATACGTTTGGTGGATGGTACAAAGAAGCAGCATGTACAAATCAAATAACACCAGCAGATAATACAACATATACACCAACTAAAGACATAACACTATATGCAAAATGGACAGCAAATAAATATGCATATACAGTAAATTATTTGGAAAAAGATACAAATAGAGTATTACATACAGCAAAAGTAGATAGAAATAAAACATATGGAACTAAAGTATTAGGAACCAGTGAAAAGATAGAAATAGATGGATTTAATTATAAAAGTAG
>CAMXJY010000028.1 GCA_947244325.1 uncultured Clostridium sp. | reverse complement strand
CATATAAAAATAATTTTACATTTTTCGTCGCTTTTCACACTTTTCTTACGCACTCATTATATTCGTGCATTTTTATCATTTTTGTTACTTATCATTTCTATATAATAAATAAAAAACTCAAATTATTAGACTTTATCTAACAATTCGAGTTTTTATTTATTATATATTTTTTCTATTCATTATTTCCTTTTAATTTTTCTGCTCTATCTGTAGCAATTAAATTATCTACCATTTCGTCCATGTTTCCATTTAAGAAATCTTCCATTTGGAATATACTAAATCCAATTCTGTGGTCTGTTATTCTTCCTTGTGGATAGTTATAAGTTCTTATTTTTTCACTTCTGTCTCCTGATCCTACTTGACTTTTTCTTTCACTTGCTACTGCTTTTTCTTGTTTTTCTTTTTCTATTGTATATATTCTTGAACGAAGTAATCTCATAGCATATTCTCTATTTTGAACTTGTGATCTTTCTGTTTGACATTCTGCTACTATTCCTGTTGGTTCATGTATTAATCTTACTGCTGATGATGTTTTGTTAACGTGTTGTCCTCCAGCACCTGATGCTCTATAAACTTCCATTCTTATATCTGCTGGGTTAATATCTACTTCAACCTCTTCAACTTCTGGTAAAACTGCTACTGTAGCTGTTGATGTGTGTATTCTTCCACTACTTTCTGTATCTGGTACTCTTTGTACTCTGTGTACTCCACTTTCAAACTTAAATCTACTGTATGCTCCTTTTCCAGTTATCATAAATGATATTTCTTTATATCCACCTATTCCTGTTTCGTTTTCATTTATAACTTGTATTTGGAAATGTTTTCTTTCAGCATACATTGAATACATTCTAAATAGTACTCCTGCAAATAATGCTGCTTCTTCTCCTCCTGCTCCTGCTCTTATTTCACAAATAACGTTATTATCATCATTTGGGTCTTTTGGAATTAAAAGAATTTTTAATTCTTCTTCAATTTTTGGAAGTTTCTCTTTTGCTGATAACATTTCACTTTCAGCAAGTTCTTTCATTTCTGGATCATCTAACATTTCTTTAGCTTCTTCTAAGTTTTTAGAAACTGTTTTGTATTCTCTATATTTAAAAACAATTTCTTCAATGTCGCTATGCTCCTTCATTAATTGTTTCCATTCATTTTGTCTTGAAATTACTTCTGGATCACTTATTAATCCATTTAACTCCTCATATCTTTTTTCTACGTCCTCTAATCTTTGAAACATAAAAACCTCTTCCTTTTATTTAATATTATATTTTCATACAAACTTAATAAAATTTTTACTTAATATAAACTAAATAATAATTTACATTAAACATTTTCACATTATTTTTTATATACTTTATTAAATACTGCACCTTCTTATGTGCGCTTAATATTATAACTCAAATTTACTTATTTTTCAAGGTTTATTAAATTATATTCTATTTTCAAATTTTCTAATGCTTTTACTTCTCTATTTGAACATGTAAATATTATTATTTGATTATCTTCAAAATTAGTTCTTATATATTTTAGCATACTTCTTAATCTCTCATCATCAAAATATGCAAATGCTTCATCTAATATTATTGGCATTACTTCAGTAGAAATTTCTTCTAATGCACTTAATCTTAATGATAAATACATTTGATCTATAGTTCCTACACTTAATCTTGATGCTGGTACATAACTACCATTTTGCAATTCTACATTTAATCCTTCATTATCATTTAATATAACATTTGAATATCTGTTATTAGATATTTTTGATATTATATCACAAAGATTTCTTGTAAATTTAGGACTAATATTTTCCTTTACTTGATTATATGCTCTTTCTAAGCATTCTTTTGCTATATTATATGAATTATTCAAACTAAGTAATTCATCTTTTTCTGCTTCAGCGTCTTGAAGCTTTTCTTCTATTTCTGATAAATTATCCAATTTGGTATTTATATCTCTACTTGCATTTTCCATTGTTTGTAACTTGAATCTTATTGCATTTATTCTGTTTTCTTTTAAATCAATTTCTTTTAAAATATCATCATAATTTTTGCCTAAGAACTCTTGTATATAACCTATATTAACATAGTTCATATATTTACTTATAAGTTCTTTTCTTTGTTCTTCTAATTCTTGTTTTAGTTTTTCTTCCTTCTCATCTGCTACAGACTTCTGCTCTTCTTTACTTTGTTTTAAAACGTCTATTTCATTTATAATTTTATATGTACTTTCTTCTCTATTTGTTATATCTGATATTGATTTTTTCTTATCTTTAGATATTTTATAAATAATAAAAATTATTGGAATTAATGCTATACTATTTGCTATTTTTAATGGATTTACTATCATAAGTACTATAAAGGCAATTATGCATATTGTTATTGCTATATAATAATTTTTTAAGCTTATTTTTTCATCATTTTCAACTAATTTATCATTTGATATCTTTCTGTTCAATTCTTCTATCTTTTGATTATAGTCATTCTCTAAATTTTTACTAAAATTTATTTCTGCATTTTTTATTCTAGTTTCTTCCATTTTTATTTTTAGCTCTTTTAGAAATTCTTTTTTATTTTCCTCTTCTTTTTGCTCTTGTTTTAAATCTTCTCTTTGAGCAGAATTATCATAGATACTATCTTTGTATAATTCAAGTTCTTCTTTCTGCTCCATAAGTTTATTTATCTTATTTTGAATAAGATTTATAGGTCTTTGTGAAGTTCGCTCTGTTCCAACTTCTTCATTTTGACTTTTATTTATTTTATCCAAAGATTTTTTATATGATATATTATCATCACCTGTTGATACCAAATTGCTTATTTTTTGAATTATACTATTTTGGCTAGATTTACTTAATTTTATTCCTTCTTGTTCAGTAACCATTGTACTATAAAAAGTTTCTTCATCTATTCCTGTTTGCTCTAAGAAAAAGTCTATTCCTTTTGTTTTATCAATTGTAAAAGTTTTAGAAATATCTTCTTTTTGCTGATTATATATTACTGGATTCTTTTTTTTGAATTCTCTATATACCTCAAAATTTTCTCCATTATCTAATGTATAATCAATTTTTCCTGAAAATTCTTCAGATACCCAAGGCTTATATCTATCAAAGTCAGAGATATCTTTTCCGTTTTTATTTTTAGATGCACCATAAAACATAGCTGAAATAAATTTTAATATGCTTGATTTTCCTGACTCGTTTTCTCCATAAATAATATTTATTCCATCCTTTAAATCTATTTGTTTATCTTTTAACTTTCCAAAACCATTTATTTTAAAACCGTTTATTTTCACTCTTTTATCACTCTTTCATTTATCAACTAATTAAAACTTTTACATTGAATCTAATCCTATTTCTATTGCTTTTTGAAATTCCTCTTCTGTGCATTGCTCATTTTCATACATTTTCAAAGCTTCTCTTACAAATATTCCTCTAAGATTATTCTGATTTGCAAGTTCTTCTATATCAAAACTTAGTTTTGTACAATCTTTTATTTTAAGAATATTATCATTTGAAACTACTTTTAAAATATCTCTTGCATTTATTTCAAAGTTTCTTCTTCCTACTAGAATTATTTTATACATATTCATTTCATCTAAGTTTAATGATGTAATTTTCTCTATTAAATCTTCTTTTGATTGAACTTCACTTACATCTAATTCTAACTCTTCAAATTTTCTATCATCTAATTCTACAAAATCTACGTTAAATTTTTCTTTTGTTAGTTCTCCTACAATCATTCCATGGCTTCCAAGCTCATCAAATCCTAATGAAATCATAGATCCTGGATAATATATTCTATTTATATTTTGTATATTATTTTTATGTATGTGTCCAAGAGCTATATAATCGAATCCTAGCGAATTTAATTTTGATTCAAGTATTGGGTTATATGAAAAACCTTCTTCGTCTTTTGACCCATCTAAATCAGCATGAGCTATAAGTATATTTGGTTTAGATGAATATGGTAATTTTATATCACCTAAATTGGAGTCTTGCATATAAAACTCTGTAAATGCCATTCCATATATATTAACATTTTCATCTTCATACTTTTGAATTTCTGATGTATTAAATATATATACATTTTCTCCAAATTCATATGTGTTATAAAAAGAATTTTTTATATATGGATCATGATTTCCAGGTGCTATAAAAATTTTTGTATCTGGAATTTCTTTAAATTGCTTTGATATATAATCAATTGTTGACTTTCTTACATATTCTTGTTCATATAAATCTCCTGCAATAAAAAGATATTCTATATTATTTTCTTTTATATAATCTATAACTTTCTTAAATGCATTTCTTTGCTCTAATCTTCTTTTTTCTCCTAAATTCTCTCTTGAATTTAAAGATGTGAAAGGAGCATCAAAATGCATATCAGCTATATGTACAAACTTCATATATCTTCTCCTAATTAGTTTTTAGTTTTATGATTTTATCACACTTTAACTCGTTCGTCAACGTTTTTAAGAACATTTGTTTTTATAATTAAAGTAATACTATTTTTCTAAAACAAATTATAATATTTTATATTTTACTTTAGATAAAACCTCTGTCCCCATGTCTAAAAAAAAGGAATCTAGAAATAATCTAAATTCCTCTACTTTTATTCTTGATCTATTGAACCAAATAATTCATCAAATTTGGCTTCTAACTCTTTTTGAATATCTATCAATTCTGCTTGTCTTTTTTCCTCCTCAATTTTTTGCTCTGGTGTAAGTTCCTGTTTTTCAACCATTGTTGTTTCTGGTTTAGGTGGCATTTGGCTATTAGTTTTTATCTCTTCTGGCTCATCAGCAAATAAATCATCTAATGACTCAAGTGAAGCTGCTGCTCCTCCACCACTTGTTCCATTTTCATCTTGACCTTCAACATATGGATTGTAAGGATTATATTTTCTCCAAACTCCTCTTTCAAGATGTACATCATTATGGTCTGTTTTAAATCTTGTAACTAATTTTCCTTCTGGATATTTGAAGTAATAATATTTATTAGCTTTTATAGGTTTTATACCTTTTTCATAGATAATACAAAGATCATTATCCATTCTTCTTAATTCGTCTGGTGTCATAAGAGCTCTACCCATTACTTGGTCAGATTCACTCTTACCTTGTTTCCAGTCTTCTCTATCTTTATTAACAGAAACATTATCTCTGGTAATTGTTTTTTCTCCTAATGCTTTAGAAAAATATTCTACTGTTTTTTGTGAGTTAGATCCTAAGAAAAGGTGAGTATCACAGTTACCTATGATAGTTTCATATGCTTCTTTATAAACTGCTTCTAACTGATCTAAGTTCTGTAAAATAACACTGAATGATATTTTTCTACTTCTTGATGTAGATATCTTTTTATCAAAGTCTGGTATTTGTCCAATGTTGGCAAACTCGTCTAGTATAAAATATGTAGGAACAGGAAGTGCTCCTCCACTCACATCAGCAAAATCATATAATTGTTGTATCATTTGTGAGAAGAATATTGTTAATAAGAAATCATATGCTGTATGTGTATCAGATGATATAACGTATACCGCTGTTTTCTTTCTTCCTATATCTGTAAAATCTATTGTATTTGTTGATGTTACTTCTGCTATTTCTCTTGAATCGAACTTACCTAATTTTGATTGTAAAGTTCCAAGTACAGATCCAAAAGTTTTTTCTGGTAACATCTCTATGTTTTTATAATACATTCTTGCAGGATGGTCAAAAGGTAATTGATTCATTAAATTTGTAAGTAAGTTATCTCCACCACTACTATTTGCAGTCCTTACAAGTTCTGAACAACTTGATAAACTTTGTTCTTCTGGTGGTCTTACTGCTTTTAGATAATAAATCAATGCTTTCATTAGCATCTCAGACATATCATCCCAGAATGGGTCTGAACTTTTTCCATCTCCTTGACCTTTTACTATTGTGTTTGCAATAATATCAACATCAATTTCATTATTTATATGATGTAATGGGTTATATCCATCACTGTTTTGAGGGTGTACTAAGTTTAATACTTTTATGTCATATCCTTTAGCTTTAAAGTAACCTGCTGTTTTATCATATAGCTCTCCTTTAGGATCTGTAAATACATAAGATCCTAATAATTGAAGTGCATTTGGTATAACGTATGATGCAGATTTACCAGCACCAGAACCTCCGTACAACAAGTACGTTTACGTTACCACGTTTA
>CAMXJY010000027.1 GCA_947244325.1 uncultured Clostridium sp. | reverse complement strand
GAAGGAAGAATAAAAGAAGAAGAGCAAGTAGTAGAATATTACTATATAAGAAAAGTAGACGAAGAAAAGCCTGATGAAAAACCAGACAATAAACCTGATGAGCCACCAGAAGAAGATAAGAAACCAGACGAAAAGCCAAAAGATGAAGAAAAACCGAAAGAGGACGAAGAGAAGCCAGAAGAAAAACCAACTGAAAGTCCAAAACCAGAAGATAAAAAGCCATCAGAAGAACCAAAGCAAGAGCAGCCGCAAAAAGAGCCAGAAACAATAATAAGAAATATATATAATTATAAAATAGAAGATAACTCAAACGATAAAGTTGATACAAACAGCGTAAAAGAAACAATAACAAAATTGTTATCTCCAGAAACAGGAGATATATTACCACACATAGCTATTGCAGTAATTTCATTAGTAATATTGTTAAACATTATAGTAGTTCAAATCAGAAAAAGAAGAAACAGCAAAAAAATTAGTTAAATTAGTTGAAGAATATATAAGTAACGAATAATCGAAATATTGTATTATTTAGTTTTTATATTATATAAGAAATTTTTTAATATATTTGTAAAAGAAGTTGTAGACATAAAAATAAAAGCAGTATAATTTAATATAATTAAAAACAAAGGCGGAAAGCTTAGTTAATTATAAGTTTTCCGTCTATTTTTACATTTTTAAGTAATAAAAATGATAAAAAACTAAACATTAGCATGTGCGTAGAAAAAATGTAAAAAAAGCCTAAAAATGTAAAGTTATTTTTATATGAAAAATAAAAAATGTATTGTATAGTATAATAAACAAAATAGTATAAGCTTTGTAAAAACTAAAACAAAGTAAAAAAAGAAAGGGGAAAAGTAGAATGAGACACGAAAGCTTTGGCGCTGTACACACACACACACACACACACACACACACACATGTAGTAGTTTAGTAGAAGGAAACTACTCTATTTATGCTGTAGCCAAAGTAGTAAAAAATAATTTAATAATAAAATTTATAGATAGAATTTTATTTTGCAAACAAAATAATATCTTTCTGAAAGCTAGTTTTTTTAAATTAGCAATTTTTAGAAAGTTAAATGTATTTGTTTGTTAAATAAAGTTCTATTTTTTATTTAGTAGGAAAGTCCTCTGGACTTCCTTACTAAATAAAGTCTTCGGCAACTTTGTACACAAATTTACTAACGTAAATTTGGAACAGCGAACATTTCTTAGCTCTAGGAACGTTAGTGACATAGAGATAAGTTATACAGAGGAATTACGTGGACGATTCAGTATAGTTTTGTCTTTTACATATTAAATATCGTCCACTATTGTTCTTTATAGAAATTTGCATTTCTTATAAAATAAAAGCTACGATAACTTTGTATTAAATTAAAACAAAATATATCATTGACTTTGGAGGATGTTATGAAAAAACAAAAGAAATATTTAAAATTAATAATTGTATTGACTTTAATAGTAAGTATATTTTTAGTTTTTTCTATAGAATATACTGAAATAATTAAAAGTAAAAAAATAAATAGTAATCTTGATATAGAACAGGTAGAAGGAAGGTCAAGCTATAGTTTTAGTAAAAATTTTTCTTATACAGGAAAAATTCAAGAATGGGTAGTTCCAAGAAGTGGAAAATATAGAATTTCTGTTGTAGGTGCAGCAGGTGGTGGCGCAGGAATAAGCGGTGGAGGAGCATCAGGTGCTACTATTAAAGGATATATAAATGTAAATAAAGGAGATAAATATTATATTGCAGTAGGTGGCGAAGGAAAAGCTTCATTTAATGGTGCTGCTGGTGGATGGAACGGCGGTGGTTCATCTTCTGGTTATGGTGGTTCTGGTGGTGGAGCAACATCTATTTATAATACATTAATAGGAGATGGACAACTTTCTAACTATGAAAATAATAAACAAGCTATTTTAGTTACTGCAGGTGGTGGTGGAGGTATTTATTATGATTTATCATATTATGATGAAGCAGCATACCTTAACGGTGGATTTTATGATACAGAAGTATTAGGTACACATTCAACTTATTATAATGAATATGGAACTTTATCAATATCTACAGCTTATCATAGAGTAAAAAATAATTGGTTATGTGGTAGAGGTGGATTTAATGAAGGAGAAAGTTCTTACTATTTATCATCATATTCAGATATAAAAACTGGATATAAAACGGGTGCTACAAGAACAAGTGGATATGCATTTGGTAGAGGACAAGATTCTTTAGGAAGATACACTGGTGCAGGTGGTGGTGGATATTATGGTGGATATTCAGTAGATACATCAAAATATGAACCATCTGTAGGTGGTGGTGGATCAGGATATTATAACGAAAGTTTTATATCTGATTTAACTTTATCTAATACTGATAGTGGAAAAACAGGAGTTCAAGTAGAATATATTCCACAAACATCTCAATTAACTATTATTACATCTGGTCATGCTACATATAATGGTCAAACAGGAGATATTGTTTTAACAGGTGACTATGGTGATACTTTTGATTTATCTAAAATAACTCCTAATAAAGGAAGTACTATCACAGGTTTTCAATTAGAATCAGGAGATGGTAGTATTAGTGGAAATAAATATACATTTAATAAGAAAAATACAGTTATCAGCCTTAAAACTAGATCAAATATTGGTCTTACTACTTCTATATATGAAGGTGTAATGTTTCTTGAAGCAAGTTCAAGTGATAATACAGATAAGAAATATACATTATATGAATCAGTTGATGGGAATAATTTTAAAGAATTATCATCTGATGAATATAATTTTGCAGATGCGGAATCTAGATATTTTAATTACACAGGAGCTGTTCAAGAATACACAACAAAATATTCTGGATATTATAAATTAGTAACAGCAGGTGGTGGTGGAAATTCAACACCAGGTAGTTCAACAAAAGGAAGTGTCGCTTCAGGTACAGTATATTTAGATAAAGGAACAAAACTTTATGTATATGTAGGTGGTAGAGAAAAAACATTTAATGGTGGTGGTACTGGTGGAGGTAGAACTCAAAATCCTAATGCAGTATTTTTAAATTCAACAAATGGTTCAGGCGCCACTGATTTTAGATTAATTAAATCTACAGCATCAGATGGATGGAGTGGAAATAATTCTCTTCTATCAAGAATCATTACAGCCGGCGGTGGCGGTGGAGCTAGAAGATGCGTAGGTAGAAATTTTAATGGTGCAACAGCATTAAATTCATATTGGGATTCTACTTCTAATATGTATGGAGCATATGGTGTTGATAGTGAATATTCAAATGGAGTGTATGGACAAGGAAGTAGTGATGTTTATTCTTACTCACAACTAACAGATTCTGGAGATAGAGGTTATTCAGTTTCTGGAGGAGGTGGAGGAGGATGGTATGGTGGAAAAACCCAATCCTTCTCATTATCTGGAACTTATAATGGTATAGTGGTTTATGGTGGAGGAAAGGACAGTGTTGGAAATTCATTAAACAATTGGGTAATAGTTAATGGAAATCGTATGTGTGGAGTAAATGTACATGCATATGCAGGTACAAGTTATATTCAAAGTGGATATTCATATCAAGGAAAAACATATAATTTTAGTAATACCAAAATAGATAAAATTTCACATTCTGGAGATGGATATGCAAGTATACAATTCATATCAACAAATGCTGATAGTGATTTTTCTGCAACATTAGGTGTTCCTGATAAGGCAGTACCAAACATTCCAGAAGTAGAAAAAGTATATACAGAATCTACAGTATCATTTAAAATAGATGATACTAAAGATAATGGAACAACATATGAATACAAATTACAAGCATTAGATAAATCTAATAATAGTGTTTACAGTGAACAATATACAGAGAAATATGATAGTACGTCAGGAGTTAAAGGATATTATTATTATATTGATACAAACAAAAGTGGAACTGTTACATTGTCTAATTCAACATTTACAGATAAAAAAGACATATCAATTGCTAGACCAGAAAGTGTAAAATATTTGCATATAGCAGCTATAGATAATGCTGGTAATTTAAGTGGTACAAATACTGTTGAAATAAATATATCAGCTGATTATAAAGTAATACATCAGCAAGAACAGTTAGATGGAACTTATAGTACAGTTGAAACAGAAACTGCAAATGGAAAGGTAAGCCAAGTTGTAACACCAGGTGTTAAGAGTTATGTAGGATTTACAAGCCCAGCAGTTCAAAGTTTAACTATAAAAGCTGATGGAACTGCATGTGTAATTTATAAGTATTCTAGAAATTCTTATAATTATACAATAAATTATTTAGAAAATGGGACAAATAGAGTTTTACATGCTAAAAAAGTAGAAAAGAAAAAATATCAATCATGGGTATATTCAAAAAATGAAAGAATTGCTATAGATGGTTTTACATATAATAGTGCTAATATAGAAAAATTAGTAATAACAGAAGTAGAAGCAAATAATGTAATAAATATTTATTATGAGAAACGTCATGATTTAAGTTATATAATAAAATACTTAGAAAAAGATAATGATAATAACGATGCCAATAACAGGGTATTACATGCAGAGAAAAGAGTAAATAATAAAACTTTTGAAGAAGTAATAAAAGCGCAAGATGAGATAATATCAATAGATGGATTTTATCATCATAGCAATAGTAGAGAGCAAATGTCACTAACAACAGATATTAATCAAAATATTATAACAATCTACTATGAAAAAAGGCACGATTTAAGCTATATAATAAAATATTTAGAAAAAGATAATGATAGCAATGATGCAAATAATAGAGTGCTACATACTCAAAAACAAGTAAATGGAAAAACTTTTGAAGAGGTAATACGAGCGCAAGATGAAATAATAGATATAGATGGATTTTTCTATCATAGCTGTAGTAGAGAGCAGATGTCATTAACAACAAATATTAATCAAAATATAATTACAATTTATTATGAAAAAAGACATGATTTAAGCTATATAGTAAGATATTTAGAAAAGGATAATGACAGTAATGATGCTAATAATAGGGTATTACATGCAGAAAAGAGAGTAAATAATAGAACATTTGAAGAGATAATAAAAGCACAAGATGAAATAATAGATATAGATGGATTTTATCATCATAGCAATAGTAGAGAGCAGATGTCATTAACAACAGATATAAATAAGAATATTATAACAATCTACTATGAAAAACGTCATGACTTAAGTTATATAATCAAATACTTAGAAAAAGATAACGATAATGATGACTCAAATAACAGAATTTTACATGAACCAAAACAAGCAAACGGAAAGACTTTTGAAGAGGTAATAAAAGCGCAAGATGAAATAATAGATATAGATGGATTTTTCTATCATAGTAATAGTAGAGCTCAAATGTCAATTACAACAGATATAAATAAAAATATAATAACAATTTATTATGAGAAACGTCATGATTTAAGTTATATAATTAAATACTTAGAGAAAGATAATGACGAAGATGATTCAAATAACAGAGTATTACATGAACCAAAACAAGTAGATAATATGACATTTGAAGATGTAGTAAAAGCAAAAGATGAGTATATAGACATAGATGGATTCTATCATCACAGTAATAGTAGAGAAGAAATGCCAATTACAACAGATATTAACAAAAACATAATAACTATTTACTATGAAAAAAGACATGATTTAAGTTATATAATTAAATATTTAGAGAAAGATAATGACGAAGATGATTCAAATAACAGAATTTTACATGAGCCAAAACAAGTAGATGGAAAAACATTTGAAGAAGTAATAAAAGCAGAAGATGAAATAATAGATATAGACGGATTCTATCATCACAGTAACAGTAGAGAAGAAATGTGTATTACAACAGATATAAATAAAAATATAATAACAATCTATTATGAGAAAAGACATGACTTAAGTTATATAATTAAATACTTAGAGAAAGACAATGACGAAGATGATTCAAACAATAGAGTATTACACGAACCAAAACAAGTAGATAACATGACATTTGAAGATATAGTAAAAGCAAAAGATGAGTATATAGATATAGATGGATTCTATCATCACAGTAACAGTAGAGAAGAAATGTCTATAACAACAGATATTAATAAAAATATTATAACAATTTACTATGAGAAAAGACATGATTTAAGTTATATAATAAAATACTTAGAGAAAGATAATGATGAAGATGATTCAAACAATAGAGTATTACACGAACCAAAACGAGTAGACAATATGACATTTGAAGATATAGTAAAAGCAAAAGATGAGTATATAGATATAGACGGATTTTATCACCATAGCAATAGTAGAGAAGAAATGTCTATAACAACAGACATAAATAAAAATATTATTACTATTTACTATGAGAAAAGACATGATTTAAGCTATATAATCAAATATTTAGAAAAAGATAATGATGAAGATGACTCAAATAATAGAATACTACATGAACCAAAACAAGTAGATAACATGACATTTGAAGATGTGATAAAAGCAAAAGACGAGTATATAGATATAGACGGATTTTATCATCATAGCAATAGTAGAGAAGAAATGTCAATCACTACAGATATAAATAAAAATATCATAACAATCTATTACGAGAAACGTCATGATTTAAGCTACTTAGTAAATTACATAGATAAAGACTTTAATGAAGTAATACATGAGCAAAAACGAGTAGATAATATGACATTTGAAGATATAATAATATCAAAAGATGAAATAATAGATATAGTGGGATATGACTATAATAGTGTAGAAAAAGATAGTATACAAATAACAACAGATATCAATAAAAACGTAATAAATATCTATTATACAAGAAGAAAATTATTGTATAAATTCGAGTATTATTATGATGGAGAAAAAGATGACAAATTAACAGATGCAATAATGGGAAGATTTAAGGATTACATAGATACGTATCAAGATAAATCATTACCAGGATATGTATTAAATAGGGTAGAAAATCTACCATTAACAGTAGGAGTAAATGAAGACGAAAACATAATAAGAATTTATTATATAAGAGCAAAATATACATATACAGTAAATTACTATTATGATGGGGTAAAAGAAGAAAGACAAACAGAAACAATCAAAGCATTATATGGAGAAAAAGTAAGTACATTTAAAGATAAACCAAAGTATGGATATGAGTTTGATAAAGTAGAGAATTTACCATTAGTAGTGGGAGAAAATACAGAAGAAAATCAAATTAATGTATATTACAAACCAGAAGAAGGCGAAATAGAAATAAAATACATAGATGAAATAACAGGAAAAGAAATATTCACAAAGAAAGTAAAAAAAGGAAAAATATCAGAGCCATATGATATATCAGAAGAAGCAATAGAAATAGAAGGATATACATTAGTAGAACAACCAGAACCAACAGGAACATTCAAGAGAAATCCACAAACAAAGAAATATAAATATGCAAGAAATGCAGAAGTAAAAG
>CAMXJY010000026.1 GCA_947244325.1 uncultured Clostridium sp. | reverse complement strand
CGTATATATCATAATTACTTGTTCCTGTTTGTTCTGTTGAAAAGTCTCTTGTCCAAGTTGCTAATCCATTTGTTGTTGTTACCGCTTGATAACTTGTTTGGTTATTAAAACTTACCTGAATTCCACCTGAACCATAATCACTAAATTGTAAACTTACTGTCTTTTTAGTTTTTGTCCAATTTGTATATGACGTTCCTGATTTTAATTCTGGTGCTGATCCATCCATTTTACTTACTGTAAATTCTTTATCTGCTGATACATTATTACATTGATCTTTTACACTAACAATATAAGTTCTACCACTTGCATCTCCTTCTAATGCTGGTGTACATGTATATGAATATGAACCATTTGTTACTGTCGTTGCTGCATTATTTACATATACTTTTCCTGTTGCTTTATCTTTTACTGTTACATATACTGTATTAGAATATTCTTCAGTTCCTGTTATCGTTAAATTACTTATTGTTGTCCATCCATTTGATGATGATTGCGGTGTTTGCGTTATATTTGATACTATTGGTTTTATTTTATCTGGATAAAAATTTCCCAAAGTCCATGCTAATATTGGCGCTTCTACTCCATTTATTTCTGTATAAACTAATGCATATGGTGAATATATTTCTTTATATGTTGACTTAAACTTTCCTGTAATTGTTGCTGTTACTTGAGTTTTAGCTTCATTTATACTTTTTATTTCTGAAGTAATTTTTTCAAATGGGTCACCTGCATCTCTTAAAGTTGCACTTTTATAAGTAGCACCATTAGTAAGTACTAAATTACAAGTAACTGTATAAGTTGATGGACTATTAGAATCAGATGTATATGTATTAGAATATGTACCAAATTCTTTTGCACAATAGTCACATATAATCTTATTGTTAGATATACTCATTCTATGCGCTGATGTCCATGTATATTTACATTTAGCACAAGTTCCTGGATTAGAGCAACTTATTTGAGCTCCATTCGCTAAGTAACATCTTTCATTAATAGTATCACTTTTTATTTCTCCGTTTCCATATGATCCTAAATAATATTTATAATCTATACTTGACTTACAAACACTACATTTTAGGAAATGTGCATATTGGTCATTTACATATGATACTCCATCCCATACACATGGTTTATGGTCTGTAATAGAATACCCACATGAACATTTATCTGTATATGAATTCATATAAGCACATGATTCATATCCTAATTTCCAAGTTCTTGTATAACTATGTTTAGTAACATTTCTTGTTTGATTACACACTGTACAATATTCCCAGTGATTTGTTGTATCATATTTACTTGCCCATATATGAGTGTGTTCTACACTTGATGCAATAGCTTTTATTTGTATTAATCCCACTACAAATAAAATTACTGCTAATACAAATATTATTTTGCTTATTAGTTCCTTTCTTTTCATAATTCATACTCTCCTCTTTTGAATATTTTATATTCTTATTTTTATACATACATAAAAATTAAAATTTTGCATAACTATTATCTTGTTACTTCAATTTTAGTATTTTTTATGTTCATTTTATGATTGTACTTTTTATGTATATTTTTTATATTTATAATAAACTTTTCTTTTAGAGTATACAAGTGGAAAATTCTGTCAAAACTCTTATACCCACTTATTCCGTAATTTTTATCAAATTATATCTTTTTCATTAATTTTTTTATTAATTTAATTATTTTTTCTAGGGAATGCAATAATTGCACTTATTTTCTTATTGCTAGTAATACATGTATATAATGAGTATATTTTTTATGCATTATAACTGTTACAATTAACGAGGGGTGATTATCATGAGTATTGCATATCATAAAAAGAATAATAAAACTTATATACAATATACTGTTAGACTCGAAGAAGAAATATTAGAAAAGCTTAAAAAAATTTCACATATAGAAGATATATCTGTTAATGAAGCTATAAACCAATCATTACAATATGCTATTGATAATTATGAATTTAATATAAAGTAGAAAAAACTTATATAAAGTATTAATTTGATTTACATATGCAAAATTTTATTCTATATACGCAAGCAAAAAAGCCTGTACTTTAGTTAGTACAAGCTTTTTATTAATTATAATTTTTATTTTGCTGTATATCAAAATAATGTATTGATTAAAAAGTATAATGATTTTTAAGATGTGAGAAATAAAATGTGATGTGCCTTCTACTTATACTTTAATTAGTTATAGTAATAATAAAAAAACACATATCTGCTTACCCAGCAGTATGTGTTTTAATTATTTTTATCTTTTCATTCCTTTAGCTGTTTTAGCACCCTTTGCTCCACCTTGCATAGCAAGAATGTTTTGGTCATAAGAGAATGTTAATTTTTCTTTATCTCTATGTCTTTTTATAGCTATTTCTATAATTTCGTCTAATTCTTTTTCAAAACTTTTTCCTGTAGCTTCCCATAAATAGAATGATAATGCTCCTGGAATAGTGTTTATTTCATTTACATATACTTTATCTGTTTTTGTATCTATTAAAAAGTCTACTCTTGCTACACCACTGCAACCTAATGTTTTAAATACTTCTTTTGTTAGCTCCTGAATTTCTTTTGCTTTTTCTTCGCTTATATCTGCTGGTATTTTTTTGTTGGCAAACTGGCTGTTTCCACCTTTATTTGCTCCTGTTTTCGCTCCAAATTTTGGTGATGTTTTTGCTCCACCTATTGTTCCGCCTTTTGATTTTCCATCTCCTATATATTTATCTGTGTAACTTAATATTTCATCTGAGAAAAATGGCTCTTCACAAATTGATGTTTCTGATTCTGTTAAGTTTCCTATCACTGAACAGTTTATTTCTTTTAAGTCTTCTACTGCTTTTTCTACAATAACTCTATCTGCAAATTCCATTGCAAATTCTATTGCCTCTTCAAGTTCTACTTTATTTTTAGCTTTCTTGATTCCAACACTTGAACCTAAATTTCCTGGTTTTACTATCATTGGATATGTTAATTTCTCATCAATTTCTTTTAATATCTTTTCATCATCTTTTATGTATTCTACTGAGTAAAAAGATACAAAATCAACTACAGGCAAACCTGACTCTCTTAATACTTTCTTTTGTAATATTTTATCCATTCCTATACTTGATGCCATTATATCTGGTCCTACAAATGGAATTCCAAGTAATGTTACAAATCCTGCTATTGTTCCATCTTCACAGTTTGTTCCATGTACAATAGGAAAAGCAACATCTATAGTATTTAATACTCTTTTTCCAATCCATGGTGCTGGACATCTTACTACTTTTACACCAGTTCCATCATTTACTACTGCTACTTTATAGCATCTTTTTAATAAAACTTCCATATCTTTAAAAGAATATAAATCTAATAAATCATCACCTGTATACATTACTCCATTTTTAGCAATATATATAGGAACTATTTCATATTTTTCTGGATCTAAGCTTGAGATAGCTTGATTCATTGTTATTACTGAAATTTCATGTTCTACAGAGTTTCCTCCAAAGAAAACACCTACTTTTATTTTCATTTTATTTATCTCCTCTCTAAAATATAGTTTTCAAAAGAATTGTAATTTAACAAGGCGTCGAAATTGTTATTCCATGAGGTATACTTTATGTACATTGATTAGAATAACAATTGAGAACAACGATGTTAAATTCAATTATCTTGGAAACTAACTACAAATAATTATCTGGTAAATCATTTTCAAGTAAAACTACACTATCCGCTGTTAAAATTTCATTCATTTTACTTAATGCATCTTGAAGATTTTGCGCAATATAAACTTGTGATTCTGGATATCCTTTTTCTTTAATGCCATTATATATTGGAACTGTTTGATTTGCTCCAACTAATATTATGAAATCACTGCTATCTGCTGCATTTCTTCCTAATTCTTGATTAATTTCTACTGATTTATCTCCTAGTTCAACTATTCCTGGTGTTATTAAAATTCTTTTCTTATGTTCAAAAGATTTTAACACCTCAAGAGCCATTTTAGCTCCTCTATTGTTTGAATTGTAAGCATCATCAATTATTATACTTCCATTTGGATTTTGTTTTAAATCTAATCTATGTGGTACTGGTCTGATATATTTTACTCCTACTTTTATCTCATCAGCAGTAAGTCCTAATTTATCTGCTATTGCAACAGCACCTACAATATTTAAAATATTTAAACTTCCAAGCAATCTTGTTTTTATACTTATACTTTCTTTTCCTGGTATTACAACATCAAAAGAAGAACCTTTTTCTGTAATATTTATATTTTCCGCATAATAGTCTGCTTCTTTTGTTAGTCCAAATTTTACCATATTTTTATTAATTTTAGAATTTCTAATATTTTCATCTTCCCAGTTTACAAAAGCTATTCCATTGTCTTGTGGCAGGCTATCTACTAATTCTAATTTTGTTTTTCTAACATTATCTAGGCTTTTAAATGTATCTAAATGTTGAGGTCCAATAGCTGTTAATATGCCATACGTAGGCCCTACAATATCTGTAATCTCTTTAATATCCCCAACATATTTTGCACCCATTTCACATATAAATAATTGATGCATTGGAGTTAATTTTTCATTTATTGTTCTTACTACTCCCATTGTTGTATTATAGCTTTCTGGTGTCATTAAAGTATTATATTTTTGTGAAAGTATTGTATTTACTATATATTTTGTACTTGTTTTTCCATAACTTCCAGTTATACCTACTACTTTTAAATCTGGTATTTCTTGTAATTTCTTTTGCGCCTTCTTGCAAAATCCTCTTCTTATACTTTTTTCTACAGGTTTATTTATTAAACTAACAATGTAAACAAATGTATATGCTATCATTGCACAAACATTTACTATACTAAGTACAATTTTATAATCAAATAAATTTGAACAAATTGCTGCTACTACAAAAAGTATTAAGTATGTTGTATATACTCTTTTTATTCTTGCTGTAACTACAAAAGGCTTTTTCTCTTTCTGTTTTTTGGTACTTATTATCAAATATAAAAGTCCAAAAATTTCAACTGCAAATGCTATATTTACTGATAATTCTGTGTTTACTATAAAAAGTATTATTGGTATAAGTAGTATTATTATTGTTTTGATATTTAATACTTTCTTTATATATCTTTTCATCCATACAGCATATCTATCAATATAGTAATTTTCTAGTTGTAAAATATGTAATCCATATCTAGTTATTTTGTAAAAGTAAACTAATATCAAGATTAAGCTAATATTTAGCAATACTCTTTCCATGTTTGCTCCCTTCTATCTATCATTTTTTAGAAATTCGTTTACTACTGCATTAAAGTTATTTATATTTTCTAAATAAGAAAAATGTGATGCACCTGGATATTCTATAAGTCCACAATCAGGTATCAATTTTTCCATTTTTTTAGCATCACTTATTGGTGTTGCTGTATCTAATGTTCCCCAAAATAGCAATGTTGGAACACTAATCTTTGGTAAAAGATCTGTTACATCTTCGTTTACAATTATTTTCATTGTTTCTTTTAGTACATTAGCTGATGCCTTATAATCACTTGAACCAACATTATTACGTAATTTTTCTTTAAAAGCTTTTATTCTTTTTGTGTTAGGTAATAGATTTAAGAAAAATTTTCCTACTTTATAAAAAGAAACTTTTACATAATAACCTAAACTTCTTTTAGGTTTGATTCCTGCACTATCAATTAAAATAACTTTTTTAGCTGATATAATTCCTCTACCTACTGCATTAATAATCATTCTTCCACCATTTGAATGACCTATTAAGATTGGACTTTTAATTTTAAGTTTTTCCATAAAGTCTTTTAAAAAGTTTCCAAAATCATCTGACTTTAAAGGATGCTCTGGCAAGTCACTTTTTCCAAATCCTACTACATCTACTAAATAAACTTTAAAATTTCGACTTAAATCATTTGCAATAGGTCTCATTGTTTCTAAAGTAGCAAGCCACCCATGTAAAAGAATTACTGGGTTACCTTCACCTAAGACTTCATAATTAATGTTCCAGTTATTTATCTTAACTTGCAAATTTTCCTCCTATATGTAATCCACAAAATGGTAACACTTTGTGGAAAATTTCTTACTATAATTTATTCAAATTACCAGTTTTTTGTTACTCGTTATTATATTATAACAATATTGTTACAATTTCAATGTTTTTTAGTTAGAAATTTGTTTTTTTGTCCTTTTTTGGACGTTTGTTAGTGGACAAAAATGTCCACTTTATAGCACATGTTTGGTCAAATTAAACTGTTAATGTTCCACCTGGCGTATCCAATATAACTAGTATATCTTCCTCTTTACCTGTTTCTGCATTTATATAAACTAAAAATTCTTTTTCTTCTACTTTTCCCTTAAACTCGTAACATACTAATTCTGTTTTCCATTCTGTAGGAATTATTGCCATATTCTCTGACATTATTTCTAATTTATCATTTATTTTTGCTTTTGCTTCTTCTAATGTAATTTGTGGCCCATTAAATTCTCTTTCTTTATGAGAATTTAGATATCCTGTTGTTTCTATTCCTAAAATCTCACCATTATCCAATGCTATTTTCACTTTTATTAAATCTGGATATACAATTACTCCATTATCATTATATGCATAATTTACAGTTACTACATTGCCTTGTTTTATAAAATAAGTTTCTTTCATATTCTCAAAGCCTTTATCTGATAAATAGCTTTTTCCTATTTCATTTGCTTCTTGCTGTGATATTTTTTCTTCTGGTACGTCTCTATCTAATGAACTCTGAACTACATGTCCGTCCTTTTTGAGATATTGTTATACTATAGTTCTCTTCTCTATCTTTTAAATCAACTGAAAAATCATATGATGGTATATCTGCTTCATTTAAAAATCCATTGCTTTTAATATCTTTTATATTGTCTTCTCCAAAAAATTCTTTTACTTTTTGTTTTGCTGTTTCTTCATCTATATTATCACCTGTCAATCCTACTTTTTCCGCTTTATTTACGTGGTCTGAATATGCTCCATCATATATCAATCCTTCGTAATTATTTAAGTTTTCATCAATATTTGAAAAAACATTTATGCTATCAACTGATTGCGCAAACTTATTAGAACTATTAACTTTTAAAGAATCCCAATTTATTTCGCCACTATATAATTCGTCAGATAATTGATTTAAGGTATCTTCAAGACTTACACTATATTTGTATAAATCTTGCAAGTTTTTAAAATCTTCATCAGTTAACGCTTCCCCTGATATATTTTTTCTTGATAAAGAATATGAATAATCACTAACTTGATTTAAAAATTTTGCTGTTTGTGAAATTCCTTGATCTTCAAGTGGTATTCTTGATAAATATACCATTGCTAAATTTGAATCTCTCCAAATTTGTGTTAAAGTTTCTGCTCCATGTTCTGAGCTTTTTGAAATCATTGATTTTGCTAAATAATTTTCTACACTATTTACATAGTTTACTAAATTACTAAAAGCTTCTGTATAATTATTATTGTTTAATATGTTATATTGCTCTTTTAATGTAAATGCATAATATCCTGTAACTAATGAAAAAATTGCAAGTAGTATTAATCCACCTACTAATACTCTGTTTTTATAATTATTCTCCATAAAAAATTCTTTTCCTTTCTTCTTTGCTTGTAAGGCATATAGTTATATTTATAACTATATATACTTTCCTTACATTACTTTTTTCTTAGCTTTTCCTTTTTTAGAAGATTTATACAATTTTTTATAGATGCTTTAGACATGGGGACGGAGGTTTTGTATAAACTAGATATTATTTTTTATTTAAATGAATTTTGAATTTTTATTAAATGAACACTGTCCATATGTTTAAATCAATATATAGTCTTGATTTTGATGTTTCTTTATTGTATAATAAAAATAGAAAATGAGTAGCCACAGATAATGTGTGTTACCAAAGTTATGGTTTTACACCACAAAGCTCTGTGAAAGCGTATGTGGTGTATTTTTTATAATAATTACCACTTATATTGTAATAACAACACATTCACTTCGGTCAAAAAGCAGAATGTGTTGTTATTTTATTCCTTATCTAAAATTTTATTTACATATTGTATGTATATAATTGCAAATAAGGTTACATTTATGATTAATGATATTGCTAAAATAATTAATAAGTATAATATAAAACTCATAAACACCACCTCACCTTCTGATAGTAAACTATCTTTGTAAAGTGGCAACACAACTACTTATCTCATTTTCTATAATAACTACTCTATAATATTTTCTAAAAAAACACAACACGAGATTTTGATATTTTTTTACTTACAATCTATATTAATTTTATATATAAATAATTGAAAGCTAGGAATTAATATTTATATTAATTTCTAGCTTTTTATAAGAGTATGAGATTATTTTAGTCATGGAATGAAGTGAATTTCACCCCATGCCTAAACTCAATGACTAATTTGGTTGCTAACTTTTATGTATTTGTTTATTGATAGGTGAGAAATTTATTAATATTTTTGCTCTCCTAATTGTTAGCTCTATTTATTTTGATTTTTAGTTTTTGTTATTATTTATTGTCTTTGTTGTTTTTTCTTTTTCTGATTTGAACTACTATAATGTTTACTAATATTACTAGTGATATTACTACTAACGCTATTTTTGGTAATATATCTCCTGTTCCTGGAGTTAGTAATTTGTTT
>CAMXJY010000025.1 GCA_947244325.1 uncultured Clostridium sp. | reverse complement strand
AAGGAAGTAGCAATGGAAACCAAAAACCAACAGTAATAGAAAAAGTATATAACTACATAGTAAAAGACAATAATGATGGAAATACAAACAGTAACAAAGAAACAATAACAAAATTATTAACTCCAGGAACAGGAGACATATTACCACAAATAGCGTTAGTAGTAATATCATTAGTAATATTAGTAAATATCATAGTTGTTCAAATTAGAAAAAGAAAAAAACAACAAGGAAAATAATATAAAATAACTAACTAAAATTACATATTATAATTAATTACACAAAAGTAGTTAGTAACTAAATTAGTTATTGATTTTAGGTAATGAGGAGAAGGAAATCTTCTTTAAGAAAACCTTCTCCAAGTGACCTGAAAATTAATCTTATACTCTTAAAAGACTAGATTTTAATATTTTATTAAAGTCTAGTCTTTTACATTTATAAAATTTTAAGTTGAAATTAATATATTTATTTTATAGGGAAATATTCCAAACTTTCTATAAAATAAAGGTTTTGCCTATAGTTGTTTATCATTTTGTTCATATATTCTAAAAGAAGATGCTGTTTCTGTTATTATATTAGAATATGTATTAAGCTCATCTAAAGGAAATTCTATATCAATTACATAGTATCCAGTTTTGCTTTCTATCCAAATTATTTGTAAGTAAAAAGTTTTATTTGTATTGCTATCTAAATAATGAAAACTATATGTATATCCAGGAGTTTCTCCTGAGGTTGATATTTCATTTACATCTGATAAATTAGAATATGCATCAAAATTTCCAATATATTGTCTTCTATCAGCAGATATAACATCCTTTAGACTACGATTTTCTATTAAATCTTTTTTAGAAACAAATATATTAAGATTGTTTTGTGATCTTAGTTCTAAAAGATAATTTTGTTTTGGTATATATTTTGTTAATTCATATTTTTTAGAAAGATTGAGGCTTATAGTTTCTTCATTATCCATAAATATTGAATTAGGATTGCTATTATCTATTTTTTCGGTTTTAGAATTTTTAAAAGTATTAACAATTAATTCTATTATAATTACTAGCAAAAATAAAGCTATAATTATGGCTATGAAAACTTTTTTTAAATTTAATTTTTTATTCATTTCAAAATCATTTTCCATATTAATAAACCCCTAAATAATTTCTATTATTATTACATTAATAAATTATGTTAGATATAATATAATTTATTTTTCTATAAAAATCAAGAGAAATAGCACTTTTTGAAAGAATATTCGATGGTATTGTTTTAAATCAAAGATTAAAAAAATAAAATTATAACATTTAAAACTCCTATTTCCCTAAGAAAAATTTAAAAAATGGCTTGACTTAAAGTAAGAAAAAATATATAATATTATGGTAATTTTATACGAGTAGTCTAATTAGGAGGAATTGAATAAAAAGGAACTATTTTTTAAATTTGCTTTTTGGCAGGGGGAAATTTTAAAAATAACAATTTTTTATTGCAAGAGGGACCTGTTAGATAAATAAATACACATACCTGCTAAATTTATAGATAAGGTGGTATTTTATTTTGGGAAAAATAAAAGTAAAAGACATTGTGCACGAGAAAAGTGTACGTAAAACTTTTTCTAAGATTGGTGATTTCGTTGAAATTCCTAATTTATTAAAAGTTCAAAAAGACTCTTATGACTGGTTCATAAAAGAGGGGTTAGGAGAAGTATTAAAAGATATTTCACCTATAATTGATTATTCAGGAAATCTAGTTTTAGAATTTTTTGATTACTATATGGAAGAAAAAACAAAATATTCATTAGAAGAATCAAAAGAAAGAGACGCTACTTATTCTACTAGATTACATGTAAAAGTAAGATTAATCAATCGTGAAACAGGAGAAATTAAAGAGCAAGAAATATATCTAGGAGATTTCCCACTTATGACAGATAGCGGAACATTTGTTATAAATGGTGCAGAGAGAGTTGTAGTAAGTCAGTTAGTACGTTCTCCAGGATGTTATTATGATTCTACTTATGATAAAACAGGTAAAAAATTATACACAGCTACTGTAATGCCAATAAGAGGTGCATGGATTGAATACGAAACAGATAGCAATGATGTATTCTGGGTAAGAATTGATAGAACAAGAAAATTACCAGTTACATGTTTATTAAGAGCAATAGGACTAGATACAGACGAAAAGATTATAGATTTCTTTGGAGAAGATGATAAAATTTTAGCAACTATAGCTAAAGATCCAATAAAAACAGCTGATGAAGCTTTAATAGAAATCTACAAAAAATTAAGACCAGGTGAACTTCCAACAGTTGATGCTGCTAGAAATTTATTTGATGGATTATTTTTTGATAGCAGACGTTATGATTTATCAAAAGTTGGTAGATATAAATATAATAAAAAATTAAGTTTAGCATCAAGAATAGCAAATCATATTGCATTTGATACAATAGTAAATCCTGAAACAGGTGAAGTTTTAGTAGAAAAAGATGAAGTTATTTCAAGAGAGGCTGCTAAACAAATCCAAGATTCAGGAATAAATATTGTATATGTAAATATTGAAGGTAAAAAAGCAAAAGTTATAGGAAATGGAACAGTTGATATTAGAGCTTTCGTAGATCCTGCAATTGCTGATGAATTAAAAATTAAAGTTGATGTTAACTATGCAGTTTTACAAAATATTTTACAAACAGCAAAAAATGAAAAAGCATTAAGAAAAGAAATAGAAGAAAGAATAGAAGAATTAATACCTAAACATGTTGTTACAGAAGATATCTTAGCTTCTGTAAACTACTTATTAAATTTAGAGTACAATGTTCATATATCAGATCCTGCAAAACCAAGATTAGGATTTGTAGATGATATTGACCATTTAGGAAACAGACGTATTAGATGTGTTGGTGAATTATTACAAAATCAATTTAGAATTGGTTTAACAAGACTTGAAAGAGTTGTTCGTGAGAGAATGACAATACAAGACTTAGATGTTGTAACACCACAAACATTAATTAACACAAAACCAATAACATCATCAATTAGAGAATTCTTTGGAAGTTCTCAATTATCACAATTTATGGATCAAACAAACCCATTATCAGAATTAACACATAAAAGAAGAATATCAGCTTTAGGACCTGGTGGTTTATCAAGAGAAAGAGCAGGATTTGAAGTTCGTGATATTCACTATACTCACTATGGAAGATTATGTCCAATTGAATCTCCAGAAGGACCAAACATTGGACTTATATCAGCACTTTCAACATTTGCTATAATAAATGAATATGGATTTATTGAAACACCATATAGAAAAATTGATAAAGAAACTTGCAAAGTAACTGATGAAGTAACATATATGACAGCTGATGAAGAAGATCAATATATAATTTGTCAAGCATCAGAACCACTTGATGAAAATAATTGTTTAGTAAATAAAAGGGTTAGAGTTAGAGACCGTGCTGAAATTAAAGAAATTGCTAAATCACAAGTTGACTACATAGACGTTTCTCCAAAGCAATTAGTTTCAGTTGGTGCTGCGATGATACCTTTCTTAGAGCATGATGATGCTAACCGTGCGTTAATGGGATCAAACATGCAACGTCAAGCAGTACCTTTAATGATAACAGATTCTCCAATGGTTGGAACAGGAATCGAATACAAAGCTGCTAAAGATTCAGGAGTTATGATATTAGCAGAAGAAAACGGTGTTGTTGAAACTGTTGAAGGAGATAAAGTAGTTATAAAAAATGAATTAGGACAAAAAAGAACATATACTTTAAGAAAATTCAAGAGAACAAATGGTAGTACATGTATTAACCAAAGACCAATAGTAAAAGAAGGAGAAGTCGTTAAACGTGGAGATGTTATAGCTGACGGACCAGCTACACAAAACGGAGAAATGGCTTTAGGTAAAAACTTACTTATCGCTTTCACTACTTGGGAAGGTTATAACTATGAGGATGCTATCCTATTAAATGAAAGATTAGTAAAAGAAGATGTATTAACATCAATGCATATAGAAGATTACGATTGTGAATGTCGTGATACAAAATTAGGACCAGAAGAAATTACAAGAGATATACCAAATGTTGGTGAAGATTCTCTTCGTGACTTAGATGATAATGGTATTATCAGAATTGGTGCTGAAGTTAAACCAGGAGATATATTAGTTGGTAAAGTTACTCCAAAAGGAGAAACAGAATTAACAGCTGAAGAAAGATTATTAAGAGCTATCTTTGGTGAAAAAGCTAGAGAAGTTAGAGATACATCTTTAAGAGTACCTCATGGAGAAGCAGGAACAATAGTTGATGTTAAAGTATTTACAAGAGAGAATTCAGATGAATTAGCTCCAGGAGTAAATCAAGTAATTAGAATTTATATAGCACAAAAAAGAAAAATATCTGTTGGAGATAAAATGGCTGGACGTCATGGTAATAAAGGTGTTATTTCAAGAATATTACCAGAAGAAGATATGCCATTCTTACCAGATGGAACACCAGTAGATGTTGTATTAAACCCACTTGGTGTACCTTCTCGTATGAACTTAGGACAGGTGCTTGAAGTTCACTTAGGTGCTGCAGCAAGAATGCTTGGATGGAAAATGGCTACACCAGTATTTGATGGTGCAACAGAAGAAGATATCGAAGCTATGCTTGAAACAGCAGGGCTTGAAACAAATGGTAAAACAATTCTTTATGATGGAAGAACAGGAGAACCATTTGATCAACCAATTACAGTTGGTGTAATGTACATGTTAAAACTTCACCACTTAGTTGATGATAAAATACATGCTCGTTCAACTGGACCATACTCACTTGTTACACAACAACCACTTGGAGGTAAAGCTCAATTTGGTGGACAAAGATTTGGAGAGATGGAAGTTTGGGCATTGGAAGCATATGGTGCTGCATACACACTACAAGAAATATTAACTGTAAAATCAGATGATGTTGTAGGTAGGGTAAAAACTTATGAAGCTATTGTTAAGGGAGAAAATATCCCAGAACCAGGAATTCCAGAAAGCTTTAAAGTATTAATTAAAGAACTTCAATCTTTAGGTTTAGATGTAAAACTTTATAGTGAAACTGATGAAGAAATCGAAATTAAAGAACATACTGAAGAAGGATTAGACGGAGTAGAAGAAAGAATAGATGAAAGTGAACTAGAAGAAGATAATCTAAACGAAGTTAGTGATGAAGAATTAGAAGATCAAGAAGATGATTTAGAGGAAGAGGATGAATTCTTTACTAATATATTAGATGAAGAAGATTTACCAGATGATAAGATTTTTAAAGATTTAGATTCTTTAGATAATGAAGATGAATAATTAAAAATGTTTGAGAGATAATTGATATTTATTCTATCAAAATTATTTATATAGTATGATAAACAATTATTTCTCAAACAAAAGATTAATAAATTAAATATGTATCTTTAAAATATTTTGAATTTCAATAAAAATTGTTCAGCAGTGCATAATTTAAAATATATTTAAAGATTGGTAAATAGAATTATTTGCCACCTATAAAAGTATAAAATAAGAGGGGGCTACTTTAAAAGTGGAAGAATTAGAAGTTTTTAATAAGTTAAAAATTGGATTAGCTTCAGATGAGAAAGTAAGAGAATGGTCTCATGGTGAAGTAAAAAAACCAGAAACAATTAACTATAGAACTTTAAAACCAGAAAAAGATGGTTTATTTTGTGAAAAAATATTTGGTCCAACAAAAGACTGGGAATGTCATTGTGGAAAATATAAAAGAGTAAGATATAAAGGTATAGTTTGTGATAGATGCGGTGTTGAAGTAACAACAGCTAAAGTAAGAAGAGAGAGAATGGGACATATTGAACTTGCTGCACCAATTGCACATATCTGGTATTTTAAAGGAATTCCAAGCAGAATAGGATTATTACTTGATATATCTCCTAGAAGCTTAGAAAAAGTTATATATTTTGCATCATATATAGTTACAGATAAAGGAACATCAGGATTATTAAAATGTCAAGTTTTAACAGAAAAAGAATATGTTGAAGCTGAAGAAAAATATGGAAGAGGTTCTTTTAAAGCTGAAATGGGTGCAGAAGCAATTAAAAAGCTATTAGCAGAAGTTGATATAGATAAATTATCTGTACAATTAAAGAAAGAACTTGCAAAAGCTAGTGAGCAAAAGAGAGCAAAAATTATAAAAAGATTAGATACTGTAGAATCATTTAGAGTTTCTGAAAACAAACCAGAATGGATGATAATGAGTGTTATTCCAGTTATACCACCAGAATTAAGACCTATGGTTCAATTAGATGGTGGTAGATTTGCTACATCAGACTTAAACGATTTATACAGAAGAGTTATAAATAGAAATAACAGATTAAAAAGATTATTAGAACTTGGAGCACCAGAAATAATTGTAAGAAATGAAAAAAGAATGCTTCAAGAATCAGTAGATGCTTTAATAGATAATGGTAGAAGAGGAAGACCTGTTACAGGTGCCGGAAATAGACCTTTAAAATCATTATCAGACATGTTAAAAGGAAAACAAGGTAGATTCCGTCAAAACCTTTTAGGAAAAAGGGTTGACTACTCTGGACGTTCAGTTATCGTTGTTGGTCCAGAACTTAAAATATATCAATGTGGTCTTCCAAAAGAAATGGCTGTTGAGTTATTCAAACCATTTGTTATGAAAGAATTAGTTGGTAGAGGAATAGCACATAACATCAAAAATGCAAAAAGAATGGTTGAAAAATTAAGACCAGAAGTATGGGATATATTAGAAGAGGTTATTCAAGACCACCCTGTAATGTTAAACCGTGCTCCTACACTACACAGATTAGGTATTCAAGCATTCCAACCAATACTTGTTGAAGGTAGAGCAATTAAACTTCATCCATTAGTTTGTACAGCATTCAATGCTGACTTCGATGGTGACCAGATGGCTGTTCACGTTCCTTTAACACCAGAAGCTATTTCAGAAGCAAGATATTTAATGCTTTCTACAAATAACTTACTTAAACCACAAGATGGTAAACCAGTTACAGTACCTACACAAGATATGATATTAGGTGCTTACTACTTAACTGTTCAAATTGATGGTGAAAAAGGTGAAGGATTATACTTTAAAGATGAAGATGAAGCTATGATGGCTTATCAAAATGGTGATGTAGGATTACATTGCAAAATTAAAGTAAGAAGATTTAAAGTAGACGAAAATGGAGAAGAAAGACATAAAACAATAGAAACAACAGTTGGTAGATTAATTTATAACCAAGGAATCCCACAAGATTTAGGATTTGTTGATAGAACAGACCCAGAAAAAGAATTCGATTTAGAAATCGATTTCCCTGTAATCAAAAAGAATTTAGGAAAAATAGTTGCAAATTGTATAAATGTACATGGATTATCAAAAACAGCTGAAGTATTAGATTATATTAAAGCTACAGGTTACAAATATTCAACAAAAGGAGCTATAACAGTTTCTGTTGCTGACGTTGCTGTTCCTGAAGCTAAAAAAGATATATTAGAAAAAGCTGATGATGATGTTTCTAATATATTTAGACAATATCAACGTGGTATGATTACTGATGTTGAAAGATATAATGCAATCATTAAAATTTGGGAAAAAGCAACAGATGATGTTACAGAAGCAATGAAAAATAACTTTAATGAATTAAACCCAATATACATGATGGCACAATCTGGAGCCCGTGGTAACATGAATCAGTTAAGACAAATTGCTGGTATGCGTGGACTTATGGCTAATACATCTGGTAAAGCCGTTGAAATTCCAGTTAAATCTTGCTTCCGTGAAGGACTTGATTCACTAGAATATTTCATTTCAGCCCATGGTGCTAGAAAAGGTTTAACAGATACAGCTTTAAGAACAGCTGACTCTGGATACTTAACAAGAAGATTAGTTGACGTTTCACAAGATATTATCATAAGAGAACAAGATTGTGGAACAACAAAAGGAATTGTAGTAGAAGATATTAAAGATGGAAATCAAATAATTGAACCATTGCAAGAAAGATTAGTTGGTAGATACCCAGTAGAAGATATTAAAGATCCTGCAACAGGAGAAGTAATAGCTGATACTAATACAATGATAACAGATGCTGTAGCAAATAAAATAGTTAAAGCAGGAATTACAAAAGTAACAGTTCGTTCTATATTAGAATGTAGAGCAAGACATGGTGCTTGTGCTAAATGTTATGGTATGGGTCTAGCAACTCGTGAAAGAGTAAACGAAGGAGAATCAGTAGGTATTATAGCAGCACAATCAATTGGTGAGCCTGGTACACAGCTTACAATGAGAACATTCCATACAGGAGGTGTTGCAGGAGGAGATATTACACAAGGTCTTCCTAGGGTTGAAGAGTTATTTGAAGCTAGAAATCCAAAAGGATTAGCTATAATAACAGAAATAGATGGTACAGTTAAAATTAATGACGAGAAAAAGAGAAAAGAAGTTATTGTTACAAGTAAAGATAACAGTAAAACATATACAATTAGCTTTGGTTCTAAGCTAAAAGTTAAAGATGGTGATGAAGTTAAAGCTGGAGACCCTATCACAGAGGGATCTATAAATCCAGGAGACTTACTTGCAATCAAAGGTGTTGAAGGTGTTTACACATATATAATTTCTGAAGTTCAAAAAGTTTATAGAAACCAAGGTGTTGATATCAACGATAAACATATTG
>CAMXJY010000024.1 GCA_947244325.1 uncultured Clostridium sp. | reverse complement strand
TTCTGAAGAACCTACTTTAGAAGAAAACTCTAATGAAGATATTTTAGGTGATATTCTTTCTGAAGAACCTACTTTAGAAGAAAACTCTAATGAAGATATTTTAGGTGATATTCTTTCTGAAGAACCTACTTTAGAAGAAAACTCTAATGAAGATATTTTAGGTGATATTCTTTCTGAAGAACCTACTTTAGAAGAAAACTCTAATGAAGATATTTTAGGTGATATTGTTTCTGAAGAACTTACTATTGAAGAATTCTCTAGTGAACAATTCTATGATGATGTTCATGAAGAACCTATTGTTGAAGATACTTTTGTTGAAGATACTTTTGTTGAAGATGTTCATGAAGAACCTGTTATTGAAGATACTTTTGTTGAAGATGTTCATGAAGAACCTGTTGTTGAAGATACTTTTATTGAAAACAATGAAATAACTAGTGAGCTTCCTTCTTTTGAAGATGCTTCTGCTGAACTTTCAAATATTGAAAATATTCTAAATAATAAGTTCTCTTCAAAAAATTATATTATAGATGATAAAATGAAAGAAGAATTATTAACAGAAGTTTTAACTGTTGAAAACTCAACTTCTGAAGATTCTTATAATGAAGAATTTGATAATTCTCAAAATTACTCAGATGAATTTGAAGAATATGTAAATAATAGCAATAATATTGAACTAGAAGAAACATCAGGTAATATTGAAGAAGAAAGCATTTTCGATGTTCAATTAGATAATAGTGATGATGAAGATATAATAGACGATCCTACAGCTGATTTATTTAAAATGATGGATTCCCTATCTGATATTATCTCTGATTTAGAAAATGATGTAGAAAAAGAAAATTCTCCTATTCAAGAACAAGAAATTGTTGATAATAATCAGAATGAATTAACTGAAGATGATAATTCAATATTTGAAAATAGAACTCTTCTAATATCAGAAGAAACTCAAAAAGTTTACTTACCTTATTCATTAGGAGAAATATTAGAAATACTTAATACTAGTACACAATATAAATCTATTGAAGAAGTTATTGAAAATGAGTATATTCTTCCTCTTTCTACTTTCAAAAATCCTGTAATATCTCGTTTTAAAGAGGCTTACACTTTAATGAGAGTAAAAGAAAATGCTTCTGTATATGCTGCTATTGATTTAGCTTTAGAATTAATGTTTAATTCTAGTTTAAATCCAGCTATTATAAGAGCTTGTTCTAATTTAGATGAACTTAATACATATTTAGATTGTTTATATAATAATACTACTGAAAACTTTGATGCATTTAAAGTAGTATATAAACTTTTACCAAAAGAATAATAAACATATTTTTAAAGAAAGCTTTCTAAGCTTTCTTTTTTATTTCTTACTTCTAACATATTTAAAATTAACAAAACCTTTATTTTATATAAAATTTAGATAGAACTTCCTATAAAAGAACAATAGTGGACGATATTTAATATGCAAAAGACAAAACTTTACTGAATCGTCCACGTAATTGTTCTCTGTACCAAATTTACGTTAGTAAATTTGTGTACAAAATTGCCGAAGGCTTTATTTAGTAGGAAGTCTGGAGGACTTTCCTACTAAATAAAAAAAGCTTATATTATTGTTAAGCACTTTCTTATAAATTTACAAAAAAGAATGTATGCACTTTTTAGTGCATACATTCTTTTTTATCTCACATTTTTTTATTCTCCAGTTTCTTCATTATCTTGAGATATATTTTCCTTATTTTGCATTGTAGCGTCCTCTAGTACTACTTTAGGTCTAATATTTAATCCTTCTATTCTCTTATCATAATATACTTCTATTTTGTCCCCTTCTCCCACTTCATTTGCTATCATCTTTTTAGCTAAAAGAGTTTCTACTTGTGATTGTACTATTCTTTTTAAAGGTCTAGCACCAAATTCCATATCATAACCTTCTTCAACAAGCCATTTTATAGAATTTTTTGTAAAAGATAATTCTATTCCTTTTTCTTTTACTCTATTAATAACACCTTTTAAAATAAGTGAAACTATGTTATATACTGCTTCTTTATCTAACGCTTTAAAACATATTATTTCATCTAATCTATTTAAAAATTCTGGTCTAAAATGTTGTTTTAATATTTTATCAATAGCTTGTTGTGTTTCTTCTGTTATTTCTTTATGTTCAGCTATACTTTTTAATATATATTGTGAACCTAAATTAGAAGTTAATATTATTACAGTATTTTTAAAATCAATTAATCTACCTTGTGAGTCTGTTACTCTTCCATCGTCTAATATTTGTAAAAATATATTAAATACATCTGGATGTGCTTTCTCAACTTCATCAAATAAAACAACTGAATAAGGCTTTCTTCTAACTGCCTCTGTTAACTGCCCACCTTCTTCATATCCAACATATCCTGGAGGTGCTCCTATTAATCTTGTAACACTAAATTTCTCCATATATTCAGACATATCTATTCTTATCATATTTTTTTCATCATCAAAAAGTGTAGCAGCTAAAGTTTTACCTAGTTCTGTTTTACCAACACCTGTAGGTCCTAAAAATAAGAATGAACCTATTGGTCTATTTGGATTTGCAATTCCAGCTCTCGCTCTTATTATTGCCTCACTAACCTTTTTTACTGCCTCATCTTGTCCTACAACTCTTTCATGTAAAATATTCTCTAAATTAAGTAATTTTGCCTTTTCTGCTTCTGCAAGTTTTGATACTGGTATACCTGTCCATTTTGATACAACAGTAGCTATTTCTTCTTCAGTAACTTTATTTCGAAGTAAAGTATTTTTTCCTTGTGTTTTTTCAACTTCTTTTTCTTCTTGCTCTAATACCTTTTTTAAATTAGGCAAAGTTGAATATTTTAGTTCTGCTGCTTTGTTTAAGTCATAATTTCTTTCTGCTTTTTCTATTTCAGCATTTACATCATCAATTTTTTCTTTTAATTTTTGAATTCTTGATATATTTTTCTTTTCATTTTCCCATTTTGCTTTCATATCTTGAAATTTTTCTCTTAATTTTGAAAGCTCTGATCTTATTATAGCAAGTTGTTTTTGAACTCTTGCATCTTCTTTATCTTCTCTTTCTAAAGATTTTTCTTCTATTTCATATTGCATTATTTTTCTTGAAATAATATCAAGTTCTGTTGGCATTGATTCTACTTCACTTCTTATCATAGCACATGCTTCATCTATTAAATCTATAGCTTTATCTGGTAAATATCTATCTGTTATATATCTATTAGATAAATTAGCTGCTGCAACTAATGCAGAATCTTGTATTTTAACACCATGAAATATCTCAAATTTTTCTTGTATACCACGTAAAATAGTAATTGCATCTTCTACTGTGGGTTCTAGCACTAATACTTGTTGAAAACGTCTAGTTAAAGCTGGATCCTTTTCAATATATTCTCTATACTCGTCTAATGTGGTAGCACCAACGCAATGAAGCTCTCCTCTTGCTAAACGTGGTTTTAATAGATTACTTGCATCCATTGCACCATCCGATTTTCCTGCACCTACTAAATTGTGAATTTCATCAATAAATAATATAATATTTCCTTCACTTTTATCTATTTCTTTTAAAACACTTGTTAATCTTTCTTCAAACTCACCTTTATATTTTGCACCAGCTACTAATAATCCTAAATCTAATTCAAAAATTGTTTTTCCTTTTAAACTTGTTGGAACATCTCCTCTAATAATTCTTTGAGCTAGTCCTTCTACTATAGCTGTTTTTCCAACACCTGGTTCTCCTATAAGAACTGGATTATTTTTTGTTTTACGTGATAATATTCTTATTACATTTCTTATTTCATCATCTCTACCTATAACAGGATTTAACTTATTTTGTCTTGCTAAATCTGTTACATTTTTACCAAATCTTGATAACACATCATATGAATTTTCAGGAGTATCACTATTTACAGATACATTTCCTCTTATATCTTTTAATGCTACTAAAAATTTGTGTTTATCTATTTTGTAAGTTTTAAAAATTCTTTTTAAATCATCTGTTGCACATTCTAAAATACCTAACATTAAATGTTCTACAGATATAAATTCGTCTTTCATATTTCTTGCTTGTTTTTCTGCTTCATCTAATGATTTTTCTACTTCTTGTGAGAATCTTAAAGCAACTGTTCCAGTAACTTTAGGCATTCTATCAATTTCAGATTGAATTACTGATTTTAATGAGTTAACATCAACATCCATTTTCTTTAATAATAAAGCTATTAAGCTTTCTCTATCCTCTAAAAAAGCACTTACCATATGAAAATCCGTTATCTCTGGATTATTATTACTAGTAGTAATATTACTAGCAATTGTTATAGCTTCTTTTGATTTTTCTGTAAAATTTGAAACATTCATATTTTACTCTCCTTTGTACTGATATTATTTTTGTGTGATTAAAATACATAGTAGCATACTTATGTATTGTAGTACTCCTGCCCCTTTTATTATTGTAGCAACCTTTTTTTGAGTTTTTATATCATTTTTATCATTTTTCTTAATAAGTTCTTGCCATATTAGTATACTCACTATTATCATTGCAAATTCAAAAAATATCATTGTTCTTTCTCCTGAAATAAATACTGTTGGAGAAAATCCCATAATTATTCTAGAAGCTAGTCCTGCTAAAAAAACAATTATTGCTACATTATTTTTTAAATTTTTGAATATTAGTAATATTGATACACCTAAACTAATAAAATTTACAAATGCAAAAATTAGTGGAAGTGTATATAAAAAATTATTGCAATTTGCTGCTGTTAACATTACTTGTTCTTCTGCTAATAATTCATTAAAAAATCCTAAAAATGGGAAAAATCTAACTGTTGTTTCTAATGTAAAGTAACATACAACCACTGATACTAATGGTATTACACTAACTACTTTATATAATTTTTCTTTATAATTTGTACAAATATATACAGCTACTAATATACTTAAAAGTGCATATATAATATTTCCTTTTCCTATTATAAGTCCTATTGTAGATGTTAATCCTAAAGATATTTTATCTAACATACTTAACATTTCTATATCTTTAAAATGTCTTTCAATTTCAACTGCGTTTCTCGCATGGTTTCCAGGACATGTTAATACGAATACTAAACTTGCTATTATAATTAAAGTTTGTATAACCATATATGGATGTATTTTTTTATTTTTTAATATCATTAGAATAGCAAATAATACATAAGCACCTACTAATATTGCACAAGATTGCTCCGCATTACCAGCAAATAATAAAGCAATTGTATATAGTGGATACTCATATATTTTTATTTTTTCTCCATCCCACATTTTTCTTATAGGAATTAATGCAAATAGTCCTGTTGCTAAAGGCCACATATAATTTACTGTTGTAGCCGCCCAACCTGCACTAGCCATAATATCTAATGGATATAGTAATATCATAAATATTAACATCATTGTATTATCATTTTTATTATCTTTTATAAATACTTTTGATATAGAATATCCTGCTAATGCTACCATTAAAGCTTCTATTAAAATCCATGCATATTTTGATATTTTTAAAACTAAACATAATACAAATTCTATTATTATTCTTGAACTCCACCAATAATATCTAGGTCCAACAAATGACCAAATACTTTTATTAGTTACTTGCTCTATAAAATATTCATCATCATATTTATTAGGTGTTATAAATATAGTTAAAAATAGTTCTAATATAAATAAAATTAAAATTGCAAGTCTTCCATTTTCATTTAAAAATTTCTTTATTTTTTCTTTCATTTTAGTTCCATCCCTTATTACTCAAATTCTACAGATATTAATGTAGATGCTAATATATCTTCTGAATCATTTTGATATAATACATAAATATCATACCATCCTTTTGGCATTCCTATTGCTAAGCATTGTGCATGAAGACCTGCCATTTTATGTTCCTCTTCTGTAATATTTATATTTTCTTCCATTTTTGTTTTCATTAAATACATTTTTCCTGTATCTTGATGTTTCAAAACATAATTACACTTAACAGTTCCAATCGGTTCACCTTCTTTATAAGCCCATCCTGCAATCTCTACTTTTTTCGTTACCTTCTTAGGTTCTAATAAATCAATATGTGTATTTATTCCTTCTGTTGTTACAGTTGTATTTGGTCCTAAAGTATATGATTTAAAAATCAAAAGTGAACTCATTGTAAAAGCCAAATATAAAATAACAAAAATAATAGCAAATATTATTATTCTTTTATATATTTTCTCATTAATTTCTATATCTAAAAAATCCATTTTATTACTCCCCATATGCTATTTTATACTTGGTATTCTATCACACTATTCCTTATAATTCAATAAATTATCTTTCGAATTCATTGATATTTTTAAATTCATATCCCATATTTTTTATATCTTTTATTACATCAGATAATATCTTGCTATTATCACTTGAAGTTGCATGTAAAAGTAAAACACAACCATTATGCATATTATCAACTATCTTCTTTTTTCCATATTCTTCTCTACCTTGTTTTTCTTTATCCCAATCATCATAT
Organism: uncultured Clostridium sp.; assembly: GCA_947244325.1. Classification (GTDB taxonomy): domain Bacteria; phylum Bacillota; class Clostridia; order TANB77; family CAG-508; genus Scatovivens. Next base: position 3,374 of record CAMXJY010000024.1, on the reverse strand, counting down.
GCTGATGACCACATAACTGTTGTATATCCTAAATCTTTTACTACACTTATAACCCTTTCGCTAAATTCTCCCTTTGGTGGTCTGAAATATGTCATTTCATATCCAAATTTTTCATATACACTATTATGTAAGTTCATAACCTCTTTTTTGATTTCTTCATCACTAATATCTGGTAAGCATTTATGATTTACTGTATGATTTCCTACAATATGCCCTTCTTCTATCATTCTTTTTACAATATCACTCGCTGTATTTAAGTAATGTGCTGTTATAAAAAAACTAGCCTTAACATTATTTTCTGCAAGTGCATCTAATATTGCTTCTGTATATCCTGCCTCATACCCACAATCAAAAGTTAAATATACTTTGTTGCTATTTTCATTTCCCATAGAAATTCCTTCAAATTCTCTTATAACTTTTTCGCTTGCTACATCTAATGTTGCTTGTTTATGATTTTCTCCTCTTCTAAATCCCCAAGCTAACATTTCATTACTAAGAGTACTCGCATTTGAAGATAAAGCAAATTGCAAAATGCAGACTATTAATAATCCAATAACAAAGCTATATCTCATAATTTTATCCATTAGTAAAAACCTCCTAAAATTCTTTTATTAAAAGGTATTCTGAATTTTATTAAATATGAAAAAAAAATAACTATTAAATAGTTATTTTTTACTTTATATAGCTAATCTACTATATTTTTTAATTGTTCCTGTAATTCTTTTAATTCAATAATTAGAAATTCCCAAACCATACCTAAATTAACAATGTTTTATTGATTTTTAATCTTCTAAAATCTTCCAACTTCCAACTAATTCTGGATAATCTTCAAATTCTAATCTTTCTTTAGTTGTTGGATGAATAAAACTTAAACTATATGCCCAAAGTGCAAGTCCTTTTCCTCTTCCTCTAGTTCCATATTTTTGGTCACCTGATAAACTATGACCCCTTGATGCAAATTGAACTCTTATTTGATGATGTCTACCTGTATGTAAATCTACTTTTACAACAGATAAATTTATTTCCTCATTGTATTTTACTACTTCATAATCCAAAATTGCTTCTTTCGCATTTTTAGTTTCTTTTGATGCAATTTTACTTGTATTCGTTCTTTCATTTTTTACAAGATAATCCTTCATTGTTCCAGTACTTGATTCCATTTTTCCATCAACAATACATAAATATTTTTTATGCATTTGTTTTTCTCTAACCTGCTCACTAAGTCTACTCGCAGCTTTTGAAGTTTTAGCAAAAACCATTACTCCTCCAGTTGGTCTATCTAATCTATGTACCAATCCTAAATAAACATCTCCTGGCTTATTATACTTTTCTTTTATATATTTTTTTATAATAGAAAGCATATCTTCATCACCAGTTTTATCTTCTTGTGATGGTATATTTACTGGCTTTTCTACCACAATTATGTGATTATCTTCATATAATATTTTTAAATTCATATTTTCTCCATATATTATTTTTCTTCAAAATCTACATCTCTTTTTCTTTTAGGAACTCTATATGCTGTAAAAAATGGTATTCCAGATACTTCCTCAAAAATTGCTTCTGTACCTTTATCTACAACACTACAACCATCTAATCCTAAATCACCTGCAATTACTATTCCTTTTTTAGTCATTCTTTCTGAATCGTCGTTTTCTTCTTTTAATTTATCTAATTCAAGTTCAACTACAGAATACTCTGCAAATTCATCTTTAAATTTATCAAAAGATACTTCTCCAAATCCGCTTTTATATTCTGTTCTAGTAGAGTTTATCTCTCTAGTAATTGGTTTTACTGATAAAGCTTCTTCGAAGAATTTTTTTACTTCATCTAAATTAGTATCTTTAAAGAAAAATTTAATTATTTGTTTTTGATCTCCTGGTAAATTATTTCCCATATGTATTGTTGCTTTTACAACATCTTTTTCTTGAGTTAATCTAAATACCATATTATTATTTGCTAAATCATTATTTTCATTATCTAAGTATATCATTGTTCTTGAATAATTTTCTTTATTTAATTTTCCTTTAAATTTTTCTTGTAATTTTTCTTCTGCTTGTTTAGTCCTTTCATCAGCATCACCATCAGTTACTATTATTTTTCTTTCAACTTCCATTAAATCTTCCTCAGGAATAGTTAATGGTATATCTTCTAATCCTTCTATTTGAATGTTAAATCCCCTTATAAAAAAATTAGTTAAATTAGTTATTTTTGATATTGGTAATACTTTTATCTTTGATGTTAAACTTCCTTCTGAATCTTCTAATCCTAGAAAAAGAGTTTCATCATCATCTCTTAACAAAACCATTTTCTTTTTTGGCTTTGCAAATTTACAATCTTCTGCATTAAAATTATATTTTCTCATATTTAAAGCTCCTTTTATTTTTCCCATCTACCATATATTCCACATGGTAAAACTAATTTTGAATCTTTCATAGGTAGTCCAATTTCTCCTGAAGATAATTTTCCTTTTTTCATATTCAATTTTATACTTAAAATATTTTCTAAAACTTTTGATGAGATTCCTGTTGTATAAGAATTTATTAAAAAGAATAATGGATCATCAGATAAAACTTTGGTACATAGCTCAACTAAATCTGATATATTATTTTCAAATTGCCATACTTCTCCATTTTTTCCTCTTCCATAAGAAGGTGGATCCATAATAATTGCATCATATTTATTTCCTCTTCTTATTTCTCTTCCGTACAAATTTTGTAACATCATCAATTATAAATCTAACTGGTCTATTTTCTAATCCAGATGATGCAATATTTTCTTTTGCCCAAGCTACCATTCCTTTAGAACTATCTACATGACAAACTGAAGCTCCTGCATAACTACAAGCAACTGTTGCACCTCCTGTATATGCAAAAAGATTTAACACTTTTATATCTTTTCTGCCACAAGTTTTTATTTTATTTATCATCCAATCCCAGTTAACAGCTTGTTCTGGAAATAATCCTGTATGCTTAAATCCCATTGGTTTTATATTAAAAGTTAAATCTTTATAATGAACTTGCCAAGCCTCAGGTACTTTTTTATTATATTTCCAAGCTCCACCACCAGTATTACTTCTACTATATCTTGCATTTGCTGTTTTCCATTTTTCTGGATATGTCTTTTCTTTCCAAATTATTTGAGGGTCTGGTCTTATTAAAACTATATTTCCCCAAGTTTCTAACTTTTCTCCATCAGACATATCTAAAATTTGATAGTCTTTCCAATCTCTTGCTATTTCCATAATTTTCTTCCTTAAATTTAATTTATATATTTCTTAATTATCCTTTAATATTATAACACTTTATGTATATAAATGGCAATAAATATCCTCCGGCTTAGCCGGAGGTATTTTACTTATAACGCCTAAAAGG
>CAMXJY010000023.1 GCA_947244325.1 uncultured Clostridium sp. | reverse complement strand
CTGTCCATTTTGCATATAGTGTTTTATTACTACTTGGTGTATACGTTCCGTTATTATCTACTCTATTTCCTGTACAATTTGCATTCTCATACCAGCCTCCAAATGTATATCCTGTTCTTGTTGGCGTATAACTTACACTTTCACTATTCCATTGTGCATATAAATTGAATGTTCCACTTGTTGCTAAATTATTTACACTTGCACTGTTTGCATATGCTGTTCCACTTCCATTCGCTACTGTATTCCAATTTTTAAATGTATATGTTGCTGTTTTACTTGTATTTGTGCTTCCTGTATAGTTGTGATTATATGTTACTGTATACTTTCTTTCATATCCATTTGCTGTTAAATTCTTTGATACATCATATGTATGTGTACTATCAGCTGTTAAACCACCTGTGTTTCCATTTCCATTATATTTTACTGTATATGTATTTGCTGTCCATTTTGCATATAGTGTTTTATTACTACTTGGTGTATACGTTCCGTTATTATCTACTCTATTTCCTGTACAATTTGCATTCTCATACCAGCCACCAAATGTATATCCTGTTCTCGTTGGTATATATGTTACACTGCTACTGTTCCATTGTGCATATAAATTGAATGTTCCACTTGTTGCTAAATTCTTTACACTTGCGCTATTTGCGTATGATGTTCCTGTTCCATTTGCTACTGTATTCCAATTTTTAAATGTATATGTTGCTGTTTTACTTGTATTTGTGCTTCCTGTATAGTTGTGATTATATGTTACTGTATATTTTCTCTCAAATCCATTTGCTGTTAAGTTTTTTGATACATCATATGTATGTGTGCTATCAGCTGTTGAACCACCTGTATGTCCATTTCCATTATATTTTACTGTATACGTATTTGCTGTTGCGTTAGCTATATTGTTTACATTATTTTCAGGCATTGTAAATGTATATTCTTTGCTTGTAGTTTCCTTTGTTCCAGTCCATTTTGACCAAGTATATCCTGTAGAAATGCTTGCATTTATTGTTACACTTGCTCCATATTTATAAGTACCATTTCCACTCACTTCTGATATTCCTGTTCCTGTATTTACTGTTACTGTATAGCTATTTCTGCTATATTTATATGTTACTTCCGTTGTTCCATCTGCTTTTACAATTACTGTTTGTGTTGCTGGACTTGTAAAACCTGTATATGTTTTTACCTTTGGAGTTACAGTTGCACCTATTTGTTCATTGATAGTATCTGTATCTACTGTTACATAACTTCCATTTAATTGTTCTTGTTGATGATATACTTTATAATTTGCTTTTTGTGGCACTTCTATTGTAGTTGTTGGACCTATATTCCCTGCTCCATCTACTGCTGCTATATGTAAATATTTATATCCTGTATTTATATCAACTCCTGTTGTTGTACTTGCATTAGATAAAGTTACTGTCGTATTTTGATTGTTATCATATATATACCTATATGATTTTACTCCTGTTGTTACTGTTAAATTTTTTGTTACTGACCTATCTATTAAACCTGTTGATGTTGTATCATTTTTGTCATAGCTTTCTACATAATAATAATATGTAGAACCATTATCTGTTGCTGAAAAATTATATTTATTCCCTGATAATGTTGCTGTTGGTGCATTTGGATTAGCAAAATCTTGTGCCGAGCTATCTTTACTTGAATATGCATTAAAAATAAGTTGATTCAAATAAAACAATATATTAGCTAAAATTTTCTGTTCATCTACTGAAGCTGCACAATTTCCATCACCTGTTTGAATATGTGCTACATTATTTTTTGTAGCCAAAAAAACGTTACTATTCGTTTTGGGAGCTCCATCCCATCTTAACCAAATTTTAGCACTTGAATCATAAACCTCTTTACTTGTATGAGTATTTGGAACTTGCAATTTATCTCCTTCTTTTCCAATATACCATGGATACGTTGTAAATAATCCTGTCTGTTCAATTACTAAAGTATCTAATTTATCTCCTTTTCCTTCTCCTGTTCCATATGAATTACCACTACCAACAGTGATTCCAAAATAATTAGATAAAACATCTAACCCTCCTAAAGTTGAACTCATAGTATCATGCCCAGAAATAAAACCTTTTCCTGATTTTATCCAATTTTCAATACAAGAAATAGCTGTTGAATTAAACTTTTCACCACCATTACCATTCCATGTTCCAACCATTATTACATTATAATCTTTATTAGTATAATACGATGGATTATTATTAAAATTATTTATTGGTACAGCATCAACCTTTATTATTCCCTTTCCATATCCTTTAGAACTTTCACTATTACTCTCTTCCATCCATTTTTTTAAAGATGCAGATTTAGGTAAATTATATGTCTTTCCATCAATAGCTGATACAAAAGAGATACTCTGATTTACTGGCCAATCTGATGTTGTACTTGTAGGATATAAATTTAAAACTTTAACTTCTTTAACTAATGTATAATCTATACCTATTGTTTCATACGTACTTCCACCATCACTTGATTTATACACCTTAAAGTTTTTATCAGCATAATTATATTTACTCCAATCTAAACTTACAGATCCATATCCATCTGTATTTGGAGTAAGTGTAATATCAAATGAACTTACAGCTTTTACTCTATAGAAAAATATTCCAAATAAAGTTATTACTATAATACTTATTACTAAAAATATTATTAAATTTCTTTTTCTTCTCATACTTCTTTCCTCTCTAACATTTTCAATAACAAAAATAGACCTTTACTTAACAAACAAACTGATAAAATCTACTTATTGTAATTTCTTCTAATATACATTTTCGTATATCTACCTTTTTAAGAAAATTTTTCATCACTGTTTGAATCTTCTTAAAATTTACGAAATTACTTTTTGGTAGTAAATCATGTTGTTTACTAAATAAAAGTCTATCTACTTTAAATATTAAATTATTTTTAGTTAATACATATATAGTTGCTAAAATAACTATATATATATTATTTAAAATTTGAGCACTTATTAACGCTATTCTTGAAACTATTATTTTTAGTGCAATACTTTTTACAGAGATACTATTTACACTTTTTTCTTCTTTTAAGCTAATACATGTGTGTGTGTGTGTGTGTGTGTGTGTGTACAGCGCCAACGTTTTCATGTCTCAAAGTTTCAACACTTTTAGAGTAGATGTTATCTACTCTTTTTTCTTCTTCTAAACTAATACATGTGTGTGTGTGTGTGTGTGTGTGTGTGTGTGTGTGTGTGTACAGCACCAACGTTTTCGTGTCTCATTTTAATTTTTCTTTCTTGTTTTGCTTTGTTTTAGTTTTCACAAAGCTTATACTTTTTTGTTTATTCTACTATACAACACATTTTTTATTTTTCATATAAAAATAACTTTACATTTTTAGGCTTTTTTTACATTTTTTCTACGCACATGCTAGTGTTTAGGTTTTTATCATTTTTATTACTTAATCAAAAAATGGGAAATACGAGAAAAAAATTATCAAAATACCGTATTGACTAATGTTTTTGAACTACATATAATTAATTTAAGGAAAGCTGAAAAAATATTAAATAATTACATAGAACTAGAAGAAGATAGAAAATTAGCAGTATGGTCGAAGTTTTTAATAAATCCAGAGAGATTGGAGGTGTTTGAATTGAAAAAAAATCCAAATGTAAAGCTAGCAAAAGATGAGTTAAATGGAATGAGCAGAGATGCATATGAAAGAAGGCTTGCAGAACTGAGAGAAAAAGCAATAATGGATGAAAAATCTTTTAAATCCTATGGTTATGATTTAGGAATGGAAGATGGAATTAAAAAACGGTTTAAAAGAAGGTTTAAATAAGCGGTATTGAAAAACGGAAAATTAGAAATAGCAAAAAAACTCCTTTCGTTTGGAATGACTAAAGATGAAGTTATTCAAATAACAGAACTTACAAAAGAAGATTTAGATAATATTATTACTAACTAATTTTTATATGTCAAAAAGCAGATAAACATGAACCCAAATTGTTAAACTTTTTTGTCTAACAATTTGGGTTCTCACTTCATATTATGTCTTATCTGCTTTATATTTTTATTAACTATTTCTATCTGTTACGTAGTAACCTACACCTCTTTTTGTTATAAGAATTTTTGGATTTGCTTTATCTTTTTCTATTTTATCTCTAATTCTGTTCATTGTAACATCTATAGTTCTAATTGCTCCAACATATTCTTCATATTCCCATACTTCACGAAGTAACATTTCTCTTGTTACAACTTGACCTGGTTGACTTGCTAAATATTTTAGAACATCAAATTCTTTTTTAGTTAAGTTAATAACTTCGCCTTTAACTCTTGCTTCTATTTTCTTAAGATCTAATGTTAAATCTCCAACTTTTATAACATCTTCTTTTTCTTCTTGTTTTGGAGTATTATTCATTATATCAATATTTGCATTTAATTCTGCTTTTCTTAAGTTAGCTTTTATTCTTGCCATAACTTCTCTTATTTGAAATGGTTTAGTTATATAATCATCTGCTCCCATTTCTAGTCCAACTATTTTATCAGATTCTGTATCTTTAGCTGATATCATTAAAATTGGAATATTTGATATATTTAATGCATATCTAATTTTTTTACATACTGATATTCCATCTATTTTTGGTATCATTACATCTAACAAAATTAAATCTGGTTTTTCATTCATAGCCATTTCAACGGCAGTAACACCATCATATGCTTCTAATGTGTTATAACCTTCTTTTTGTAAATTAAATACTAATAATTCCATTATACTTTGTTCATCATCAACTACAAGTATAGTTTTTTTCTCTTTTTCAACTAATTCTTCCACAAAATTACCGCCTTTCTAAAAGAAATTATTATTGGTTAATTAATTTGATATCGTTATATCATATTTAACAATTTTGTACAAGTTTTTTTTCAAATTTATTACGCAAAAGTTTTTTCTTGTTACATTAACTTATTAATTTTTTATGCAGTAACATTTGCAAGTATATAAAAACTGCAATTTTTAAAAATCTACATAAAAATTTCAATATTATAAATTTTGCAATTATCTTGTAAAATTATTTTCTTATCTTCAATTTCATCTCCATTAACTATAAACTTCTCTACACCAGTATTTTTTTGCTTATTATTTCTTACTTTGATTTTATATAAGCTTGTTTTATATTTATATTGAATTTCGTATTCTTTCCATTCTTTTGATATACAAGGCTCTACTCTTAAATATCCATCTTCTATTTTTAATCCTAGTACATATTCTAAAACTGCTTTATAATACCAGCTACTTGAACCTGTATACCAATTCCAACCTCCTCTTCCTACTAAGTCTTTATTACTATAAAGGTCAGCTTCTATAATATATGGTTCTAGCTTAAATCTTTTTGCCTCTTCTTTATTTTTAGAATGTTCTATTGGATTTATTATTTCTGCAAATTCTACAGCTTTATCTCCAAATCCAAGTATAGCTTCTGCCATTAAAAACCAGCAAGATGCATGAGTATATTGTCCCCCATTTTCTCTGATTCCTGGTGGATATGCCTTTATATATCCTGGATTAACATTAGATTTTTCAAATGGTGGGTCAAACAATTTTATTATTTTATTTTCTTTATCTACTAAATAATTTTCTGCTTCTCCTATTGCTATAAATTTTTTATCATTATCTCCTGCATCTGATATAATTGACCAACTTTGTGCTATACTGTCTATTCTACATTCTTCTGAATTGATACTTCCTATTTCTGCTCCATCGTCTGTAATTGCTCTTTTAAACCATCTTCCATCCCATCCTTTAGTATTAAGATTTCTTCTTAGTTTTTCTTTTACTTCAGTGTATCTTTTTACTAAATCCTCTCTTTGTTTATACTCACAGATTGGTATAAATTTATTTAAAATATCGTATAAGAAAAATCCAAGCCAGATACTTTCTCCTTTTCCTTTTGGTCCGATATTACTAAATCCATCATTCCAATCTCCTACACCTATTTTAGGGAATGGATCTATTCCTTTATTTATAGCATTTTCAATTGATTTTATGCAATGCTCAAATAAGCTTTCCTTTATATTGCTTCCATGATATAAATTATATTTTTCATCTTCATTTTCTTTTAAAACTTCTCCACTCAAGTATTCAATATTTTCATCTAAAATACTATAATCATTTTCAAATTTCACATATTCTATAGTTCCATACACTAGCCATAAATAATCATCTGAAAATTTCGTCCTTATTCCTCTTTTTGTTTCATTATGCCACCAATGAAGTACATCTCCTTCTACAAATTGATGTCTTGCACAATTTATAATCTGTTCTTTTAAAAATTTTGAATCAATATATTTAATTCCTAAACAATCTTGAAGCTGATCTCTAAATCCATATGCTCCACCAGATTGATAATATCCTGTTTTTCCTAAAATTCTACTTGTTAAAGTTTGATATACTAACCATCCATTCATCAAAATATTTAAACTTTCTACTGGTGTTTTTACTGTTATAACATTAAGCAAGTCTCTCCATTTTGTTTTAGTTTTTTCACATTCTTCTTCAACAGTTTGCTCACTTAAATATTTGTCTGTCAGTTCATTTATTTCATATTCACTATTTGCTTCTCCTATTATTATATTGATTTTTTTATCTTCAAATTTTTTAAATTTTAATACAAATTCTATTGCTAAACAAGAATTTTTACCTAGTCCTGAATTATTGTTTAAATGAGTATAAAGTCCATCTGGGTCAAGCACTCCACCTTCTCCAAAGAAATTATCTTTTTCTCCTGTAAAGCTACTTATATCTTGATTACTTGTTACATACATAATTTTATTTTTAAAACTTTCTTCTTTAAATACATTTTTTACAAATAAAGTATTTCCATTCTTTTCAACCTTTAAATTTCCATTACTTAAAAATTCATCTTCTCCTAAAGATGTCTTTATATATATAACAAATCTAATTTTTCTTTCTTCATTGATAAGATTTTTCATTCTTAATTTTAATACTTTTAAACTATCTTCATTTGGCACAAATATTTCAAGTTCCTGATTAAAATTATCATTTGAATTTCTAAATTTTGAATATCCAAATCCATGTGTTATATAATAATAATTTTGATTTGGTATAACACCAGAGTTTAATGTCCAAATTAATTTATTATCATCATCTTTTATATAAAATATCTCTGATGGTAAATCAGTTACTCTATCGTTATTCCAAGCTGTTAACCTATTCAATCTACTATTTTTATTCCAAGTATAACCACCTAAATTATCTGTAACTATTGTACCAAACATGTTATTACATAAAATATTGCACCATACGGCTGGAAGTTTATTTTCTTGATTTTTATAAATTAAATATTCTTTTCCGTCTAAACTAAATCCACCATATGAATTATCATAAAGCATTTCTTCTTTTTTAACTGGATATACTTCTACTCCTGCATTATTATTTTTCTCTTTTTTAAGGCTACTACTAATTTCTTTTTCTTCTAAATCTTTTATATATGTCTCAAGTCCACCTATTTTAGCATCAATTATTATTTTAGCTTTAAATTTAATTGCATCTAAATCTTCTTTTAAAATCTCGTCTTTATTTAAAATAAAAATTCCTGCATTTATATTTTTTAAATATTCTAATTGTTTATTTAAAATAACTTCATTTATACTTTCTCGTACAAATCTTTCATATACATCAATTTCCTCATTTAAAATAACTAAATCTATAAATATTTTTTTAGCTCGATAATATTCAAAAGCACTTATAACTTCTTCTATTACATAAATATCTTCTATACTTTTTATTTTAACTAAAACTATTGGGTTATCCCCTGAAATTCCATGTTTCCATAAACTATCAATTTGAAGTTCATCTAGCTCTTTATTCTTTTTAAATGGATTTAATTTTAAAATATATTTTAGTAATCTAACATATAAATCAATTTTTTCACCATCAATTTGTAAATACTTACTTTCCTCTTCACTTCTAGCTCTAGCAATATTTAATACTCTAATAATTTCCTCTTCACTTTTTATATTCTCTAAACTATCTATTGCTTCTGTTTTATCATTAGATACTGAAAGTAAGAAATTTACATTTGCAATTTCTTTAGCCCTTACTTTTATAGTTCTTTTCATCGCAATAATTGGATCTGTAACTTGAGCTATTACTTTAGAAAAGCTTTTCTGATTTTTTATCATATTAGAGATATCTAAATTTTCTCTTCCTAAATATTTTTCTTTATCAATTTCGTACTCAAAATCCACAATTTGTTCATTTTCTGTGTATAAAGTTGTAGCTAAAAATTTACTATTTTTTAAACTTCTATTTCTTTTTTCATAAATGATATTTTCATTTACCTCATCAAATTTTGTAAATAATTTACTAAAAGCTGGATGAGAATATTCTTCCATTTTACCTGATAATGATGGCTCAAAATCAACAATTACTTCTAAAACCTCTTCGGAATTTCCTAAATTCTCTATCTCTAGTCTTCTAATTTCTATAGCCTTGTTTGGGTCTAAGCTTACAATTTCTTCAATTTTTAAATTATTTTCTTGTTTTAAAAATCTTGCTTTATCAGGTGCAAAAACAACTTTAGAATTTTCTTTAGTATCAATTATTTTCTTAGTTTTAGCATTTCTAATATATAAATTTATTCTTTGTTTTAACTCTGATGTTTCTTTATAACTATTCACCATTACATTTTCAAATTCACTTATACTATCACCAAAATCATCAATTGTAATTTTATATTTTTCATTTGAAATAACATTTAAGTTTCTATATTTTTTACTTGGGCTTTCAATTACTCTTTCTATATATGCATTTGAATTTACATTTTTATTTTTACTAATCTTCTCTTTCTTCTCTTTAGTAATTATCATTTGAATTGGCATACGTTCTTGAAGTAATATGTCCACTGCCTCTATTTCATGATTTCTATTAAATCTTGTTTTTAAAATATTGTTATTTAATACATTATTTATTGATAATAAAATTAAACCTTGATGATGTGCCATATATGTTTTTACAACAGCTTTTTTCTTTTTTACTCTTGATGGTGTATAATCAATCGCCTCATAAAATCCATATTTCCCAAGTCCACCATCATTTTCAATTGCTTTCAAGTTTTTAACACCTGCATCAAGTGCATCTTCCAAAGATAAAAACGTACTATATGGTGAAATTACAATATCATCTTCTAATCCTCTTTTTAATCCAAGCCATGGTATACCAAAAGCTTTATATTGATAATTATTATTTAAATCTCTAAGATTAAAAGCAGATTCTGATATTCCCCATGGTACACCAAGCTTTTTGCAATATTCCATTTGGCTCATTATTGCAAATTTACTTGCCTCATCTAAAAGACTTCCTTTATATCTTTTCAAATTTATATTTGGCATCAAATACTCAAAAGCAGTTCCTGTCCATGAAACTAGCCCTTTGTATCCATTTAAACTTGTAAGAGTTCTACTTAAATTATTCCAATGTTTTACTGAAACATCTCTTTTAGCAATTGCAACTAAACTTGCTTGTCTTGCCTCTGACGCTAAAAAGTCATAATATGATTCTGATAATTTATTTTCCTCTAAGTTATATCCTACAGAAAATAATTTATTTTTCTCACTATATAACTTTGAAAAATCTGTATTATTTATCAAATCATTAACAGTATTTATAAGATTTTCTAAGTCAGCCTTTTTTCTATTTTGAATTAAAAAATCTTTTACAATATAAAGATATCCTACAAAATTCCCACTATCAACTGTTGATATATATCTTGGAATTAGTGGCATTAATGTTTTAGTATTATACCAATTATAAAGATGTCCATTCCATTTACTAAGTCCTGTAACTACTCCTATTACTTTATTTAAGTAATCTATTGTAGTTTTAAAATTTATATATTCTAAATCATATGCAGAGATAATAGCCAAAAGCTCTAACCCAATATTTGTTGATGATGTTCTATCTACAACTTTTAAAGTTCTATCTTCTTGATAATTATCTGGCATTAGAAAATTATTTTCTTCATTTACATAGTCTTCAAAAAAGTTCCATGTTCTTTTAGCAATATCGTTTAAATATCTCTTGTTTGAATCTGAGATTTCGTATTTTTTACTTGAATCTAAACTAATATACCAAGCTACAAATGGACCTATTATCCACAAAATTCCTAATACTTTGTAAATTATTCCTGGTAAAAAACAAAATATCAATCCGAACTACAATATTTAAAATCATTTCTTTAAAGTAAAACTGTAAATCATTTTTACTATTTTTCTCCCCATCTTCTGCTGTAACCCACTCTAAAAGCTTAGTTTTATGTTTCATTCTATAAAGGCTTCTAATTATACTATCAGCATTTTTCATCATCTCGTATGGAAGAAACATAACTTGTAAAAAGATTCTTATAATACTTATTTTTACACTATTTAACTCTCTTGAAAATTTCTTATAAGCATATACTGCACCTGTAATATTGCTTTCTTTAAAAATAATATAATTTATGATATCTAATAAATATGGAATAACTATGCAAACAAGTGAAATGCCTAAAATTGTATTTGAAACTATTGCATTTCTAAAAACATTTAAACTACTTAAAACTATAAGCACAAAGGCAAAAATTTGAAGCAAGCTTCTTCTTAAATTATCAAATATTTTAAATTTTGATATCTCATTTAATCTGCCATTTTTAAGCCATCTAATAATTTGCCAATCTCCTCTTGTCCATCTATGATTTCTTAAAATATATGGTATATATCTAATTGGATATCCATCTAAAAGCATAACATCAGTTAAAAGTCCACATCTTAGGAAGTTTCCTTCTAATAAATCATGACTTAAAACAGTATTTTCTGGAAATTCACTTTTTAATATTTCATTATAAACATCTACATCATAAATTCCCTTACCAGTAAAGATTCCTTCATCAAAATAATCTTGATAAATATCAGAAATAGCATTTGTATAAAAATCAATACCGCCTTTCATACTATAAAGCTCAACAAAAATACTTTTTTGTGAAAGTGATAAGTCCATACCAATTCTCGGTTGCATAATTCCATATCCATCTATTACTTTATCATTATCGATAATTGGTTTATTTAAAATATGGCTCATAGCTCCAATTAGTTTTGGAGCTGTATTCAAATTCAAATTTGTATCACTATCAAGTGTTATTATATATTTTATATTTGGAAGTTTTGCCTTTTCCTTTTCTATAGTATTTTCTAAAAAATTATTTGGCATTTTATTTTTTATATATTTGTTGAAAGTTGCGAGTAATCCTCTTTTTCTTTCCCAACCAATATATGCATTCTCACAATGATTCCATGTTCTTTCTCTATATAAAAAATGAAATTTATTAAACTTCTCTGTTTTATATTTCTCATTTAATTTACTGCAAAATTCAAGACCAGAAGAAATAACTTCTTCATCAAAACTTTTAGTTTGATCTGTTTCTTCTGAACAATCTCCAAGCAAAGCAAAATATATATTTTCTGACTTATTAGCTAGATAATATACTTCAAGCTTTTCAAACATTTCTTCTACTTTTTCTTTTGACTTCAGTATTGTAGGAATTACAACAAAAGTACTTGCTTCTTCAGGTATTCCATCTTCATAATCCATCTTAGGAATTATAACTGGACTTTTAAATTTACCCATAAAATAATTTACAATTCTTAAATTAATCTCTGAAATTGGTACATATAGTAAAATGCTAGAGATTATCGAAATTATTTGATTCCTTGAAATATACTGCGTGAAAACATATACTAAAAAGCACAAATATATAGGAAAAATCACATTAAAAGCAATATAAAATTTTGATCTAAATTTGTAGTTATATTTTTTTTGAGCTTTTATTTCTAAAATCTCATTTAATTCATTAATACCTTCTTTAACTAAATAATATCCAACATGAGACTTTTTTAAATCTGCTGGATTTGTACTATTTTCATATCTTTTGCATAATTCTATAATTTTCTCAGCAATATAGATTTCTGAAATTCTACTTTTCTTCGATTTTTCATCTATTATTCTTCTATAATAGCTCTTACTTTCTTCATCCATATTATTATAAACTCCAGATGGATCTAACTTTAATATCTCTTCTGAAGCATTCATATAACTGAATAACTCTGAAAAATCAACTCTATTTATTTCTCTTATACTTGTTATACAATTTCCCATTGTAATTTTAATATTAGCAATATGAAAATGTTCTTTTTGTATAACCTCTGGAATTGTAAGACCTAATTTTTGAACTTCTTTTTCTAAAACTTCTTGATATCCAACTGCTTTTTTTCCATATTTTTTTAATTTATATGACATATATTCTATAAAAGGATACTTAAATCTTTCTTCTGATACTTTTATATATCTGTTCTTTTGATTAATAAATTTTAAGTTATTATAACTTCTGTTTTCAACTAATCTTTCAATTATACTTTCAGCTTTATATTTTTGAATTTGTGAAGAATATATTTTCTCGCAAAGTTCCCTAATATGAGATATTATAGAGATTTTCAAAAACACACCTATATTGCAAAGCTCATCCATACTTAAAAGCTTTTTCCTTTGATATGCATGAAGTGCAATATCTATAAGTTCCCTATCAATTTTACAATCTGAAAAAGATACAATTTCCTCAGCAAGCACGTAACTTCTAGCAAATCCTAAATATCTATCATTAGATAACCCTATCATTTTTCTGTATTTTTTTAGTGGTAATTCTTTTTGAATTACTTTAACAGTCTCTTCAATAACATAGAAATTATCTAATATCCACTCACCTGCAGAATGAATTTTTATTCCAAGCTTAAGGTGTCTTGTAAGTAAATTATAAGTTTCTAAAATGAATTTATAATCTTCTATTAAATTAGGTATTGGATAAGTATCTTTACTAGAAAAACTTTTTGTAATATGTTCAGATGCCGTTTTCTCAATATGTTTGGCTAACTGATTTCTATCTAATAATGTTCCTCTTATATTTAATTTTTTGTACTTTTTCATAAAATTCCCCTTATGTGATTTAAGCTTTTAGATAATATTTTATAATTACCCATTTTTATCGTATTTTTTCCATAATTTCTTAAATTATGCATAAGTGGCGGATTTAATAATCTTTATTCTTTAATTCTCATTTTTTACGTATAAATTTATTATTTCCACATAAAGTTTATATATAACAATAGTAATATATAATTCTTATTACTATATAAGCTTTAATTTGGGAGATATTCATGATTATTTTAAACAAAAAAAGATTAATTTTTATAAATTTAAGTATAGTTCTTTCTATATTTTTTTATAGTTTTAGTTTTTCAAAACTTCAAAAAACTACACCTGTTTCATCAACACCTATCTCAAATCACACAATTATTTTAGATGCTGGTCATGGATTTCCAGATGGTGGAGCAACAGGAAATAATGGTTCTGTCGAATCAGAAATCAATTTAAGTTTAGTTCTTAAGCTTCAAAATTTATTAGAAAGTGCAAATTGCACAGTCATACTAACAAGATCAGATGAAAATGGAATTTATGAAACATCAAGCGATACTATTAGAAGTCAAAAAGTATCTGATATGAAAAATCGTGTAAAAATTGCAAATAATTCTGATGCAGATATTTTTGTATCAATACATATGAATAAATTAGAGCAAACTCAATATAGTGGCTGGCAAACTTTTTATAAAAATAAAGATGAAAAAAGTAAAGAAATAGCTCGGAAATATTCAAACAAGTCTTAATCACTTTATAAAAAAAGAAAACAATAGAGAAATAAAATCTATTTCTGGTATATACTTAACTAAAAATGTTGAAATTCCTTTAGTTTTAGTAGAATGCGGTTTCTTATCTAATGATGAAGAAAACAAACTTCTTCAAACTGATTCATATCAAGATGAACTTGCTTGGAGTATTTATATTGGAATTATGGATTATTTTAAATAGAATTTTGTGTACAAAATTTTGTTAAAAGCCTTATATTAAAAGCTTTTTCCTATAAAATAATAAAAGCTAGAAAACATTAAGTTGTATTAATTTGCTTTCTAGCTTTTATTTTATATTATTTATAATTTAGGCATAAATTTTTATAGCAAATTAAATATATTTAAAAATACTGTATTATCAAACTTATTTCTAATTTAGCTCTTGATTTTTTAAATAAATCATGCTATTATAAATCAAATTTTATTTCAATATATCTTTTGGCAGTTCTGCCAATATTTCACAAATAAAATTTAAAAATATTATTAGTAAAAGTATTATTTGATATGTATTTTTAAAACTCCTATCATAAATACTTTTATTTATGAAGGAGGAATTAATATAGAAAAAAACACCCCACTTTCTCCAATTAATGACTACGTTTTTAAACGTATTTTTGGTCATGTTGGAAATGAAGAAATTACTAAAGATTTTCTAAGTTCTATTATTGGAAAAGAAATTACTTCCATTAACTTAGAAGGAAATACTATTTTAGAAAAAGATTTACTTTCTCAAAAAATTGGCATTCTCGATGTTAAAGCTACTTTAGATTCTAATATTTTATGTGATATAGAAATTCAAGTTTTAAAAAATAAAAATATAGAAAAACAAATGCTCTTTTATTGGAGTAAGCTTTATTCTTCTACCATTTCATCTGGAGAAGATTTTAACAAATTAAAGAAAACTATATCAATATTAATTACTAATTTTGAAATAGACAGTTTACTTGATATTCCAAAATTTCATACTAAATGGGAAATAAGAGAAAAAAATTATCAAAATACCGTATTGACTAATGTTTTTGAACTACATATAATTAATTTAAGGAAAGCTGAAAAAATAATAGATAATTATATAGAATTAGAAGAAGATAGAAAACTAGCAGTATGGTCTAAGTTTTTAATAAATCCAGATGGATTGGAGGTGTTTGAATTGAAAAAAAATCCAAATGTAAAACTAGCAAAAGACGAATTAGGAGGAATGAGTCGAGATGCATATGAAAGAAGACTTGCAGAACTTAGAGAAAAAGCAATAATGGATGAAAAGTCTTTTAAATCATACGGATATGATTTAGGGATGGAGGATGGAATTAAAAAACGGTTTAAAAGAAGGTTTAAATAAGCGGTATTAAAAAGGGTAAATTAGAAGGAAAACTTGAAGAAAAATTAGAAATAGCCAAAAAACTTCTTTCATCTGGTATGAGTAAAGAAAAAATTTTGGAGATAACTGGACTTGCAAAAAAAGATTTAAAAAATCTTTAAAATTACATAAAAAATATATTTAAAATTTTACATAAATTTTAGATTCTTCTAATTTAAGAATATTGTAAAATTTGCTCAAAGTTTAATCTTCTCATAATTTAATAAAAATTTATAGAATCTAATGTAATATTAGATTCTTTTTATTTTGTAGACATTGAACGGAGATTTTGTCTAAATTGTTCTATATCAAAAAGAGTATAAAATATTAGACTTTATATAAAGAAAATATTAAATATTATATTATACTTTATATACATATAAAAAGCTAGACTTTAATACTTCTATTAAAATCTAGCTTATATAAGAGTATGAGATTATTTTAGACACAGGATGAAGTGAATTTCACCCCATGCCTAAACTCAATGACTAATTATTTGCTAACTTTTATGTATTTGTTTATTGATAGGTGAGAAATTTATT
>CAMXJY010000022.1 GCA_947244325.1 uncultured Clostridium sp. | reverse complement strand
CCTTTTAGGCGTTATAAGTAAAATACCTCCGGCTAAGCCGGAGGATATTTATTTGAGAAAAAATTATAGGACAATATAATAGAATTATAAAATATGCGAAATTTGATAAAAAATGTATAAAACATTGACAAACAGCTTATAAATAATGTATAATATATTTTAGATTTGCTATGAAGATGAAAGTGATTGAAAAACATTTTACAGAGAAAAAATGCCATTGGCTGAGAGCATTTTAAATTAAGTTCAATTTTGCGAAACACATTGGAGCAATAAAAAAGAGTTGTAAAATATAGTAATGCAACTTATTTAAAAGTGGAAAACTAAAAGTTTTCAAATAGGGTGGCACCGCGGAAGTTATTAGCTTTCGTCCCTGTAACGTAAAGTTACAGAGACGAAAGCTTTTTAGTTTATATTTCCGTCCCTATAAAAGAAAGGGAGCGAAAATTATGAGAGAAAATGTTTACAGAACTTATACATGTGGAGATTTAAGAGAAAAACATGTAGGAGAAGAAATTAAGCTTGCAGGATGGGTTGATACAATAAGAGATTTAGGAGGAGTTTTATTTATTGATTTAAGAGACGGGTATGGTATTACTCAAGTTGTAGTTTCAGGAGATGAAGAAAAAGTTGATTTTGCTTCAAAAATTCCAGTAGAATCTACAATATCTGTATCTCGGAAAAGTTAGATTAAGAGATGAAGAAACGGTAAATATGTCCTTAGAAACAGGAACAGTAGAATTATTTGCAGAAAAAATAGAAATTTTAGGAAAAAGAACAAAAAGTTTACCTTTTGAAATTGCAAATAATAGAAGTGTTAGAGAAGATTTAAGATTAGAATATAGATTTTTAGATTTACGTGCTAGAAAAAATTTAGAAAACTTAAAATTAAGAGCAGAACTTATTCAATTTTTAAGAGCACAAATGGTAGAACAAGGATTTTTAGAAGTGCAAACACCAATACTTACAAGTTCTTCACCAGAAGGAGCTAGAGATTATTTAGTTCCAAGTAGAATGTATCCAGGAAAATTTTATGCACTTCCACAAGCACCACAACAATTTAAACAATTATTAATGGTATCTGGAATAGATAAATATTTCCAAATAGCACCATGTTTTAGAGATGAAGATGCAAGAGCAGACCGCTCACCAGGAGAATTTTATCAATTAGACATGGAAATGGCTTTTGCAACACAAGAAGATGTTTTTACAGTTATGGAAGAAGTAATATATAATACATTTACAAAATTTTCAGATAAAAAAGTAGCAGAACATCCATTTCCAAGAATTCCATATAATGAAGCTATGCTTAAATATGGTACAGATAAACCAGATTTAAGAAATCCTCTTGTTATTAAAGATGTAACGAATATATTTGAAAAATTAGATATAAAAGTATTTAATGGAAAAATTGTTAGAACAATTACACTTCCAAATGGAGCTGAAGCAACAAGAACATTTTATGATGGAATGGTAGATTTTGCTATAGAAGATTGCAAGGCAAAAGGTTTAGCATGGCTTAAAGTAAATGATGATAGAACACTTCAAGGACCAATTGCTAAATTAATACCAGATGAAGCAAGAGAAGAATTATTAGTGCAAACAGATACTAAAGAAGGAGATAGTATTTTCTTTATAGCAGAACATAAAGGAATAGTTGATAAATTAGCAGGAGAAATTAGAAAAGAAATAGGAATAAGACAAAACTTAATAGATGATTCAGTTTATAAATTTTGTTGGATAGTTGATTTTCCAATGTTTGAAATAGCTGATAATGGAAAATTAGAATTTTGCCATAATCCATTTTCAATGCCACAAGGAGGCTTAGAAGCATTAAATACAAAAGATCCATTAGATGTATATGCGTATCAATATGATATTGTATGTAATGGAATAGAACTTTCTTCAGGAGCAGTTAGAAATCATGATCCAGAAATAATGGTTAAAGCTTTTGAAATTGCAGGATATACTGAAGAAGAAATAATGAATAGATTTTCAGCATTATTTAATGCATTTCATTATGGAGCACCACCTCATGCAGGAATCGCACCAGGTGTAGATAGAATGTTGATGCTTTTAACTGGAGAAGAAAGTATAAGAGAAGTAATAGCATTTCCAATGAATAGTAAAGCTCAAGATTTATTAATGGGGGCACCAGGAAATGTTACAGATAAACAATTAAGAGAAGTTCACATTAAATTAGATTTAAAATAAAAGTTATATAATAGTCGAGGCTAAATTTTCTATAAAATGAAAATTTTAGTCTCGATTTATGTTATTTATAAGAAATTATAAAATAGTTATGCGAAAATATTATTTTCATTGTTTTAGGTTATATATTGTTATAAAAATATGAAAAAAGTAATGTCATTTCAAATTTGCAATTTTATGTAAATTATAGTATAATATAATTGGAGAAAAGGTTATTTTAAGCTACTTTCAAATAATTTAGTTAGTGGTATTTTCTCATAACTTTAAAACAAAAAACAATATAGGAGGTATACGTAATGTTTGGAATTGGAGCTCTTATTCGGTGTTTGATAAAAGTGATTGTCTTATGCTTTGTATATGTATTTGTATGCGAGGGAATAGACGTGATAAAAAATTTTATCAAGTGCTTGACGGTGCAGTATTACAACAGATGCACTACAGCTATTGTGAAGAAAGTTGAAGAAAGGGTAGTTATTCCTTATAAAAGATCTCTTACGTCAGCTGGGGAAACAATCAATATTAGTTATTTGGTAGAAGTTACACCAAAGATAGTTGCTGATATTGATATTATGACAGGGAGAATTGAGACAAAGGAGGTCTGGAAAAAGAGAGGATTACCTGAGAAGTTTATTCATTCATGGAATCGTGGTATGTCAAAGAGTAAGATAATGATTCCAAAGAATGAGAGAGTGAAGAAATCATTTATATATGTGCAGTCATTAGTGAACACTCTCAACTTCAGTTACCCTAACTGGCAAGACTTAAATCCTGAGTTTATCGATGTTCTTAGGAATGAAAGAATTGTTGCAGAAGAGGTAATTATTATGTATTTAAAAAATTTTAAGCATTGAAAAAGTGCCGCCCGCCCCATAAAGCAAATTGGGGGCGGGCGGCACATCATTTCTAAAAAGCGTTCTGCTGAGTATGAGGAGACATGTAATGAATCATCTTGACCCAGTTACTTATAATTTCCAGCCGTATACCTGCACTTGCAGAAAGCATTCTTACAAGCTCAGGATTAAGCTCTCTCCAAAAAAACATTGATGCATCAAGCTTATCCATTAAAAGAGCAGTTGAAATTATTGTTTCTGTTTTTACATCGTAATCCTGCTCGTAGATATGCTCACAGCTGACAGGTTCTCCAAGAAATCCACGGATGTAATGAGGAGAATATATCTGCCTATATGTTCTTTTGTACTCGATGACTTCTTCCTTGGTCATTATGCAATTTTTTAGAAGTGGTGTTGCATCTACGCAGCTTAAAAATTGCTTTGCTTCATAGAATTTTTGCATGTCCGCCACATTGAAATTTTGGAACGGGTTAGGAGTACTTGCTGTATCTCCATTAACTACTACAAGTTCATTTTTTCTTTTCATAATGTTTACCTCGTGTAAGTTTTTGAATCCA
This sequence comes from uncultured Clostridium sp., assembly GCA_947244325.1. Classification (GTDB taxonomy): domain Bacteria; phylum Bacillota; class Clostridia; order TANB77; family CAG-508; genus Scatovivens. The sequence goes on along the minus strand of CAMXJY010000022.1, from coordinate 15,033 downwards.
ATTATTTTAAGTTACAGTTATTAGTACGCTTTTTAAACCATGTTTGTACCTCCTAAAAATTTTTTTACTAGCTGCCACCTTGTAACTGAAAAAATGGAGCTAATAATAGTACTACACTTTATATTTTACTACAAATTTACATAAAATGCAATGTTTGCTAGAGTTAAGATAATATTATTAGTAGATTTTATTGCAATTTTAGATTTAATTTTATTATTTTAAATAAATAATAATTAAGCTAATCATTATGCTTAAAAAATGGTTTGACAATAATTATAATTCATGTTAAAATATTTAAAATTTTAAGGAGACTTATTTTTTATGATGAATTATATTTTTGAAGGAAACAAACGTAAAAAATAGCCTGTGTCAATAAATTGGCACAGGCTAAAAGAGTTTGTGCCTTTAGAGTTTAAAAGAAAAACCTTAAGGTACAAAAGCCTTAAGGTTTTTGTGCTTTTATAAAACATCATAAAAAATAAGTTTACAATAATTGGCTTTTGTTATATAATAACTAAGTCGAAATTAAATAAAAAGGGGCATGATTACGATGAGTGAAAATGAAAATAATAACGGAGAAGTTATTCAAACAGAAGAAGATATTAACAGACTAATGCAAGTTAGAATAGACAAATTAAAAGAACTTCAAGAAGCAGGAAAAGATCCATTTGAGATTACAAAATATGACAGAACAGAATTTAGTAAAGATATAAAAGAAAATTATGAAAAATATGATGGTAAAGATGTTTCAGTAGCAGGAAGAATTATGGCTAAAAGAATTATGGGAAAAGCCTCTTTCTGTACAATACAAGATGCCACAGGAAATATTCAAAGTTATGTAAGTATAAATGATTTAGGAGAAGAAAGCTATAAAGCTTTTAAAACTTTTGATATAGGAGATATTATAGGTCTTAAAGGATTTGTTTTTAAAACAAAAACAGAAGAAATCTCTATACATGCAAAAGAGATTGTTCTTTTAACAAAATCATTAAGAGATTTACCAGAAAAATTCCATGGATTAAAAGATATAGATTTACGTTATAGACAAAGATATGTAGATTTAATAGTAAATCCAGAAGTTAAAGAAACATTTCTTTTAAGAAGTAAAATATTAAAAGAAATTAAAAATTTCTTTGATAATGAAGGATATTTAGAAGTAGATACACCAATTTTAAATACAATAGCTGGTGGAGCTTCTGCAAGACCATTTATTACACATCACAATACATTAGATATGGATATGTATTTAAGAATAGCTAATGAATTATATTTAAAAAGATTAATAGTAGGTGGTTTTGATAGAGTATATGAAATGGGAAGAATGTTTAGAAATGAAGGAATGGATATTAAACATAACCCAGAATTTACTAATATAGAATTTTATGCAGCATATCAAGATTATAATGATATGATGGATACATCAGAAAATTTAATTAGAACAGTTGCTAAAAAAGTTTTAGGAACAGCAAAAATTAATTATCAAGGAACAGATATTGATTTAGAATCTCCATGGAGAAGAGTAACAATGATAGATTCTATTAAAGAAGTTACTGGTGTAGATTTTAATACTATAAATACTGATGAAGAAGCAGTAGCTATAGCTAAAGAAAAAGGTGTAGAATTAGAAGATTCAAAGAAAACAAGAGGATATATTATAAATCAATTTTTTGAAGATTTTGTTGAAGAAACTTTAACTCAACCAACATTTATATGTGATTATCCAGTTGAAGTATCACCATTAACAAAAAGAAAACCATCTGATAAAAGATTAGTTGAAAGATTTGAATTATTTATAGATGGACGTGAATATGGAAATGCATATTCAGAATTAAATGATCCAATTGATCAAAGAGGTAGATTTGTTGAACAATTAAAACAAAGAGATGCAGGAGACGATGAAGCTAATATGATGGATGAAGATTTCTGTATGGCTATTGAATATGGTATGCCTCCAACAGGTGGAATGGGAATTGGAATTGATAGATTAGTAATGTTACTTACAGATTCAGCTTCAATTAGAGATGTTATTTTATTCCCTACAATGAAACCAATAGGTGGAACAGTAACATCAACTGAGAAAAAATCTAAAAAATCTGAAGAAAAATCTAGTACAAGTAATGTAGAATTAAAAATAGATAGAGAATCAGCAATTAATTTATTAAAAAAATACAATAAAGAAGAATTTCATATAAGACATGCATTTACAGTAGAACAAATAATGAGATATTTTGCAAGAAAAAATAACGAAAATGAAGAACTTTGGGGATTAGCAGGATTATTACATGATATTGATTATGAAATGTATCCAAATGAGCATTGCCAAAAAGCACCAGAAATATTAAAAGAAATTAACACAAACGATGAAATAATACATGCAGTTTGTAGTCATGGATATGGTATTTGTTCTGATGTTGTTCCAGAACATAAAATGGAAAAATTGTTATTTGCAACAGATGAGTTATCAGGATTAATTTGGGCTTGTGCAAAAATGAGACCATCACAAAGCACAAAAGATATGGAATTAAAAAGTTTAAAGAAAAAATATAAAGATAAAAATTTTGCAGCAGGTTGCTCAAGAGATATAATTAACCGTGGAGCAGAAATGCTAGGAATAGAAATAGATGAATTATTACAAAATACTCTTGATGCAATGAAAGAAGTAGAAGATGAAATTCAAAAAAATGTAGAAAAATATGTTTAAAATATAAAGGAAGTTGATAGAAATATCAACTTCCTTTTTTTCTTACAAAAATGTCACTTTTGTGTCACATTAATCGATGTAATATATAAAAAAGTATAGTTATAATTATATTAGATTAAGTTTGGAGGTAAGAAAATGGAAGAATTAAAAGAAAAAATACCAATGGTAATTGCAGTATTAGTTGCAATAGCAATTTGTGTAGGTGCAATTTATATTTTTGAAAATTATAGACCAATTTATTATACTAGAATAGATAATACAAAATTAGAAAAAGTATCTGCTACAGATGATATGAAGTATGAATATACTTTAGATTGTTATAATAAAAATGGTAGAAAAAAAGGAATAAAATTTAAAACAAGCAGGCAGCTTAGAGAATCAGCTTATTTAATGCTTGAGTGCACATTTTTAGGAGTTCATTCTTGGCAAGAAGTTGGAACTAGTGAACTTCCAGAAAAAGTTAGAGTAATTTACGAGAAATAAAAATTGTTAATAGTTAGAGTGATTTAGTATTTTATATGGTACTAAATCATTTTTCTATTTTATAGGAAAGTGCTTTACACTTCCTATACAATATAATCTTATTAATAAGGCTTATATTGTATATTTTTGTTTTATAAAAATTAATATTAATACTTAAAAAAATGTTGATAATTTTTATTTCTGTGATACAATAGTAGAAAGTTATTTAGCAAAAACGATGATAAAATAAAATTATTATCGATAAAATTTAAAGGAGGAATTTAATGTTCGGATACGGAGTAGATAAAAGAGTTATTTATATATTGCTAGCAGTACTTGTAGTGTTTTCTCTAGCAACAATGTCAAGAGGAGAATGGTTAAGTATTTTATTAACACTTCCAGCTGTTATAATAGCAATTACATTTCACGAATTTGCACATGCTTGGACAGCGGATAAATTTGGAGATACTACTCCAAGAAGTCAAGGAAGACTAACTTTAAATCCACTAAAACATTTAGATCCATATGGATTTATATTATTGATGTTTGCACATATTGGTTGGGGTAGACCAGTACAAATAAATCCAAATAATTTTACAAGTAATAAATCAAGAAGTTTTTGCGAATCAATGGTTTCACTTGCGGGTCCACTTATGAACTTTATAATTGCAATTATTTCATGTATAGGATATGTTTGTTTAACTTATTTTGCAAGTCCTGTTTTTATAAATGGATATGCAGGTAGTTTAATAATGTTAATGCTTTATATGTTAATGACAGTAAATATTGGATTAGGTGTTTTTAACTTAATTCCATTACCACCACTTGATGGAGAAAAAATTTTTAGAAGTATATTGCCATATAGAGCACAAGAATGGCTACTAAGAAATTATCAAACATTATATATGGTATTTTTATTACTATGGATTTTTGGTGCTTTAGAAATTGTTGTTTCACCAGTAATTTCTACATTAATTAATGTATTATTTAAAGCAGTTGAATCAATAGTTTTACTATTTGTTTAAAATTAATATGTATTGGAAGGTTCATATTAATTTTTTATTTAAAAAATTATGAAAAAATATTTGTGATATATAAATTTAGGAGTAAAAAATTGAAAGATATATTAATAATGGGAATTGAATCAAGTTGTGATGAAACTTCTATATCTATTGTAAAAAATGGAAGAGAAGTTTTATCAAACGTTATAAATTCTCAAATTAAAATACATGAAGAATATGGAGGAGTTGTTCCAGAAATAGCTTCAAGATGTCATACAGAAGTAATAAATGGAATAATGAAAGAAGCGCTAAAACAAGCAAAAGTTACATTAGATGATATTGATGCTATAGCGGTAACTCAAGGTCCAGGGCTTGTTGGAGCGTTACTTGTAGGTGTTTCATATGCAAAAGGTTTAAGTTTTGCATGTGGAAAACCATTAGTAGCTGTAAATCATATTGAAGGTCATATTGCTGGAAATTATTTAACTTATAAAGAATTGGAGCCACCATTTTTATGTTTAATTATTTCTGGTGGACATACTCATTTAGTAAATGTTAAAAGTTATAATGAGTTTGAAGTATTAGGAAAAACAAGAGATGATGCTGTAGGAGAGGCTTTTGACAAAGTTGCCAGAGTAGTTGGTCTTGGATATCCAGGTGGACCTAAAGTAGATAAACTAGCAAAAGAAGGAGAGCCTAATATTAAATTACCAATAACACATTTTGATAATTTAGATTTTAGCTTTAGTGGTATAAAAACGGCAGTTATCAACTTAAATCACAAAGATCCTAATATAAATAAAGCAGATTTATGTGCTAGCTTTGAAATAGCAGTAACTGAGATGCTTACATCAAATGTAAGGAAAGCAGTTAAAGAACATTCATCAGATAAAGTAGTATTAGCAGGAGGAGTTTCAAGAAATTGTTTCATAAGAGATGCTTTTGATAGATTGTCAGAAGAACTTAATATAAAAGTATTTTATCCAGAACCTATTTTATGTACTGATAATGCAGCAATGATAGCTGCAGCAGGATATTATAATTTTATAAATGGAGAAAGGGCGGATTTAACTTTAAATGCAGTACCTAATTTAAAAATAGGAGAGTAAGTTTGCTTAAGGTAAGAAAGTATATTGAATTTTGAAAGCTTATACTATGAAGATAGATTAAAGAAAAACTATAAAGGAGAAATTAATGTCAATATATGTGATAGGTGATTTACATTTATCATTTTCAGTTGATAAGCCAATGGATATTTTCGGAAACAATTGGGAAAATCATGCTGAAAAAATAAAAAATAATTGGATAGAAAAAGTAAAAGAAGAAGATACAGTTATTTTACCAGGAGATTTTTCATGGGCTACATATTTAGAAGAAACATATAAAGATTTTGAATACTTAAATAAATTACCAGGAAAAAAAATATTATCTAAAGGAAATCATGATTATTGGTGGACTACAGTAACAAGCATGAAAAAATTTTTAAAAGAAAATAATTTTGAAAATATTGACTTTTTATATAATAATGCTTATTGTATAGATAATAAAGTGATTATAGGAACTAGAGGATGGATTAATTCTTGGAAATCAGAAGAAAATTATAAAATTTTAAAAAGAGAGAATGATAGATTGAAGTTATCTTTAGAAAAAGGATTACAAGAATTTGGAAAAGATAGAGAAATAATTGGATTTATTCATTATCCACCATTTTATAAAGAACAGATAGTTCCAGAAGAAATTGATTTTATAAAAACTTTAAATGATTACAATGTGAAAAAATGTTATTATGCTCACTTGCATGCTGAATCTCTTAAAGATGCAATAGAAGGAAATATAAAAGGAATAGATTTTAAACTTGTAAGTTCAGATTATTTAAAGTTTGATTTATTAAAAATAGATTAAGAACTTTTTGGATAAATAAAGAAAGGAGCTATATGGTATTAAATATATCATACAATTAAATATGCAAGATAAACAAAAAAATATAAGAAACTTTAGTATAATTGCACATATAGACCATGGAAAATCAACTTTAGCAGATAGAATAATAGAAATGACAGGTGTTTTATCTGAAAGAGAGATGGAATCTCAAGTATTAGATAATATGGATATAGAAAAAGAAAGAGGTATCACAATTAAATCTCAAGCAGTAAAAATGAACTATACTGCAAAAAATGGAGAAAATTATGAGTTTAATTTAATAGATACCCCAGGACATGTAGATTTTAATTATGAGGTATCAAGAAGTTTAGCTGCTTGCGAAGGAGCAATACTTGTAGTAGATAGTACTCAAGGAGTAGAAGCCCAAACGCTTGCAAATGTATATTTAGCTTTAGATGATAACTTAGAAATATTACCAGTAATTAATAAAGTTGATTTGCCAAATGCAAGACCAGATGAAGTAAAAAAAGAAATAGAAGATATTATAGGAATTCCAGCAATGGATGCACCTTGTATATCAGCTAAAACAGGATTAAATGTTGAAGAAGTATTAGAAAGAATTGTAACAGATATTCCAGCTCCAACAGGAGATGCAAATACAGAGCTTCAAGCACTAATATTTGATTCATACTATGATAATTATAAAGGCGCTTTAAGTTATGTAAGAATAAAAAATGGAACAGTAAAAGCAAATGATGAGATATTATTTATGGCAACAGGAAAAGTATTCACAGTTACAGAAGTTGGATATTTTGGAGCAGGACAATATTTTCCATCAGATAAACTACAAGCAGGAGAAGTTGGTTATATTGCAGCAAGTGTAAAAACGGTATCAGATTTACATGTAGGTGATACAATTACTTTAAAACAAAATCCTGCAAAAGAAGCATTACCAGGATATAAACAAGCAAATTCAATGGTATATTGTGGTATGTATCCATTAGATGGAAGTGAATATGAGCCATTAAAAGATGCTTTAGAAAAATTAAAATTAAATGATGCAGCTTTAAACTATGAACCAGAAACTTCAGTAGCATTAGGATTTGGATTTAGATGTGGATTTTTAGGGTTGTTACATTTAGAAATTGTTATTGAAAGATTAGAAAGAGAATTTGATATTGGTTTAATTACAACAGCTCCATCAGTTATATATCAAGTTCATAAAACAGGTGGAGAAGTAATTGAATTATATAATCCTATAGATTTGCCACCACAAACAGAAATAAGCTATATGGAAGAACCAATAATGAAAGCTGAAATTATGATACCTAAAGAATTTGTTGGTAATGTTATGAAAGTGTGTCAAGAACGTAGAGGTGTTTATATTGATATGAAATACTTAGATGAAAATAGAGTAACACTTGAATATGAACTTCCTTTAAATGAAATTATATATGATTTTTTTGATACAATAAAATCAAAAACAAAAGGATATGCATCAGTAGATTATGAATTTAAAGAAAACAGAAGAGCAGAACTTGTAAAATTAGATATTCATATAAATAATGAAGCAGTAGATGCATTATCATTTATTGTTCATAAAGATTCAGCGTACGAAAGAGGAAGAAAAATGGCTGAAAAACTAAAAAAAGTTATACCAAGACAATTATTTGAAATTCCTATACAAGCAGTAGTTGGCGGAAAAATAATTGCAAGAGAAACAATATCAGCTATGAGAAAAGATGTTTTAGCAAAATGTTATGGTGGAGATATTACAAGAAAGAAAAAATTATTAGAAAAGCAGAAAAAAGGTAAGAAAAAAATGCGTCAAATAGGAAATGTAGAGGTACCACAAGAAGCATTTCTATCAGTATTAAAATTAGATGAAGAAGATACTTAGACTGTTAAGTTTTAGCTGTTACAGGGTAAGTAGTTAAATATTTATGGTAATAAATATTTAATTTCATATTTAAAGAAGGGGACTAAAAAATGAGAGAAAGTTACAGAGATAAAAGAAACAGACAAGCGAGAATAGCAGAACAAAGAAATGAAAAAAGAGAAGACAGAAGAAAGGGACAAAGAAGACAAGAAGATAGAAGAGAAGATGAAAGAAGAACTGGAGATAGAAGAAAAGTAGAAAGACGAGCAAAGGAAAGAGATGGATTTGATAGAAGAATAGGAGAAAGACGTTCTGTATCTGATAGAAGATTTGTTGAAAGAAGACATTTTGAAGATAGAAGAAAAAATGAAGATGATAGAAGAAGTGATGAAACTTCATCAGATAATGAATATGAAGATATAGTAGCAGGAAGAAATGCTGTACTTGAATTATTAAAATCAGAAAAAGATATAAATAAAATCTATGTTGAAAGAGGAGAAAAACATGGATCAATAAATGAAATAATAGCAAAAGCTAGAGACGCAAAAATAGTTTTAGTAGAAGTAGATAAAGCAAAATTAGATTATATGGCAGAAAATCATCAAGGAGTAGTTGCTGTTGTTCCACCATTTAATTATTGTGAAGTTGAGGAAATTTTAGAACTAGCAAAGTCAAAAAATGAAGATCCTTTTGTATTAATATTAGATGGTATAGAGGATCCTCATAATTTGGGGTCAATAATAAGAACTGCTGAAACAGCTGGAGTTCATGGAATAATAATTCCTAAAAGAAGAAATGTGGCAGTAAATAGTACAGTTGTAAAAGTTTCAACAGGTGCAACTACATATATGAAAATTGCTAGAGTAAATAACTTAAATGATTCTATAAGAAAATTAAAAGAAGCTGGACTTTGGGTAATAGGAACAGATGGAGAGTCAGAAACATTATATTATAATCAAGATTTAAAAGGACCTTTAGCTATAATAATTGGTAGTGAAGGTTTTGGAATGAGTAGATTAGTAAAAGAAAATTCAGATATTTTAATAAAAATTCCAATGAAAGGAAAAATAACATCATTAAATGCTTCTGTATCAGCAGGAATAGTAATTTATGAAGCAGTAAAGCAAAGAATGTAAAAAATGCTTGCATTTTGTAATTTTTAATGTTAAAATATTTATATTAAAAGAAATGAATCGAAACAGATTTAAAAAAAAAACCCTTTTTTTAAATCTGTTTTTTTCTATTTTGTAGGAATTTTATCTTGAAAAGATAAAAGTTCTGTACAAAATAGTTATAAGAATTTTTAGATTTTCTAGTAATTTTATTATTTAGAAAATCTTGAATTTGTTTTGTATTTTGTAGAAAGTGGGAGAAGTAAAAAATGGAACTTGCATTTGATAATGAAAAGTATTTAAAAATTCAAAAAGAGAAAATTGAAGAGAGAATAGGAATGTTTGATAATAAACTATATTTGGAATTTGGAGGTAAGATCTTTGATGATTATAATGCAAGTAGAGTATTACCTGGATTTAATCCAGATGCAAAAATTAGACTTTTGCAAGAATTTAAAGAAAATTTAGAGATAATATTTTGTATTAATGCGAATAATATTCAAAAAAATAAAATAAGAGCAGACTATGGTATTGGATATGATGTTGAACTTTTAAGATTAATAGAAAATATTTCAAAATTAGATATATCAATTAATAGTGTTGTAATTACAATGTATACAGGTCAAGAAGAGGTTGAAAAATTAAAACAAACGTTAGAAAGTAAAAATGTAAAAGTATATTTACATACTCCTACAAAAGGATATCCTGATGATGTTGAAACAATTGTTAGTGAAGAAGGATATGGAAAAAATCCATATATTGAAACAACAAAAAAACTAGTTGTTGTAACAGCACCAGGACCAAATAGTGGAAAACTTGGAACGTGTTTATCACAGTTATATCATGAACATAAAAGAGGTGTAAAAGCTGGTTATGCAAAATTTGAAACATTTCCTGTTTGGGATTTGCCACTTATGCATCCAGTGAATGTATCTTATGAGGCGGCAACAGCAGATTTAGGTGATATAAACATGATAGATTCTTTCCACTTAGAAGAATACAATATAAAAGCAGTAAATTATAATAGAGATATTTCAGCATTTCCAATTTTAAAAAATATTTTAAATAAAATAATAGGAAATGATGTATATAAATCTCCTACTGATATGGGAGTAAATACTATAAGTAAATGTATAATTAATGATGAAGTAGCTAAAAAAGCTGCTAGTATGGAAATTATAAGAAGATATTATGCAAGTTTATGTGATTATAAAAGAGGAATGGGAAACGAAGAAACAGTAGAAACTATCAAGAAATTAATGAGTAATGTAGGAATTACTATTTCTGATAGAGAAATTGTAAAATATGCTTTAGAAAAATCAGAAAAAGAAAATGTAAATGTTGTTGCTATAATGTTAGAAAATGGAAAAGTAATAACAGGAAAAGAATCAGAGTTATTAAGTGCTTCTAGTGCTTTATTAATAAATACTATTAAAGAAATTTCCAGAATACCTGATGATGTATATTTACTTTCACCATCAGTTTTAGAATCAATTTTTAAATTAAAGCAAAAGACATCATATAAAAGAAATTATTCATTAAATTTACCAGAAGTTTTAATAGCATTAAGTATATGTTCTAAGACAAATCCAGTTATAGAGAAAACGTTTGAAGCAATTGATAAATTAGGTGGATTAGAGGCTCATAGTTCTTATATTATATCTCAAGCAGAGCAAAAAGTATTAAAAAGCTTAGGTATAAACTTAACATGTGAACCTAAACTATTAGGATATGAAGAATAAATAAAAGTCTTATTTGTTATGCAGAATAATTTATGAGAAAAGAAAGGAAGAAGAATGGGAACAAAGTATATTTTTATTACAGGTGGAGTAGTATCAGGATTAGGAAAGGGAATTACAGCATCATCTTTGGGAAGATTATTAAAAAATAGAGGGTATAATGTTATAAATCAAAAATTTGATCCATATATAAATATTGATCCAGGAACAATGAGTCCATATGAACATGGAGAAGTTTTTGTAACAGATGATGGAGCAGAAACTGATTTAGATTTAGGACATTATGAAAGATTTACAGATGTTAATTTAAACAAAAATTGTAGTGTAACTTCAGGAAAAATATATCAATCAGTTATAAATAAAGAAAGAAGAGGAGATTACTTAGGAAAAACTGTTCAAGTAATACCTCATGTTACAAATGAAATAAAAGAAAAAATATATAGTTTTGATGGAAAAGCAGATATAGTAATAACAGAAATTGGTGGTACTATAGGAGATATAGAAGGATTAGCTTTTATTGAATCAATTAGACAAGTTGGACTTGAAAAAAATCCTGAAGATGTTTTATATATACATGTAACATTATTACCATATATAAGTGGTTCAAATGAATTAAAATCAAAACCAACTCAACACTCTGTTAAAGAATTACAAAGTTTTGGAATAAAACCAGATATATTAGTGTGTAGAAGTGAAGTAGATATTCCAGAAGAAATTAGAAGTAAACTTGCTCTTTTTTGTAATGTAAGACCAGAAAATGTTATACCAAACCTTACAGCTGAAAATCTTTATGCAGTACCACTTATGTTAGAAGAACATGGGTTGGCAAGAGCTGTTTGTAAGCAATTACATTTAGAAAGAATAGAACCTAAAAATGAAGAGTGGAAAAAATTAATAGAAAATATTAGAAACTTAAATGGAGAAGTGAATATAGCATTAGTAGGTAAATACATGCAACTTCAAGATTCATATTTATCTGTAGCAGAAAGTTTAAGACATGGTGGATTTGCAAATGGAGTAAAAGTAAATGTAGGGTTTGTAGATTCAGAAACAATAACTGAAAGCACAGTAAGTAAAGTATTAAAAGATTATGATGGAATTTTAGTTCCAGGTGGATTTGGAAATAGAGGAATTGAAGGAAAATTAGCTGCAATAAAATACGCAAGAGAAAATAATGTACCATTTTTAGGAATTTGTTTAGGAATGCAAATGGCAGTTGTAGAATTTTGCAGAAATGTACTAGATATAAAAGATGCTAATTCAGCTGAATTTAGTGATACTACAGAAAATCCAGTTATACATATAATGGAAACTCAAAAAGATGTTACAGAAAAAGGTGGAACAATGAGACTTGGAGCATATCCATGTTTAATTAAAAAAGATACATTAGCATATGAAATATATGGTACTGAAAGCATAAGTGAAAGACATAGACATAGATTTGAATATAATAATGATTATAAAGAAAGACTAGAAAATGCAGGACTAATTTGTTCTGGAACATCTCCAGATGGAACATTAGTTGAGATTGTAGAAAATAAAAATCATCCATTTTTTATAGCAGGGCAGTTCCATCCAGAATTTAAGTCAAGACCAGATAGACCAGCACCGTTATTTAAAGCACTTATAAAAGCAGCTAAAGAGTATAAAAAGTAGTAAAAATTTCTTTTATAGAAAATGCAAAGTGTTTTATATAAAAGAAAAAATACTGAATTATCCACAATATTTGAATTAAAAGTGCAAAATATGGAAAAATAATTTTATACAAAATTACAATAAAGTTTAAATTTATAATTTTAGTGAAAGTCACAGAAATTAGTATAAAACTAGAAAAGGAATAAATATAAAATGATAAAATTATTGGATTTTAGCGAAAATCTTGAAAACAGAAAAATTATAGAATGTCCAGAATTATCAAATAATATTATATTTAAAAAATATAACGCATCAGAAGGCAATATTGTAAAAGTATCACAAAACCAATTTGTTTGTGTTTTTGAAAAAGGAAGAGTACTAGATATAAAGGAAAATCAAGGAAATTATATATTAAAAAGTGTTGATACTAAAGATGAAGTATTTGATAAGATATGGGAAAACTTAGTAGTAAGAAAAGCAGAAAATGAAGGATTATGTGTACTATTTTTTAATACTAGTATAATTAAACATAATAAATATATTATTAATGATCCAATTAAATTTAAAAATTGGAAAAACGGAGAAGTTTCGGATATACGAATTAATTTAGAAGGTTATTATGATTTTAAAATAGAAGATCCTAAAATGATGCTTAGTAAAGTTATTGGACTTAGAAACTTATTTACAAAGCAAGAACTTATAGAAAAAGTAAGAAAGTATATAATATGTTCTATAGAAGAAGGAATAAATGAACTATCAGATGAATATAAATTAGATATAGATACCTTAGTTTTAGAATCTGATAAATTGGAAATTAAATTAAAACAAAATGAATATGATTTGAAATTACTAGAATATGGAGTAAAACTAACATATTTTGATATAAAAGAATTTAAAATAAATCAAAAAAAGTTTAAATTTTTTTAAAATTATATTGACAATTTAGTAAATAGGGTATAAATTATTAGCAGTCAAACATAATGACTGCTAATTTAGTTTGAAGGAGGAATGTAAAAATGATAAAACCATTAAATGATAGAGTTTTAATTAAAATGGTAGAAGCAGAAGAAACAACAAAAAGTGGAATTATATTAACTTCAGGGTCACAAGAAAAACCACAAATAGCAGAGGTCGTAGAAATAGGACCTGGTGGAGTTGACGAAAATGGAAAAGAAGTAAAAATGCAAGTAAAAAAAGGTGATAAAGTAATAACAAGTAAATATTCTGGAACAGAAGTAAAATATGAGGGAGTAGATTATATTATAGTTAAGCAATCTGATATACTTGCTATAGTAGAATAAAAAAATCAGATATTATTACATTTAGAAAATAATAAATTATTTTAGGAGGTTAATTAGATGGCTAAAGAAATATTATATGGCGAAGATGCTAGAAAAAAATTATTAGAAGGTGTTAATAAATTAGCAGATACTGTAAAAGTTACATTAGGACCAAAAGGAAGAAATGTTGTATTAGATAAAAGTTATGGAGCACCACTTATAACAAATGATGGTGTTACAATAGCTAAAGAAATAGAATTAGAAGATAGTTTTGAAAATATGGGAGCAAGTCTTGTAAAAGAAGTTTCTACAAAAACAAATGATGTAGCAGGAGATGGAACTACTACAGCAACAGTACTTGCACAAGTAATGTTAAAAGAAGGTGTAAAAAATGTTGCAGCAGGTGGAGATGTTTTATCAATAAAAAGAGGAATGGATAAAGCTACAGAAAAAGCAGTAGAAGGACTAAAAAAAATAAGTTCTCCTATTAGTGGAAAAGAAGATATTGCAAGAGTTGCAAGTATATCTGCAAATAATGAAGAAATTGGAAGATTAATAGCAGATGCTATGGAAAAAGTTTCTAAAGATGGAGTTATAACAATAGAAGAATCAAAAACATCTTCTACAGAAGTTGATGTTGTAGAAGGTATGCAATTTGATAAAGGATATGTTTCTCCATATATGGTAACAGATACTGATAAAATGGAAGCTGTAATGGATAATCCATATATATTAATTACAGATAAAAAAATATCAAACATTCAAGAAATATTACCACTATTAGAAGGAATAACACAGCAAAGTGGAAAACTTGTTATAGTAGCAGATGATTTTGAAAATGAAGCATTATCAACATTAATATTAAATAAATTGAGAGGAATATTAAATGTTGTGGGAATTAAAGCGCCAGGTTTTGGAGATAAAAGAAAAGAAATGTTAGAAGATTTAGCAGTTCTAACAGGTGGAGAAGTTATTTCATCAGAACTTGGATTAGATTTAAAAGATACTACTTTAGAACAACTTGGTAGAGCAAAACAAGTAAAATGTACAAAGGAAAATACAATAATTGTTGACGGAATGGGAGATAAAGCAAAATTAGATGCTAGAATAAAACAAATAAAAAATAATATTGAAGAAACAAAATCAAGTTATGATAAAGAAAGTATGCAAGAAAGACTTGCTAAACTTGCAGGTGGAGTTGCAGTAATTGCAGTAGGTGCAGCTACAGAAATAGAAATGAAAGAAAAGAAATTAAGAATAGAAGATGCGTTATCAGCAACGAAAGCAGCAGTTGAAGAAGGAATTTTACCAGGTGGTGGAACAGCATATGTAAATGTTATTCC
>CAMXJY010000021.1 GCA_947244325.1 uncultured Clostridium sp. | reverse complement strand
TCTTCTTTTAAGCTAATACATGTGTGTGTGTGTGTGTGTGTGTGTGTGTACAGCGTCAACGTTTTCGTGTCTCAATGTATTTAATTTTTCAGAAACATCATTTTTAGAATAGATGTTATCTACACTTTTTTCTTCTTTTAAACTAATACATGTGTGTGTGTGTGTGTGTGTACAGCACCAACGTTTTCGTGTCTCATTTTAAATTTTCTCCTTTTTTATCTATTTAATTTATTCTACTATACAATACATTTTTTATTTTTCATATAAAAATAACTTTACATTTTTAGGCTTTTTTTACATTTTTTCTACGCAGATACTAGTATTTAGGTTTTTATCATTTTTATTACTTAATAATAATTGACAAAATTCTACAAATATTATATAAACTTTTTAAATTATAAGGTTTTAAGAAAGGAGATATGATTATATTATAATCATAAATAAATTTATGTTAAAAGAATTTAAAGAGTTTGCCACTCGTGGAAATATTATGGACTTAGCTGTTGGTGTTGTAATAGGAGGAGCTTTTCAAGCTATTATCAATTCATTAGTATCTGACATTATAATGCCTGCTGTCTCAATATTTACTGGTAAAGTGGATTTTTCAGATATGGTATTTACAGTTGGTGGTGCTTCTATCAAATATGGTAACTTTATAACAGCTATAGTAAATTTCTTGATTATTGCATTTTCTATATTTTTAGTAATTACATATCTTAATAAATTAAATAAAAAAATGGAACAAATTAAACATGGACAAGTTGAAAAACTTAATTCTAAATTAGGAAAGCCCAAAAAAGAAGAACCTGTAGTTATTCCTACAGTGAAAATTTGTCCTCACTGCTATAGTGAAATAAACTATAAAGCTACTAGATGTCCTCATTGTACTTCTGAACTTGAGGAAATAAAACTAGAAAAAAATTAATTAGAACAAAAGTGGACGATTATAGAAAAAATATATAATCGTCCACTTTATTTATATACATAAGTCATATTTACATATTATAACCATTAAAACTTTATCTGTTATAGTTATAGCAACTATGTTTCAAACAAATAAGAAATATGTAAAATTTGATTAAAACTTCATTTTACAAATATTCATTTCTTTACATTCTAACTATTTAAAATCTCTATTTCTTTTTTGTATCTTTCAGCTCTTTGTTTATCTTTTTCCGTTACATTTTCTAATCTTGCTAAATCGCTATTATGATGCAAATCTACTAATTTAACCTTTCTTGCAATTTTATTTGGTTTTAAATTTCTAATATATTCAAAAACATCTACTGATTTATCATGAGTTATTAATTTTAGTGCATCTATTACCTCTTCTGAAAACTCTTTTTCCAAGTCTTCAAAAGTAACTTTGGTGTCCTCAACAACATCGTGTAAAAGTGCTACAATGCACTCTGATTCCGTTTCCATTTGTTCTGCTAAATGCATTGGATGATATATATAAGGCATACCGCCTTTATCTGACTGTCCTAGATGAGAATTAAAAGCTATTTTCATTGCTTTTTTTGTATTCTCTGTGTAAATCATTGGAAATCCCCCATTTACATTTCGTTTAATATTTTATCTGCCTCTTCTTGAGTTAAATATTCATATTTAATCATTTTATTTAAAACTTGTGCTTGTCTTTGTCTTGCAAGTTCTGGATTTTTAGTTGGCGCATATACTGATGGTGCATTAGGAATTCCTGCTAAAAGTGTACATTCATATAAATTCATTTCTGTAACATCCTTATCAAAATAACCTTGCGTTGCATCTGCTACACAATAGTATCCATCTCCAAAATACATTGTATTTACATATAATTCAAATATTTCTTCTTTACTGCATTCTTTTTCAAATTGAAATGCCATAAAAATTTCTGCTATTTTTCTTGTAAATTGTTTTTTTTGCGTAAAATATGTATTTTTTGCTAGCTGCTGTGTTATTGTACTTCCACCTTCTGCCAAACTCATTGTTTCTATATCTTTTTTTATTGCTCTTGCTATTGATACTAAATCTATACCATTATGTTCAAAAAATCTTCTGTCTTCTACTGCTACAACTGCATTAACATATTGATTTGGAAGTTTTTCATATTCTGTATATACATTTGCTTCTTGTTTAATTTCTTCAATTTTTTCACTAATACTCATTTCATCTATTGCTTCTTTATATAAAGAATAACCTTGATATGTTATTACTCCTGCTCCTATAATTCCTACTATAATTGCTACTATTAGTAAATATTTTAAAAACTTTAAAAATTTCTTCATATATCTCTACCTTTTATTTTCTATACTTGTTAAAAAAGCTTTACATCCTTCTAAAATATCTTCATATGTTTTATCAAAATTACCTGTATACCATGGATCTGCTATGTCTCTTGAGTTATTAGAAAAGTCTAATAATTTATATACTTTATTTTCACTATCTTCTCCAACAATTCTAATAATGTTTCTAATGTTGCTTTCTTCCATTGCTATTATATAATCAAATTCTTCATAATCTTTTTTAGTTAACTTCTTAGCTCTTCTTTCTTCAACTGGTATTCCTACAGAATTAAGCTTACTTATAGTTCCATAATGAACGTCATTTCCTATCTCCTC
Organism: uncultured Clostridium sp.; assembly: GCA_947244325.1. GTDB lineage: Bacteria > Bacillota > Clostridia > TANB77 > CAG-508 > Scatovivens. The sequence goes on along the minus strand of CAMXJY010000021.1, from coordinate 18,036 downwards.
AGTACTTGTAGCCGAAGATTCAATATAAAATTCATCTTCACGTCCTTTTCTTCTAACTAACTCTTTTAGCACAAATTCTGCCATTGGAGAACGACATATATTTCCTAAACATACGAACATTACTTTTATCATTTCTTATCTCCTATGATAATATTTTATCTATAATTTAATTTATTTTCAAGGACATTAAGGATTTTTTAAGATTTTATAAGAATTAATTTTTTCAATAAATTTATTCAATGTGCATAACTTATCTGTAGTTCAACTTTGTATATTCTAACTGTAACAGGCAAAGCCTTAACAGTTAGAATAACTTCGTTTCACACAGCTAAGAAATGTACAAATATTGGCGAAGCCTTTATTTTATAGGAAGTGCGAAGCACTTTCCTATAAAATAAAAAAATAATACACTAAAAATGTATTATCTTTTTATTTTGCAAGAAATTTTCATTTATTAGAAAACCTTATGCTTGCCATTTATATTGATACTTGATTAATATTTTTCATCTCTTCATATCTTTTTATTTTAGCTGTAGTCGTTTTTATAAATTCATCTTTAGTAGCAATTAAATTTTTTATATATTTATATGTTGGCATAGTTTTGTTTATCTCTTTTATTTTTTCCCACAAAATATTTTCAATTCTGGCTTTATCTGCTCCTGGATAATTTTCTTTTGCATAATCTTCATCATATTGAATTTTTACTGATAAAACTAAATCATCTTCTTTTTGCATTCCAAATACCATTGATTCCTTTACTAATGGTAATTTATTTACTAAATTTTCTAGTTCTTCTGGATATATATTTTTTCCATTTTTTAAGACTATTACATTTTTCTTTCTTCCTGTTATAAATATAAATCCTTCTTTATCAATGTAAGCTAAATCTCCTGTTAAAAGCCATCCATCTTTAAAAGTTTCTTTAGTTGCATTCTCATCTTCATAATAACCAAGCATTACATTTGGTCCTTTTACTGCAAGTTCTCCTATTCCTTCTTCATTTTTATCAAACACTTTTACTTCTATACCTTTTAAAGGAAATCCTATTGACCCTTTTTTACCATATTTTTTATTTTCTGCTGCAACTACTGGTGCTGCTTCTGTTAATCCATATCCTTGTATAACTTTAATTCCCATTTCATTAAATGCTTTCCAAACTTCTTTGTCTAATCCTGCTGCTCCACTGATTATAAGTCTTAACTTTCCACCTAATTGCTCAATAATTTGCTTAAATACTTTTCTTTTTGTAAATGGTACTATATTAGTTACTTTTCTAGCAATATTTATAAGTTTTGTTTTCCCTTGTTTTTCTACTTCTCTTACTATCTTTTTATACATTGATTCTACAAGTATTGGTACTCCTATAAATACAGATACTCCATATTCTTTTAAGTTTTGTGCTATATATCTTAATCCATCTGGAAAAGCTGTTGCTGCTCCATAACTTAATATATATATTATTCCTGTTGAACCAAATGTATGGTGAAATGGCAAAAATGCTAAATTTACATCAGTTTCTCTAAAATCTTCTGTTGCATGCATTGCAGATATGTCAAATGCTATGTTTCTATGTGATAACATTACTATTTTTGATGTACTACTTGTTCCTGATGTAAAACATAAAACACTCATTTTGTCTTTATCAATTTCAGCATTTTCATATTCTAATTTTCCTTCTAAACGTAATTTTTTACCATTTTCAATAATATTATATAAATTTTCATATTTTGAATTTTCTTCCATACATATATAATCTGTTAACTGTGTTGTTCCTTTTGCTTTGATATTTGATATTATTTCTTCCATTCCATTATCAAAAATAATTACTTCTGCTTTGCTTCTTATTATACTATTTTCAATTTCGATTTCTGTTAATCCTTTATCTAATGGTACTGCAACCATATTTCCCATTAAAACACTAATATAACTTAAAGCCCATTCATATCTATTTTTAGAAATTATTGCTATTCTTTTATTTTGAAAATTTAAGTCATATAATCCTGTTCCAAGATTATTTATATCATCTAAAAATTGAGTAAAATTCACATTTTTATACTTTACTTCTTTATCATTCTTTTCCTTTATTATAAATGCTCTATTTTGCGGATATTTTCCTACAACATCATAAATAATTTCTTTAACATTGTTGAAATCAGGATAATCATAAAAATATTCATCTTTTTTCATTTTTATTACCTCTTTATCTAGTTTTCAAAACTATTATATGTCATTTTAAAGCTAAAGTCAATTGATATATTTAACAAGTTTATTTATTTTCTATTATTAACAATATGCTTTTCTTTTAATTATAGTTATATTTTTTACAAAATTAAGCAATTTATTTATAATTTTTATCAAATTCATAACAATTATCAAAATATTTATATATAGCTCTTTTAATTATTGGCGGAGCCGTTATTTTATAGAAAATTCGGAGCACTTTCCTAAAAAATAAAAAATCAAGTATTTCTACTTGATTTTCTATTTTTTATTTTTCTTATTTATTTCTACTATTTGAGTTGATATATATTTACTCGCCCCTGATCCCATAGCCATAAATAGTGCTGTATCATTAAAAAGTTCATCTTCAGAATCATTTTTTTGACTAAATTTCTTTCCAATCGCAAGAACAGTATTAAAAGTTGAATCATATAAATCACTAAAAAAATTTAATGTTTCTTCTATTGATGTTCTTTTTACTCTAATATCAATTAAATCTTTTATATCAGAAATTGGCAATGCTTGTTTTAAACAACAAATTATAATTAAGTATGCAATATGTTCCCTTGAATATTTTTTCTTTACTGGTGCAGGCATTATTCCTAATTTTACATAGTTATTTATCATTGAATGAGTAATAACTGCTGTATTTTCATCTATTTTATGAAATGACAAATACTTATCCATAAGAGCTATAACTTGATCCATATATAAATCAATTTCAGGTAAATCCTCCCAATAAGGCAATTTATGTTTTACTATTTTAAAATAATTCTCAAATTTCTTTTCTTTATTTGTTGCCATATAAAAACCTCTTTACTTGTATTAATAATATATATAATAACACAATTTTATGCAGTAGTCAAAATTCACCATAGTTATCACAATAAAAATATTGATACTTTTCTATAATATATAAAAAGACGAAGTATCCAACTTCGCCTGTATTATTTAAACTACTTTTGCAATTATTCCAAATGATAAAAGCATCATTATTACACTTGCCATAAATAATCCAACTAGAACTGCTAAAAATGTTTTCTTTCTATCCATATTTAGAACTGATGCTATTAATGAACCAGTCCATGCACCTGTTCCAGGAAGTGGTATTCCTACAAATAGTACAACTCCTAAATATCCAAATTTTTCAATTTGCCCTTTGTGTTTTTCTACTTTTTCATTTAACCAATTTGCTATTTTATTAAAAAATTTAATCTTGCTATTTTTCATCCAATCCAATATTTTTGTTATTAATAATAATATAAATGGTACTGGTAATACATTTCCTATTATACTTATTATATAACTAGGCACAGGATCTAATCCAAGTAACGCTGCTGCTATTAATCCTCCTCTTAATTCTAATATTGGCATTAGAGAAATTATAAATACCAAAATTTCTTTTCCATAAGCTATTGATGTAAGACCACCAAAAACACCTAATACTGCATTTACTAATTTTTCGCTCATTTTTTTCTCCTTAATTTTAATCTCTGCTTTACATTTTATATTAAAACAAAAAAAATCTCAATACTTTATATATTAATATTGCTTTTATAATATGAATACTTTTCTAATTATTACAATTAATACTGTTTAAGATACTAAAAGCGAACAATATTAGTTTTAAACTTTATTCAATTGCCTATATAATTATTCATTGGAAAATTTTATATATCTAATATTTTTTTAGCAGTTAGTTCTCCTACAAATTCTTCTGGAAAGACTACTTCACTTATATTTAATTTTTCTAAAACTTTTTTATGATATTTATCACCTGCTTTTGCAATAATATATTTTACTCCTGCCTCTTCAAGAGCCATACATGATAATATACTAGCAGTTACATTCTCTCCAAAACAAACTACCCCAACATCAAAATCTTTAAGTGGTACTTTCTCCCATGCTTCTCCTGAAGTTACATCAATACATATAGCTTTAGTAACATAATTGCTAACCTTTTCTACAACTTTTATATCATTATCAATAGCTAAAACTTCAACTTTAGAATCTGATAATTTTTTAGCTATACTTGTACCATATTTTCCAAGTCCTACTATCACACATTGTTTTTTCATAAATAATAACTCCTTTCATATTCTAACGATACTTTAATTATAAATTTCAATTTATTATCTCCATTTTATATAATATTTTATTAATTATAAAATAACATTTTCAGTTGGATATTCTATATATTTATCTTTTCTATTCTCATTTATAAATACTAATACCATTGATAATGGGCCTACTCTTCCTATAAACATTAATAACATCAAAACAATATCTCCTAAAAGATTTACACTACTATTATCAGTAATTGTTAATCCTGTATTAGAAATTGCTGAAACACTCTCAAAAATTACATTTAACATATCTATCTCGTTAAAATGATAAAAAATCGCACATGCTACTGCAACTACTAATAAAAAGACTGTAAAAATCGTTAATGCTTTTCTTATAGCTGAATCTGGTATTTCTCTCCAAAAAATTATTGTATGCTCTTTTCCTTTTAATGTTGATATAATTGTTGAAATTATAATTGCAATTGTAACTACTTTAACTCCTCCTGATGTTGAAGCAGGAGAACCACCAATAAACATTAATATAATTAAAAGCACTTTACTTTCAAAAGAAAAACTTTTTAAATCAACTACTGAAAATCCTGTAGACCTTGACGTTGCAGACATGAACAAACTATTTACTATAGTTATATTGTTTTCTAATATTTTCATTATTAAAGTTGGTATTATTAAAAGAAATAATGTGTAAACTAAAATAATTTTAGTTTGTAATCTTAACCTTTTAAAATTTCTATATTTATTTTTTCTTAAATCTTCTATTACAAATACTCCAATACTTCCAATTATCATTAATAATATAAGTACTAATTGAACATATAAATCATTTTCAAAAATTTTAAAACTTCCTCCAAATAAATCAAAACCTGTATTACTAAAAGCTGATATTGTATGAAAAATGCTAAACCAAATTCCTTTTAAAAAACCCATTAAAGGTATAAATCTTACCATCAAAAGTAATGTTCCGAGTATTTGAACTTTTAGCATAAGCTTTCCTATAAATATTGAATGTTCTTTTATACTTGCATAACTATCATTACTTATGTTATCATTTATTACCATTATGTCTGACATTCTAATTTTTTTATTCTTTATGCTCCAAAAATATGATACAAATATTATAAATCCCATTGCTCCTATTTCCATTAAAATTGCTAGAACAAGTTGCCCCCAGAAATTAAATTGACTTATAAGTGAGCCTTTTGTAAATCCTGTTGTAGTAAGTCCAGAAGTAGCTGTATAAAGTGCATTTTCAAAAGAAATTGCTTTATTATTGCATATTGGTAAAAGTAAAAAAATCATTCCTATTAAAATTATAATAAAAAATCCAAAAATCGGTATCAAGTATGTTCTTTTATTTTTTAACATATTACTATCCTCTAAAACTAGTATAACCAATTTTTTCCTAAATAAAACAATAGCAAGTGATATTTAATATATATCCAAATATTAGCGAAGGCTTTATTTTATAGGAAGTGCAAAGCACTTTCCTATAAAATAATAAAGACTTAAGTAAAAATATTATTTTACTTAAGTCTCATTTTTAAAATCTTCTTCTATTAATTACATATGTACTACCCAAAATAGTTTTAGCTTGATGTTTTATTTGACCTGCCATTTCGCCTATCTCTAAAGTTGTTTTATATATTCTAGGATCTATTTCTAGTACTGCTATCGATATTGTCGTTAATGGAAATTGTTCAATTATTCCACGCCTGTTTGCTACTTCTACAAATCCTCTTTCTACATCATCTTTATTGTAAAAATCGATTGCATATTTATCAAATTCTATTATTATTTCTTGACATATCTTATCATAATCAGCTTGTCCTATAATTGCTACAAAGTCATCTCCACCTATATGTCCTATAAAATTATCACTATTTGGTATTTGATGTACATATTTTGATATTGTTCTTGCTGTAAATTTTATAATTTCATCTCCATTTGAGAATCCATAAACATCATTGTAAGCTTTAAAATTATCTAAATCAAAATATAGAATTGCAAATTTTTCTCTATTTAGAAGTCTCTTTTTCATTTCTGCTTGTATTTGTACATTTCCAGGTAATCCTGTTAAAGGACTTATTCTTCTATTTTTTGTTAAAAGCCCTACAACGTTTTTTATTGTATAGTAAAAATATTCATCATCTATTGGTTTTTTTATATAATATTCAACATCTGTTTTCAATACATCGATTATATGTTGCCTATCTCTATTTGAACTAACTACGATTATTGGTGTTATGCTGTTATCTTCATTTGATCTAATACTTTTGCAAAATTCTACGATATTTACATCTGCTGTATCTTCGTCAATAATTATTAAAGAAGGTATATTTCTAAGAGCTATTTCTATTTCTAAAGTTTTTATTGTTTTGAAATTATATTCATCAAGTTCTCTTTTAAAACTTTCTTTTAATCTTTCAATTAGTTCATTGTTATTATCTATAATATATATTTCCTGAACCATATATACTCCTTAAAATACTTAACGTGTTATTTCTTTTGTTTCTGTTTTTTCTATTCCATTTTCTGTTATTACTTTTACTGTTATAGTATTAGTTCCTTCTGCTATTGGTACTTCAACTGGTGCTTCTTGTAAAACTCCTGGTAATGGTACATCAAAATGAGCATCATTAACATCTACATACATTTCTTTAATTCCATTTTCACTTACTACTTTAACAAGAACTTTATCAGAAACTCCTTCTATTTCTTCAAAATAGAATTCTACATTTGCATCTTCTGCTTCTGGTTCATTTTTAACTACTTCATTTGCTATTGTTTCTGTTCCATCTACACTTGTTGCTGTTACTGTTATATTATTTTCTCCTTCTGCTAATTGAATTTGGAATCCAGCCTCTTTTGCTCCCTCTTCTTCAAGTGGTACATCTTGACTCATATCATTTAATTTTACATTAATTCCTTCTATACCATTTTCATGATAACAATATACATCTGCTGTCTTTTTATCTGCTGAAACTGTTATCTTAACATCTGGTTTTGTAACTCCTTTGAAGTTCTTTTGTTCTGTTGTTGTATTATTATTTTTGTCAACTGCTACTATTGTTAAATCATTTTGTCCTTTTAATATTTCTATATCAAATTCTATTTTCTTTTCATCTTCGTCTACATCTACTCTTTGTTCTTCTTCATCATTCCATCTATATGTTACAAAATCAAGTGCTGTTTCATCTGTAGCTGTTACTATTATCTTTTTAGATACATTATCAACATCTAAAGTAATTACTGGATATATTTTATCTTCTCCATTTTCAGAAATAATAACTTCTTCATATGTTGATTCTACTCCATCAATATCAACTACTTTGATATTTAAAGTATGTTCTCCTGCAATAAGTGCTATTTCTACTTCCATAGTTGATTCGCCATTTCCTTTGTTGTTTATTTCTTTCTCGTTGTCCCAACTATATATTAATTTTTCAATTGCTTTATCATGGCTTACTTTAATTATTCCTGTTGTTTCGTCTTGTTCTACACTTATTTGAGCCTTAGTTTGAGTTGCAACTGGTTTTGTTTTTTCTGCATTCTTTTTATATAATCCATATGCTCCACTTCCTAGTAAGCAAATTGCAAATATTATTAATAATATTGCAAAAACTCTAACTATTTTATCTGACCCTGATGTCCCTCCACCAGAACTTTTATTTGGATTATAATCTAATATTTGGTTCATTTGTACAACACCTCATTTTATTTTACTTCAAGCTAAATTATAACATATAGCATTTTTATTGTAAACACAATTTTTTACCTTTTTGCACAATTTATTCCTGCATAAAATAGACGTATAAAAAGGACGTTTAAGACACGGGGACGGAGGTTTTGTCTAAAATTTTGAAATTTAGACAAAACCTCCGTCCCCGTGTCTTTCCTCATATTTCTATATAACTATTATCAACAATTTTGCAAATATTTTTATTGTAAATACAGCTATATTTATATGCTCCTGATATTATTTTTTGATTTTTATCAAAACCATCTGCTTGCATCTTATAACAAGGTACTTTAAGTTCATTTATAAAATCATCTTCTTCAAAAATATATTTACTGTAATTTACATCTATTTTTGATATTTGAATACTTTCATTATTAAAAGCTCTTATACACAATTCGTTTAAAGTTTTTTGATTATTTTCGCTTAATGCCATATTTAAAACATTAGTAGAACTTTGAAATCTTGGATTTACTTCCATAAAATATACTTCATCTTCATAAATTATATAATCTATTCCACATATTCCAAGATATCCTTTTTGCTGCAATTGTTTACATACTTCTAAAGAATATTTTTCTACCTTTTCTTTAATTTCATTTTCAACTTTTCTATATTCTATAAAATCGCAACCTCTTGAACTAATTGTATTATTGGCTCTAATAACTTGTATAAGTGATGGAAACAAACTAATTTCTTTTTCTGATATTATACAATGTATGTTAATAGGTATATTTTTCTCACAATATCTAGATACACAATATAATTCATCTTTATTTAATTTTATATTATTTATAGTTTTTGAATTTAATAAAAATGTATCTGAACCACCATTACTATTTTTAGCTTGTACTACTAATTGCTCTTTAATTTCTTTAGATAAAATTTCTAAACCTGTACAATATTTATAATCCAAAACAGGAACATAGTTTTTCATCCAGTCTCTCATAAAAAATTTATTATTTATACTATCAATTAATTCTTTTTCATTACAACATATGGAATTTTTTCTTATATTTTCATCATATTCATACATAGATCTTTGATTATAAAACATAAATTTTGCATTAGAATTATTATCTAAGATTTTTAGTAAAGTATTATTTATCCATTCTGTTACTTTACTTAAGTTCTTAATATCATTATGATTAATTCTTTCATCTGTAGTACTAGAATATGATACATTTCTATTTTTTCCTGAACCTAATATTGTTATGCTACCTTCATATAAATCTTTACATCCATCTATATCTGATTCTTTTATTCCTACCCAATATAAATCTTTCATCTAAGGCTTAATTCCTTTCATTTGCCTATTTTTTTTATAATCTAATCAGCTTTTTTATATCTATTAATACACTTTTATCATTACTTCAATTTTTTTATCAATTGCTATTATGTTATTTATTTTTAAATTGTATTATATGAACATAAATTACAAAGAGGTCCTATTGGAACATTATATTTTTGTGCTATTTTTTCTGTTTCTCTTCTTACCTTTAACATATCTTCAACTGTTATTCTATCTACATCTATTTTTTCACAAGGAATATATGGACTAAGCACAGGCATACATCCAATACTGCATAGCAATTCTACTCCTTTTATAGTGTCTTCTATAGGCTCCAGTCCAACTATTATACATGAACGTACTCTATTAGTTCCCATTACTTCTACAGCATCTTTTAAGAATTTTATATAATTATCTAAGCCTATTTCATATTTTTTATAAGCATACTTTTTCATATATTCTTTATTATATAATTCTATATTAATAGATAATCCATGAATTCCTATATCATCAAGATATTTTATATAATTTTTATAATCTTCTGTATCGTTTTTAGCTTTAAATCCTCTTGGTGCCATCATAATATCAAACTCAAAATCTTTATACTTTGTTGCAAAATGAGTATATACATTTGTTAAGTATTCATAGTCCTCTATACAATCTTTAGGACTTCCACCACTTATTAATGCATGTCTTACTGGTCCATTTTCTTTTTGCATAGCAATATTAAAACATCTATCTAATTTATCAATATCATGTTTAATATATTCTAAACTTTCATCACTCAAGGTACAAAAGCTACACTTATTATTGCACCCATTAATTGGCTGTATTCTTATTCTATCCATGTGAGTATTTACATATTCTGTAACTAAGTCTCCATTTTCTAACTTCGCATTATTTAATGTATATAATGGTGGAAAAAACATTTTTATATTATCTGCTAAAACTTCTTTTTCTTGTACAATTTTCCAACTTCCATCATGTATTAATTGATATTTAGAATTTCCATTTATTCTTACATTAACATAAATATCATCATAATTTATTTTCATTCCTGAGGTTGTAATATAATCAGTAAATAAGAAATTATTAAATAATTTTGAATACTCTTCTTTAATCTTTATTCCATGATACATTAATTCTAATTTTAATTTATAATTATCCATTAAACTAACCCCGTGTGTGTGTGTGTGTGTGTGTGTGTGTGTGTACAGCATCAACGTTTTCCTGTTTCATTTTATTTTCTCCATCTTTTTTAATAAAAACTGAGACGAAGATTTTGTCTAAATTTTTAAATTTTAGACAGAACCTCCGTCCCCAATATTTATCCCTCTATTTTAAATTATATTAAAACATATTTTTTAATTAATATAATTCCTGTTGTTAATATCATAAGTACTGTTGTTGTTAATGCTAAATATGTTGGCGCTTTACCTGTTGAAATTTCTAGCATTACTTCTGCAGTATCTATATCATCTTCTGTCATTACTTTATTATTAGGTGTTGAATCTATATCTGGTGTATTACTATCATTTTTATCTGCACTAATTTCTGCAACATTTGTTTTTACACCTAAATTATCTTCCCCATTTATCCATTTTAATGTTACTTGTACTGATGCTGTTTGTCCTGGTTCTAAACGAGTTTTTGCTAATGCGTTTGTTGTTATTTCTTTATCAGAAACTTTAGTCCATTGTTTATTTTCTTCAGCTATAAATTCTAATCCATCTGGTATGTAATCTTTAATTTCTGTTGCATATCCAGCTATTTGACCTTCATTTTTTATAGTGATATTATAAACAAATTTAACTACTGTAGATTTTACTTTCTTTCTGTGAATTTCAACTTTTTGTAATCCATCAGTTGAATTTACTGATATTTCTCTTGTTGTTCCATTTTCACTTACTATAATTTTAATTAAATCTTTTTGTAGTGCTAAGTCAAAGTATTTTACATATACTTTTTCTGTATCTATATCATCTTCACCTGGTTTATTATTTCCTGGTGTTGAATCTATATCTTCAATTGGATTTCCATTTTCATCTGAATCATCTGTGATTTCTGCTGTATTTATGATTATTCTTCCTTCATTTTTCTTAGCATCTGGTTCTACTATTTTAAATACAATTTGTAAATCTTTGTAATCTACATCTTTTGCTTCTTTTGAAGGATCAAATGCTTTTATTAAAGCATCTTCATTTCTTGCTTGTGATTTTTCTTTTGATAAATAATCAGTTTTAACACTTACAGCTTGTTTTAAATCTGTTGTAACTTTTCCATTTTTATCATATAATTTCCAATCATATTTTTTATTTGTTTCATTATCTTTAACAAATTCTAATCCGTTTGGAATATCGTCTGATACTTCTTTTGCATATCCTGCAATATTTCCTTCATTATATACTCTTATTGTATATGTTACTAAATCATTGTTTTCTACTGATAATGCTTCTGCATTTGATGTTATTTTTAATTTTCCATTTGAATCTTTTGTAACACTTGGTTCTCTTCCTGTTATTTCTCCATCATTTACTTTTGTTATGAATTTTTGTAAGCTTAAGTCAAATTCTTTATCTTCTGTTGTTAAGTTTTCATAGTCATTATCATCTTGATTTTCATCATCTCCAGGATAATTATCTGGATTTACTGTATCTGGTATTGAATCAATATCATCATCAGAATCTTTTGTAATTTCTGCGATATTTCTAAAGTTATTGTTTGAAACTTTATCAGCTACTACTACACAAGTAACTTGTATATCTTTGTAATCTAATTTTGTTCCATTTTGTTTATCAAATTCTTTTATTAAGTTTTTAGTATCTGTTTCAGAAGATTTTAATTTTGTTGATGTTAATTTTGCTTTTCCAACAACAACATCTACATCAGATAATTTATCAACACCTTTAAAATCATCTTTTGATAAATTCTTTGTTCCATTTTCTATTGTACTTAATTTTACTGTTTTAGAATCTTCTGGTATTTTCCAATAGTTATCAACATTTGTTGTATGTCCTACTAAGAATCCTAATCCTTCTGGTAAGTAATCAGCTACTTCTTCTGCATATCCTGCTACATCACCTTCGTTGTATACTCTAATTGTATATGTTACTATATCTCCTTTTTCTACAACAAGTGGTGTTTTTACAGTTGTATATTTTGCATCTTTACTTGATCCATTTTTTAAGTTTGTTACATCTACAACTGGCTCTCTACTTGTTTTTGGAGCTGAGTTATTTATTTTTGATATAAATTTCTTTAAAGCTAAGTCAAATGTTCTTCCTTCAACTTCTACTTTTTCAAAGTCATCATCATCTTGTCTACCTTGATAATGATAATTTTTATCTGTTAAATCTTCTTTATTGCTATTGTGTCCTTTGTAATTTGAAGCATCATAATCTTCTTTTACATAATCATTATTATTTGGATCTGAATCTCTATCTAAGATTCCATCTTCTATAATTTCAGCTACATTTGTTAATACTGAAGAAGCTTTTGCATTACTTCCTACTTTACATTCAATTTGTACATATGCACTGTTTAATTCATTACTGCTTTTATCAAATTTTTCTATAGTTGTATCAGCTAAATAATTTGTTTTATATACAACTCTATTTGTTCCATCTAATGTTTTTTCCCATCCGTATGTTCTATTTATTTCACTATCTTCTACATATTCTAATCCTGCTGGTAATGAATCTGCTATAATTGTTCCTTTAGCATCAATATTACCTTCATTGTATACTCTGATTTCATAAATTACTGTATCTCCTACAGCAACTTTTACTGGGTCTTTTGCATGTTTGTATTCAGCTGTTCTACTTGTTCCAGCTTTTAATCCTGAAACATCTACATCTGGTTTTCTATCAACACTGTTATCATTTACTTTTATTATATATTTTCTTAAAGCTAAGTCAGCATTTATTTCTACTTCTTTATTTTGGATATAAGGTGTTTCATCTTTTGTTAATAATACTAATGGTTGATATACCTCTACTCCTTCATCATTTACTGATTTATTTTCCCAAAGTGTTGCTGATGTTTCATAATTTGAATAATTAAGTCCTAATGAAACTTTTGTTATATTTGTATTTGTTTTTGGTAGATATATGTAATATTCACTATCAAATATCTCTTTTATACTTTTATTTGTAAATTCTTCTTCACCATCTATTAATATATCATAAGCATCTCTTGAAATTTCTTTTCCATCTTGATCAACTAAAGACATATTATATTCTGTTGGTGCTGCTGTTCCTGATTTTACTTTAAATGGTCCTACTATATAATAGTTATCATTTCCAGTAGCTACTGGTGTGATATCTTCCATAGTTGGATATGTAACTGAAGGGTTTTCTTTTCCTTCAATTGCTGATTTTATTAAATATTTATATAAATGATCAGCCATATCTTGACGATAACTATATCCTGTTACATCATAATATGATCCAGTTGTTTCTTCTACTTCCATATCATCATTTAATGCAATTCTTGAAACAGTAACACTTGGTAGTGTTTCTACATTGAATTTTTCTGTATCATTGTTTGTGAAATACCACATAGCATATTGTTGTACTACATCAATATCATCATCAGTTAAAAATGCTTTAACTGTTTCTAAATCATGATCTTCGTAATCAGCAAATGCTTTTGCTAAATAATCATCTTTTTGTTCTGGTGCTTGTTTCTTTAAAAACATATTGTTTACAAGCCAGATTAAAGCTTTGTAATTAGCTGTCCATTTTGCGCTATCATCTGAATATGATGTACTTAAATGTAAAGCTTTTACATTTGAATCTGTAGAATCTTTAAAATCTGCTACGTTTGTATATTCTAAGCTGTTATATCCTGTAGCTGTTACTCCAGGGAAAGATTTATTAGCATTTAAACAATAAAACATGTTTTCATAGCTTGTATCTCCCTTAGTTATAATTTTAAATACTCTAGTTTCTCCTACTCTATAACCATAAGGTGATTCATCATAAAACTCTTTTTGTTTATCTGTAAGAGTTCCACTTGCTTCTTCCCCACCTTCATGCATTACAAGAACTTGTAAGTCAGCTTTAGTATCGTTTTTTGTTAAAGCTGCTGCAAGTACTGTTGTTGTATATGGCATTAGTAAAACTACTATACATGCCAATACAAAGGCAATTCTCATAATTTTCTTTTTTAACATAAAATCTACCTTCCTTAATTTAATTTTACATAGTTATATTATTATATAATATATTTTAACTCTAAAATTTTTAGTGTCAACATGGTACATTTAGCTCAATACTACATAATCTTAGAGCTGTCGCATTTTCGCATTACATATCAATTATATTACATTTTTGTCATAAAATCAAGGTATTATGTAATTTTTTGTTTGATTTTTCAGTATTTCTGCCACTTTTTGTAAATATATGATTGGATTTTTTTTGAATAACTACCAAAAAATATCATAAATTTCTTTATAAGAGTACTTATTCTATTAGGCAATAAAGGCTTTTTTTATTTATTAAATATCTACTAATAAAAGCTTTGCCAATATTAATTTATAAAATAAAGAAAGGAAAATAATCTTTAAATTAGAATAATTACAAAACTCATTACATTCACATAGCTAAGAAATGTATAAAATTGCCAAAGGCTTTATTTAGTTGGAAGTCCAGAGGACTTTCCTACTATGCAAAAATTGTCGAAGGCTTTATTTAATAGGAAATGCGGAGCACTTTCCTATTAAATAAATAAAAATATTTTAAAGATTATAATTATTAAAATGAAAATTTTAACAAAAATAGTTACTTTATTATTAATTATATTTTTATTAATTCCTACATTCTGTTTTGCAGATGATGAATTATTAGAAGATTTAGAAGAATTTGAAGTATATGAAGCATCAAATCTATCAACCGAAGAACCCTCTACAAATGCTAAAAGCATTATAGTAATAGATAGAAAAACTTTATCAGTATTGTATGAAAAAAACGCATATACAAAAGTAGCTATGGCATCAACTACAAAAATAATGACTTGCATTGTTGCACTAGAAAATTCTTCTTTAAATGATATAGTTACTGTATCTAAAAAATCTGCATCAGTTCGTGGTTCTACATTAGGGTTAATTACTGATATGCAAATATCTATGAATGACTTACTTTATGGATTAATGCTAAGGTCTGGAAATGATTGTGCAATAGCAATTGCAGAAAAAATTAGTGGTTCTGTTGAAAATTTTTCTATATTAATGAATCAAAAAGCAAAAGAATTAGGTTTAGAAAATACTAACTTTGTTACTCCTCACGGATTAGATGATGAAAACCATTATACAACACCATATGACTTGGCAATTTTAACTGACTATGCTTTAAAAAACGAAAAATTTAAAACAATTGTATCCACTAAAACTGCTACAATTTCATTTAATGGATACCCACGTACTATATCAAATACAAATGAATTATTAGGAAATTTAGAAGGAGTTTATGGTGTAAAAACAGGATTTACCTTTGAAGCTGGAAGATGTTTGGTATCAGCTTGCAACAGAAATGATTTAGATATTATTGTGGTTGTTCTAGGGGCTGATACAAAAAAAATTAGAACTCAAGACAGTGCCAATTTAATAAATTATATTTTTAAAAATTTTAAATACGTAAATGTATCTAGTACAATTAATAAAGCTTTTTCTGACTACACTACATATTTTAATAAAAATTATTTTTTAGAAAAAACTACTGACACTCCTATTCTAAAGCTAGAAAATTTGGATAACTATTATTTTCCGCTAGAAACCAATGGTACAGTCCAGTTATCTACTAAAATATATACTATGAATAAATTTTCTTCTAATGTATCTAAAGGAACAAAAGTTGGAAAATTATACTTATATAATAATGATACTCTTCTTTGTGATATTGATATTACTTTAGAAAACGAGTTATCAAAAAATACTTGGAGTTATTACTTTTGGTATATAATTAGGAATTTTAGTAAGATATAAGATAATATTTCATATATAATATAAAAACTTAGCTATTTACTATAAATATATATTTGCATAATTTATAAAAAGAGAGTACTAAAAACAACATTACTTAAATAATAAAGATATTAGATATGTACTCTCTTTTAATAAAATTTTATTTTTTTGTATAATTATATTGATTTTCTCAAAAAATCATGGTATCATATGTCAAAATTTATTTCAGATTTCTGGCGTTTCAGCCAAATTACTCAAATAATAATTAAAATTTAATAAAAGTATTTTGTAAGTATTAAGATTTTTTCATCTTTTATTTTCTTATTATAAATACTTTTATTTATGATAGGAGATGATAATTGTTAAAAATAAAAATATAAAAATAGCACCAACTAATGATTTCGTATTTAAACGCATTTTTGGTCATGTTGGTAATGAAGAAATTACTAAAGGATTTGTTAGTTCCATTATTGGTAGAGAATTAACTTCAATTAATTTAGAAGGAAATACTATTTTAGAAAAGAATTCAAAAGATGAAAAATCTGGCATATTAGATATTAAGGCTACTTTGAATTCAAACATTTTATGCGATATTGAAATGCAAATGTGTAATAATAAAAATATTGAAAAAAGAATGCTATATTATTGGAGTAAACTTTATTCTGGAAGTATAAAATCTGGTCAAGATTTTAAATCTTTAAAGAAAACTATATCAATTTTAATTGCTAATTTTGAACTTGATAGTTTAAGTAAAATTCCTGATTTTCATACTGTATGGGAAATCAGAGAAAAAAAGCATCAAAATACCGTATTGACTAATGTGTTTGAACTTCATATAATTGAATTAAGGAAGCTTGAAAAATCATTAAAAAATAAATACATAGAAAATCATGATAAAAAATTAGCAATCTGGTCAAAGTTTTTACTTAATCCAGATAGTTTGGAGGTGGTTGAAATGCAAAGAAATAGAGATATACAACTAGCAAAAAAAGAATTAGATAGATTAAGAGATGAACTAATAAATCTTGGGTATGAAAGCCTTGCTATAGCACTTAGAGAAAAAGCAGAAAATGAAATACGTAACAGTGAAGAATATGGATTTGATAAGGGATTAAAACAAGGTTTAGAGCAAGGAAAAAAGTTTGAAAAAATCGAAACTGCTAAAAAATTATTAAATTCTGGTATGAGTATCAAAGAAATTATAAAAATAACCGAACTTACAAAAGAAGATTTAGAAAATATTTAAATTCAAAAACAATCTGAAATAAAATTTATAGAATCTAATGTAATATTAGATTCTTTTTATTTTGTAGACATTGAACAGAGATTTTGTCTAAATTACTCTATATCAAAAAGAGTATAAAATATTAGACTTTATATAAAGAAGCTAGACTTTAATACTTCTATTAAAATCTAGCTTATATAAGAGTATGAGATTATTTTAGACATAGGATGAAGTGAATTTCACCCATGCCTAAACTTAATGACTATTTTATTTGCTAACTTTTATGTATTTATTTATATTTTTTATTGATAAGAGAATTTTTTATTCTCTACAAAGTAGTTAGCTCTATTTATTTGGAATTAATAAATAATTTTATTAAGCTGTTTGTTAATTATATTTATTTATATATTTTGCTTAAATGCTATTTATCTTTTGTTATTATTTATTGTCTTTGCTGTTTTTTCTTTTTCTGATTTGAACTACTATAATGTTTACTAATATTACTAATGATATTACTAC
>CAMXJY010000020.1 GCA_947244325.1 uncultured Clostridium sp. | reverse complement strand
TCTTATATAAGCTAGATTTTAATAGAAGTATTAAAGTCTAGCTTCTTTATATAAAAGGCTTATTTTACACTAAAAAATCAATTGAAAAAACTCAATATTGCTGATATAATTGATGCATAATAATATTATAAATTTTAATTAAATAATGAAATTATGATATATATTTAGATGAAGATAAAGCATTAAAAATAATAAAATTTTAGGTGGTTAATATGAGTGAAGTTGTAGAAAAAATAAAGAAAGAATTATTAATTAGATGTGAGAAATCAAAGAAAAAAGATGGATATGATTTTTGGAACGAACATATAAAATATGTTGTAGAAAATGCTGTAAAACTGGCAAACAAATATGGAGCAGATACTGAGATAGTAGAGTTAGGAGCATTATTACATGATATAGCAATGCCATCAGAGTATGGTGAAAGAGAGCAACATCATATTTATGGAGCAGAAATTGCAGAACAATTATTAACAGAATTAAATTATTCAAAAGAAAGAATAGAAAAAGTTAAGAATTGTGTATTAAATCATAGAGGTAGTAAAGATAGACCACGAAATACAATAGAAGAACAATGTGTAGCAGATGCAGATGTTATTGCTCATTTTGATTGTATACCATCATTATTTTCTTTAGCTTACAAGGAAATGAATTTATCTATATCAGATGGAAAAGAATATGTAAGAAAAAAACTAGAAAGAGATTATAATAAGTTAAGCCCAAGAACTAGGGAAATATTAGAAGATAGATATAAAAACATAATAGATGTATTATTTGTTAGTTAAAACTAAAAAGAAGAAAATATGTTGTTTAAAAAAATAAGCTAGAATTATTAAATTCTAGCTTATTTTTTTACAAACTTTCAGCTAATATTCCAACTATGATTCCAAGTATATTACCTAAAGATGCAAAACGTCCTTTGTATAAGCTTTTAGATTCAGGGATAAGCTCACAAGAAACAATGTAAAGCATTGCTCCTGCTGCAAAAGCTAATGACATACCAATTAATGTGTTTGATATATTCCCAAAAATAGCTCCACAAAATGCACCAAGTCCTGTAGTTAATCCAGAAAGAGTTGTTATGATTATACATTTTGTTTTAGAGGAACCGCTATTCTTTAAAGGAACTGCTATGGAAACTCCGTTCTGGAACATCATGCAGCGCTATCGCTATTGCTAGTTTAAAGCCTAATACAGTAGATGCTTCAAATCCTGCACCGATTGCTAATCCTTCAGGAAAATTATGTACAGCTAAACCTATTGCAATAATAATACCTGTTTTTAGCATATGGTTTTGATTTAAATTTGAATTATTTTTACAATATTTATTTACAAATTTATCACACAAAATCATAGTACATATTCCAATGAAGATTCCTATAATACAAGTTGATATATTGGTAATATTAAGTGCTTCTGGAATTAAATCAAAACATATAACAGCTGTCATTAATCCTGCAGCAAATTCTAAGATAAAACTTAAAAACTTTTTGGAACTAACCCTTAAAAAGGCACCAATTATTCCTCCAAGGGTAGTTCCAATCATTCCAAATATAAGACCATATAAACTTATAATTCCAATACTTTCCATAATATAATCCTTTATAAATAATATGTCTTTTAAAACTTAAAAGATATAATCAATTATATTAAAGTATTTTGAAGATATTCATAAATTAAATATAATTTATTTTGTTTATATAGTTAAGATAGCTATTTTTATAGATAATAAAAAAGCCTTATTATTGAAATGTAGCTCAAAATAACTTTGGGTTCACTTCATATATAAAGCTTTAAATAATAAACTATTTTAATTATTGTTCTTCTTTTTTAGGTTCAAATTCATTATATTTTAAAATCATTTTTCTTTGATAAGGTATTAAAGAAATAAATGAAATCATAAATCCTATTTCTAATATGATGGTTGAAGTAATTGCATTACTTTTTGATACATTATAAGTATCAATCATTTCATTTTTTAAGTAATCTGTGAATTCCTGTGAAAAGTTTTGTTTATATTGTAAAACAGAAAATTCAATTGATTTTACTTGATATTCTAAGTTTAAATAAAGTAATCCTAGAAAAATAGCGATTGATAACACTATGCAAAGTATAAAAAATATATTTAAGTATTTAACAATTTTTTTATAATTTTCAGGATTTGTTTTACATTTTTTAAAGGTATCATATGTACTAATTCTGCAAATACCATGAACTATAAAATAAACAAAAATAATAGCAATTAAAGGTACTGTTATATATAAGCCGTTTGTTAAATCACCTTTTAAGCTACTTAAAAAATAATTAACAATAGCTAAAACAAGTAAACATAGAAAATTAGCTATTATTCCATAAGATACGAAGCCAGTTATTATTGCTTTTACAGTGGTTCGAGCACTAATTTCTTTTTTCTCCATATTTTCCTCCTTCGTATGACTAAATTCTACAAAAATCATATCATAAATAGAAATTATTTACAATATTTTTAATAATTTTTAGTTTAGACAAAATTTATGTTACTAAGTCTACAATTTAGTTTCTGCTTTTATGTGTATAATTTTTTAAAAATTTATACAAAACTTTCGTTCCCATGTCTAAAAAAAATTAAGAAAATTTTAAGTTTGCATTAATAAAGTATTAAGAAATTATTGCTAGAATTAAAATAGATTTTTAAAAGATATTTTAAATTATGTTTTGCATTAGCTATAAAAATAATACAAAATATAATTTAAACAGAAAGGGGATTTTTTGTGGAAATATTAAGAGTAGAAAATTTAAGAAAATCATATGGAAAAGGAGAAAATTTAGTTAATGCTGTAGATGGTGTATCATTTTCAGTTGATGAAGGAGAGTTTGTTGCTATAGTTGGAGCGAGTGGTAGTGGTAAATCTACATTATTACATTTATTAGGTGGTGTTGATAAACCAACTTCTGGAAATGTAAGAATAAAAGAAACAGATATTTACAAATTGAAAAGTGACGATTTAGCTATTTTTAGAAGAAGGAATATAGGAATTATTTATCAATTTTATAATTTGATTCCTATTTTAAATGTTGAAGAAAATATTGTACTTCCTTGCGAATTAGATAATAAGCAAGTAGATAGTAGAAAATTAAACGATTTATTAGAAACACTAAATTTAAAAGATAGAAAAAAACATCTTCCAAATGAATTATCTGGAGGTCAACAACAAAGAGTATCAATAGGAAGAGCTATTATAAATAGTCCTGCAATTATGCTTGCTGATGAACCAACAGGAAACCTAGATAGCAAAGCTTCAGAAGAAATTATTTCTTATTTAAGATTATCAAATCAAAAATATAATCAAACAGTAATTGTAATAACTCATGACGAGAAAATTGCTATGGAAGCTGATAGAGTTATTGTAATTGATGATGGAAAAATAGTTTCAGATGAAAGGAAAGTATAGAGATGAGTATTTTAAATAGATTTGTAATAAAAGATTTATCTTTAAATACGAAAAGAACTATAGTTACTATAATTGGAATTATTTTATCTACTGCTTTAATTTGCGCTGTTGCAGGAATGGTAACTAGTTTTTATAAAACTTTGCTTGAATATGAAAAGGAGTCTAATGGAGATTTTCATGTTTCAATTTATGACGTAACACCAGAAGATGTCCAAAAGATTAAGACGAATGAAGAAATTGAAAGCTTTTACAATTTTTATAAATATAAAGGATATTCAAAATTAGAAGATTCAAAAAATGAATATAAACCATATATATGTTTATTAGGTTATAGCAAGGAATCTTTAGAAACATTAAAGTTATCAGAAGGTAGACTTCCACAAAATGATAATGAAGTAGTCATACCATATCATATTTTAACTAATGGTAAATTAGATTATAAAATAGGTGATAAGATAAGTTTAGATGTATCAGATAGAGTATTAGAAGGAGATAAGTTATCTCAAAATAATCCATATGATGAAGAGATAGAAGAAAATTTAGAATTTAGATATAGTAAAGAGTATGAAATAGTGGGGATTGTTTCAAGACCAAATCAGCAAATAGAGCCACATACAGCACCTGGATATAGTGTTATAACTTTAGATAATGATTTTGGAAAAACTTCAAGTGAAAATATTACTTTAAGTTTTAGATATAAAGATTCTAAAAATTATAAGGAAAAAACAGAAAAAATTATAAATAGTACAGATGACTATAAGGTTGAGTATAATACTAATTTACTAAGATTTGAAGGGTCAGCATTAAGTGATAGTACAATGTCTATGCTTTATAGTGTAGCAGGAGTAGTTATAGTTATTATAATTATTTCAAGTGTATTTGTTATTAAAAATAGTTTTTCTATATCAATTACTGAAAAGATAAGACAATATGGCATACTTTCAAGTATAGGAGCAACTTCTAAACAAATTAAGAAAAATGTATTATTTGAAGGATTTGTTCTTGGAATTATAGCAATACCTATTGGAATTTTAAGTGGTATTTTTGCAGTTTTTGTTTTAATACATTTGATTAATTACATTTTAGCTGAAGCACTAGATGGAATTACATTTATATATAGTGTACCTGTTATGCCAATTCTAATTAGTGTATTATTTGCAAGTGTTACTATATACTTATCAACAATATTCTCAGCAAGGAAAGCATCAAAGATTTCACCAATAGAGGCAATTAGAAGTAATACTGAAATTAAGATTTCATCTAAAAAAGTAAAATCTTCTAAAATAATAAAGAAATTATTTAAAGTTGGTGGAGATATATCATATAAAAATTTAAAAAGAAATAAGAGAAAATACAGAAGTACAGTAGTTTCTTTAGTTATAAGCGTAACAATTTTTATTTCACTTTCGTCATTTTTAGATTTTGGATTTAAAATGGCAAATGAGTATTACAAAGAAATGGATTATAATTTAGTTTTATATTCTGGAAGATATCAAGAAGCAGATAATGATAAAGTAATTACTACTTTTGAAGATATTGCAAAATTGAATAACGTAATGAATTATTCGATAGTAAAAACGAAACAAATATTAATTTCTAATTCATATCTTTCTGATTTAGGAAAACTATATTATGGAGCAGAAGATGGAGATAGTAATCAATTTGAAATTATTATAGCAATAGGAGATTCTGAATATAAAAAGTTTGTAGAAGAGATTGGTGGTAAAGTAGAAGATTACGAAGATAAAGGAATATTAGTAAATAATACAACATTCTTTTATAATAATAAAAAGAAAAATGGGGATATGTATAATATCAAAGCTGGAGATTCTATAAATTTAAACAAAATTGGAGAAGAAGTAGGAGATGATGATGAAGTACTAGCAGGTGATTCATTTGGTATTAAAATTGCTAAAGTAACAGATAAAAGACCTATGGGAATGAGTGATGGAACTGGAATAGTTGTTAGTGACAAAATGATGGAAAAAATTAAAGACTATAAAGTATCTAATATGTATATAATGTCTGACGATTCTGGAAAATTAAGTGATGATATTAAATCTTTAATTGATTCAGATGAAAAATATAATAAGAGTACAAATATATATGATTATGAAGAGGCAAGAAGGTCTGAAAATGCAATGGTTTTAGTTGTATCTATATTCTTATATGGATTTATAACAGTTATTACATTAATAGCTGTAACAAATATATTTAATACAATAACTACTACTATGAATTTAAGACAAAAGGAATTTGCAATGCTTAAATCAATAGGAATGACAAAAAGTGAATTTAATAGAATGATAAAGTTAGAAAGTATATTTTACGGAAGTAAATCATTAATTATAGGAATTCCACTAGGATGTATAGGTTCATATTTCGTTTATAAAGCTTTTTCAGAAGGAATGGATATGTCTTATAAATTACCAATTACATCAATTATTATTTCTATAATATTCGTATTTTTGATAGTTGGATTGATTATGAAATATTCTCTAGATAAAATTAATAAACAAAATATTATAGAGACTATTAGAAAGGAGAATATATAATTATTATCTTGATTATAAAAAATATTTATAGTATAATAAAAATAGAAAATGAGTAGCCATAGTTAAATATGGTTACCACTTAATAGAGTAATAACAACACATTCACTCGGTCAAAAGCAGAATGTGTTGTTATTTTTATTTGAAAAAAATATGATTTTATGATATAAAAAAGGCAATATAGAGGTAAAAGGTATGCTTGAAAATAAATTAGATTTTGATTATGGACGACTTGAAATTTAATTCCTTATATAATATAAAAAAAATTAATTATAGAAGGAGTTAAATTTATGAAAGTATCAATTGAAAATAAAATAATAGAAAAATATCCTAAATATAAGATGGGGCTTATAAAAGTATCAGTTAAAGGTAAAAAATTAGAAAAGATAAAAGAATTAACAAAGTTTGAAAAAACTATTGCAAATCAAGAAAGTATTATCAAAGAATGGTTAGAAATATTTTCTGATATGCATGCAAGTGAACGCAGATTACCATCAGTAGTATCATTATGGAATATTATTGAGCAATTTGGAGAATTAAAATCTATAAATTATTTTGTAGATATATACAATTTTATTTCTGTTAAGCATGGTATACCAATGGGAGGATATGATATTAGAAAATTACCATTTGAAGATTTAAAATTGCAATATGCTGTTCAAGGCGGTATTAAGTTTGAACCAATGGGACTTGGTGGACAATTAGAAAAAATAAAAGATTCAGCAGAAATATGCTATTATTGTGGAGATGTTCCAGTGTGTCGTTATTGGAATCATAAAGATAGTGAAATTACTAAAATTGATGAAGATACATCTGAAGCTCTTATAATGTTTGACATGCTTGGAGAATTAGATGAACTTGAAAATGCAATAAATGAGTTTATAGAAATAGTTAATGAAACTTCTGAAGTACAGAAAATAAAAAATGAGGTATTGAGTAGAGAAAAATTAGAATGTGAAATATAGATTTAAGGAGAAAAAAATGGTAAATGTTGTTCTAGGAATAGTTGAAAAAGAAGATAAGATTTTATTAATCCAAAGAGAAAGAGGAGACTTTATTGGA
Source organism: uncultured Clostridium sp. (assembly GCA_947244325.1). Classification (GTDB taxonomy): domain Bacteria; phylum Bacillota; class Clostridia; order TANB77; family CAG-508; genus Scatovivens. Next base: position 17,009 of record CAMXJY010000020.1, on the reverse strand, counting down.
TTATGGGGAATACCTGGTGGCAAAGTAGAAGAATGTGAGCATATAGATGAAGCAGTAAAAAGAGAGATGTTAGAAGAAATAGGTATAGATATGAAATTCCAAGAAGTTCTAGGTATATCTTCTGAAATTATGCACGACAAAAATTCAACAAGTTTGTTATATGTATGCTTGTTAAATATGGATAGTAATGCTGTAATTAATAATCCAGAATTTAATTATAAATGGTTTTCAAAGGATGATATAGTAAAAGCTACAGATATAATTGAAAGTGATAAAAAATTCATAGAGAACTTTTATATTAGAAGAGATAGAAACTACTTAAAAATGGATTGCTACAGAGATGAAAATGGAGAATATTATTGGAAATAAGGGGAGTTCAATGGTAAATTTAGAATTATATAGAATATTTACAATTGTGGCAAAAGAAGGCAATTTAACTAGAGCAAGTGCAATTTTACATATTTCACAGCCAGCAGTAACAAAGCATATTAAGAACTTAGAAAACGAATTACAAGTAAATTTATTTAAAAGAAATAAGTATGGTATGGAATTAACTGATAAAGGTCAAATGCTTTATGATGAGATAAAAGATTCAATATCAATATTAAGCAATATTGATAAAAAGATTAATGAGGTTAGAAATATAAAATTAGGTTCTCATGTTACAATGCTAAGTAGAATGTTTGGAAAATGTATAGCAGATTACTATAAGGAAAATTCTAGAAGTCAAATAGATGTAACAAATGAGACTTTTAATGATATGTTATATATGTTAGAAAATCAAAAACTAGATATAGTATTATCAAAAAAGGTAGATGAGAAATTATATAATAATCAAAAAATAACATTTATTAGTTTAGGATATTTGCATGATATTTTTGTAATTAATACTAATTCTAGATTTATTGGTAAAACATTAAGCAAGGAAGAGCTAAAAAATGAAGTAATATATACTCCTAAAAAGACATCGATAACAGCAATTAATCTTATGAAAGCGCTGGAAATAGATGAAAAAGAGAATATAAAAAATGTTACTTATACTACAATGCTTGGAATATTAAAAAATGAAGATAGTATAGGAATAATAACAAAAGAATATGTACAAGAAGAATTAAAAGATAATAAAATATGTGAATTAAGTACAGATTTAAAATTGGCTCCAATTGAGTTTGGCGTTTATTTGAATAATGATAATAGGTTTAGAGAATTAAATAGTTTAGTAAAAATAATTAAAAAAGAGTTTTTGAAATGATAAAATATAACTTAAAGTTATAACTGGATAATTTTTAAGTATTTTACAATCCCTATTAAATGATGGATAATTATATTATGTTAAGTAATTAATAGGGAGGATGTTACAAATGGAATGGTATGTTATTAGACATGGTCAAACTGATTGGAATTTAGAAAATAAGGTTCAAGGGAAAGCTGATATTTCTTTAAATACTAAAGGAGTAGAGCAAGCAGAAAAAACTAAAGAGAAATTAGAAAATAAAAAAATTGATTTAATAATTTGCTCACCACTTGCAAGAGCAAAAGAAACAGCACAAATGATAAATAAAGATAGAAATATACCAATAATATATGATGAACAAATATCTGAAAGGGATTTTGGAGAATTTGAGGGAGCTAAACAAGAAGATTTTGATTATGAAGGTTTTTGGAGTTATAAAAAAAATCAACATTTTCAAAGTGCCGAAAATATAAAAGAGTTCTTTTATAGAGTATATTCAAAGTTAGATAAAATAGAAGATAAGTATAAAGATAAAAATATTTTGTTTGTAACTCATGGTGGAGTGAGTATAGCAATGGATTGTTATGTTAATGGTATGCCTGATCAGGATAGTTTATTAAATTTGGCTATTGGAAATGGTGAAGTAAAAAATTATCATATTGAGAGAAAGATTGAAATAGAAAGAGATTAAAAGATAACTATAATAAAAAATTCTATAATTTGACAAGTTAACATAAAAGATGTATAATTTAAAATATGATGCAATAGTAAACCAAAAGTCTAATTATGCGTGGAGGAACTACTATGAGAAATGCAGAAAAAGATCGGGCAATAAAGCTCGTATTAAGCCAGGAGTATATTACCTGGTTACAAAATTTTATTTATACTCATCCGAGTTTTTCTAATGATGAGTGGCGATACTTTCCAGAGCAGGCAGAACCTGAGAATCTTGAAATGGTAGAGAAGCTGCCTTATTTTGTAGAAGGAATCAAATTATGCACAGAAAAACGGGCACATCGGCATGACCAATTTGGGTACTCAATCAAGATTATGTTCAATAATGTTGGGTACAGAGTGGGACAGCAGGGAACAGAAAGATATTTTTGTGAAGGGGTAGAGATTTTCCTAAATGAGAAATTCTTTATCGATTTCAATCACATAATGGAAAATGCCAAAATGCAGTAAGAATAAGTAAAAAGGCGAGAAAACAATGATTATTCAAAGTTTTCTCGCCTTTTGTTTGGAGGCGCCTATCGGAATCGAACCGATGATCAGAGTTTTGCAGACTCGTGCCTTACCGCTTGGCTAAGGCGCCATATTTAATTTTTTGAAAATCTCCAAATGCTACGCATATATAGCTTTCACAACTTAATTTTGAAAAACACATAATAAACGATATATTTAGAGCATCAAACCATTGATGCTCTAAGGTTTGGAGCAGGTAACGAGAATCGAACTCGTAACTAAACCTTGGCAAGGTCTCATTTTACCACTAAACTATACCTGCAAAAACAAGTGCAAAAATGAAGTGCAAATGCTAAGGCTTTAAATAAAATGTGGTTTAACAAAAATATTTCACTAAAAATTTAAAGCATAATTATAATAACAAAAAAAGAATAAAAAGTCAATATTAAATTAGTATATTTTAAATGTCAAAATATACGGAAATCAAGCTGTTTATATAATTATAATATGCAATTAAGCTAAAAAAATTACAATTAGTAATAAAAATGATAAAAATTTTGAAATTTAGTATGTGCGTAAGTGAAAATAAAAAAGTGTCAAAAAATGTAATATTATTTTTATATGCAAAATAAAAAAAGAGTTGTATATTAACGACAAGAAATTTGAAAAAAACTTTTTTAATATTTTTATATTTTAATTCAAAAATTTATAATGCATAATCAAATTTTATAAAATAATCATTTAAAATTATGAAATTGAATATGCAATTAAAATAAAAATTTGAATTTATATATAAAATAAAAAATCAAAAGTAAAATCAAATAAAGAAAGGAGAAATAAAATGAGACACGAAAACGTTGGCGCTGTACACACACACACACACACACACACACACACACACACACACACATGTATTAGTTTAAAAGAAGAAGTAGATTTTATCTACTTTATAAATAATGCAATTTTTAGTGTTTGCAATTTCGTGTATGATTTTATATCTTCTAATAATGAAAGCAGAGTAGATAATATCTACTCTAAAAGTGTTGCACTTTTTAAAGTGTACAATTTAATATTGTTTATACCAAGAAATAGATTTTTACTAAATGCATAAAAGCATTTAGATAAAGATCTATTTTTTGTGTAAAAAAATATAAGAGTAAAATGGAGGAGAGATTATTATGAAAAGAGGGACAAAAATTGCTATTACAATAGTAACTGTGTTAATTAGTGTTATTGTATTAGCTATTGTTGTGCAAAAAACAGGCATCTTTGAGAAAACATTAGAAACTGGAAAAGTTCAAGCAAGTAGCACATCATTAAGTACTGAAGGTACTGTAAATGCAGATGATGGAATAATGACATTAAGCGTAAATACATCATCATGGGATACTAGTAAAGTAACTGCATATACAGATTCAGCAGGAAATGTTGCACCAATACCAAAGGGATATGTGGCTTCAGGTGTAAATGGTGAAAACACAATAAATGGTGGACTTGTAATTTATGAGGGGACAGCTGCTGTAACATCAGCAAATGTAGCTGAGGCCCAAAAAACAAGAAATCAATGGGTATGGATACCAGTATCAAACCCAGATAGACTTTATGAAACAACAAATGGAGTGAAAAAATCAAAATTATATGTATATACAGCATCAGGAAGAGCATCATACGAAAACTACAATTTAGAACCAGCAATAGTACCAGAACGTGATACTACTTCTACTTTAACAAATGGTGGATTAACAGGTATGACTCCTGATAAATTATATCAACAATTACAATCACAATTTAATGAAACTATAGAAAGTATTAAAAAATATGGTGGATTTTATATAGGTAGATATGAAACAGGTGATTTATCAAAAACTAAACCTGTAGTTAAAAAATTAAATGAAGATATTCATAGCCAAACATGGTACACAATGTATAGCAAAGTTCCATATTTAGCAGCAAACTCTAATGTTGGAACAAATATGTTATGGGGATGCTTATTTGATGAAACTTTACAATGGTTAGTTGAAAGAGCAAATAAAAACTATACATATTTTGTAAATTATTCATATGCATGGGGAAATTACAATGATTCTACTTTTGACTATACAAAAGCAGATGGAACAACAGCTAAAAAAGAAAAAGGAACATCAACAAGGGTACCTACTGGAAGTTCTGATTATACAAAAGCCCTTAACATCTACGATCTAGCGGGTAATGTATGGGAATGGACTTTAGAGGGAACAGGCACTTCGTGCCGTGTGTTACGTGGAGGTAGCAATTGGGACCTTTCGTCTAATTACCCAGCGAGCTCTCGTATTACTTGGGTTGCACCTACTGGCAGCTACTACAACGAACGGGTGCCGTGCGTACCTTTATATAAAGTAGCACTGAGCCCTGAAGGCGATGCACCAGAACGGTTTCAAACTAGTTTTGAAGCAGTAAATTAGAATAAAAATAAAAAAACTTATATCAAAAACTTTGCAAAATAATATATTGAAAAATAATAACTATTAAAAATGTATTATAAAAAAATATATTAAAGTAAGAAAAGGATATTAATAAAATTTATATTAAAACAATATAAATTAGGGATAATTCAAAAGGCTTGAGGCACTTCGTGCCGTCAGTGTCGTGGCGGTAGCTACAACAATCTTTCGTCTGATAACCCAGCGAGTGCACGTGGTAACGCAAATCCTACTAACACCAACAACAATTGGCGGGTGCCGTGCGTACTCTAATATTAGTTTAGATTATATATTCTAAGGAATATATACAATAACATATTAGATATTAAAGAGAATTATTCCTTCCTAATGTAGGTAAAAAAGAATCATTAGATTATGTATAAGTAAGATTCAAGAACATACATAATCTAAGCCCAATAGGGCGAATAGAATTTAAGTAATTTATATCAATAATATTTATAGATTAGGGATAATTCAGAGGCTTGTAGTTAAGGCACTTCGTGCCGTATGAATCGTGGCGGTAGCTTCAACAATGTATCGTCTAATTGGCCAGCGAGCGCTCGTAATATCAACAACCCTACTAACAGTTTGGACAACAAACGGGTGCCGTGCGTACTCTAATATCAGTTTAGATTATATGTTTTAAGGAATATATACAATAACATATTAGATATTAAAGAGAGTTATTCCTTCCTGATAAAGGTAAAAAAGAATCATTAGATTATGTATAAGTAAGATTCAAGAACATACGTAATCTAAGCCCGAAAGGGTAAAAAAGTTTAAAAATACTAATTTTTAGTAGATATATAAAAATGAATTTATATTAAAATAATATAAATTAGGGATAACTCATAAGGCGTTTTTTTTCAGGCACTTCGTGCCGTGTGATACGTGGCGGTTGCTACAATGACCTTGCGTCTAATTACCCAGCGAGTGCACGTGCTAACAAAAACCCTACTAACAACAACATCAACTATCGGGTGCCGTGCGTACTCTAATATTAGTTTAGATTATATATTTTAAGGAATATATACAATAACATATTAGATATTAAAGAGAGTTATTCCTTCCTGATAAAGGTAAAAAAGCATCATTAGATTATGTGTAAGTAAGATTCAAGAACATACATAATCTAAGCCCGAAAGGGTAAAGAATTATATATAAACAAAATATTAGTAATTTTTTAAAAACATTAATAGAAATTTATATTAAAACAATATAAATTAGGGATGATTCAGAAGGCTATTTTTCAGGCACTTCGTGCCGTGTGTTACGTGGAGGTAGCAATTGGGACCTTTCGTCTAATTACCCAGCGAGCTCTCGTAATACTTGGAATGCACCTACTAACAGCAACAACAACAAACGGGTGCCGTGCGTACTCTAATATTAGTTTAGATTATGTGTTTTAAGGAATACATACAATAACATATTAGATATTAAAGAGAGTTGTTCCTTCCTAATAAAGGTAAAAATGAATCATTAGATTATGTATAAGTAAGATTCAAGAACATACATAATCTAAGCCCAATAGGGCAAACAGAATTTAAGTAATTTATATCAATAATATTTATAGATTAGGGATAATTTAAAAGGCGGTTTTTCAGGCACTTCGTGCCGTATGAATCGTGGCGGTTGCTTTTGGGACCAGTCGTCTCATTGGCCAGCGAGTGCACGTAATATCAACAACCCTACTAACAGCAACGAGAACAAACGGGTGCCGTGCGTACTCTAATATTAGTTTAGATTATGTATTTTAAGGAATACATACAATAACGTATTAGATATTAAAGAGAATTATTCCTTCCTAATGTAGGTAAAAAAGCATCATTAGATTATGTATTAGTAGATTAATTGAACATACATAATCTAAGCCCGATAGGGTAAATAAAATTTAAGTAATTTATATCAATAATATAGATGGTAGAAAACTACCAATAATTAAAGAATTTATATAAAAATATATAAATTAGGGATAATTTAAAAGGCGGTTTTTTAAGGCACTTCGTGCCGTGTGTACCGTGGTGGTGCTTATCACGAGCTTTCGTCTAATTACCCAGCGGGTGCACGTGCTGCAAGGACTTCACCTACTGATAGCAACAACAACATCGGGTGCCGTGCGTACTCTAATATTAGTTTAGATTATGTGTTTTAAGGAACATATACAATAACATATTAGATATTAAAGAAAATTATTCCTTCCTAATGTAGGTAAAAAAGTATCATTAGATTATGTATTAGTAGGGTTCAAGAAAATACATAATCTAACCCTAAGAGGGAAGAAAGGAGAAAAAATGAAACTTACAGATATTATTGAAAAATTACAAAAACAAAACCCAGAAAGTATTGTACTAGTAAAAAATGGAATATTTTTTATAGCTACAGGAAAGGATGCAATTACATTAAGTAATGAAATGGGACTTAAATTAACATGTATGAAAGAAAATCTTTGTAAAGTGGGATTTCTTGTCAAAAGTGTTGAAAAGTATATCAGAAGCATGAAGGAAAAAGACTTATCATTTATTATTTACATGGTTGATAAACAAACTGCTGAGGCAAAAGAAATATTTAGTAATAAAGGAAAAGCAGTAGAAGAAAAAAGATCTTGCTTAGATTGTTCAAAATGTACACAGAAAAAAGAGACTGAAGAAGAAATTTTAGAAAGATTGATGAATATGAATTAGAGGTATCAAAAATGGAAAATAATGAAAAAAAGAAAGAAAATGAATTAGTTTTAATTCCTAAAGCTGAGAGATATGTTCAGTACATGATAGAAGTTATATTAAAACTTCCAAGAACAGAGAAATTTAATATAGGAAATGAATATAAAGTATCAATGTACAAAATGTTATCTTACATAATGTATGTTAGTAAGATTCCTCAAGAAGATAGATTAAATTATATTAATTATATTGATGCAGAATTAAATGTACAAAGAATTTTTCTCAGAATTATGTATAAAAACAAATGGATAGATGAGAAGAAATTCAAAGTATCAATTGATTTAATTTATGAAATTGGAAAGATAGTAGGAGGACTTACGAAATATTATGCCAAGAACAATAAGAAATAAATTTGATAAATATCTGACGTATGAGAAATTAGAAGAATCACATAGGTTGTGCCAAAAGAGTAAGACAACAAAAAAAGAAATTATCTTATTCAATTTAAAAAAAGAAGAGTACTTAAACTGGTTATACAATGAATTAAAAAATGGAACATATAGACATGGTGGATATAGAATATTTTATGTTAATGTCCCGAAAAGACGAAAAGTACAAGTCTCGAGATACATAGATAGAATAGTACATAGGTGGATAGTAGATAATTTTTTGAAAGAATATTTTATGAAGGATTTTATATCTAGTTCATATGCATGTATAAAGTATAGAGGAATGCATAAAGCTGTATTGGATGTACAAAAAACGATGCGACATTGCAGACGAATATGGGGTGAATACTATATTTTGAAAATGGATGTTGCAAAGTATTTCCAAAGTGTAGATAGAAAAATACTACTCAAAATATTGGAAAGAAAAATAAAAGATCAAAAGTTATTAGATCTTATATACAAAATTGTTTATTCAAGTGAAGGCGAAAAAGGTTTGCCTATAGGAAACTATACAAGCCAAACCTTTGCAAATATATATCTAAATGAAGTAGATCAGTTTATAAAGCATAAGTTGAAGTGTAAATATTATTTTAGATATATGGATGATTCAGTAATTTTATTAAGAACAAAACAAGAAGCCAAAGAATGTTTAGAGAAAATAAAAGAGTTTTTAGCTACAAATTTAGAACTTACTTTAAATTCCAAAACACAGATTATTAAAGACAAACAAGGAGTGAATTTTTGTGGATATAAAGTAAATGAATATAGATTGAAAATTAGAGATAGAGGAAAAAGAAACTTAAAATTGAAACTTAAGCATTTAGAACAAGAAATTAAAGAAGGAAATATTTCTTCTATTGAAGCTTATAAATATGTAACGGGACATATAGGATATATAAGTGTAGCTAATGTAAAAACTCTAACAGAAAAATTATTTTTCTGTGAAAAACTTTAATCTCAGAGGCTAAAATGAATCTAGGATATTTTATCGGAGAAGTGATTTATGTAGGCAAATTTAAGTTCGTTTATGGTGAAGACTTAACTCATAAATCAGTAATTTGTTTAAAAATAAAGTTATTAGATGGAGAGATTATTAATTTAAGAGGGTATGATGAAATCGCAGATAAAATTTTGAGAAATGACTTTAAATTTGTTTATATATGTGGAAGATTAAGAACTGAAGGATATATACAAATAAAGGAAATTGGAAAAATTTAAGAGAGGGTGTATGAGATTATGAAAAGGAAAAAAATACTTATAAGTGGAATTATTATTAACTTGATAGTAGTTGCTTTAGTAAGTATGGTTCTTATTGCAAGAGTCCAAAAAGGTGAAAGCCTATTTGGAATATTTAACAATAAGAGAAGAGCTGCTGGAGTTAATGAACAGATAGCAACATATATATTACCAAAATCAATATCAGGCTCAGGTTTTTCTAACATAAATGATGTTAAAAAAACAGCAGATGATGGATATATTATTGCTGGAAGTTTTGCAGGAGAAGCAGACTTGAATGGAGATGGTACAGTAGACGTAGTATCTTCAGGAGATTTTGATGCATTAGTTGCAAAATATGATAAGAACGGTAACTTTCAATGGTTTAAAAACTATGGAAGTTCTGGAACAGAAGAATTTACTGGAGTTGCAATAACTTCTGATGGAGGATTTGTAGTTTCAGGGTATGAAACAACAGCAAATTTTAAAGATGGATTTGTTATAAAGTTTAATGCTTCTGGAAACCAAGTTTGGAAAAATAATATTACAGGAAATTTAGATGATGAAATAAAAGATGTAGTAGTATTAAAATCAGGAGATGTTGCAATAGTAGGTAGATTTAAAAGTCAAACACTTACTATAGCAAGTGGAAGAACACTAACAAATACTGGAGTTGGAAAATATGATGGATTTATCGCTTGCTATGATGCAAATGGTGCATATAAATGGATGACAGCGATAGATGGAGCAAATAATATAGAAGCTACTAGTATAGTAGAAACATCTAAAGGTGTAGTAATAGCAGTTAATTTTACAGGTAGTATATCTGTAAATGGTACTACAATAAATTCAGCAGGTGGACAAGATGCAATATTAATAGGGTATTCTACAGCAGGAGCATATCAATGGAATAGCAAAATTGGTGGAGCAAATTTTGAGTCAATAGAAGACTTATCAGTAGATATGTCAGATAATGTTATTGCTGCGGGTGCTTATTCAAGTACTATAAGTTTAGGATCAAGTTCTATAACAGTAAACTCTGGTTCTTACACAAGTGCACTTGCTGTAAAATATTCATCAAGTGGAGCATATGTGTCTAATTATAATTTTGGTAGAGCTATTAATGCAGATAATAAGTTAACAGCAGTAGTTGCAACAAAAGATGGTGGTATGCTTGTTGGTGGATGGTTCTACAAAGGTGCAGACATTGATGGAAATGGTACAGTTGATTATTTAGCAGGTGGAGATAATGTTGGAGATGGTATTATCATCAAATTAAATAAAAATTCACAAGTTGAATGGTCAAGAAATATAACAGGAACATCTTTTGATGAGGGTTATGGAGTTGAACAATTAAATGATGGTAGATACGTTGTAGTAGGTAACTTTGATAGTAATACAGTATCTTCAATTAGTGATAGCAATATTTTAACAAAAAATGGATATAATGATTCATTTATGATTGCTATGTCAGATGAAAATCAAACAAAAGAATTAACATATACAGTAGAGTATTATAAAAATGGAAAAAAAGTAGAAGCAGATTCTAAAGTAAATAGCAAAACATTAAATGTATTAGATGTTGATGAATTAGAAGTAAATAAATCTGATATAAATATTAGTAACAAATATACTGGATACAGTTTTGAAAAGATAGAGCAAAATGATACACAAATTACAAGTTTACCAGATAAAGTAAATACAGGAACAACAATTAAAGTATATTATGTAGCAAATACATACATAGTCAAATATAATGGAAATGGAAGTACAGGAGGAAGCACAGCCAATAGTACACATACATATGATGCAGAAAAAGCATTAACAGCAAATGGATTCACAAGAAGTCATACTGTAACTTATAACCATAATTATACAGAAAGTACAAATACAGAAAAAACAGCAACATATACATTTAAAAATTGGAATGCAAAAGCAGATGGAACAGGAACAACATATACAAATAAACAAACTGTAAAGAATTTACAGGAAAGTGGAACATTTAATTTATATGCTCAGTGGAATTCAACAAGTGTAGAATATGTACCAACAAGAACAGGATATACATTTGCTGGATGGTATGAAAATGCAAATTGTACAGGAACAAGAGTAGATAAAGATGGTGTATATACACCATCAGAAAATAAAACATTGTATGCAAAATGGACAGCAAACACATACACAGTAAAATACAATGGAAATGAATCAACAGATGGCCAAATAGCTAATAGTATACACACATATGATGTTGCTAAAAAGTTAACAACAAATGCTTTTGAAAGAGCATACATAGTAACATATAATCATAATTATACAGGAAGTACAAATACAGAAAAAACAGCAACATATACATTTAAGAATTGGAATACAAAAGCAGACGGAACAGGAACAGCATATGAAAATGAAGCAAATGTAACAAACTTAACAGATAATGGAATATTTAACTTATATGCTCAATGGAATAGTAGCAGTGTAACATATATACCAACAAGAACAGGATATACATTTGCCGGATGGTATGAAAATGCAAATTGTACAGGAGAGAAAGTAGACTCAAATGGTGAATATACACCAAGTGAAGATGTAACATTATATGCAAAATGGATAGCAAATACATATACAGTAACATATGATGGAAATGGAAGTACAAATGGAACAACAGAATCTAGTAGTCATACATATGATGTAAATACTAACTTAACAGAAAACGGATTCACAAGAGAATATACAGTAACATATAATCATAATTATATAGGAAGTACAGATACAGAAAAAACAGCAATATATACATTTAAAAACTGGAATACTCAAGCAAATGGAGAAGGAACATCATATACAAATGAACAAAGTGTAAGAAATTTATCATCAGTAGATGGAGATATAGTAACATTATATGCTGAGTGGAATTCAGCAAGTGCAACATATGTACCAACAAGAGAAGGATATGATTTTGCTGGATGGTATGAAATAGCAGATTGTACAGGAGATAGAAAAGATACAGAAGGTGAATATACACCAAGTAAAGATATAACATTATATGCAAAATGGGTAGCAAATACATATACAGTAACATATGATGGAAATGGTGCAACAGATGGAGAAACATCTAATAGTATACATACTTATGATGTACCAAGTAATTTAACAGAAAATGGATATGTAAGAAGTTATATAGTAACATATAATCACAATTATGAAGGTGCAAGCAATATAACAAGAACATCAAATTATACATTTAATGGATGGGCAAACGAGGCAGATGGAGATGTAGTATATCAAAATGAAGCAGAAATATTGAATTTAACATCAGCACAAGATGAAGAAATAAGATTATATGCAAAATGGTCACCAGTGAGTGTAGAATATGTTCCAGTAAGAACAGGATATACATTTAATGGATGGTATAGTGATGAAGCATGTACAAAACAAGTAACAACAGCAAATAATACATCATATACACCATCAAGAAATATAACTCTTTATGCAAAATGGACAGCAAATACATATGAAGTAAGATATAATGGAAATGAAGCAACAAATCAAACTATGGTAAATAGTAGCCATACATATGATACAGCTAAAGCTTTAAGTAAAAATAATTTTGAAAGAAAATATGTAGTAACATATAATCACAATTATGAAGGAAGTACAAATACAGAAAAAATAGCTGAATATACATTTGAAGGATGGTCAAAACTTACAAATGGAGAAACAGAATTTGTAGATGAACAAGAAGTAATAAATTTAAGTATTACTCAAGGTGCAGTAGTAGATTTATATGCACAATGGAAAGAAAATAGTGTAAGTTATATACCAACAAGAACTGGATATACATTTGAAGGTTGGTATGAAGATGAATTATATACAGTTAAAGTAACAGATGCAGAAAATACAGAATACACACCAAGTGAAGATACAACTGTTTATGCAAAATGGGCAGTAAATAGTTATGAATATACAGTAAATTATTTAGAAAAAGAAACAAATAAAGTATTACATACATCAAAGGTAGCAAATGAAACATTTGGAACAGAAGTATTAGCAGCAGATGAAGCAATAGAAATATTTGGTTATAAAGTAAATAATAGTAATGATATAACAGTAAGCGAAGAAAAAGAAAATAATGTAATAAATATTTACTATGTAGTAGATGAAGAACAAACAAAACAATTAAATTACACAGTAGAATATTATAAAGATGGTGACAAGGTAGACGAAGATACACAAACAGTAGAAGAAACAGTACAAGTATTACATGATAATCAAATAAAGGTAAAACAAGATGAAATAAATATAGTAGATAAATATCTTGGATATAGATTAGAGAAGCTAGACCCAGGAATAATACCAGAAAAAATAGAATCAGGCTCTAGCATAAAAGTTTATTATATAGTAGATGACGAAAATACTAAAACTATTTCATATACAGTAGAATATTATAAAGCCGATGAAAAAGTAGAAACAAAAACAGGAACAAAAACAGTACAAATACTAGAACCAGATAAGTTAGAAGTAACAGATAGAGAAAATTTAGCTAAAAATGATAGATATTTTGGATATAAATTAAAAAATATTGAATTATCTGGAAGTATAGTAGAAGAAATACCAGAAGTTGTTAATAACAAAGCAGTAATAAAAGTAGTTTATGAGATAGATGAAGAACAAACAAAAGAATTAAATTACACAGTAGAATACTATAAAAATGGACAATTAGTATCAGAAGATACACAAATAAAAACAACAACAGTACAAGTATTATCAGAAAATAAATTAGAAGTACAAGATAGAGAAAATATAGCAAAAAATGATAAATATTTTGGATACAAATTAAATAATATTAAATTAGTAGAAAAGGCAGATGGTACTGAAAGTGAAAAAGATATAGGTACTCAAGTGCCTGCAATAGTAAATCATGAGTCAATAATTAGAGTTAATTATATAGTAGATGAAGAACAAACAAAAGAATTAAGCTATACAGTAGAATACTATAAAGATGGTGCATTAGTGCCAGAAGATACTCAAATAGAAACAATAACAGTACAAGTATTACATGATGATACAATTGAAGTTGCTAAAGAAAAAATTAATTTAGTAAACAAATATATGGCATTTGAATTAGATGCAGATACAACAGGAGTAATACCAGAAACAGTAAATAATAAAACAGTTATCAAAATATATTATGTACATAACGAATTAAAAACAGGTTATAAAATTGAATATTATTATAATAATGTATTAGATACAAGTAAAACAGAATTAGTTGAAACATCAAAAGATGAAGTAATAACAATAGAAAATATTGAAGAAAAAGTAGAAGCAGGCAAAGTAAATGGATATAAATTATTTACAGTATTAAATGCACCACTTGTAGCAGATGAAGATATCTTCAATATAAATAAAAACGTAATTAAAGTACATTATGTAACAGAAGTAAATAAAGACCCAGAAAATCCAAGTTTACCAGTTGTAGAAAAAACAGGATATAAAGTAGAATACTATTATGATAATAAAATAGATAATACAAAAACAGAAGTAGTAGAGGTGGCTTTAGGAGAAAGAATAAACAAAGAAACAATTTCTAATAAGATAGAAATAAACACTACTGATGGATTTAAAGTAGCAACAGTATTAAATGCACCATTGATTGTAAGTAGTGATGTAGATAATAATGTAATTAAAGTACATTATATTAAAATATCAACAGAGCCAACAAATCCAGATTTACCAGTAGGACCAGATAATCCAGAAGTACCAGTAGAAACAAATGAAACTTTATATAAGATAGAATACTATTATGATAATAAAGTAGATACATCAAAATCAGAAGTAATAAAAACAGAAATTGGAGAAGAAGTTACAAGAAGTGATATAGAAGAAAAAGCAAATAAGAACAATATAGAAGGATTTACATTAACAACAATATTAAATATACCACTTACTGTAAGTAGTAATATAGAAAATAATGTAATCAAAGTACATTATAGAACTATAGAAAATCCAGATATACCAGAAAAAGATAAAACTACAATTTATAAAATTGAGTACTATTATGATGGAGAATTAGATACAGAAAGAACAGAAGTAATAGAAGGAAAAATCGGAAGTAAGATAAGTAAAACAGCCATCTATGAAAAGATACAAGAAAATAAAATATCAGGATATAAAGTATTTGCAACATCAAATGTACCACTAACAATAGAAGAAAATGTAGAAAATAACGTTATAAAAATACATTATGTAAAAGACACAAGTGGAGAAAATCCAGGAATAGTAACAAAAGTAGCATATAAAATAGAGTATTACTATGATAATGAAATAGATAATAGTAAATCAGAAGTACTAGAAACAGAAGTAGGAAAAGAAATAACAAAATCTGAAATTCAAGAAAAAATAGAAAAACATACAGTAGAAGGATATGAATTATTTACATTATTAAATATGCCATTAGTAGCATCTGAAGATTCAGATAATAATGTAATAAAAATACACTATAGAACAATAAAACCAGTAGATCCAGAAAATCCAAATACTGAAACAGCATATAAAATAGAATATTATTATGACAAAGTTATAGATACTGCAAGAAGTGAAATAGTGGAAGCAACAATTGGACAAGTGATTGAAAAAGCGGATATACAAGAAAAGATAACAGAAAATGAGAAAGAAAAGTATAAATTAGTTGCAACATTAAATACACCATTAAAAGTATTAGAAGATGTTGAAAATAACGTAATAAAAGTTCATTATGAAGAAGTTTTAGCTAATGAAGATGTAAAAACAAATACAGTATATAAGTTAGAATACTATTATGATAACAATATAGATACTACAAAATCAGAAATAGTTGATATATTAATTGGAAATAAAGTAAGCAAAGAAGAAGTAGAAGCTAAAGCTGAGAAAAATGTAAAAGATGGGTATCGTTTAGTTACAATATCAAATGTACCATTAATAGCTGAAGAAAATGAAGATAATAATGTAATTAGAATATATTATAAAACAGAAACAAAACCAACAGACCCAGATGTACCAGTAGTAGAGGAATCAGCTTATAAAATAGAATATTATTATAATGGAACAAAAAATAATGTATTAACAGATGTAATTGATGCAAAAGTAAATGATACAATTTACGAAGAAACAATAAGTGCACAAATTGAAGAAAATAAACCAGCAGAGTGTAAATCAGTTACAGTATTAAATACACCGTTAACAGTAAGTAAAGAAGCAGATAACAATATAATTAAAGTATATTATATTGTAGAGCCAAAAGAAGATGAAATAAAACATTATAAAATTGAATACTATTATGATAATAAAATTAATACAGAAAAAACACAAGATATAGAAGACATAAAAGGAAATGTAATTACAGAAGAAGCAATTAAAGGAAATATAACAACAAATATAGTAGACGGATATGAATTTGATAGAGTAGAAAATACACCATTAGTAATAGACGAAAATGAAGAAAATAATGTAATTAAGATATACTATACAAAGAGAACTGATTTAGAATTTACAGTAGAGTACTATTATGATGGAGTAAAAGCAGAAGACGAGACAGTAACAGAAACAGCAACATTCGAAGATGTAATAGAAGAATATGAAGATAAAAACATAACAGGATACAAATTCGATAAAGTAGAAAATGCACCATTAACAGTAGGAGTAAATCCAGAAGAAAATGTAATAAGAGTATACTATGTAAAAGATAAATTTACATATACAGTAGAGTACTATTATGACGGAGTAAAAGCAGAAGACGAGACAGTAACAGAAACAGCAACATTCGAAGATGTAA
>CAMXJY010000019.1 GCA_947244325.1 uncultured Clostridium sp. | reverse complement strand
CAGTTGAAGAAGGAATTTTACCAGGTGGTGGAACAGCATATGTAAATGTTATTCCAGAAGTTGAAAAACTTTTAGCAGAAGTTTCAGAAGATGAAAAAATCGGTGTAAAAATAATTTTAAAAGCTTTAGAAGAACCAGTAAAACAAATTGCTACAAATGCTGGATTAGAAGGAGCTGTAATATTAGATAAAGTAAAATCAAGCAAACCAGGAGTTGGATTTGATGCATATAAAGAAGAATATGTTGATATGAAAAAAGCAGGTGTAGTTGATCCTACAAAAGTTACACGTTCAGCTCTTCAAAATGCAGAAAGTGTTGCATCAATGATTCTTACAACAGAAAGTATTATGACAGATAAAAAAGAGAAAGAATGTGGATGTTCAAATCATCAAGGAATGCCAGATATGGGTGGAATGTATTAATATTGATTTATGTTAACGAATATGGTATAATGAAAATGACCTATGTAACAGAAAAACGTTATGGCAGTGTTTGCCAGGAGGGAAAACAAAATGAGTTTAAGCAAAGCAGTTACAAAAAAAGTTCTATCTGCAAATATTTCAAAATTGGAATATGATATTTATGCAGGATTTACCAAGAAACAGGACGAACGCTTTTTAGAAAGTTTAAAAGAGTTTGTTCCCCCTACCAGCCGGGTTAACCATTGTTCGGAATTTGCTAACATTGGACTAAAGCCGCAAAGTAAGTACACAGATATTCCTTTTAGAGCAGAAAAGTATGACTCTACAAGTACAGTTGCAACTGATGGTTCAGCAATAATAGTTGCAAAGTTTTTAGAGCGGATGTATAGATGTGAGATAAATGCATCAGTTAAGGAACTTGCAGAGTTAGCTGTGAAAAAAGGGTATCGTGGATACAAACGGCAGGCAGATGGAAGCTATCAGTCGAAGGGAGTACGGCATATATTTTGGGAAAGGTTTATTCCGTCTTTGTATGGATTGGAATCTAAACGGGCCTTATCAATCAGAGATATGCTGAATGGACTGTGGGATTACAGATTGTCGGTTATTCTTATGTCAGATGAGCCATGGGAGAATGAGAAAGAGAATATTAAATCAAGGTTTATTCTTTTAACAGGGTTTAGCCCTGAAGAAATCGTTTTCTTTGACCCTCAAAAATGCATGGCAAATACAATGAAATATACTACGGCAATTCCAAGAATGAGAGCAGCGTGGATAATCTGGGAAGAAGAGGAGTATTAAGTTACGCATAGTAATTGATGTAGAGAAGAGAAAATAAAAGTGAGAATGCAAGGAAATTTCCAAGCACTCCCACTTTTATTTTTATCTTACATGAAAATTCTCCTAAAGGGAGAATTTTCTATGAAAGATAATTTGGTATACTAATTTATTCTATAAAATTAGCAACATCCTCTACCACCGTTGTTTCCACAACAACAGAAAAGAATAATTAAAAGGATTATTATCCATAGACATTCATTATCTCCTCCAAATAATCCACAACCACAACCTCTGTTCTCTGGCATATTAGTTTCCTCCTTTATAAATTTATGTTTTTTCAAATCTTTTGTATGTTATATACTATGAATTTTTATAAAAAGTGTTACTATAAAAATTTTTAAAAAAGTATACAAAAAATAAATTTAATGATATAATTTATCCAAATTATTAAAATGACGGGAAAGTATACATAAGAGCAGAAGAGAAAGGAAGAAAAAAGATGGGAAACATTGTTCTTTTAGACGATTTAACTATAAATAAAATTGCAGCAGGAGAGGTTATTGAAAGACCTTCTTCAGTAGTAAAAGAGATGGTAGAAAACTCAATAGATGCAGGAGCCAAAAATATAAATATTGAAATAAAAAATGGTGGTATTTCTTTAATTAGAATAACAGATGATGGATGTGGTATTGCAGAAGATGATATGGAAATTGCATTTGAACGTCATGCTACAAGTAAAATAAGAAAAGCTGATGACTTAATAACTGTAAAATCAATGGGTTTTAGAGGTGAGGCATTAGCTAGTATAGCATCAATATCAAAAGTTGAAATGATTTCTAAAAAAGAAGGAACAGATGTAGCACATAAAATTGTAGTTGAAGGCGGAAAAACTCTAGAATTTACAGAAGCTGCAAGATCTGTTGGAACAACGATAACTGTTGAAAATTTATTTTATAATACACCAGTAAGATATAAATTCTTAAAAAAAGATTATACAGAAGCAGGATATATAGAAGATGTTGTAACAAGAATTGCATTAGTAAATAAAGATGTAGCAATAAAACTTGTTAGTAATGGAAAAACAGTAGTTCAAACAAATGGAAATGGGGATTTAAAAACATTAATATATAGTATATATGGAAAAGATGTTGCAGCAGAAATTATTGAAGTTGATTATGAATATGAAGGAATAAAAGTAACTGGAGTTATAGGAAAACCAGTTATAGCAAGAGCAAACAGAAGTAATCAATTATTCTTTTTAAATGGAAGATATATAAAAGATAAAAACTTAACAGCAGCTGCTGATCAAGCATATAAGGGAATGATTCCAGTAGGAAGATATGGATTTATAGTATTAAATTTAGATATGGATCCAAAATTTGTAGATGTAAATGTGCATCCAGCTAAATTAGAAGTTAGATTTGAAGATGAAACAAAAGTATTCAAATCTATTTATCATGCAATAAAATCAAATATGGCAAAATCTGAACTTGTTGCAAATGTTGAAAGAGAAGATATAGAAGAATCATTAAAAGTTAATTCTGGAATTAAACTAGATAATAATATTTCAAAAAATGAATTTAATCGTAATTTTGAAGGAGCAACTCTTAATAGTAATTTTAATAATGAGTTAAATGATAGATTAAATAATACGGACGGTAAAAAAGCTGGAATTGCAGGATTATTCCAAAAAATAATAAAAGAACCAGAGGAAACAGCAGAAGAAAGAAGTAATAATCATTTAGAAGAAATTTTTAAATATAGACAAGGATTAGTGGCAAATAATTCTAACACAGAAAGTACTACAAATAATAATTTTGAATCAAATACTATGGAAATAGGAACACCAATAAATTCAAGTAGTATGTTTAGTAATGATAGCTTTAAGAATGGTAATACATTAAATAATATTGCTACAGCTTTTAATAATAATTTAGAATTAAATGACAGAAAAGAAGATTTAACTAAAAGCATTAATGATAATGAAGTATCTAAAAAAGTAACTTTAGGAGATACTTTAATTTCAAGTGAAACAAAAGAATTAGATGTAACAGCAGTAAATGATGCAATAAAAGATGCAACAATGGAAATGAGTTCTGTAAAATTACAAGAAAAAGAATTAACACAAGTTATAGATTCACAAGAATTAAAAAATGAAGAAATGGGAAATACGCAGAAGGTAGATTTAGATGAAATAAATGCAGTATCATCACAAGAAACAATGGTAGTAAAAGAAAATTCAACTGAGTTTCCTCAAAACACTATCGTTTTGAATAAAACGGAAGAAATTAAAGAAGATGAAAAGATGCAAGAAGAAGCTACTGGAGATTTTTCAAAAATAGCAGAAAAATTAGTTGAATCAAAACTTGGATTAGATAATACTCAAATGATAGATACAGCTAAAATAAGAGAGGCATTAAAAGAAGAAAAATTTGATGATAATCCAGAGTTTGATAAAATGTACAAAGAAACTTTTGGAGTAGATCCATTTGCTGTAAGAAAAGAAAAAGAACAAGAAGAATTAGAAGAACAAAAAATAAATGCATCAAATGATTTTTCATATCCTTCAGAAAATATGAATGTTTTTGAAGAAAAAGAAGAAGAATGTCCAGAAATACCATATAAATTTTTAGGAATAGCATTTAGTACATATATAATAATAGAAATAAAAAATGAGATGTATATAATTGACCAACATGCAGCTCATGAAAGAATTATGTATGAAAAAGTAAAAGCTAATTATTATAGTAAAGAAGAAAGAGATGAACAATTTTTACTTCTACCAGATGTTATATCTTTAACACATAAAGATATGATAATTGCTAGAGAAAATAAAGATATGTTTGAAAAAGCAGGTTTTTCTTTTGAAGAATTTGGAGAAAATACAATAAAATTAACATCAGTACCAAGTATGTGTGAAAACTTAAATACTAAACAATTATTTTTAGATATTTTAGATGAAATAGATACAGTGGCAGTAACAGCAAGACAAGAAAAAGAGGATAAATTTATAGCAACTGTTGCATGTAAAGCAGCAGTAAAAGCAAAAATGAAATTGGATGAAGAAGAAGTAAAAAGTTTAATGGCAAAACTTTTAGAATTACCAAATCCTTTTACTTGTCCACATGGAAGACCAACTGCTATAAAAATGACAAAATATGATTTAGAAAGAAAATTTAGTAGGAGATAAATTTATGAAACCAAAGGTTGTAGTTATAGTGGGACCAACTGCATCTGGGAAAACGGCTTTATCTATTGAACTTGCAAAAAAAATAGATGGAGAAATAATTTCATCTGATTCAATGCAAATTTATAAAGATATGGATATAGGAACCGCTAAAGTTACAAAAGAAGAAGCAGAAGGTATAAAACATTACTTGGTAGATTTTGTATCTCCAGCTGATAGATATACAGTTTCAGATTTTAAAAAAGATGCAGAAAAAGCAATAGAAGAAATATTATCAAAAGGAAAAATACCTATTGTAGTTGGCGGAACAGGATTATATGTTAATTCATTAATATATGGAATTGAATATCAAGATATGGATTTCAATGAAGAATATAGAAATGAATTAATGAAAAGAGCAGAAACACCAGAAGAATTACAAAATTTATGGGAAGAAGCGAACAAAATAGATCCTGATTCAATGAAAATAATAAGTAAAAATGATAAAAAAAGAATAGTTAGAGTTCTTGAAATATATAAAGCTACTGGAAAAACAAAAACAGAGCAAGAAATTTTATCAAGAAAAAATGAAGTAAAATATGATTTTAAAGTTTTTGGAATAACTATGGATAGAGAAAAACTTTATGAAAGAATAAATAAAAGAGTTGATATTATGATTCAAGCTGGATTAGAAAATGAAGTAAAAGAACTTCTTGAAAAATATAGCGAATTTCCAACAGCTATGCAAGGGCTTGGATATAAGGAAGTTGTACAATACTTTGATGGAATATTAACAAGAGAAGAAATGATAGAAAAAATAAAACAAGAATCAAGGAGATATGCAAAAAGACAGTTAACTTGGTTTAGAAGAAATAAAGAAATAATATGGCTAGATAGCATGGATGATATGCCAAAAAATATTAATACAATTTTAGAGGAGTTATAGTGGAAGGAAGAAAAGGAGTTGGAATAAGAGTTCTAATAACAATAGTTTTTATGATATTTCTTATTGTGTTAGTTACTAATAGTACAAAAATACTAAAAAATAGTGCTGATGTATTTATAGTTGCAGACGGCTCTTTATCTTTTGAAGAGCAAGCCGAAGGATATGTAATACGTGATGAATTAGTTTTGCAAGGAGAAAATTATAAAAATGGAATGGTGCAGATTCTTTCTGATGGTGAAAGAGCTGCAAAAGATGAAGCTGTTTTTAGATATTATTCTAATAGTGAAGAAAATATATTAGACCAAATGGCAAAACTTGATACTCAGATAAATGAACTTATAGAAAGTTCTTCTTTGAATAGTCTTTTATCTAGTGATATAGCAAGTATAGAAAATCAAATTGAAGATACAATTGATTCTATGTATGACTTGAATTATTTACAAAAGATTCAAGAAAATAAGAATAAAATCGAGACTAATATGTCTAAAAAAGCCAAGATTACAGGATTTGCAAGTCCTTCAGATTCATATGTGAGAATTTTAGCAGAACAAAGAAGAAATTTAGAAAATGAATTATCAGCAGGTTCAGAAATAGTATCTGCACCAGTTTCTGGACTTGCTTCATATAGAGTAGATGGATTGGAAGAAATATTAAAAGTAGATAATTTTGATTATTTAACATCAGAATTGTTAAACGGTTTTGAACTTAAAGTTGGAGCAAGTATACCACTTAGTAGTGAAAAAGGAAAAATTGTAAATAATTTTGAATGTTATATAGCAACATCAATGGATACTGAAAAAGCTATGACAGTTAAAGTAGGAGAAACTGCTACCTTAAGATTATCAAATTCTGATGAAGTAAAAGCTGAAATAGCATATATAAAAGAAGAAGAAAAAAGTCGAATAATTGTATTTAAAATACGAGATGATGTTGCAAATTTATTAGAATATAGAAAAATATCATTTGATATAATTTGGTGGAAATATACAGGACTAAAAGTAAGTAATTCTAGTTTAATAGAAGAAGATGATAAAGTTTATGTAGAAAGAAATAGGGCAGGATATACAGAAAAAGTATTAGTTAAAGTATTAAGACAAAATGATACATATTCTGTAGTAGAAAATTATACAGATGAAGAACTAAGAGAATTAGGTTATACAGAAGAAGAAATTGAAAAGGTAAATAAAATAAAATTATATGATGAGATTATACTACATTAAATTACAAAAAAATCACAAAAAAGCTACAAAAAATTACAAAAAAATTACAGAATAATTATTTTTTAATAACAATGGGTTAAAATGAAAAAAAAGTCTTGACATTAAATCAAAATAGATAGATACTATATACATGTTAAGCTACAAATGAAGAGAAAAAATTAGGAGGTCCGTAAAAAAATGGCAGGAACATCATTTAAAAAAATAGTAGATTTTATATGGGGAGAGCAAGATAATTCTCAAGAAGAATATGATGAGGATATCTATAATTCAGATTATGCTGATGAATATGAAACCGAAGATGAAGAAAATGAGAATGAGGGAAGAACTTTAGGCATATTTAATAAAACAAAAAAGGTAGTACCTATGCCTCAACAACAAATAAAAATGAAAATATCAAAACCAACTAATTTTGATCAAGCAGATGAAATAGTTATGGAATTAAAAGCAAAAAATGCAGTTGTTATTAATTTAGAGTATGTAAGTAAAGACGTAGCAAGAAGAATTGTTGACGTTGTTAGTGGTGCTGTTAAAGCTTTAGATGGAAATATTGAAAAAGTTTCAAATTCAATATTTGTTGTTGCACCATATAACTATGATATAGTAAATGAATTAACAAAGGAAAAAATTGAGAATAGATTTTCTGCTTCATGGATAAAATAACAATTAGGAGGAAATTTTATGTTAACACCTTTAGATATCGAAAATAAAAGATTTTCGAAAATTATAAAAGGATATAATGTTGATGAAGTTGATGATTTTTTAGATCAACTTACAGAAGATTATGAAAAATTATACAGAGAAAATGCAGATTTAAGAAATCAAATAGAAGAATGCAAAAAAGATTTAGAACATTATAAAACAGTAGAACATACATTACAAAACACATTAGTTATGGCTCAATCAACAGCTGATGATATAAAATCAAATGCGCAAAACAGAGCAGATCAAATAATAAGAGATGCACAAAGTGAAGCAAGAAGAGCAACAGAAGAAATAACAAAAGAAGAATTTGAAATTAGAAAAAGAACAGAAGAATTAAAAAGACAATTTGGAGTATATAAAGCAAAGATGGAAGCTTTATTAATATCACAACTTGAATTACTACAAGATAATAAAGAAGATGAAGAATAATTTATTTATATTTTGGGGCGGTATTTTTTAATACCGCTTTTATAATGTAAAAAAGTTACTTTCTTATTATATATTATAAAAGATATAGTAAATATAATCTCAAAAAAGCTGTTTTTCACTATAATTACGATATTACAAAAGAATTAATTGTGTATTACATTTGTGTTAATCTTATTGACTTATCAGCTTTTTAGAATAAAATATAATATATAGTATAATTAGTATATATAGGAGACATATGAGAATTATTAGTGGAGACTTTAGAGGAACAAAATTATTTACTCTTGAAGGTTTAAACACAAGACCAACATTAGATAGAGTAAAAGAAGCTCTTTTTTCTAAAATAAATTTTGAATTGCAAGATGCAGTAGTATTAGATTTATTTTCTGGAAGTGGAGCTCTAGCATTAGAATCTATAAGTAGAGGCGCTAAGATGGCAGTTTTATGTGACTCCTCACGAGATGCTATAAAGATAATAAAACAAAATATAGAAAAAACAAGAACAAATGAAAAAACTTTAATACTTAATTGTGATTATAAAAGAGCTTTAGAAGATTTAAAGCAAAAAAATATTAAATTTGATATAGTTTTTTTAGACCCACCTTATCAAACCGATTTTGCAGAAGATGCGACAAAAATTATCATAGAAAAGAATTTATTGAATGAAAATGCAATTATCATTTTAGAAACAGATAATAAAGAAAAAGTAATAAAGAATTTAGATACAGAACTTGTAGAGATAAAAGATATTAAGAAATACGGAAGAGTAGATCTCCTATTTTTAAATCGAAAGGGGTAAAAGATGGAAATCTTTGAATTACTAGAAACTTTGGAAGATATTTTAGAAAAAAGCAAAACATTGCCTTTTACTGAAAAAAGTATTATTGAAAAAGACCAGTTTTTAGATATAATTAAAGAAATAAGATTAAAATTACCAGATG
Source organism: uncultured Clostridium sp. (assembly GCA_947244325.1). Classification (GTDB taxonomy): domain Bacteria; phylum Bacillota; class Clostridia; order TANB77; family CAG-508; genus Scatovivens. The sequence goes on along the minus strand of CAMXJY010000019.1, from coordinate 18,933 downwards.
AGCTAAAGCAAGCAAAATGGATAAAAGAAGAAAGAGAAAGAATTATTGCAGAGGCGCAAAAAGATGCAGATGATATTGTTAAAGAAGCTGAAAATAGAATAATTTCTATGATTGATGAGCATGAGATTACTAAAAAAGCATATGATAAGAAAACCGAAATTATTGCAGATGCAAATGAGATGTATAGAGAAATAACACAAGGAACAAATACATATGCAGATAATATTTTAGAAAATGTTGAAAACAATATGATTGAACTTGGTAAAACTTTAAATGGTGTTGAACTTTCAATTAGACAAGCCTTGGAAACTATCCAAAATAATAGAAAAGAACTAAAATAGAATAATATGGAGCACATTAAAAATTTTTAATTGTTTTATTAATTTATGTGCTCTATTTTATATAATAGGAAAGTATGATTTTCCTATTATATAAAAGCTTCGCTAAAAATTGCACATTTCTTAGCTGTGCGAATGTAATGAGCTACAGATAAGTTATGCACACGAACAAATTTACTGAAAAAATCTAAGATTTTTTTAGATTTGTTCTTTAATAAGCTTCATTGTTAGTTGCAATTTCGGAAATTTTGAAAAAAATTAGAATTGCGGTACGAGCAAAGATTTTACTGCCGTAATTCGAAAGTCAAAAAAATTTAGAATTGCGGTACGAGCAAAGATTTTACTGCTGCAATTTGAAAGTCAAAAAAAATTAGAATTGCGGTACGAGCAAAGATTCTACTGCCGCAATTCGAAAGTCAAAAAAAATTAGAATTGTAGTATGAGCAAAGATTTTACTGCCGCAATTTGAAAGTCAAAAAAATTTAGAATTGCGGTACGAGCAAAGCGAGTATAGGAGGATGTATCATTGGGAAGAAAAAGAAAAAGAACTAATGCAAATAGCAATAAAAGTAATAATAAAAAAAGAAAAACAGGTATTAATATTGATTTAGCTGTAATAATATTATTTATACTTAGTATATTATTGTTTGTTTTGATATATGGAGAAAAAGGAGCTGTAGGAGAAATATTAAGCCCAGCTTTAGGTGGAATAATAGGATTTATAAAATATATAATTCCAATTGGTTTTATGGGACTTGCAATATGTATAGCAAAAGATGATAGAAGTTATATATTTTCTAAATTAATTCAATATGCTGTATTACTTTCATGTATAGCAGCAACAATGTCAATATATCAAATCTCCAAAGGAAGATTAAATGCTGATTTAGAATTTAATTCTATAATTGAAGCAGCATACGATTTAGGTGTTAAAAATATTGGTGGTGGTACAGTAGGAGCTGTTATAGCATACCCTTTAATTAAGCTATTAGGTATGTTCGGAGCTGCTATAACAACATCAGGAATAGTAGTAGTACTTTGTGTATTTACTTTCGGATTACATCCTTCAGAAATAATGCTAAATATTTTAGATGAGATGAATGAAAGAAAAGAAGAAAGAGAAGAAGAATTGCTTGCAAGACGTGAGCAAAGAATGAATAGAAGAGAAAGTGTAAGAAATAATCCAGAACTAGAAAGACAAAGTATAAGAGCAAAAAATAGAAATCACAATATTGAAGAAATACAATCAAGTATTAATGAAGACGAAATAACAATAAATTTAAATAATGAAGAACCAGAAGAAGTTAAAGAAAAAAAAGGATTATTCGGAAGAAAAAATAAAAAACTAGCTAATATTGAAATAGAAGATGAAGAAAGTGAATTAGGAAAACAAGAAGAATTTAATCCAGATGTTATAGATGTTAATATTTATAAAAATACAGCAGAAGCCAATGAAGCAAAAAGCATTAAGGAACAAGAAAAAGCAAGTGCTGAAGATGCTTTATTTACTGTTGAAGAAGAACAAAAAGAAAATAAAACAAAAGCTGTATTACAATTAGAGCATACAATATCAATAGAAGATGAGAATTATGAATACCCACCAGTAAGTTTACTTGGAAAAAGTAGCAAAAAAGCAAATAAAAATGGAGCGAAAGCTTTAACAGAAAAGGCACAACAATTACAAAGAACATTACATAGTTTTGGAGTTTCTGCAAAAGTAGTTGATTATTCAGTAGGACCAGCTATAACAAGATTTGAACTTAAACCAGCTGAAGGTGTAAGAGTTAATAAAATAGCAAATCTTGCAGATGATATAGCATTAAATTTAGCAGCAGAAACAATAAGAATTGAAGCTCCAATACCAGGTAAACAAGCTGTTGGTATAGAGATTCCTAATAAAGAAAAAGAATCAGTACCATTAAGAGATGTTATAGAAAGTGAAGAATTTGAAAATAATAATTCTAAATTATCTGTTGCTTTAGGAAAAGACGTAGCTGGAAAAGTAGTTTTAGCAGATATAGGCAAAATGCCACACGTACTTATTGCAGGTTCAACTGGTTCTGGAAAATCAGTTTGTATAAATACTATAATAACAAGTATTGTGTATAATGCTAAGCCAAGTGAAGTAAAACTTGTAATGGTAGATCCTAAAGTTGTTGAATTATCAGTTTATAATGGAATACCACATTTATTAATACCAGTTGTAACAGATCCAAGAAAAGCTGCTGGAGCATTAGCATGGGCGGTACAAGAAATGGATCATAGATATAATTTATTTGCTGAAAAGGGTGTTAGAGATTTAAAAGGATATAATGCTGCATTAGAAAATGATTCAGAAGATGGAACAGTTGGAAAATTACCACAAATAGTAATTGTTATAGACGAGCTTGCTGATTTAATGATGGTTGCAGCAAAAGAAGTAGAAGATTCAATTTGTAGATTAGCCCAAAAAGCAAGAGCAGCAGGAATGCATTTAGTAATAGCAACACAAAGACCATCAGTTGATGTTATCACAGGTTTAATTAAAGCAAATGTTCCTTCAAGAATTGCGTTTGCGGTTTCTTCACAAATAGATTCTAGAACAATATTAGACCAAGTTGGAGCAGAAAAACTTTTAGGAAAAGGAGATATGCTTTTCTATCCAGCAAGTGCATCAAAACCAGTTAGGGTACAAGGAGCTTTTGTATCAGATGGTGAAGTAGAAAAAATTGTTGATTTTATAAAATCTAATGGAGTTGCCACTTATAATGAAGATATACTTGAAGAAATAGAAAAATCAAACAAATCTGAAGGACAAATGGAAAAAGAAAATGAAGAAGAAGACGATACAGATCCATTATTAATGGAAGCAATAGATACTGTAGTTGAAGTAGGACAAGCTTCTACATCATTTATTCAAAGAAGGTTTAAAGTTGGATATGCAAGAGCTGGAAGAATTATAGATCAAATGGAAGCTAGAGGTATTATTTCTGGATATGAAGGAAGTAAGCCTAGACAAGTTTTAATTACTCTAGATAGATTAAATGAACTAAAAATGGCTAAGCCAGTAGAAGAAAATACAGCAGAATAATTTTTGTTTTAGACACAGTAGACACAGGGACGGAGGTTTTGTCTAAAACTAAAAATATTTTAGACAAAACTTCCGTCCCTATGTCTAAAAAAGAAGGAGGGAAAATTTTGAGTTTATTTTCTAAATTAAAAGATTATAATGCAGAGCTTGAAGAAATTTTAGATAATAAATATTTTTCTTCAAATATAAAAAACCTCCTTTTAAGTATGATTTATAAGATTGAAGTTTCTTATGATGATTACAGTAAAGTTAAAAGATGCGTTAGAGGTAAAGAAGATTTTTTAAATGAAATAATTGAAATAATAAGATTATATTGCGATAATCTTAAAACTGTAGAGCCTGATTCCAATCAGGCTAAAATGCTTATAGGCAATAATGTAAGAGCTCTTACAAATGAAAGAGAAAGAAGTATTTTGGCATATCCAACAGAAATAGCTTTTTTATATGCTATTTCTGATATATCTCCAAAATATTTTTATATTGATCAAAAATTCTTATTGAAAAATCAATTACAAAAAGCATTAGTAAATCGGATATAATATGAATACTACAGAAGTTTTAGCAGATTTTAATGGTTGGTCTTGGGATAAAACTTTTGATTATGATTTTGAATTTATTGATAATTTAATTTATCAAAATTTATTAGTAATTTTAGGAGAAAAATTTCTTTTTGAATGGAGAACTTATGGTTCAACCAGAAAAAGCTTTTTAGAAGAAACTAGAAAATTTATAAAAAAAGTTACTGGAAATGATAAATTTTTAAAAGAATTATTAAAAGTTTTATATTTAAAAACTACTGGAAAAGATAAAGAAGAAATAGATGAGAGTTTAAAAGAAAAGCGTAAAACATTAAAGAAAATGGAAGATAAAATAAAATTTATTGAAGATTCTAAGAATAATAAGTTAAAATTAACTAAGAAACTTGGAAAAATTGATATTTTATTAAGTGATAAGAAATTGCTGGAGAAAGAATTTATCAAAAGAAATTTGAAATTGCCAAAAGAAAAACAAATTAAAAGCATAAAAAAATATGAGGAACTGTTAAGAAGAGAAAGAGAAAAACATGTTTTAGAGATAGAGAATTTAACTTATATTTTAAAACCTTCTAACTTTTTAAATGAAAAACAAAAATTAAAAGAGACGATAGAACTTTATAGATTTGATAGTACTTTAGATGAAACTATAATAAATTTTCAAAAAGAATTTTTACACTTCCTAGAAAAGAAGTTAAATAAAATGAATTCTAGGGATGAAATTATTGATATAATATATGAACTTAGATATTATAAAACGCTAAGAATATCTCAAGATTTAAAAATATCAGATGTAGAAGAATTATCAGATTATGTTGATAAAATACAAAAAAAAGCAATTACATTACTGTGTAAGTTAGGTGCAATAAAAATAATTAGTATGGATATTAACTTAAATTATGAGATTATAAAATATGCGCTAGATACAAAGATAATAGATTTAGAACAAATTATTATGTATTTTGAAGTTGATAATGAAGGTTTAATTATTAAAGTATATGATAAAGAAAATTTTGAAAAACAAGGTAGAAAGAAAATAAAAATTACAAATAAAACTTTAGAAGTGAGAAAAAATCGAAAGATAAAATTATTTAATTAGCGGAGGAAAATATGAAAATAACTTTTTTAGGAGCTGCAAAAACAGTAACAGGGTCTAACTTTTTAGTAGAAGGTGCTGGAAAAAAATTTTTAGTTGATTGTGGTATGTATCAAGGAAAAGTAACTGAAGAATTAGAAAATTCAGACCCATTTTTATATAATGTAGAAGAAATAGATTTTATGCTATTAACACATGCTCACATTGATCATTCTGGAAGAATACCAAAACTTTACAATGATGGATTTAGAGGAAAAGTATATGCTACAAAAGCAACATGTGATTTATGTGAGATAATGCTACCAGATAGTGGACATATTCAAGAAGTTGAAATTGAGTGGAAAAATAGAAAAAGAATGAGAGAAAGCAAAGAACCACTTCCACCTCTATATACAGCAGAAGATGCATATAATTGTTTGGAAATATTTAATCCAGTTGAATATGATGATATTGTTGAAATTGATGACAATATAAGTGTACGTTTTAATGATGCTGGACATATGCTTGGGTCAGCTATAATTGAAATATGGATAACAGAAGAAGGAAAAACTAAAAAAATTGTTTTTACAGGTGACTTAGGAAATAATGATTTACCACTTCTTGATTCTCCAACTATGATAAGTAATGCAGATTATCTTATAATGGAATCAACATATGGAAATAGGTTACATATGAGAAATGATGATAAAGCAAAAATGTTTTTAGATATAGTTTCAGAAACGTTAGATAATGGCGGAAGAGTTATAATCCCATCATTTGCAGTAGGAAGAACACAAGAAATTTTGTATGAACTAGATAAATTAAAAGATGATTTAGGACAAGACGAAGAATTTGCTAGAAAATATGAAAAAATAATGAATATTCCTGTATATGTAGATAGCCCACTTGCAATATCTGCAACAGAAATATTTAAGAAAAATACAGAATTATTTGAAGATGAGATACAAGAAAAAATAAAAAGAGGAGATAATCCTTTAGAGTTTAACGGATTACAATTTACACAAACAGCAGAAGAATCAAAAGCTTTAAATGAAGACACAAGACCAGCTATAATATTATCAGCAAGTGGTATGTGCGATGTAGGAAGAATAAAACATCATTTAAAACATAATTTGTGGAATCCAAATAGTACAATATTATTTGTTGGATATCAAGCGCCAGGAACTTTAGGAAGAAGTATTGTAGAAGGTGCTAAAAAAGTAAAAATCTTTGGAGAAGAAATAGCAGTAAATGCTAGAATAGAATATATAGAAGGATACTCAGGACACGCTGACCAAACTTGGCTTTTAAATTTTGTTTATTCATTTACAAATCCACCAAAACATATATTTTTAGTACATGGAGAAGAAGAAGGACAAGAAGTTTTAAAACAAAAAATAGAAGAAACAAGCGAATGTAAAGTTACAATACCAGATTTTGGAGATAGTTTTGAATTAGAAGGTGAAGCTCCAAAACTATTAGCAGAAACAAAAGAAATTAGTACTTATAAACAAGAATTCAAACGTTTAGATTTAATTGAAAAAATAGAAGAATTAAAAGAAGATATTGCTGATATAGAAAATGTTATAATGAAACAAAATATTGATACAAAAGATGAAGAGCTAAAGAATTTAGAAGATAGAGTAAAAGATATACAAAGTCAAATACAAAATTTAATGAAATAGGAGAGTTTTATTTATGGAAACTAAATATTTTAATGATGGAGTAGTCGGAAATAAAAAAATCAAAGCTAGTTTTACTAAAAAAGGTGAATTAATAAGATTATTTTATGGATTATCTGATTATAAACAACTTTTAGAGACATTTCATGCAGGATTAAAAGTAAATGATTCAGCTACAATATATTTGCATAATGATGTGAATAATGTTTATTCTCAAAATTATGAAATGGATACAAATATATTAGAAACTGAAATTTATAATACTTATTTTAATTTTAGAGTATCACAAATAGATTATGTTCCAATTAATGAGAATGTATTAATTAAAAATTATACTATTAAAAACGAAAGTAAAACTAATATGTTTATTAATTTTTTAGTGTATTCTAAAATGCTAACAAATATAAACAATGATACATCAGGTTTTATAAAATCAGATGCTTTATTACAATATAATCATGATTTTTCAGTATGTACATTCTCAAAACAAAAATTATATAGTTATCAAGTAAATGGAGCTTCAAATGATTTTATGTCTGGAAAAATTGGTGGTAAAGATTATATAGGAATGTCTGGAGATTCTGCAATAAGCTACGATTTAAAAGAAATAAAACCAGGTGAAGAAGTATCTATTAGTTTATATGTATATATAAATGATAATAGCGAAAAAAATATAAATAAAATAGAAACTGAGATAAATAAAATTAAAAAAATAGATGAAAAAGTTTTAAAAGAAGAAACTAGAAAATATTGGAAAAATTATGTTAAAGAACATGATAAACTTGGAATTAATAAATCAGATATTAATGAAAAAATAAAGAAAATATTTAATAGAAGTATTTTATTATTTAGCCTACTTACAAATGATGAAACTGGTGGGATATCAGCAGGATTTGAAGTTGATGAAGGTAAAACAAAATGTGGTAGATATTCTTATTGTTGGCCAAGAGATGCAGTTTTTATTACAAAAGCTTTAGATATTGTTGATATGGAAGATATTTCTGATAAATTTTATTCTAAATTTTGTAAAATGACACAAAGCAAAAATGGTATGTGGGAACAAAGATTTTATACAGATGGCAGGTTAGCGCCTTGCTGGGGATATCAAATTGATGAAACAGCAAGTGTTGTTTTTGGTGTATATGATCATTTTAAAAATACAAAAAATAAAAAATTCTTAAAGAGCAATTTAAAAATGCTTGAATCTGCTGTGAAATTTTTAAAAGAGTATATTGATGATATATTAGACGAAAAATTTCAAATGCAAAAAAGTTATGATTTATGGGAAGAATTTGAAGGATATTCACTATACTCTATTTCAGCAATTTATGGTGCATTTTCTTCAATGATAAAAATTTATAATGAAGTAAAAAAAGATTATGAAAAAGAATCAAAAGAATTAGAAGATATCAAAAAGCAAGAGAAAATATTAAAAAATTATATTTCAAAAATAAAAGATTATTCAGAAAAAACATTTTTTGATGAAGAGAAGAAATCTTATGTAAGAAATATGAATGATAAAAAGATTGATATAAGTTTACTAGGAACATTAATACCTTTTGAAATGTTTGAAATTGATAATGAAAAAACTAAAAACATGATAGAAAAAATAAATTTATTATTAAGAACTTTTACAGGAGGATATATTCGTTATGAAGGTGACGGATATATGGGCGGATATAATCCATGGCCTATTGCAACTTTATGGATGGCGTGGTATTATTTAGAAGCAGGAGAAGGAGAAAAAGCATTAGAATTATTTGCTTTTGTTACGAATTCAGCATCAGGACATGGATTTTTAGGTGAACAAGTAAATAATGAGACTATGAAACCAAATTGGGTAATAGGACTTACTTGGAGTCATGCAATGTATGTGATAATTTTAGAAAAACTTATAAAAAATAATATGATATAGGAGTAGCAATTGTTTTATTTAATAGAAACATTTATTAAATAAATATTTTGCTAAATTTACACAAAAAGAGGAGAAAAAAATGGCTAAAAAAATAGCAACAGTATTTGTGTGTAATGAATGTGGATATGAATCAAGCAAATGGCTTGGAAAATGTCCAGCATGTGGAGCGTGGAATACTTTTTTTGAAGAAAAAGTAGCAACTTCAAACACAAATAGTTCTTCTAAAGATAAAAAACCACAAGCAGAGGTTATAAAATTAAATGAAGTTGTAAAAAAAGAAACATTTAGAATAAAAACAGAAGTTGGAGAATTAGATAGAGTTTTAGGTGGAGGATTTGTTACTGGTTCTTTAACTTTATTAGGTGGAGAACCAGGTATTGGAAAATCCACTTTAATACTTCAAATTTGTAATACAGTAAAAGTAGATGGAAAAATATTATATGTATCAGGAGAAGAATCAGCTGAACAGATAAAATCAAGAGCAGATAGATTAGGTATAAAAAACGATAATATTATGTTTTTAGCAGAAACTGATATTGATAATGTTGAAATTGCTTTAGAAAATTCAGGTGCTAAATTTGTTATAATAGATTCTGTTCAAACTATGTATTCTGATGAAATTACATCAGCATCAGGAAGTGTTAGTCAAGTAAGAGAAATTACATCAAGAATAATGAAAATGTGTAAGCAAAAAGGAATTACAACAATAATAATTGGACATGTAACTAAAGATGGAAATATTGCTGGACCTAGAGTATTAGAACATATGGTAGATACAGTTCTTTATCTAGAAGGAGAAAGATATTTTTCATATAGAATTTTGCGTGGAGTAAAAAATAGATTTGGTTCAACAAATGAAATTGGTATGTTTGAAATGCAAAATGAGGGATTAGTTGAAATAACAAATCCTTCACAATTATTAATTTCAGAAAGAGATGGTAATCCAGCAGGATCTGCAATAGTTGTAAGTGTAGAAGGAACTAGAGCATTAATTTTAGAACTTCAAGCTTTATCAACACCATCTGTGTTTGGTATGCCAAGAAGAAATGCAAGTGGTATTGATTATAATAGATTAACATTACTTATGGCTGTTTTAGAAAAAAGAGCTGGTATGAATTTTAGCTCACAAGATGTGTATATTAATTTAGTTGGTGGAATAAAGGTAAATGAGCCAGCATTAGATTTAGGAATTATTTTAGCAGCAGCTTCTAGTTTTAAAAATATTAGTATAAAAGATGATGTTGCAGTAATCGGAGAAGTAGGTTTAACAGGAGAAGTTAGAAGTGTTAATATGATTGAAAAACGTATTAAAGAAGCAGAAAAACTTGGATATAAAATTTGTATAATTCCAGAAAGTAATAAAAAACTATTGAAAGAAAAATTCAAATTAGATATAATAGGCGTGAAGAATATTATTGATGCTATGAAATATTTAGGATTAAAATAATAGAATATGTAAGCTTCATTATTAAGCAACTTTGAAAATAAAAAATTTTCGAATTGTGTACGAGTGGATTTTTGCCGGCGCAACTTCGAAAATAAAAAAAAATTTTCGAATTGCGTACGAGCGGATTTATGCCGGCGCAACTTCGAAAATAAAAAAAATTTTCGAATTGCGTACGAGCGGATTTATGCCGGCGCAACTTCGAAAATAAAAAAAATTTTCGAATTGCGTACGAGCGGAGCGAGTATAGGAGGATAAAATGGGAAAAAAAGTACAAGCGATAATATGGATTCTTATTGCTATAGTAGCAATTTTATTAATAGGAGTAGTTGGATACAATTTAGTATTAAATAAAACTGAAGCAGTAGTGCACCCAGAAGTAAGTTTTGAAATTGAAAATTATGGAACTGTAAAAATGGAATTATACCCAGAATATGCACCAAATACAGTAACAAATTTTATAAAATTAGTGGAAAAAGGATACTATAATAATAAAGTAGTTTATGGAAAAGATGACATATGCATGTATGTTGGTAGAGATCAAGAAGGAAATGCTATTAATCCAACAGCAGGATTAATAGATGATTCTATAGAAGCTGGTTCAGATTCAGACTATGATTATACAATACCAGGAGAATTTGTTGCAGCTGGATATGAAAAAAACACATTAAGACATGAAAAAGGTGTAATATCATTAATTAGAAATGATTACACACAATATGTACAAACATTAACAGAAGAAAGCTATAATTCAGGAAATGCTCAACTTGGAATAATGATGAGTGATAATTCAAGCAAATTAAACGGAGTTTATTCAGCTTTTGGAAAAGTAACAGAAGGAATGGATGTATTAGAAAGAATATATAATGAAGCTGAAATCAAAGCACCAGAAACTGCTGAAGATGGAAGTACTACATCAGAAAGTGATATTCAAAGCTTTAGTTCATATCCTGTAATAAAATCTGCAACTGTAGATACACATGGAATTGATTATGGTATGCCAAAAATAGAAGAAGCTTTTGATTACAGTGCATATTTGTATAATATGATGAGTTCTTATTATTCAGAAAATCAATAAAAAGTCAGATACCAATGAAAAACATTGGTATCTTTTATATAATGAAAATTTATAGGATAAAAAATAGTAGGAGATTTTAAATATAGTATCTTATGAAAAATGAAAGAGGGATTACTTTAATTAAATTATGTATATTAATTGCTATTTATTTATTAATTATTGCAGTTAGCATATATTTTTTAAAAGGTTCTTATAAAATAGCAAACTTAGAGAATTTTGTAGCAAAAATGGAACTAATACAAGAAAAAGTTAATTTAATAAGAAATCAATATAAATCATGGGAAAACTATGATGCAAATGAACCTGGAAATTATTATTCTTATCTACAATATTTAGAATTTCCTAATGCTAACAGTTCTTCTAATATCTATATTAATGAATTTAATAAAATAATAGTTGAATTGAATAATAATGATATTGATTATTGGGACTCAAATACAGATTCAATTATTGCAAATTATTGTTATTTTAATCCAAATGATTTAGAAAAATATTTAGGATTAAAAAATATAGATTTATATGTAATAATAAATTTTTATACTGGGAATGTAATTTGTAGAGATGGCATTATGGATAATGGAAAAATTATATACAGACAGTATGATACAGAAATAGGTAATCATTTAGTTTCTGCAGCAATAAATAATAATAGTATTTTGGCGAATATTGAAGTAGTTGAAAATAATGGTTTAAATCAAAAAGTTAAAATATATTTATTATCAGAAGGTGAAACAAAGCAAAATATTCCAAGTATTCATGAAATATATTATTTAGATAGTGAGGAAGATGATATAAAAAAGAAATGTAGTAGTCTGCAAGATTATATATATGTTGATTCAGAAAAAACAGCATATTTTACTATAAATACATCTAGCAAATATTCATTTATAATAGAAGATATAAATTATATTGAATATCCGAAAGTAGAATTAGAAGTAAATCTAGTAAATAGTCCAATTTTATTAAATGGTATGAAGGGGATATATTGGGACTCTGAAGGAAATGAAATTGAAATAGAAAATGAGAAAGATCCTAATTGGTATAATTATTCCACAGAAAATTTAAAAATGGCAAATGCTAAAAGTGAAGATGGAAATTATTGGGTATGGCTTCCAAGATTTATTTATAAAGAATCTAAAGAGATTACAGATATTGATTTTGTGAGTGGAACATCTATATCTTCTACAAGAAATAAAGCTACAACAGGTTACAGAGTACATGAAGCTTTTGATAACAACAATAAATTAAGAGGAATATGGATTGCAAAATTTCAAGCAAATGGTGAAAAAGCAAATACTGTTAGTATAGTTCCAGGTAAAACATTAACAGTGTTAAACAAAAAAGATGCAATATCTAATTTAGAAAATGGCATAGATAATAATTTAAAGCAATTTGTAAAATTAATGTCAGATGAAGAAAGAAATGCAGTAATTATATTTTCAAAATCAGAGAATATAAATATTTCAAATGATTTAATATATTATGCAGGTGGAGCAGCAAATGAAAAAGGTTATATAAATAATACAAATTATTCTTCTACAAATAATGTATATGGAATATATGATTTAATAACTTCACAAAATGAATTAACTATAAATTCAGATGAGAACGAAGAAGGAAGATATAGACCAGTTATAGCTATAAAGTAAATGGTAATTATGGCAAGTCTAAAAATTTCATTTATTAGAAATTTTAGACTTGTTTTTTATTTTATAGGAAAGTGCTCCGCACTTTCTATAAAATAAAGGCTTCGCCAATATTTGTACACAAATTTACTAACGTAAATTTGGCACGCAGAACAAAGACGTGGACATTTGCAATAATTTTTTTTTACAATTTTCATAATGCCCACTTTTGTTCTTTTTTAGGAAAATTCGACTGTAAGTAAGAAATTTTCATAGAAAATATTATTTCCGCTTTTTAATAAAAAATATTGAAAAGTATTGACAAATCCTCTAAAAAGGTGTAAAGTATATTAGCATTACACTATATAAGGAGTGGTCTAATGGAAAACAATGTTAAAATAAGTATCCTTTTAGATATTTATGGAAAATTATTAACAGAAAAACAATATAAACTTCTTGAAGACTACTACAATAATGATTTATCTTTATCAGAAATAGCAGAAAATGAAGAAATAACAAGACAGGCTGTTAGAGATAATCTAAAGAAAGGGGAAAAAAATCTTTTCGAATACGAAGAAAAGTTAGGTTTTATGAAGAAAACAATAATGCAAGAAGAACAAATAGCAGATATATTATCAGAAATTACAAAAATAGAAAATACTTCTTCAGATAAAGAAGTTGCTAAAGTTCTTCAGGATGTAAAAGAAAAACTAAATTGTTTAGTATAAGATTAATAATCTTAAGAATAGGGGGAAATAATGGCATTTGATGGCTTATCATCTAGACTTCAGGAAATTACAAGAAAGCTAAAAGGAAAAGCAAGAATAAGTGAAGACGATTTAAAAGAAGTACTAAGAGAAGTAAAGCTTGCTTTATTAGAAGCAGATGTTAATTACAAAATAGTTAAAGACTTTGTAAAAGTAATTGAAGAGAAAGCACTTGGTCAAGATGTTTTAAAATCACTTACACCAGGTCAACAAGTTGTAAAAATAGTTAAAGATGAGTTAGTAACCCTATTAGGTGGAGAAGAAAGCAAAATTAATTTTACTCCAAATCCACCAACAGTAATTATGTTAGTTGGACTTCAAGGTTCTGGTAAAACTACAACAGCTGGAAAATTAGCTAATATAATTAGAAAACAAGGAAAAAAGCCTTTATTAGTAGCATGTGATGTTTACAGACCAGCTGCTATAAAACAATTAGAAGTTGTTGGAAAGCAACTTGATATCCCTGTATATACAAATGAAAATACAAAAGATGTAAATTTAATTGCAAAACAAGCAGTGTCAACAGCAATATCAAAATTAAATGATGTTATCATTATAGATACAGCAGGTCGTTTGCAAATAGATGAAGCATTAATGCAAGAATTAAAAGATTTAAAAGTAAGTGTAAAGCCACATGAAATACTTTTAGTAGTTGACTCTATGACAGGTCAAGATGCAGTAAATATAGCAGATACATTTAATAAAGAACTTGGAATAGATGGAATAGTTTTAACAAAACTAGATGGAGATACTAGAGGTGGTGCAGCATTATCAGTAAAGAAAATTACAGGAAGACCAATAAAATTTGCTGCAACAGGTGAAAAATTAAGTGATATAGAAGTATTTCATCCAGAAAGAATGGCATCAAGAATTCTTGGAATGGGTGATGTACTTTCAATAATAGAAAAAGCAGAAGAAACATTTGATATGGAAGAAGCTGCTAAACTAGAAAAGAAATTAAAAAAGCAAAGTTTTGATTTAGAAGATTATTTATCTCAATTAAGACAAATGAAAAAAATGGGTTCATTTTCTTCAATACTAAAAATGTTACCAGGAATGAATAAATTAAAAGATATTGAAGTAGATGAAAAAGAATTTGTTAGGATAGAAGCTATAATTTGTTCCATGACAAAAGAAGAAAGACAAAATCCTAAAGTATTAAATGGAAGTAGACGTCTTAGAATTGCAAAAGGAAGTGGAACAACAGTAGAACAAATAAATAAATTTATGAAATCTTTTGAAATGACACAAAAAATGATGAAAGAAATGACATCAAATAAAGGCATGATGAAGAAAATGATGAAAAACATGAATATGGATGATTTAAAAGATTTTTCAAATTTTAATTAGTTATTAAGTTTTTAAATTTAATATAAAAGAAATTATTTAGGGGGTGAATTTTATGGTAAAAATAAGATTACAAAGAGTTGGAAAGAAAAAAGCTCCTTTCTATCATATAGTAGTAGCTGATTCTAGATCTCCAAGAGATGGTAAAATTGTTGAAAAAATAGGAACATACAATCCTATGACAAATCCAGCTACAGTTGAATTAGACAATGAAAAAGTAGCAGAATGGATAAAAAATGGTGCACAACCAACAGATACAGTTAAAGCATTAATAAAAAATGCAACTAAATAATCATATCAAAGGAGAGTGCAAAAATGAAAGACTTACTAGAAGTAATAATTAAAAATTTAGTAGATAATTCAGATGAAGTATCTATTACAGAAAAAACAGAAGCAAAATCTATTTGTTATGAAGTGAAGGTTGCAAAAGATGATATGGGCAAAGTAATAGGTAAACAAGGAAAAATGGCAAAAGCTATTAGATCAATAATAAAAGCTATTGCTACAAAAGAGCATAAAAAAGTTAATATTGAATTTGTAGATTAGGTGCAAAAATATATGAATAAATATTTAGAATTAGGTCAAATAGTAAATGTTAAAGGTCTAAAAGGCGAAGTAAAAGTAAATCCTTTTACAGAAGATGCTACTAAATTTGAAAGAATACCTAAAGTTTTTATAAAATATAAAGAAACTTTAAAAGAGTATGAAATAGAAAAAGTTAGTTATAGTAAAAATCAAGTAGTAATTAAATTTAAGAGTATAGATACTGTAGAAGAAGCAGAAAAACTTAGAAATTCTTATATTGTTGTTGATAGAGAAATTTTTGGTGAGCTTCCAGAAGGAGTATATTATATAGCAGATTTAATAGGACTAGATGTATATACTGACTCTAACGAGTATTTAGGAAAAGTTGATGATATTTTTAACACAGGTAGTAATGATATTTATGTAGTAAAAGATGAATTAGGAAAACAAATACTTTTACCAGGCATAGATGAAGTAATTAAAAATGTAGATATTGAGTCAGGCAAAATAATAGTAAATCTAATAGAAGGACTTTAAATATGAAATTTGATGTACTAACTCTTTTTCCAGAAATGTTTGAACCAATGAAACAAAGTATAATTGGAAGAGCAACTGGAAAAGACTTATTAGAAATTAATCTAATAAATATAAGAGATTTTTCAAAGGATAAACACAAAAAAGTTGATGATACAGTATATGGTGGAGGAGCAGGAATGCTTATTAAACCAGATGTTGTATATGATGCTTATAAATCCATAAAAAGTGAAAAATCTAAAGTAATATATTTATCACCACAAGGAAAAACACTTTGTCAAAGTAAAGTTGAAAAATTAGCTAAAGAAGAACATTTGATATTATTATGTGGTCACTATGAGGGAATAGACCAAAGGGTAATAGATAAAATCGTAGATGAAGAAATATCAATAGGAGATTATGTATTAACTGGAGGAGAAATACCAGCAATGGTATTAATAGATAGTGTATCAAGATATATTGATGGAGTTTTAGCACAAGAGTCTATATCAGAAGAAAGTTTTTCTAGTGGACTACTAGAATATCCTCAATATACAAGACCAGAAACTTTTGAAGGAATTAAAGTTCCAGAAGTTTTACAATCAGGTCATCATGAAAATATTAATAAATGGAGAAGAAAAGAGGCTATAAAAACAACTTACATAAAAAGACCAGAACTTTTAGAAAAAGTAAATTTAACTGATGAAGAAGTAAAATATATAGAAGAGTTAAAAAATAAAGGGAATTAAATCCCATCCATTATTGATGAAAAGGAGGAAAAAAAATGGATATTTTAAAATCTATTGAACACGAACAGTTAAAAAATAAAATACCAGAATTAAAAATTGGTAATACTGTTAGAGTTCATGTAAGAATTAAAGAAGGAAATAAAGAAAGAATCCAAGTTTTTGAAGGAATTATAATAAAAAAACAAGGTGGAGGAGTAAATGAAACATTTACTGTAAGAAGAATCTCTTATGGTGTTGGTGTAGAAAAAACATTCTTAGTACACTCACCAATGGTAGAAAAAGTAGAATTAGTAAGAGTAGGTAAAGCAAGAAGAGCAAAATTATATTATTTAAGAGACAGAGTAGGTAAAGCTGCTAAAACTAAAGAAAAAGTAGGAGCAAGAATTGAAGATAGAGAAATTGTCGTTAAAGAAGAAGTTGTTCCAGGTGAATCAGTAGCTGAAGAAGTTGTTACTGAAGAAGTAGTTGCAGAAGCAGTTGAAGCAGAAAAAGTAGAGAAAGCAGCAGAGGCTGAAAAAGCAGCTGAAGCAGCAGTAGAAACAACAGCTGAAGAACCAGCTAAAGAAGAAAAAAAAGAAACTGAAGAATAATATATGAAAAGCGAGATTGCATTATTTAGTAATCTCGTTTTTTATTTTATAGGAAAGTGCTCCGCACTTCCTATAAAATAAAGCCTTCGGCGCAATTTTGTACATTTCTTAGTTGTGTGAAACGGAGTTATTCTAACTGTTAAGGCTTTGCTTGTTATAGTTAGAATATACAAAGTTGAACTACAGATAAGTTATGCACGTAGAACGTTTCTTAGCTCTAGGAAGGTTAGTAATAAATTATTAAAAAAAGTTATTTATTAAAATTTATAAAAAAATAGCATTGACAATTTGTCTAATAAAATCTAAAATAGTAATGTCAATATATAGTGTCAAAATGAATGGCAAATTGTAATAACAATATATGATATTATTATATTGTTATAATAAAGTGTAAGAGTATAATGAGGTAAAAATGGAATTTATAAAAAAACTATTTAAAGATAAATATAGTGAAAGAGACTTAAAAGAGAATAATACTAATCTTGAAGTAATATCAGAAGAAATAAAAGATGAAGAATATGCTTTAAGAGAAAAATCAGAAGTAATAAGTGTAAGTGATGAATTAAAAGAATTTTTAAATTTACAATTATTATATATACCAGAAAATTTAAGAGAAATTAGAAAATGTGATATAGAAGAAATTATTGATTCAATAAATAAAAAAAATGAAATCAGAACTAATGAGATAAAAATAAAATCAGGAATAGTAGAAGAATTTATAACAATTATAGAAAATGCAGTTGAAGAAGGTTTTTCATTAGGAGAACTAGAAATTGAAATATCTAGTAAAGATTTCAAAATAAAAGAATTTGTAAATAAGCATAAAAAAATTTCTTATATTTTAAGAATAAAAATAAATTCTTTAAAAGATTTGAATGAAGAAGAATTAGACTTTTTAAGCAGTAGATATGGAATAATGTATAACTATTTTGGAAATGAATATCATTTAGATGAAGTATTAGAAATGTATAAAAATATAAAAAAGATTGTGCCAAATGAAGTAGAATATAATGTTGATGGTGCACAAAATGTATTAGATGATATTTTTAAAAGATTTGAATTATATATTCCAAAGCAATATGAAATAGGGCAAAAGACTTTAAAATTATCAAATGGTAAAACAATAGAAACCCCTAATTTTAAGGTTGTAGAAGACTCAAATTATTATTCTAAAATTGAAAATATTTTTAATGTAGAAAAAGCAAATAAAAATGGTTTTAAAAGAATATGTAAAGAAACTTTAAAAATTGCAGGATTTAATGTACAAGATAACTTAGAATCTTTTGTGGATACCATAAAGAAAAATGATGTTATAATAGATGATGTTAAATATTCAATAGTTGTTGAAGAAGATGGAATACACTTAGAAAAATACTAGTATTTATAATAAGAGAAGAAAAAGTATTGAATAGATTAAATATTAATTTTATTATAAAATTAGAAAAATAAATTTTATTAAGAAAATTATCATTTTAGGCTTGACAAATGAGCTTAAATAATTTATAATTTATACTTGTCAGAAGGAAATAATGCAGGTGTAGTTCAATGGTAGAATTCCAGCCTTCCAAGCTGGCTATGCGGGTTCGATTCCCGCTACCTGCTCCATTAAATTTCCTTCAGACAGAACTGCAGGTGTAGTTCAATGGTAGAATTCCAGCCTTCCAAGCTGGCTATGCGGGTTC
>CAMXJY010000018.1 GCA_947244325.1 uncultured Clostridium sp. | reverse complement strand
AATTATGAAATTAAAGTAGATAATAACCAATATTAATAAAACTATTTTATTAATATATAATTAATTATAAAAATTTTAAATTAATTGTTATTACATATATATTAATACAAAATTGAATATTATAAAATTAAAACACTATAAAAAAACGACTTACGAGATTGCTTTAGAATCAATTTTTATAAAAAAATAATATAAGTATATTATTAAAAGTGAAAAATCGTATATGAGCAAATAAATAGATAAATATGAATTTTTATAAAATTATTAGTTAAGTAGAACCAAATAATGAGAATATTATAAATCAATATATAAAAAGTTTTTGGGTAAAAAAAGCGAGTCTATAATTATTAATAAATTAGACTCGCTTTTGGTATATTTTTAATGTTTTATGAATTACTTTTATTAGTATTTTTTTCTTCTTTATTTACAAGGTTTTCAATTTCTATTGCTTTTTTTGATTGTTTTTTCTTTTTCAAATTATCTTTAGCTACTGTTGTTAGTAGTTTTATTCTATTAGTTTGATTTGTTTCACTTGCTCCAGGATCGTAGTCGATAGGAGAGATGTTTGCATAAGGATATTTTTCTCTTATTGATTTTATAACACCTTTTCCAACAACATGATTTGGTAGACAAGCAAAAGGTTGTACACAAACTATATTAGGAATTCCATGTTCTATGTATTCAACCATTTCTGCAGTTAAGAACCAACCTTCTCCAGTTTGATTACCTATTGATAAAATATCTTTTACTTTAGTTTCTAATTCAAAAATGTCACATGGTAATAAATAATCTTTTTTAGAATTTCCTAGTGCAATTTTTAGATCTTTTTCTAACATTTCAATAGCTTTTATTGCGGCTTTGAATAATTTTGCTTTTGTTTTGTCAGTATTAAGTAATGTGTTATTTGTAATTTTATGTGTTGCGATAAATTTTATGAATCCCATAAAATCTGGTGAAATAACTTCTGCTCCTTCTTTTTCAAGTACATCAATAACAAAATTATTTCCAAATGGATGATATTTTATTAGAACTTCTCCAACTATACCAACTTTAGGTTTTTCAATAGAAGTATCTAATTCTATTGTTTCGAAATCATTAACTATGTCATATATTGATTGTTTAAATTGTTTGTAAGTAGATTTTCTAACAAGTGCTTTGCATTTTTCCATCCATTTATCAAACATAGCTTTGGTTTCACCTTTATTTACTTCATATGCTCTATTTTTTAATAATAATTTTTGTAATAAATCTCCATAAAATATAGCTTTTATTAAATTTATTGCCATTGGAATTGTTATTTTAAATCCGCTAGCTTTTTCCATACCTACTACATTAAAGGAAATAATTGGTATATTAGAAAAACCAGCATCTTTTAAAGCTTTTCTTATAAAACCTATATAGTTTGTAGCTCTACATCCGCCACCAGTTTGAGACATTATAAGTGCTGTTTTATTTAAGTCATATTCTCCTGATTGTAATGCTTCTATAAATTGACCTGTAGTTAAAATTGATGGATAACAGGCGTCGTTATTTACATATCTTAAACCAGTTTCAACTGTTTTCTCTGTACAATCTCTTAATACTTTTACTTTATATCCAAGGACTGATAAGCCTTGTTCTAAAAGCTCAAAATGTATTGGAGCCATTTGAGGAACAAGAATTGTATATTCATCTTTCATCTCTTTTGTGAAAGGTATTCTTTTTACTTCATAGTCACCTAAAATTTCATTAGTTTTATTTTCTTTTTCTTCATTTTCTATCTTTTTATTTGCAATACGTTTATTCATACTGGCAAGTAATGAACGTATACGAATTCGGATAGCTCCTAAGTTGTTGATTTCATCAATTTTTATAAGAGTGTACATGTTTTCATAACTTTTTAATATTTCTTCAACTTGATCTGTAGTTACTGCATCAACACCACAACCAAATGAGTTTAATTGTATCATTTCTAGAAAATCATGTTTTCCAACAAATTCTGCTGCAGCATATAATCTTGAGTGAAATACCCATTGATCAACTACTCTTAAATGTTTACTTACGCCATCTTTTACTTCACATATACTATCTTCTGATAATACACATAATCCTAAACTTGTGATAAGAGTATCAATACCATGATTTATTTCTGGATCAACATGATATGGTCTTCCAGCTAAAACAATACCTCTTAAATTATTATCTTTAATATATTTTATTGTTTCTTTTCCTTTTTTACGTACATCATTTTTGTAATTTTGATATTCTGCTTCTGCAGCTTCAGCTGCGATTTTTAATTCTTTTTTAGTAAAGTTGTATTCTTTAAAATATTCAGAATCATATACAACTTTTACTAAATTTTTTAAATCATCAATAGGCAAAAATGGATTTATGTATTTTATACTATCTTTTCTTAATTCTTCAACATTATTTTTTATAACTTCTGAGTAAGATATTACTATAGGACAGTTATAATGATTATCAGCTTGTTCGTATTCTTTTCTAGAATATGGTACACAAGGATAAAATATAGTGTTTATACCTTGATTTATAAGACTCATAATATGGCCGTGAGCAAGTTTTGCCGGATAACAAACTGATTCTGAAGGCATAGATTCAATACCTTTTTCATAAGTTTTTCTATTACTTTTTTCTGAAAGAATTACTCTAAATCCTAATTTTGTCAAGAACGTAAACCAGAAAGGATAATCCTCGTACATGTTTAATACTCTAGGAATTCCGATTGTTCCACGAGGAGCATTTTCTTCAGAAAGTGGTTCATAGCTAAATAATCTTTCAAATTTATATTTATATATATTTGGTAAATCTTTTTTTTCTGATACTTGACCAGCACCTTTTTCACATCTATTGCCTGATATGAATTTATTACCATCTTCAAATGTGTTTATTGTAAGTTGACAGTTATTTTCACAACCTTTGCAACGTATATGGGAAACTTTTATATTTAAATTATCTAAATCTTCTGTTTTTAATATTGTAGATCTATATTCCATATCTAAATTACTATTATATTGTTCTTGTGCTAGGAGAGCTACTCCGTATGCACCCATTAATCCTGATATGTCTGGTCTTACAACATTTTTACCAACTATTAATTCAAAACTACGAAGTACAGCATCATTATAGAAAGTTCCACCTTGAACTACTATGTTTTTTCCTAGTGTTTTTACATCTCTAACTTTCATAACTTTTTGTATAGCATTTTTTATAATTGAATATGAAAGCCCACTTGATATATCTCCAACAGAATGCCCTTCTTTTTGAGCTTGTTTAATTTTTGAATTCATAAATACTGTACATCTTGAGCCTAAGTCAACAGGTGCTTTTGATTTTATGGCTTCTTCAACAAATTGTTCAATTTTTAAATCTAAGCTTTTGGCAAAAGTTTCTAAAAATGAACCACAACCTGAAGAACAAGCTTCATTAAGCATGATGTTGTCAATAGTATCATTTTTTAATTTAATGTACTTCATGTCTTGTCCACCAATGTCTATAATGCTATTTACTTTTGGCAAAAATTTTTGGGCAGCTGTATAGTGGGCAATTGTTTCAATTTCATTTAAGTCAATATGTAATGCTGTTTGTATTAATTTTTCACCATATCCAGTTACACCACTAAAACGTATAATAACTGATTCTGGTATTTCTTTATATAATTTTTTTAACATTGAAATAACACTTTTTAGTGGATTTCCTTTATTATTTTCATATAATGAGTAAAGAAGAGAACCTTCTTTATCTATTAATACTAATTTAGTAGTTGTTGAACCTGCGTCTATTCCTAAAAATGCATCTCCAGAATAAGTTTTTAAATCATTTCTCTTTACTTTATCTTTATCATGACGTTCTTTAAATTCTTCATAATCTTTTTCTGTTTCAAATAAAGGAGGAAGTGTTTTTCCTTCTGTATATTTAGCTTTTTTAAAATCTTTTAATTTATCTTTTAATTCATTAGTTGTTATTTTTGTGGTTTCAAGTGATGCATAAGCTGCTCCTGTAGCAACTAAAAGGTGGGCATTTTCAGGAACTATTATTGCATCATCTTTTAATTTTAAGGTTTCAATAAATCTTTTTCTAAGTTCAGGAAGATAGTTTAATGGACCACCTAAAAATGCTACTTTTCCTTTTATTGGTCTACCACATGCTAAACCACTAATTGTTTGATTTACTACTGCTTGGAAAATTGATGCTGAAATATCTTCTTTTCTTGCTCCTTCATTTAATAAAGGCTGTATATCAGTTTTTGCGAAAACTCCACAACGAGAAGCAATAGGATATATTGTTTCATGTGTTTTTGCAAGTTCATTTAAACCATTTGTATCTGTGTTTAATAATGATGCCATTTGATCTAAGAAAGCACCAGTACCACCAGCACAAGTACCATTCATTCTTTGTTCTATAAATTTATCAAAGTAAATGATTTTTGCATCTTCTCCACCAAGTTCGATTACGACATCAGTTTGTGGTATTAGTTTTTCAACAGCAGATTTACATGCAATAACTTCTTGAATAAAATTAACATTTAAAATTTTTGATATGTCAAGAGCTCCAGATCCAGTAAGTGAAACTGTAAAAGCATTGTCTGGATAGTCTTTAACAAGTTTATTCAAAACATTATATAGTGTTGATTTTGTATCTGAAAAATGTCTTTCATAGTTTGAATAAACAATTTCTAAATCTTTATTTAAAATTACAATTTTTACTGTTGTTGAACCAATATCTAATCCAACATGTAATAATTCTTTCATAAATTACCTCACTTTTCTTTAAGAAACCATGTAATGAATTTTATATCTAAAAATGATTAAAATTATTATCATAATATCATATATATTATAACCTTTGTCGCATTTTGTCAATGTTTAAATATTCCTAAAATAGGGTAGAAAATAGTTTATTTTTAGCACGTTTTGGCCCAAAATTAAATTTGATAAATTAATAAAATCTTAATAAGAATAATATTTATTGATAATAAGATAGAAAAGTAGTGATTAAACGAGTAATATAAATGTATTAAATTTATAAACATATATACAAAATAAAAAAGATATTTATAAAATTTATATAAATATCTTTTTACAGTTATATCATTAAAACATATCTTAGTATAAACCAATATTGACAAGCACTTCCAAGCATTACGAATATATGAAAAATTTCATGAAAACCAAAATGTTTAAAATTAATTTTTGGCCATTTTAATCCATAGATTAGTCCACCAATTGTGTAAAAAATTCCTCCGGCAAGTAACCAAAGTAAGCTATACAAAAGATTTGCTTCTTTAAAAACTTTAACTAATGGATAAATAGCAATAATAACAACCCATCCCATAGCTATATAAATACCAGTTGTAAGTGCTCTAGGTGCTTTTATCCATATAGATGTAAGAATTGTGCCAAGTACAGCAAATCCCCAGACAACACCAAATATTGACCACCCCCAAGGACCTCTTAATGGACCTAAACATATAGGAGTATATGATGCTGCAATTAATATATATATCATTATATGATCTAGTTTTTTGAAAACTGTAAGTCCTTTTTCTCCTATGTTTAACCAGTGATAAAGGGTGCTGAATAGATATAATAAAAATAGACCTACTCCAAATATTGTAAATGACACTATATCATAAGCATCTCCCCAGATAGCAGAAAATACGATTAAAACAACTAAACCAATGAGAGATAAGCTAGCTCCTATACAATGTGTTAAACCACTTACTAAATCTCTAACTTTTGCCATAATATACCTTCAAAAATTTATTTAGATTTTATATGGATAAATCTATAAACCATTGAACAAATTTTATTTTTTAAATTTGTATAAGTATTTAATTTGTATATAATCCTATCAAAATTATTATATAAATATAAAATATAATACACCAAATTTGGTTATTAGTCAACAATGTAGTTTAATTAATTCTAAAATGTAGTTTTAAAAACTAGATAAATTGTTTTATATATAACATGAATAAAAATAAGATTTTAGAATAGTATTTACCAAAGGAGGAATAAATATGCAAAAATGGATAATTTTAGTAGTTGTTTGTGCAATTTTAGTATTAGGTACAGTAATTATATTAAATGTAGATATAGAAACAGAATATGTGCCTGAAACAGAAATAGAAGAAGTGGAACTTAGAAAAACTATAGTAACACTATACTTTAAAAATAATGAAACAAACGAACTAGCAAAGGAAACTAGATTAATTGATTCTAAAGTATTATTAAAAAATCCATATGAAGAACTAATAAAAATGATTTTGGAAGGACCTGAAAATAGTAACTATGGAAAAGTGTTACCAGAAGGAACTACTTTACTAGAAACTAGTTTTGAGAATGGTTGTGTAACAATTAATTTTAGTAAAGAGTTTGTGGAAGGAAATACTGACAACATCCAAAAAAGTAATTCTGTATATTCTTTAGTAAATACGTTAACAGAACTTACAGAAGTAAATAGTATAAAAATACTAATTGAAGGACAAGAAACAGATGCATTTTCAGATTGTGAAATAGATTTAAAAAATCAGGTTAGCAGAAGGTAAATTACATATGCATTTTAGAAAATATGGCGGTAGGAAAGAATTATTAGCGAAATAAATTTCTTTCTTACTGCCTATTAATTTTTTTAAAAAAGGGAATTAAAAAAAGTAAATGCACTTTATTAGTGATTTTAAGCAAATACATAATGATTGAAAATACCAGAAAAGTAATGTATAATAAGAAAGTATTAAAATAATAGTTGGAGGAAAATTTGAAACTAAAAGAAAATGAAAGAATAGACGATTTAGAATATAAAAACTTAAAAATTATTCAAAATGAAAGCGGATTTTGTTTTGGAATAGATAGTGTATTATTATCTGATTATGCTAAAGGAATAAAAAAAGATTCAAGAGTAGTAGATATAGGTACAGGGACAGGTATAATATCTATATTATTATGTGCTAAAACAAGTTTAGAAAAAATATATGGAGTAGAGATACAAGAAGATGTTTCAGAAATGGCAAAAAGAAGTGTGATTTTAAATGATTTACAAACAAGAATTGAAATTATAAATTCAGATATCAATAACATTTTTGAACATTTAGAAAAGCATAAGTTTGACGTTGTTGTTACAAATCCTCCATACAAAAAGACTGATACAGGACTTACAAACATTGAAGAAAAAAAATTAATATCAAGACATGAAGTAAAATGTACTTTAGAAGATGTAATAAAAAATGCAAGTACACTATTAAAAGATTTAGGTGAATTTTATATGGTACATAGAGCTGAAAGATTAGTGGATATTATGTGTCTACTTAGAAAGTATAAATTAGAGCCTAAAAATATTAGATTTGTCCATCCTAAAGCTGATGATAAACCAAATTTAATTTTAATTCGTGCAGTAAGAAATGCAAAAGAGTTTTTAAAAATAGATAAACCACTTGTAGTTTACAGAGAAGATGGCGAATATACAGACGAAATTTTAGAAATATATAATAAGAAAAGAGTGTAAGAAATGAAAGGAAAATTATATTTAGTAGCAACTCCAATAGGAAATTTAGAAGATATAACTTTAAGAGCATTAAGAGTACTAAAAGAAGTTGATTTAATAGCAGCAGAAGATACAAGACATACTTTAGGATTATTAAATCATTTTGAAATTTCTAAACCTTTAATAAGTTACTATAAACAAAATGAAAAAACTAAAAGTGAAGTTTTAATAGAGAAGCTATTAGAAGGAAAGAATATAGCTGTTGTTTCAGATGCAGGAACTCCAGGAATATCAGATCCAGGAGAAGAAATTGTTAAAGTAGCAATTGAAAATGATATAGAAATAATACCAATACCAGGAGCTTGTGCATTAGTAAATAGTTTAATTGCATCTGGACTATCTACACGAGAATTTTGCTTTATAGGATTTTTATCTGCTATAAAAAAAGAAAAAAGAGAAAAGTTAGAAGAGATAAAATATGAAACTAGAACTCTTATATTATATGAAGCACCACATAAGTTAAAAGGAACTTTAGAAAGTATATTAGAAATTCTTGGAGATAGAAAAATCGTTTTAGCAAGAGAACTTACAAAAATACACGAAGAATTTATTAGAGATACTGTAAGTAATATTTTAGATAAAATTGATGATATAAAAGGTGAATTTGTTATTTTAATAGAAGGAAGTTTTGAATCAAAGAAAGATATAGAATTAAGTAAAGTAAATGAAAAAACTTTAGAAGAACATTATGGTTTTTATGAAGAACAAGGAATGAGTAAAAAAGATATTATCAAACAGATAGCAAAAGATAGAAATATAAGTAAAAATGAAGTATATCAGCATTTTTTAGATAAGTAGAATGTAAAAGAATAATGTATTAATAACAATAACTATATTTAGTAATAATAGAAGTTATGCATATAGAGATTTTTATAAACCAACTGTTTTTTTGTCAAGAGCAGTATGGTTTATTTTTTTAGGGTTAAAATATTAGAAATATCATATAAAAATCTATATATCTTATTGTAATTTTTAGCTTGAAATGATATAGTATATATGCAATATTGGAAAATTATATTTGTTTTGGAGGTATAAATTTGAGTAGAAGAAGAGGAAGAAGGTATGATGATACCTCAGGAAGTTTTGATTCTAAAAAAATACTAGCTTCAATAATTGCTATTATTGTTGTAGTAATGATGATTTACTCATTAAAAATATTATTAGTAGACAATAGAAAACCGAAAGATGTTTCTTCATTAACTACTTATCAAGTAGCTTACGAAAATGAGAAATGGGGAGTAATAGATAACAAAGGAAATATAGTAATAAAACCAGAATATGATGAAATGATAATGATACCAGATAAAAACAAAGATTTATTTATTTGTAGCTATGATATAGATTATGGAAATGAAAGTTATAAAACAAAGGTTATAAATGAAAAAGGAAATGAGATATTTAAAGAATACGAAAATATAGAACCACTTGAAAATACTGATGGAATGACAGTTTGGTATGAAAGTAATGTTTTAAAATATAGAAAAGACGGAAAACTAGGACTTATAAATTTTGATGGAAAAAAAATATTAGAAGCAGAATATGATAATATATATGCTATGCCAGGGATAGAAAAAAGTATAATAATAGAAAAAGATGGTAAAAAAGGATTAGTAGGTACAGTAGCAGGAGAAATAATTATTCCAGTAGAATATGCAGAGATTTCAAGTCTTACAGATACTTATGAAAATGGATATATTGTTAAAAATAGTGAAAATAAAAGTGGAGTTATAGGAGCTGATAAAACAAAGATACTAGATAGCAAATATGATGAAATAAGAAATGTTTATTCAAATAATTATTATGTAGTATCACAAGATGGTAAAATGCAAGTTATAGATAATCAAGAAAAAGTTATATTAGATAGAGGGTTTGATAGTATAGAAGAAATAGCAGTAGATAATTTCATTATTATAGAAAATAATAAATATGGAGTTATTTCAAAAGATGGAGAAGAAATTATTGAGGCTGAATATGAAAATTTAAAATTTGCTTTTTCTGATTGTTATATAGCTCAAAAAAATGGAAAATATGGAATTATAGATAGTGAAGAAAATGCAAAAATAGATTTTAAATATGATGCAATTTCATACATCAAATCCGCTGATTTCTTTGAATGTGAAAGAGAAGATTATAAAACAGATATACTTGACAGAAATCTTAATACTGTTTTAAAGAATGTAATTATTTCTGACTTAAATATAGAAAATGGATATTTAAGAGTAAGAGAAAATAGTGATTATAAATATTATAATTTTAAATTTGAAGAAAAAACTAATAAAGATATGTTAACAACAAATACTTTATTTTTAATAAAAGAAAATGGAAAATTTGGTTATGAAAACAAAAATGGAGAGAGAGTAGTTGACTGTATTTATGACGATGCTAAAGAACAAAATGAATTTGGATATTGTGCAGTAAAAAAAGATGGATTTTGGGGTTCATTAAAATCAGATGGAACCATTGCTTATAAACCAAGTGTAAATTTAGAAGATTATTTATATATTGATTTTATAGGAGAATGGCACAGATATAATGATTTAAGTCTAAACATATATACAAAGTAACAAAGCAAACAGAAGAAAAAAGGTAGGTAATAAACATTGGAACTAATGACGAAATATCAATATACGTATTTTATACATCCATATATTATTGATGAAACAAAATATGATAGGTATATATTAAAGCTTTTAAAAGACAAGAAATGTTCATACAAAGTATTTGAAAAGGAAAAGGACTTAGATATATATAACTTTTTCTTACCAAATATAAGGTCATATTTGTTTCCAACATTTGAACTTAGAGGGGATAAACTAAAAAATTTTAATTCGTTAGATATAGAGAAAAAAAAGAAAAAAATTTCTAAAGATAGTGTAGCATGCTTTAGCTATAACTTTGCAGAAGATATACAAGGAAAAGTTGGAACAGAGAATGGAATCTTTTTCAAGATAGAAGGAATAGAACTTATTTGTTTTAATACAGGAATATGTTTTTTTACAATGAAAACTCATTTAGAAAATACAAATAAGTTTATGGATTTATTAAACTTTAATTATAGATTTAAGGGGATTAATTCAGAATTTGCTTCATTAAAAGAGTATGAGAACATAAAAATACAAACTGATACTTTTAAAGATATGGAGGACATAACTGAATTAATAAATCAAATTACAGGTATAAGTAATAAATCAAAATCAAACAAAGGAAGTAAAGAAGACATAATTAATTCTCAATTTTATACTTATTCTTATGTTTGTGTTGAAACAAGTAATTGGAATGAAAAAACAGATTTTATAAATATAGAAAATGACTTTCTAAAATTTGCAAATGTCTTACCTAGTGATTATAATTCGGATTTTAATAAAGCAAATATTGAGCATAATCTTCATATTATAGAAAAACTTAAATATGTAAAAACTACTATATCAAATAGAAGTTCAAATATAATGTGTTCTGGTATAGATACTTATAACTATACAAAATTACCATATGAATATGAGAATCAATATTTTTATCTTTATATATTATCATTATATAAAAAGTTGTTTTTGATGAAACTTAATAATGATTTTAAAAGTTATGATAAGATTGTAAAGATGAGAGTAAATTTTATAAAATTTACAAAAGATATATGGAATAAAGAAGCTACTTTAGATGATACAGGGGCTTTATACTATAAAACTCTTAATAAAACTTTAGAGTTAGATGAGTTATATGCTGAAATACAAAATAAATACGAAGTAATATATAAAGACTTAAATATAGAAAAGAATAATGTATATTACTCTATAATAGTAATATTACTTATATTCTCATTAGTGTTTAATACAGTAAATATATTATTCCTAATGTATTTGCTATCATAAGTAAAGAAGAGGATTTGATTTTGAAAATATCAGTTGGAACAGATATAGTAGAAATAGAAAGAATAAAAAATGCTATTGAAAGAAAAAAAGAGAAGTTTATAGAATCTATTTATACTTCTGGGGAGATAGAATATTGTGAGGCAAGAAAACTTCAGAAGTATCAAAGTTATGCAGCTAGATTTTCAGCTAAAGAAGCAATTTATAAGGCACTTAGTGATTATATAAATTTTAAATATTCTTTTAAAGACTTTGAAATAGTAAATAACGAAAATGGAAAGCCAGAAGTGAAATTAAATTTTGAGCTTAAAAATTTAAAAAGTATAGATATTAGTTTATCACATTGCAAGGAATATGCTGTAGCTTATGTAACAGCGATACTAGAGGAGTAAACATATGGAATTTTTTGATTCACATTCACATTATAATGATGAAAAATATGATGAAGATAGAGAAGAAATAATAAAAAGAGTATATGAAGATGGAATAACACATACAGTATGTGTTGGATATAATTTAGAAAAAAGTAAGTTTGCTTTAGAAATTGCAAACAAAAATGAGTTTATACATTGTGCAGTTCGGAATATCTCCAAATGACATGGAAGATTATTCTAAAGGGAATCTTTTAGAAATAGAAAAATTAGCTAAAAATGAAAAAGTAGTTGCAATTGGAGAAATAGGATTAGATTATTATTGGAATAAAGAAAATAAAGAAGAACAAAAAGAGTTATTTATAAGGCAAATTGAAATAGCAAATAGACTGAATAAGCCTATAGTGATTCATACAAGGGATGCTGCTATTGATACAATAGAAATTTTAAAATCACATCAGGTCAATAAAAAAGGTATTTTTCATTGTTGCCCTTTAAATCAAGAATTAGTTAAAGAAGGATTGAAACTAGGATTTTATATATCATTTAGTGGGAATATAACTTTTAAAAATGCCAAGTCATTTGAAGTAGTAAATTTGGTTCCATTAGATAAAATTTTAATTGAAACAGATTCACCATATCTTAGTCCAGAGCCTTTAAGAGGTACTAGAAATAACCCAGCTAATGTAAAATTAGTAGCAGACAAAATAGCTGAAATTAAGAAAATATCTATAGAAGAGGTAGCAAAAGCTACATATGAAAATGCAAGTAAAATATTTAACATATAAGTTCAATTTAATAGAACTTATATGTTTTTTATTTATTAGGAAAGTTTTTCGAACTTTCCTAATAAATAAAGCCTTCGGCAATTTTGTACACAAATTTACTAACGTAAATTTGGCACGTAGAACAAAGACGTGGACTTTTACAATAAGTTTTTTTGGCAATTTTCATAATGTCCACTTTTGTTCTATAGTAGGAAATTTATCCCAGTGGGATAAATTTCTGTACTAGATAATTATGACAGAATAAAGATTTTGTAGCAGTTTGCACTGCGTACAAAATCTTTATTCTGTTTTTTTTTTCAAATATCGACTTTTTTTCTTAAAAATTTCTCTGGAAAAAAATTCCAAAAAGCTTATTTACGTAAGAAATTTTAAAAAAGTAACAAAAAAAGTAACAAAAATTTAATAAAAAAAAATTTAGACTTTTTAAATGAAGTTCCGTAAAAAGAATTTACAGATTTTAGAAAACCTGAAAAAAAATACTATTGAAAAAATTTTTCAAAATGCTATGATAGTGCTAATGAAATATTCAGGGAGGATTTATTATGAAAAGGAAAATGTTAATCTCAATTGCATTAATTACAATTATGCTATTGAATTGCATCTTACCACTATTTGTGGTAAATGCAGCAGAAGGTGAAGAGATTCAACTAAACAGTAAATTGTATACTGCTATTGTAAAAAGCCTTGAAACTCAAGGAATAGCTTACAATGGTAGTGACGTTACTCACACACTATTTATGAGTGAAGCTGAATTAAGTAAAGTTACAAAATTAAACCTTAATGAAGGTGCAATTTCAGACCTTACAGGATTAGAAGCTTTCTCAGGATTAACTCATTTAGAGTTATCAGGAAACAACTTATCTAAAGAAAGTAATTTAGGTGTATTAAATACTTTAAGTAATTTAACATACTTAGATTTATCTACTAACAACTTAGATGATGTTAGTGAAATCTTTTCTTTAATAAGTAGACTAAAAGAAAATGGAACAATAATATTAAGTGGTCAAAATGTAAATCTTGTTGAAACAGCAGTAGTAGACATCGAAGAAGAATCAAACAATGAAGAAACAGCAAGCTACAAATTACCATCAATATTAGAACTTGCTGGATACATTAAAGCATCATGGAAAACAGAATCTTCAGTTGCTCAAAACTGGGGAGGAATAGCACCATCAGTAAAATCTATGCCAATGTATGTATCAGAAGTAGATCCAAATATACAAATAAGAATAGCTAGTGAAACAGGAGCAGCATATAGAGGATTAGTAAGATTGAGCATCTATATATATGATGATCCAACTGAAGCAGCACAAGCAAACAATCCAAACAAAGCTTCAGAAAATATATTAAATGGAAGTAGATTTAATTTATATTATGTAGTTCATTCTAGTAATGAATCTGCAATAACAACAATGGATACAAATCTTTATAATGCAATAAAAGAACAATTAACAGCAGGACAAAAAGTTAATCCAGAACTTGCAAGTTATCCATATGCAGTAGATACAGATGGAAATACTATATATGAAACATATACTTATGTAACAAAATCAATTGGTGGAAAAACATACCATGTATTAACAAATACAGCAACAAAAGCTGTTGAATATGCATATAATCCAGATACAAATACATTATATGAATCAAATGGTTCAACTATAGGAGCTAGAGTTGATACTGCTGTTGAAGAAACAGTAATAACTACAGTAGCTGATAATGGAGATATGACATCAAAAGCTGGATACAAAATTGCATATACAAGTGAAGAAACAGGTGTAACATTATATGAAGCAGCATATGATGCTCCAAAAACATTTGTTATTGATAACACAGTATTAATGAATAAAATAAAATCTTTAATATTAAATAATAAACAAATTAGAGATTTATCAGGAATAGAAAAATTTGTAGGATTAACATCTTATTTAAATGTTTCTCATAACTACTTAAGTAGTATAGAACCATTATATTTATTAGAAGCTAATAAAGGTATAATGGAAGGAAAATTACAAGAAACATATAATTACTGGTTAAATACAAGACAATATGGAAACTTATCAAAAGCATCAACACAAACAAAAGAAGATAAAAAAGCAATAGAAGAAAACATTAAATCTGTTGAAACAGCTGTATCACAAATAATTAATTTATTAAAATCAGCTGCAACATTAGATAAAACAGCAGAAAACTATGCAAATGAAATAAAAAGTAAATCAGATTCAATTTTAAATATTATAAAAGAAATTGAAGGATATGTAGACGAAGAAGGAAATGAAGTAAAAGGACATTTAGATTTATTAGCTGAAAGTATGAGTGAAATGAACTCAGATATTGCAAGTATGTATTCATATTTAGATAAATTATATGAAATATATAACAATGAATATAGATTAACAACTTTATTATCAGATAACGTAAATTATCAAACATATGAAGAATATAAAGCATATTATGATGCAACACATACAACAACAGAAGCTGCAAAATCATTATTAACAGAAGAAATAAGCTATTTAACAGCTTTAGAATCTAAAGAAGGTTTATCAGAATTAGATAAAAAATTATTTGCTAGCGCATTTGGAATTGATTTTGAAAACAAAGATACAGAAACACCATTAGGTGACTATTTCAAAAAATTCTTAGATGAAACAGCATTAAACAGAGTACAAATTATCAATGTATTAGATAAAATAAGAGAAATCGGAGTTTATTCTGAAATGGCAAATTATTGCTTAATCAAAAGAATGAACGAAGATACAGCTACAGGATATTGCTATGAAAAAGATTATCTAGAAAATAGAATAAAAGAATTTGGATATGATGAAATACCATCAGATTTTGAAAATACATTATTAGAAAAAATGAAAAATAATGATGTAGCAACAGACCTTTATAAAGTATATAAAGATTATGAAACAAAAACTTTAACATATAGATCAGCTGATTCAAAAGAAATTAGAATAAATGCTGGTATTGGAGAATACAAAAAAGTTTCAGAATTATCTAAAAAATCAACAATTTATGGAACATCTGAATTAATATCACTTGCTACAGCAGATGTAGAAGGTGCAGATGCAGATAATGTAACAGCTGTATTAAGTAAAATAGGTACAGCAGCAAGTGCAAATATAATAAAATCAATTAGTATATATGAAGATGTAAATGAAAAAGGAGTTACTTATGTAAGTCCAACAACTAACTTATTTATATATAACCAAATGATGTCACTTGCAAATAAATTATTAAATGGAAATGTAGAAAGATATGTTACATTACCAAGATTAAAGAAATTAGACATATCATATAACGCAGAATTAGAAGATTTAGATGGAATTACATCATTAACACAAATATCAGAAATATATGCAGATTATGATTATATAGCTGATGTTACAAACGTAAATTGGGCAGCACTTAAAAACTTAAAGAAATTAAGTTTATCATATAACTATATTTCAGATATAAGTGTACTTGCAGAATTAACAAACTTAAATTACTTAAATGTAAGTAACAACTTAATAGCTGGTGAATTAAAAATATCAGAAGAACAATATGCAAAATTATTTAAAAACTTAAAAGAATTTGATTTATCTGGAAACCAAATTACAGATGTAACAAGTTTATTAATATACTTAGATTATTTAACAAATGGAAACTATGCTAATTACTTAGCTAGAGAAGACACAATGAATATTAACTTAAAAAATCAAAATATCAATATAGATATAGAAGAACCAATAATATTATCTGATCATCCAACAACAGTTGATGTTGAATTACCAAAAATATTTACACAATTATTAGCAATAGATACAGAAAGAACAGCTTTTGGTGAAACAAGTCAAAATGGTAGAGTTGAATCAGAAGGAACATATGTAACTTTAAATACAAGAACACCTGGAGAAAAAGAAGCTAAAGTAGTTGTAAAAGCTATGAGCGGAAATGGAACAACAGTTGATACTTGTATAGGTGAAGGAACAAAAGCTACAATAAAATATGTAGTTGGAAGTAAACAAGTTTCAAAAGTAACAATTAACCCATCTGAAGATTTATCTGCAAAACCAGGAGAAAACAAAGTATTTACAGCAAAAGTTGAAGGGGAAGATTTAACAGATACAAAAGTAAGATGGTCAGTACAAGGAAACAAGAGTACAAATACAGTAATAAATGCAGAAGGAAGATTAACAATAGGAGCAGATGAAAGAGCAGATTATATAACAGTAATTGCAGCTTCAAATGCAAATCCAACAGTTAATGATTCTGTAAGAGTAAAAATAGTTAGAGAAAATGCTAACTTATCATTAACAATTAATCCTTCAGAAGGAGTTTCTGTAAAAGCAGGAGAAACAAGAAACTTTACAGCAACATTAGAAGGAACAAATATAACAAATAGAACAATTAATTGGACAGTAACAGGAAATACAAGTATAAATACATCAATCTCTGGAAACGGAGTATTAACAGTAGCAGAAGATGAAAAATCTGATGCATTAACAGTAACAGCTGTGTCAGCAGCAAATGAAACTGTAAGTGCTACAGTATCAGTAAAAGTAATAAAAGAAAATAAACCAGTAAATCCAACAAATATAACAATAACAATAAATCCATCAGAAAATGTTGAAGTAAAAGTTGGAGAAAACAAAGAATTTACAGCAAGAGTAGAAGGAACAAACTTAGAAGATAAAACAGTTACATGGTCAGTAAATGGTAACAAGAGTGCAAATACAACTATTTCTCAAGAAGGTGTATTAGCAGTAGCTGCAGATGAAACAGCAACAGCGATAACAGTAGTTGCTACATCAAATGCAGATAAAACAATAGTAAAAACTGTATCAGTTAGAATAAATAAAGCACAAGATGTAAATAATATAGTTCTAGGATATGAAGTAAAAGATGAAATGGTAACTGGAGTAAAAACAAAAACACCAGTAGCAGATTTCAAATCAAATCTTTTAAATGAAGATAACTATGTTGCAGTTGTAACAAAAAACGGTGAAGAAGTAAAAACAGGATATATAGGAACAGGAATGTTTGTAGAAATTAGAGACTTAAATGGAAAAATAGCTACAAATGAAAATGGAGAACCATTAGTTTACTCAGTTTCAGTAAAAGGAGACGTAGACGGAAATGGTATAGCAAATGCAGTAGACTCATTATTAATAAAAGCATATAGAGCAGAAGTTCAAGGATCACAATTAGGAATTGAAGCTTTTGAATCAGCAGATATAAATAATGATACAAAAGTAAATGCAGCAGATGCAAGATTGTTATTATATCATAGAGCAGAAGTTAAAGGATATAATTTAGATTATCAAAAATAAAAAAAAATGCGGTGACAAGCTTACAGCTTGTCACCCAGAATTAATAAAAAAAAATACCAAAAAAAGGTATTGCTTTTTTAAAACATAAATGTTATCCTTATAATGTATAATAAATGAGGAGACGAGTGATATGAAAAAAAATAAGTTAATATTATTGCAATTATTCATTGCTTTTGTACTAATTTGTACAAGCGTTTATGCTACAGTAAACGCAACTATAGATGTTAAGACAAGCTCAACAACTATAGAAGCTGGAAAAGAAGTTTCAGTAACACTTTCTTTAAAAAATGTAGATAAGAAAGTAACAAATATTGAAGGATATATCAATTATAATAAAGATGTTTTAGAAAAATTAACAATTGATAGCATCCAAAAAAATGAAGATGGAACAGTAAAAATCGGAGATGAAACATTAAAAGTTGAAGATGTAACAACTGGAGTTTCAGGATCAGATAGTGGAATCAGTTTTAATGGTGATCCATCATCTAATAATGATTCAAAAATTGTTATAGACTTTAAAAATGGAATAACTTCAGATACAGATTTACTAACAATTAATTTTAAAGTAAAATCAACAGCTAAAATTGGTGATATTGAAAAAGCTATATCTTATTCAATGTTCGTTATTACAGTTGGAGATGAAGAATCAGAAGAAATTACAAAAGATATTTCTTTAACAATAAAAGAAGCTTCAAAGCCTACACAACCAGATGATGACCAAAAAGATGATGACAATAAAGGCGACGACAATAAAGATGATAACAAAGGTGACAACAACCAAGATAATGACAACAAAGGTGATAATAACAACAATAACGATGATAATAAGAACGATAACAAAAATGATAAGAATAAAGATAAAAATAATGTAAATAACAATACAAATACAAATAAAGTAAATAATACAAACACAAATAGAAATACAAATAAAGTAAATAACACCAATACAAATACAAAAGATAATACAGTAGCTGGAACAACTATACCAGCAGCTGGTGCTAAATTAATAGTAATACCAGCAATAGTATTAATAGTATTAGCTTATTTAACATATAACAAATATAGAGATATGAAAGATATTTAATATTTTCTTATGAAATAATTAATAATCCCTGAAGAGATAGCAAGAGACAAAGCTATCTCTTCTTTTTTTCATATAGCTATTGCAATAAAAAAGTTATGTGATATAATAATTGTAAATTTAAGTTATGGAGGATATTATTATGTGGATAGCATTAATAGTCATAGTAGCAATAATTCTTCTTGTAATTTTAATGTACAATGGATTAGTTCAATCAAGACTAAAAGTTAAAAATGCTTGGAGTCAAATAGATGTACAATTACAAAGAAGATTTGATTTGATACCAAATTTAGTAGAGGCTGTAAAAGGATATATGGCACATGAAGAAGGAACATTAACAAAAGTTACAGAACTTAGAACTTCTTGGGCAACAGCTCAAACAGTTGGTGAAAAAGCTGAATTAGATAATCAATTATCAGGAGCATTAAAAACAATCATGGCAGTTTCTGAAAATTATCCTGATTTAAAAGCAAATAAAAATTTCTCAGAATTACAAGAAGAGTTAAGAAGTACAGAAAATAAAATTTCTTATGCAAGACAATTTTATAATGATAGTGTTACAATGTACAATACAAAATTACAAGTTGTACCAACTAACATAATTGCATCAATGTTTCATTTTTCTGCGGAAGAATTATTTAAAACAACATCAGAAGAAGCTAAACAAAATGTAAAAGTTGATTTTAGTAAATAAAATTTTAGCGCTATCTTTTTGGGTAGCGCTATTTTAATATATTAATAAAATTTGTATAAAATATAGTATAAATATAAAAATTTTAATTACATAGATTATTACGAAAGGAAGTCCAAAATGTACGAAGATATTAGGAAAAACAAAGTAAAAACAGGAATAGTAGTTTTTGCATTTTTAACCATAATAACACTAATTTTATATTTTTTATGTTATGCTTTTGATTTTGGTGAATATGCTATAGTAATAGCATTAATTTTCTCATGTATATCTACTATTGCAACATACTACAATTGTGATAAAGTGGTACTAGCATCAGTAAAGGCTAGACCAGCCACAAAAGAAGAAGACTTACAATTATCAAATATACTTGAAGACTTAATGATTGCATCAGGAGTAAGTTCAAAACCTAGATTATATGTAGTAGATTCAAAACAGCCAAATGCTTTTGCTACAGGAAGAGATCCAGAACATGCTATAATTTGTGTTACGCAAGGTCTATTAGAAAAATTAAATTATTATGAACTAGAAGGTGTAGTTGCACACGAACTTGCACATATAAAAAATTATGATATACGTCTTTCAGCCGTTATAAGCGTAATGGTAGGATTTGTTATCATGTTATCAGATATGTTTACAAGGGTAGCTTTTAGATCAAGAAGAAGTAATGATGACGACAATTCAGGAAATGCAATAATTATGATAGTAGGACTAGTATTTTTAATTATTTCGCCTATATTATCACAAATTATACAACTTGCTGTATCAAGAAGAAGAGAATATTTAGCGGATGCAACAGCAATATCATTTACAAGAAATCCAGATGGTCTTATATCAGCATTAAGAAAAATAAGTTCAGATGCTGAAGAATTAGAATATGCAAGTAATAGTAATGCACATATGTATATTATAACACCTTTTAAAGAAAAAAGAAAAAAGAGTAGTTTATTTTCAACTCACCCAGGTATAGAAGAGAGAATAGAAGCACTAGAAAATTTAAAATAATAAAAAAAAGAAAAACCTGAAATACTAGTAAAATCAACTGTTACAAGATTGTAACATAATTGTAACAATGTATTGACAAACCTTTAATTTAATAGTATAATGAGCTTGCAAGTTAAGGAGGAACATTTATGAAAACAGAAGAAAAATTATCTATAAAGATAATTAGAAAGATTGTTTTTATAAGTATTATTCTAATTTGTTTACTTACAATAGGAGTTATGGCTTCAAAATCAGAAGTTAACTATGTAACTATAGTTTTTCCAGAAGGTTATGAATCTACAGTAATGACATCAAAAGTTTTAGTATCTGATATTTTATCAGAAAATCATATAATAGTATTACCAGATGAAACAGTATATCCAGAAACAGATTCTAATATAGATTTAACTAAAACAATAACAATAGCTAAAAAAACTGCAGAGAAAAAAGTAATTGCTGAAGAAGTTGAAAGTGTTACAACAGAAGAAATCTTAGGAAAATACGTAACTGTTACAGAAAAGATTATTGTAGAACAAGTAGAAGTACCTTATGAAACGATAACTAAAGATGTTTCAAAATCAGGCACAGAAACAAAAGATTCTGTACTACAACAAGGTGCAAATGGTTTGAAAGAAATTAAATATAAAGTAAAATATCAAGATGAAGAAGAAATAGAAAGAACAGTTATATCAGAACAAGTTATAAAAGAACCAGTTGATAAAATTGTTCAAATATCTACAAAAGTTACTTCAAGATCTGGTAGCAGATCAGCATCTATATCACCAGAAGCAATAGCAGCAAGTGTTGATGGAGTAACACCAAAAGTAGTTAAATTAAACACTTCAGCATATTGTTCTTGTTCAATCTGTTGTGGAAAATCAAATGGAATTACAAGTTCAGGTGCAGCAGCAAAAGAGTGGCATACAGTAGCAGCAGGAAGTGGATATCCTATTGGAACAGTAATATATGTACCAGCCTTAGCTGATAAACCAAACGGTGGATGGTTTGTAGTTCAAGATAGAGGAGGAGCAATATCTAATAATAGAATAGATATTTATATGGGTTCTCACTCATCTGCATTACAATTTGGAAGAAAAACTTTAGAATGTTATATATATCAATAGATAAAAAGAAAGCGAAAGCTTTCTTTTTTTGATAGACAGGGGGACGGAGGTTTTGTCTTTTTCTAATTAATTTAAGTAAACTGTTTATCGTAAGTGTCTAAATTTTATAAAAGGTATTGACATAGATAAAAAAACATAGTAATATATTAAAAATTTAAGTCACTTTAAGGTGATATCAAAATTTCTTTGGCGTTCGCCAAAATTTTTTCAAATTTTAAAATTTAATATTAAGGAGTGAAGCTTTTGTTATCAGTTATAAAAAGCATGTCACTGCAAGGGTTAGATGGAATTTTAATTGATGTTGAAGTAGACATCTCTTCTGGTATGCCATGTTGGGATGTAGTAGGACTTCCAGATACTAATATAAGAGAATCAAAAGAAAGAGTAAGGACAGCAATTAAAAATTGTGGAATTGAATTATTAAGTCGTAAATATATAATCAATTTATCTCCAGCAAATATACGTAAAGATGGAGCAATTTTAGATTTAGCTATTGCAGTTGGGATATTAAAGTCAATGAATATTATAAATGAAATTGATTTAAGCAAAGTTATTTTTATAGGAGAACTCTCATTAGATGGTAAGATAAATAAAATTAATGGAATTCTTCCAATATGTGTAGAAGCATATAAAAAGGGTATTAAAAAAATAATATTACCAAAAGAAAATGCAAAAGAAGCGGCAATTGTAAAAGGACTTGAAGTTATAGGAGTAGAAGATTTAATACAAGTTATTGAATATTTAAACGGAAAAATCAAAATAAATTTAGAAGAAATAGACATAGATGAAATATTAAAAAAAGAGAAAACAGGACAATTAGATTTTTCAGAAGTAAAAGGTCAAGAGTTAACTAAAAGAGCTTTAGAAATATCAGCTGCAGGAGGTCATAATTGTTTAATGATAGGAACACCAGGCTCTGGAAAAACAATGCTTTCCAAAAGAATGCCAAGTATACTTCCAAATTTGACTTTTGAAGAAGCATTAGAAATAACAAAAATATATAG
The DNA here is from genome assembly GCA_947244325.1 of uncultured Clostridium sp. GTDB lineage: Bacteria > Bacillota > Clostridia > TANB77 > CAG-508 > Scatovivens. The sequence goes on along the minus strand of CAMXJY010000018.1, from coordinate 5,766 downwards.
TGTAGCAGGAATTTTAAAAGAAGCAAGTTTAGTATCAGAAAGACCATTTAGAAGTCCACATCATACTATTTCAGAAATAGGATTGATTGGTGGTGGAAGAATACCAAAACCAGGAGAAATAAGTTTAGCGCATTTAGGAATATTATTTTTAGATGAGTTATTAGAATTTAATAAAAATACATTAGAAGTTTTAAGAGGACCTATGGAAGATAGAGTGGTTAATATTAGTAGAGTAGGCATAAATGTATCATATCCATGTAATTTTATGATGGTAGCAAGTATGAATCCATGTCCATGTGGATATTATGGAAGTAAAATAAAAGAATGCACATGTAGTCAAAGTCAGAGAGAAAAGTATAAAGCTAAATTAAGTGGTCCAATGTTAGATAGATTTGATATACATATACAAGTTCATCCAGTAAATTATGAAGAAATGGCAGGTAAGGTATGTGAAAGTTCAAAAGAGATTCAACAGAGAGTAAATAAAGCAAAAGCAATACAATTAAAAAGATATAAAGAATATTCAATTTATTCTAATGCAGAATTAACACCAAAGTTAATAGAAGAATTTTGCAGGCTAGATAAAAAAACAGAAGATATTTTAAATAATTCATTTAAGGCATTAGACTTAAGTGCAAGAGCTTATTATAAAATTTTAAAAGTGGCAAGAACAATAGCAGATTTAGAAGAAAAAGAAAATATAGAAGCAGACCATATATTAGAAGCTATACAATATAGAAGTTTAGATAAAGATAAAAGATAGAAAAATTCTATATTGTTTGCAAATAAAATTTAACTAGTATTTTATGTTATAAAAGAAAGGATAAAAATGGATAAAGGAATTATAGAAATAGAAAAAGAAAGCTTTCCAGATAAATTAAAAAATATAAAAGATTCACAAAAAAAATTATATGCTAAAGGTAATATAGATTTATTATATGAAAAAAACTTTGCAATAGTAGGAACTAGACGAATAACAGAATATGGAGAAAAAAATTGTAGATTTTTTGCTAAAGAATTAACATTAAGAAATATTCCAATAGTAAGTGGAATGGCAGTTGGAACAGATAGTATAGCACATAAAACATGTTTAGAAAATGCAGGAAATACAATTGCTGTAATGGGAAGTGGATTTGGAAATATTTTTCCAAAATCAAATTTAAAATTATATGAAAAGATTATAGATAATAATGGATTAGTAATTACAGAATTTGAAAATGAAGAAAAACCTTTAAAAGAAAATTTTCCTAAAAGAAATAGAATAGTAACAGCCATTTCAGAAGGAATTTTAGTAATAGAAGCAGGATACAGAAGTGGAACAAGTATAACTGTGAATAATGCAAAAATTCAAGGAAAAAATGTATTTGCATTACCAGGAAAACTAGATAGTTGTGTAGGAATAGGAGTAAACAAAATGATTAAAAATGGAGCAATTTTAACAACGAATATAGAAGATATATTAGAATATTATCCAGAATTTAAGAATAGAAAAAGAAGAATATTAAATAAGAAAATAAATTTAGATATGAAATCAGAATATATACCAATCTATAGTTTGTTAGTAGACAAAGAAAAAAATCTTGATGAATTAATAGTACAAACTAATATGGAGTTAAGAAAATTACTAAAAATACTTACTAACATGGAAATAGAAGGAATAATAGAAAAAGATTTAGGAATTTATAAGATAATAGAGAAAGATTAATTAGAGGTGATAAAAATAGAATTACATAATAAAGAAATAGGAAAATATGGAGAAGATTTAGCATCAAAGTATTTAGAAGATTTAGGATATATAATTATTTGTAGAAACTTTATTACAAGTAATGCAGAAATAGATATTATAGCGATTGATAAAGATGAATATGTTTTTATAGAAGTAAAAACAAGGGTATCTAAAAAATATGGAAATGGAATAGAGGCTATAAATGAAAATAAGAAGAGACATATAATAAATGCTGCTAAGTTTTTTATTTATAAAAAGGGTTTAGAAAATAAAAATATAAGATTTGATGTAATTGAAGTATATATAAATAGCAAATCTAAACTTATAAATCATGTAAAAGGAGTATTTTTTTGATACTATAAGCACCTTCAGAAATATTAAGATATAGTATTTTAAAAGTATGAGAAAATATATGATTTATCAAATATTTATATAAATGATAGGAAAATATATTATTTGACGTATTATATCTTTTAAGGTATAATATAAATATAGCAATAGAAGGAATAATAAATGAAATATGATATAGAATTTTATGAAGATAAAGATGGATATAGTGAGGTGTATGAATATATAAATGAATTAAATAAAAATAATAAAGACAGTAGAATAAAGTTGAAAAAAGTAAGTATGTACATAGAACTTCTGTCAAAATATGGTTTAACATTAACAGAGCCATATATTAAAAAAATAAGTGAAAATATATGGGAGTTAAGGCCATTAAGAGATAGAATATTATTTGCTAGTTGGTACAATAATAAATTTGTGTTATTAAGTCTATTTATGAAACAAACTCAAAAAACGCCAAAAAGTGAAATAGAAAGAGCACAGAAATTATTAGAAGATTATAAAAATAGGAGTGATTAGTATGAGTAAATTTAAAAATTGGAAAGATGTAAAGAAAGAATTGAATTTTACTCCTGAAGAGGAAGAAGAAATGAAATTGGAAATGGAATTAATAGAGGAAATTATACAGATTAGAAAGAAATCAAATTTAACACAACAAGAATTGAGTAATTTAACAGGAATAGTCCAATCTTCTATTGCCAAAATTGAAAATTTTGTAAGAACTCCACAATATACTACACTTATGAAACTATTACGACCAATGGGATATACTATAAAAGTAGTCCCACTAAATGAAAGTGTGAAAAAAAATAGTAAATAAATTATATAGATAAAAATTCACATTTATATTTTATGTAATATTATTAAGAATCTATTAATATTGTGCTTTTTTAGATATAAAGCTTGTCTTATTGTATAATTATGTGTATAATAAAATAAATTTTTATATGGAAAATAGGAGAAACATATGAATAGTAAGGAATGGAGAAAATGGCTATTTTGGTTTTCTTTTGCAGTAGCAGTAATAACAGTATATAAAACTATAGATAGTGTATCAGCAATATTCAGCTGGATTGGAAATCTTTTCAATTTATTGATGCCATTTTTTATGGCAATATTAGTTGCTTATATACTATATATGCCGAGTAGAGGGATTGAAAATACTTTAAATAAAAGTAAAAAAAGATTTTTAAAAAAGCATTCAAGAGGAATAAGCGTATTATTAGTATATGTTATAGCAGCATTACTAATATTTGTAATTTTTAGATTTGTTATGCCAACAATAACAACAAGTATAACAGACTTAGCAAGTAATATACCAAATTACTATAATAATGCAATAGATTATTTCAATAATCTTGAAGAGGACTCAATATTTATAAAAGTAAATGCAAAACAGTATGTAGATAAATTACAAGAAATAAATATAGAACAACAAATTTTAAAATGGATTAATTTAGATAATATAAATTATATAGTTGGTGGATTAGTAGGAGCAACCAATGTAATTTTTGATTTATTTGTAACTGTAGTTGTTTCAGTATATATGTTACTAGAAAGAAGTGATATAAAAAGCTTTTTGCAAAATCTATCAAGTGCTATATTTGACAAGAAAACTAATGAAAGTATATCAAGATATTATAGAAAAACAAATAGCATATTCTTTAACTATATATCAAGTCAGTTAATAGATGCAGTAGTAGTAGGAATAATTACATCAGTAGCAATGAGTATAATGAAAGTTAAATATGCAGTATTACTTGGATTCTTAATAGGATTATTCAATATTATTCCATATTTTGGAGCTATTATAGCAGTTGCTTTAGCAATAATAATAACAATTTTTACAGGAGGGTTTACACAAGCAATATGGCTTGCAATAGTAGTAGTAATATTACAACAAATAGATGCTAATATAATTAATCCTAGAATATTAGGAAACTCATTAAATCTTAGCCCAATACTTGTTATTTTTGCAGTAACAGTAGGTGGAACATATTTTGGAGTATTAGGTATGTTTTTAGGAGTACCAGTAGCAGCATTCTTAAAAATAGTAATTGAAGATTTTATAGCAATAAGGAATAATAAAGAAATAAAAGAATAAAAAAGATGCACATATCATTTAAATTAATTTGGTATGTGCATTTTTGTAAATAATCGATAAAAGGCTTGTACTAACTGAAAGTACAAGTTTTTTTATATTAAGTAATAAAAATGATAAAAATGCACGAAAATAATGAGTGCGTAAGGAAAGTGCCTAAAGTCTTGAAAAATGTAAAATTATTTTTATATGCAAAAATTAATTTGTGTTGTATATTAAGATTACTGAAAAAATGAATTTGCATGTAGCAAAAGAAAGGAAAAAAACATGAAACACGAAAGCGTTGGCGCTGTACACACACACACACACACACACACACACACACACACGGTATTATTTTAGTTGAAGAAAAAAGGGTAGAGAATATCTACTCTAAAAATGTTATAAAAAATAGATTTTTGTTTAGTAAACAGTTATATTTTGTTTATTAAATAAAGATCTATTTTTTGTGTTTTAAATCATCATATATTTTGAAAGGAAAGAATGTATATGAAAGATAAATTCCAGAGTATGAAAAATAAGAGAAAAGGATTGCTAATATTTATAGTTTTATTGTTATTAGTAAGTACTATGTTTACATTTATAAATAATAGTAGAACAGTAAAAATATCAAAAGAACAAGGAAAAGTAGATAATAAAGTAGCAACAAAATTAATAGATGCAATAAAACCAAGTGACTATGGAAAATCAATAAATTATAGTGTAACAATAAATGGAACAACATTAGATGATTGGAAAGTATTATATAAAGATTCAAGCCATGTGTATATAATACTTGCTTCAGCTTTTTTACCAGAAGGTTTAGTTCCCTCAGCATCAGGACTTGTAACAGGAGATGGTTCTGTTAGTAGTAAAACAAGCGTATGGTCAGCAACAAATAGAGACAGATTATTAGCAGGATTAACAACAGAAAGCTATTGGGCAGATTTTGCAAAAGGAGTAAGTGGAGCAACGGCAACAGGAGCAGCAACAGGAGAAATGTTACTTAACAGTTATAATGCCAAATATAATACAAGTAAAACTTTATCAAGTGATACAGTTTTTTATCAATCAGATGGTTCAACATTAGATCCATTGTATGTACCAAAAAGTTTTAGTGGTAGTTATGGTTACTGGTTGGCTACTCCGTATTCGGGCAATACTAATAATACGTGGTTTGTATACTATAAACGGTCAATTGGCAAATAATCGCTGTAACTATACTGGCAATGGAGTGCGTCCAGTAGTTTCTTTACCATCTAGTGTTGTTGGAATTGTAGATATGTCAGTTATAATAAATCCTCATAATCTAACTATTAATCCAAATGGAGGAACATGGAATTCAACTACAAGTAATCAAACATTTACTGTAGGAGAAAAAACAACAGAAACAATAGCAAACCCAACAAGAACAGGATACACATTTGGAGGCTGGACAGTATCTGGAACAGGAAGTAGTATAAATGGAACAACATTTACAATGGGAACATCTGATACAACATTAATAGCAAAATGGACAGCAAATACATATACGGTAGCATATAATGGAAATGGAAGTACAGGAGGAAGTACAGCAAGCAGTAGCCATACATATGATACGGCAAAAAACTTA
>CAMXJY010000017.1 GCA_947244325.1 uncultured Clostridium sp. | reverse complement strand
AATAAATCAGAAGATAGAAGACATATTTTTGAAGAAGCAGCGGGAATTGTAAAATATAGAACAAGAAAAGCTGATTCAGAAAAAAAATTAGAACAAACAAAATTAAATTTACTTAGAATTAATGATATCGTTTCAGAAATCGAAACAAATATAGGTCCTCTAAAAAATCAATCAGAAAAAGCAAAGAAATTTTTAAGTTTAAGAGATGAATTAAAAAATATAGAAGTTGGATTATTTTTATATAATATTGATGATTTTAAAAATCAAACTGAAGAAATTATAAAAAATATAGATATTTTAGAAACGCAAAAAGTTAGAGAAGATGAGAATTTTAATAATTTTCAAACTAAAAAAGAAGAATTAAAAGAAGCTTTAGATAAATTAGTTGAAGAAATAGAGAAAACTCAAAACTTAGGCTTTGAAGGAAATCAAAGAAAAGAGCAATACAACAGTGAAATTGGAATCTCTACTGAAAGAATTACAAACAATAAAGAAAATTATGAAAGATATGCAGTAGAAATAGAAGAATTAGAAAATCGTAATAAAGAATTAGAAGAAGAGAAAACTCAAAAATTAGAGAAAAAAAATAATTTATTTAACAATAAAGAAAAATTTGAGACAGAATTAAAAGAGAAAACATTAGAACTTGAAAAATATTCTAAAACTTTAAGTGATAAAGAATTAGAAATTGAAGCTAAAAAGCAAATTGTTCAAAAAAATATAGATGAAAAATATGAAATAATAGCAAATATTAATACAGAAAAAGCAAATTTTGATAACTTAGTAAAAAGAGAAAGCTCTTTAAAAACTGAAATTCAAGAAACTATTTCTGAATTAGATTCTTCAAGAACAAATAAAGATGAACTATCTAAGAGTTTTTATGAAATTGAAAAAAATAGAAATGATATAAATAAAAGTCTTGAAGAAATGAAATCAGAAAAGGATAAAAGTTCTGAAAGACTAAAAGAATATGAAACTAAAATAAATAGTTATCAATCAGAATATAGAATTAAAGAATCAAGACATAGATTTTTAGTTGAAACAGAAAAAGAAAAAGAGGGATATGCAAGAAGTGTGAAACTTTTAGTTGAAGCAACTGAAAGGGATAGTTCACTTGCAAAGGGAGTTCATGGAGTTTTAGCAAATCTTATTTCTGTAGAAAAACAATATGAAACAGCTATTGAAATGACATTAGGAGCAAGTATTCAAAATATAGTTACAGACACAGAAGAAGAAGCAAAAAAATTGGTTAATTATTTAAGAGATAATAAACTTGGTAGAGCATCATTCTTGCCAATAACATCTGTTAAAGGTCAAAGAATAACAGGAGTTAATTACAGAGGAATAGATGGAGTAATAGGTATTGCTTCTGATTTAGTAAAAGTAGATAGAAAATATGAAGGAATTATATTAAATTTATTAGGAAGAACAGTTATTGTTGAAGATATCGATTCAGCAGTAAAACTTGCAAAACAAAATGGTTATAAATTTAAAATAGTAACTTTAAAAGGTGATGTAATAAATCCATCAGGAGCTATTAGTGGTGGTTCTGTAGCAAATAAAACAGTTAGTATTTTAGGTAGAGGAAAAGAAATTGCAGAACTTGAAAAAGAATTAGTAGAGATAAAAGAAAAGATAGAAAAAATAGAAAAAGAAAAATCAGATTATGAAGAAAGTATCTCAGAAATTTTAGAAAAATTTGATAAAAAGCAAAAAGAATATCAAGAATTAGAAATTGTTTATGCTACAGAAAAGCAAAAAAATGATAATTTAGATTTAGAAATTTTAAAATTAGATGCTAAACTTGCAAAACTAAGAAGTGATTTAGAAAATATAGGAAAAGAAAAAGAAGAAAATAATTTAAAACAAGAAGAATTAGGTAAAAAAGTTTTAGAAATGGAAGAACAAAATGCAAGTTTAAATGTAGTAATAGAAGAGTTTACTAACTTAAATAAAGATAATCAAAAGTACATAGATGACTTGAATTTTGACATAACAAACTTAAAAATATCTGTATCTTCATTTGATGAAAGTGAAACATCAATAAATGAAATTATGGATAGAATAAACTTAGATATTGAAAAGAATAATACAAGCATCAATAGTAAAAAAGAATTAAGAGAGAAAATATTAGTTGATAATCAAGAATTAGAAACAAAAATTGAAGAAATTAAACAAAAAATTGTTGATTTAGAAAAAGAAATTTTAGGTAGCACAGAAAAAGTAGAAAAATTAAAAGAAGATAGAATTTCTAAAAATGAGAAATTAACTAATATAGAGAAAGAAATTGAAGATCAAACATCAAAAATAGAAGATATAAAAAATCATATTTCAAAATTAGATTTGAAGAAATCTAAGATAGAACTTGAATTAAATCAAGTTATAAATAAAATGTGGGAAGAGTATGAACTAACTCCAAATACAGTAGTTGATATAGAAAAAGTAGAAAATCCTGCTGAAGTTCAAAAACAAGTAAATTCTATAAGAAGCGAAATAAGGGATTTAGGAAGTATAAATGTTGATTCAATAAAAGAATATCAAGAGATGAAAGAAAGATATGATTTTATGAGTGAACAAAGATTAGATTTGGAAGATTCAAGTAACAAGCTTAAAAAAGTTATAAATGAAATGACTGAAACAATGAAAAAGCAATTTTCAGAACAATTCAAAGTTATTAATAAAAACTTTGGAGAAGTATTTACAGAATTATTTGGTGGTGGAAAAGCTGAACTTATACTTGCAGATGAAGAAAATATCTTAGAGTGTGGAATAGAAATAGCTGTTCAACCACCAGGAAAGAAATTGCAAAATATGATGTTATTATCAGGAGGAGAAAAAGCTTTTACAGCAATAGCATTACTTTTTGCAATATTAAGAATGAATCCAGCTCCATTTTGCGTATTGGATGAAATTGAAGCTGCACTTGATGATGTAAACGTATATAGATTTGCAGAGTATTTAAAGAAATTTTCAAATGAAACACAATTCTTAGTGATTACACATAGAAAAGGTACAATGGAAGCAGCAGATACAGTTTATGGAATTACAATGGAAGAAAAAGGTATAAGTAAATTATTATCAATGAAACTTAAATAGTTATTCAAAAAAAGAGCATAATATTATAAATTAATTTAAGGGGTAAATTATGTTAGAAGATAGAGAAAAAGAAAAAATAGAAACTGAACAAAATAAACATTTTTTAGAAGAATATTTATATGAAAGAGGAATATCAACTCAAATAACAGAGAATCCTAGATATGATTCTATACTTTGGAAATTAAGTAATGTAATAAGAAAATCAGAATTTAAAGCATATACAGATAGTGCAAAGGAATTAATGAATAGTATTGTGCAAATAGATGAATCAGGAAATATAATAATGCTTGAAGGATTAAATAAAGAAGGAAATTTACTTACAAGTAAATATTATATTGATAATGAAGATGAATCATTAAAGAGAACAAGAATGGAAACAGCAAGAGGAATAAATGAACCTATATGTGTAGAAAGCAGTATTTATAATGATGATGGCATAGAAGTAATGAAAGAGACTAAACAAAAAATTGATGATATAATTTATTTTAGCAGAGCTACTAGGCTAGAAAATAGAATGGACATGATAAAAATTGAAAGAGCAGAACAAAAAAGTAATGGAGATGCAAGTAAGTTATCTGATATGTATCAAATTAGATGGTTTCAAGTAGGATTAGAAGATATTGAACCAGATATGGAAGAAGTTGATCCTTTAAATGTGATGGGATTTGATGTTTTAGGTATGCCACCAATATATCAAGAGGTATCATTAGATGAATTAAAAAGTTTAAGAGATAATGATGGTAAAACAATACCATTTACAGAACAACATAGACAGCAAATATTTGAAAAATACAAAAAATTAAATAGTGATTATGGTAGAACTAAGGCTTTTGAAAAAGGAATTGCAAAGATGCTAATTGTAAAAGATTTAGAAGCAAGAAGTGGGAAATAAAATATAAATTATAAAGATTAAAAATAGAGATTATATTAAAGTAAAACTGAAACAATTAAAGTTTTATTTAATATAGTCTCTATTTGATTTAATGAAAAATATCAGATTTGTAGACAAGTATATTAGACATTTTTATGCATAAATTTGTTTTTTTGAATAATATATAGTATAGCAAAAATGGAAAAAATTTATATATTTTTATATAAAATTTTGGGAAACATAATAAAAAATGTATAAAAAAATATACATTTAAAACCACCAAAGTCAAAAAGACAAAAATCAAACACGTAGAAAAAGAATGAAAAAAAGAGAAAAAAAGAGTTTTAATAAGCAAACTTAAACTTGAAAGTATTTGAGAAACGATAACATGGATAAAAACAGGTAAAATTTGGATAAAAACAGAATATTTTGTTTGAAATGGTATTTAATTTATAGTATAATAGTCTTTAGTGGCGAATTTTTTAAAGCTTAAAAGGAGAGTGAAGTTTATTTTATTAAATTGGGTTAAATATTGTACAAAAGAAGTTGCTAAAACCCTAAAACTTGTTACAATTGGTATGACTATAGTTTTAACTGTAGTTTGTATTAAATATAAACCTGGGTATAAAGTCACAATATCTGGGGAGACAGTTGGTTTTATAGAGAATAGAAAAGTAATAGAAGCAAAAATAGAAAAATATATTAATAATACTGACGGTAGTGTTGCATTTAGAGAAATTGACGAATTACCAAAGTATGAATTCAAATTAGTAGATAGAAAAACACAGATAGATGAAAAAGAAGTTATGCTAGCTGTTAAAGACGCTATAACAACAACATATAAACTTTATGCTGTTACAGTAGACGGAGAGCAAAAAGCAGTTGTTGAAAGTCAAGAAAAAGCAGAAAACTTAATAAATGAAATTAAATCAGGTGTAAATAGCGAAATAGATTTAAAATTAGGTATAATTGAAAATTATACAACAGAATATAGTATAGATTCAGAAGAAGTTGCAAAAGGTGCTTTAAATGAAATTAAAGTGGCAAAAGTAACTGAATATGAAACTAAAAAAGCTGAAGAAGCTAAAGCTGCAGCAGAAGCCGCAGCCGCAGCTGCTAAAGCTAAAAAATCAAAATCAAGAAGTTATGCAGCAGCAACAACTACAGCAGTAGATCCATCAGGAAACTTAAATGGTATGGCAGTATCAATACCAGTAAGTGGTTCAATATCATCAAGATTTGGTTCAAGAAGTTCAATAAGATCTACTGTACACACAGGATTAGATATAGCAACATCTTCTGGAACAGGTATAAGACCTATTGCATCAGGAACAGTAGTATATGCAGCTTATAGAGGATCATATGGTAAATTAATTATTATAGATCATGGAAATGGAGTTCAATCTTATTATGCACATTGTAGTGCATTATATGTTACTCCAGGTCAAGCAGTAGATACATCAACTACTATTGGTGCAGTTGGTTCAACAGGAAATTCAACAGGACCACATTTACACTTAGAAATAAGATTAAATGGTCAGCCTTTGAATCCACAAAATTATTTATATTAAGAATAAATTAAAAGAGTTTAGAGTTTTTCTAAACTCTTTTTGTATTTTAGAAGGATTTTTCAATTCTTTTTAGTATAAATAACTTGAATTTGTATCAAATTAAATGTATACTAATTTATGAGAATTTTAATTAAGGAGGTTACGTATGGCAGAAGTAACAGAGAAAGAGAAACTTGAAATTGAACAAATGATTAATGGCTTAGTTGAAAGAGCAAGAAAAGCATCAGAACAATATAAAAAATTAAATCAAGAACAAATTGACAGAATCGTAAAGAAAATGTCTATGGCTGGACTTGATAATCATATGAAACTAGCTAAAATGGCAGTAGAAGAAACAGGAAGAGGAATTTACGAAGACAAAATAACAAAGAACATGTTTGCTAGTGAATATGTATATCATAATATCAAAAAGGATAAAACAGTAGGAGTAATTGCTGAAAATAATGAAGAAGGATATTCATTAATTGCAGAACCAATAGGAGTAATAGCAGGAGTAACACCAGTTACAAACCCAACAGCAACAGTATTATTCAAATCAATGATTTCAGCAAAAACAAGAAATGTTATAATTTTTGGATTCCATCCATCTGCACAAAATTGTAGTAGAGAGGCAGCAGAAATTGTTAGAAAAGCAGCAGTTTCAGAAGGAGCACCAGAAGATTGTATATTATGGATTGATAAGCCATCAGTTTTAGCAACAAGTTTATTAATGAATCACCCTGGAGTTGATTTAATTCTTGCAACAGGTGGTTCAGGAATGGTTAAAGCAGCATATTCAAGTGGAAAACCAGCATTAGGAGTTGGACCAGGTAACGTACCTTGTTATATAGATAAAACAGCAAATTTAAAAACATCAGTAACAGATTTAGTTATGTCTAAATCTTTTGATAATGGTATGATATGTGCTTCAGAACAAGCAGTAATAGTTGATAATGAAATTTCAAAAGAATTTGAAAAAGAAATGAAAAACTTAAATTGCTATTTTGTAAGCAATGATGAAAAAGCAAAATTACAAAAAGCTATGTTTGATAGTGAGCATGGAAATAAATTAAATGGAGCTATAGCAGGACAAAGCCCAGCTACAATAGCAAAATGGGCAGGATTTGAAGTTCCAGAAAGTACAAAAGTTATTGTAGTTAGAGAAGATGGTGTAGGAGATGAACACCCATTCTCAAAAGAAAAATTAAGTCCAGTACTTGCATATTATAAAGTAAAAGATGCTAAAGAAGGAGTTGATTTAGCAGATAGATTAATAAAATTTGGTGGAATGGGACATTCAGCTGTTATTCATTCAGAAGATAAAGAAACAATCTCAAAATTTTCTGAAACAGTAAAAACAGGAAGAATTATAGTAAATTCTCCATCAACACATGGGGCTATAGGTGATATATATAATACAAATATACCATCATTAACATTAGGATGTGGTACTTTTGGAGGAAACTCAACTACATCAAATGTATCTTCAGTTAATTTAATAAATATAAAAAGAGTTGCGAAAAGGAGAGTTAATATGCAATGGTTTAAAGTTCCTGAAAAAATATTCTTTGAAGCTGGATCTATTAGCTATTTAGAAAAAATGCCTGAGATTTCAAAAGCATTTATAGTAACAGATCCTTCAATGGTTCAATTTGGATATGTTGATAAAATATTATATCACTTAAGAAAAAGAGAAAGTTATGTTCATGCAGAAATATTCTCAGAAGTAGAACCAGATCCATCATTTACAACAATCAAAAAAGGTGTTGCTGCAATGAATAATTTTAAACCAGATGTTATTATCGCTCTTGGTGGTGGTAGTGCAATGGATGCTGCAAAAGGAATGTGGCTTTTCTATGAACATCCAGATGCAGATGTAGAAGGATTAAAATTGAAATTCATGGATATAAGAAAAAGAACTTATAAATTCCCTAAACTTGGTTCAAAATGTAAAATGGTTTCTATACCAACTACATCAGGAACAGGTTCAGAAGTAACATCATTTGCAGTTATATCAGATAAAGAGAAAAATATGAAATATCCTTTAGCTGACTATGAATTAACACCAGATGTTGCAATAGTAGATCCAGAATTAGTTATGACATTACCTAAAAAATTAACAGCAGATACTGGTATGGACGTATTAACACATGCTTTAGAAGCTTATGTTTCAGTTATGGCATCTGATTATACAGATGGATTAGCAGAAAAAGCTATAGAATTAGTATTTGAAAACTTACCAAAAGCTTATGAAGATGGAACTAATAGAGTAGCAAGAGAAAAAATGCATAATGCAAGTTGTATTGCTGGTATGGCATTTACAAATGCTTTCTTAGGAGTAAACCACTCTATAGCACACAAATTAGGAGGAGAATTCCATATTCCTCATGGTAAAGCAAATGCAATAATATTACCATATGTAATAAAATATAATGGAACAGCACCAACAAAAATGGTTTCATGGCCTAAATATGAACATTATATTGCAGATGAAAGATATGCAAACATCGCTAAAAGATTAGGATTACCAGCTAAAACTGCTGAAGAAGGTGTAAATTCTTTAGTAAAAGCAGTTTTAGAATTAAATGAAAAATTAGGTGAAGAAAAATCACTTAAAGATTTCGGAATAGATGAAAAAGAATTCTTATCTAAGGTTGATTTATTAGCTGATAGAGCTTTTGAAGATCAATGTACAGGAGTAAATCCAAGAGTTCCATTAGTATCAGAAATTAAACAAATTTTATTAGATGCATACTATGGAAATGAAATAAAATTTTAGTAAAAGATAAAAATATTTTATAGGGATTTTGAAATATCTTCCTATAATAATGAAATAAGTGCATTTTTGAATATTAGATTAAATATCTAATATTTAGAAATGCATTTTTTTTTATATCAACATATTATATATTGAAAAGTGTGTTTGTGAATTATTAGAAAACTAAAATCTTGCTTTTTTATCATTTGTGTAACATCTACTCTAATCTTATTGACAAAAAATGTCATTTAAGATAAAAATATGTTAGATAGTCATATTTTATTTAAAAGGAGAAATAAAATGAAAGAAGAATTAGAAAATGGAGTAGAAGTTAGTACAAAAAATAGATTTACAACTTTAATATTATGTTGGTTTTTAGGATTCTTTGGAGTACATCGTTTATATGCTGGAAAATTAGGTTCAGGATTTTTAATGTTATATGGAACAGTAGTATCATGCTTAATGTTAGCATTAAATGTTCACATAGGTCTAATGTGCTTTATAGCTATGGCAGGATTAGTAGTAAATGATTTTGTAGTTATATCATTTAAACAATTTTCAGATTGCTACGGAAAATGTATTTGTGACGACAAAGTAAATCAATAAAAATATATATTTAGGGGGATTTTAAAATGTCAGAAAACGAAAAATTTTCTGTTGATACAGAAAAACTAAAAAACGAAACAAAAGAAACTGTTAATCAAGTTAGAGACACAATCAAAAATGTTGACTTCAAAAAAGACACAGAAGAAACAAAAGGATTTTTAAAAGAAATGCTTTCAAATCCTTTTGAAGCAGTAAAAAAAGTTGCATCAGGAGAAGAAAATGTACTAAAAAAAGCTGTTATGATAATGATAATATTTATAGTAGCTTCAGTAGTATATGAGTTAATATCATTAATTAAATATGGAAAATATTCAGGAATAGGTGATAACATATTAGATTTAGTTGCATCAGTATTAAATCCTATTTTCTATATAGTAGTTCCAGCACTTGTAATTTTAATTATGAATAAAAACAGTAAAAAATCTTTAACAACAGTTATATCTACATTAGTAGTAACAAGCGTACCAATAGTAATTAATAATGTTATAGATATTATAGAAATATTAGTATCAGGAATAACAATTATATCTGGACCAATATCTACAGCATTATCAGCAGTTGCATTAGTTCTTACATATTTTGGTATGAAAGATTTATTTGAAGAAGATAATGATAGTAGTTTTATAAAGAAATATGCTATTATTAAATTAGTAGCAGCATTTGTTTTAGTAATTTTAGGAAGAATTGGAATATACTAAAATTTAGAATAAGAATAGAAAAAATGGAGATGAGCAAATCATCTCCATTTTTGTATATAAATTAAAACCCATAATCTATAAATTGTATATTATTTTTATAGTTTTTAATTGCATCTTTTATGTATGGCAAAACATTTTCAGGAAATTTATCAAATTCATAAAAGGATAGTTCATCACATTTATTTGGTTCCATTATATTAATATCACCAGAAAATTTATTTGAATATAAAAAATAATCTATACTTTCGTCGTCTGATTTTCGGTGCATAACTTCAACTATTTTTAAATCATTTTTATCTATATTTATACCAGCTTCTTCAAATGCTTCTCTTTGCATAGCAGAAATTATTGTTTCATTTCCATCTACATGACCTGCAACAACACTATATTGACCATCAGCATAGCCAGTATTATATCTTCTTAATAATAGAAACTTATTATCTTTTTCAAGAATTAAGTGAACTGCAACTCTCATTTTTAATCTTGACATTATATACCTCCATATTTGTTATTCGTTTTTAAATATGATATCAAACATATGTTTTGATGTCAATAGAATATAAAAGAAACTTTTTTCTTGTATTTTTTGAGATTTCATTATATAATAATGCATTATGTGAAGGGAGATGAAATTATGGCAATTAGTAAAGAAGAAATAATTCATATTGCAAAACTTGCTTCTCTTAATTTATCAGAAGAGGAGATTGAAAAGTACACAGGAGACATGCAAGAGATATTAGAATTTGCTAATATGATTAATAATGTAAACACAGATGGAATGAATGAGACAGTTGCTGCTAACGAAAAAAGCAATGTATTAAGAAAAGATGAAGTGGTAAATTTTGAAAATAGAGAGCTTTTACTTTCAAATGCACCAAGTCAAGATGAAGGAATGTTTAGAATACCAAAAGTAATAAATTAGAAAAGGAAATTATATGATATTAGGAATTGATATAGATGATACAATTACAGATACATATGAAGTATTAGTTAATTATGCTCAAGAGTATTCAATTGATGTGTTAAAAAAAGAACCAATTTTAAAAGAAGGACCTTGCAGAAATCATTTTTATACACAACATTTGTTAGATTGGAAAAATGGAGAAGATATAGATTTTTTAAATATATATTATAAAAAAATAGTAACAGAAGTAAAACCAAGAACACTAGCACTTAAATATTTAAAAAAAATACATGATGAAGGAAATAAAATAATATTAATAACTGCTAGATGGGAACCAGAAAATTTTAATGTTGCAGAAGCAACTAAAAAATGGGTAGAAGAAAATAATATTCCATGTGATAAATTAATCATAAATGCAGAAAATAAAGTAATAGCGGCAAAACAAGAAAATATTGATGTATTTATAGATGATAGTTTTAAAAATTGCCAAATGGTTTCAGAAGTTGGTATAAAAACATATTTAATGGATTCGAGAACGAATAAAGGATTATTAGATAGTAAAATAGAGAGAATTTATTCTTGGCCACATTTATATATGAAATTAAAAATGGGAGGAAAATAAATGGAACTTTACGAATATACAGCGCATGAGCTTGCAGAAAAGCTTGAAAAAGGAGAAGTAACATCAAGTGAAATAACAAAAAGTTATTTTGATAGAATAAAAGAAAAAGATGAGAAAGTTAAAGCTTATATTTCTACTATGGAAGAAGAAGCTATGGCTAAAGCTAAAAAAATAGATGAAGATAGAAAGTTAGGAAAAAAATTACCTAAATATGCAGGTATTCCAATAGGAATAAAAGATAATATGTGTATGACAGGAACTAAAACTACTTGTGGTTCAAAAATGTTAGAAAACTTTGTAGCACCATATAATGCAACAGTTGTTGAAAAATTAAATGAACAGAACTTAGTATTGCTTGGAAAATTAAATATGGACGAGTTTGCAATGGGAAGTTCAACAGAATCTTCAGCATTTTTCAATACACATAATCCATGGGATTTAGATAGAGTACCTGGAGGAAGTTCAGGAGGAAGTGCAGCAGCAGTAGCAGCTAATATGTCTCCTTGGGCTTTAGGAAGTGATACTGGAGGAAGTATACGTCAACCAGCATCTCTTTGTGGTATAGTAGGATTAAAACCTACATATGGTTTAGTTTCAAGATTTGGGTTAGTTGCTTATGCATCATCACTTGATCAAATAGGACCTTTAACAAAAGATGTTACAGATTCAGCAATTCTTTTAAATCTAATTGCAGGACATGATGAAAAAGATACTACATCAATGGATATAGAAAAGAAAGATTATACAAAAGCTTTAGTAAATGATGTAAAAGGAATGAAAATCGGGTTACCAAAAGAATATTTTGGAGAAGGTATAAATGAAGAGGTAAAACAATCAATTTTAGCAGTAGTTAAAAAATATGAAGAAATGGGAGCTATTGTTGAAGAATGTTCATTAGATGTTGGAAAATATGCAACAGCAGCTTATTATATAATGGCTTGTGCAGAAGCTAGTTCAAATTTAGGAAGATTTGATGGAATTAGATACGGATATAGATCAGAAAAATTTGATAATTTAAAAGATATTTATAAAAATTCAAGAAGCGAAGGATTTGGTCCAGAAGTAAAAAGAAGAATTATATTAGGTACATATGTACTTTCTTCAGGATACTATGATGCTTATTACAAAAAAGCACAAAAACTTAGAACAATTATAAAAGATGGTTATAATGAATTATTTGAAAAATATGATTTATTATTAACACCAACTTCACCAACAACAGCATTTAAAATAGGTGAAAAATCAGCAAATCCAATAGAAATGTATTTAGCAGATATTTGCACTGTTCCAGTAAATATTGGTGGTTTACCTGGAATGAGTATTCCTTGCGGATTAGATAGTAAAGGATTACCAATAAGTTTCCAATTAATAGCAAAATCATTTAATGAGGATGCTATATTTAGAGCAGCATATACATATGAGCAAAACACAAACTTTAGAGAAAATAAACCAAGCTTTAAAGGAGGTAATAACTAATGGCAAGAGAAGATTATGAAGTAGTAATAGGATTAGAAGTTCACTGCGAACTTTCTACAAAAACAAAAATATTTTGCTCATGTTCAACAGAATTTGGTGGAGAGCCTAATACGCATTGTTGTCCAATATGTATGGCTATGCCAGGAACACTTCCAGTGTTAAATGAAAAAGTTGTTGAATATGCTGTAAAAGCAGGACTTGCTACAAATTGTAGTATTGAAAGAAACAGTAAAAATGATAGAAAAAATTATTTTTATCCAGACTTACCAAAAGCATATCAGATTTCACAGTTTGATAAACCACTTTGTTATGATGGTCATGTAACAATAGAAACAGAAGATGGAGAAAAAGAAATAAGAATTGAAAGAATACATATAGAAGAAGATGCAGGAAAATTAAATCATGATGAATATGGAAGAGGAACATTTGTAGATTTAAACAGAGCAGGGGTTCCATTAATAGAAGTTGTTTCTAAACCAGACTTAAGAAGTGCAGAAGAAGTAGAAAAATATTTAAGAAAATTAAAATCAATATTTGAATATGTTGAAATTTCTGATTGTAAAATGGAACAAGGATCTTTAAGAGCAGATGTAAACGTATCAGTTAGAAAAAAAGGTGCTAAAGAATTTGGAACAAGAACAGAAATGAAAAACATGAACTCTTTTAGAAGTATAGTAAGAGCAATAGAATATGAATCAAATAGACAAATTGAAGAAATTGAAAATGGAAATACAATAACTCAGGAAACTTTAAGATGGGATGATGTATCAGGAAGAACATTTGCAATGAGAGACAAAGAAGATGCACAAGATTATAGATATTTTCCAGAACCAGATTTAGCTTCAATAAAACTATCAGAAGAATATATTGAAAATATCAGAAAAGGACTACCAGAATTACCAGAAAGTAGAAAGAAAAGATATACAGAAGATTATGAATTAACAGAAAAAGCAGCTAATTTTGTTACAGCTTCAAAATATTATTCTGATATTTTTGAAGAAGCAACAGAAATATCAAAAAATCCAAAAACAGTTGGAAATATGATTATGTCTGATATTGCAAGAATTTTAAATGAAAGAGAAGAAGAACCAGAAGATTTAAAGTTTACAGGTAAAGAATTAGGTGAACTTGTAACATTAATTGATAAAGGAACAATAAGTTCTGCAATAGCAAAAAAAGTTTTAGAAGAATTATTTAATGAAGTAAAAATGCCAAGCAAAATAATTGAAGAAAAAGGATGGGTTCAAATTTCTGATGAAGGCGCTATAAAAGAAGTAGTAGTAAAAATATTAGAAGTAAATCCTCAATCAGTTGCAGATTATAAAGCAGGAAAAGATAAAGCTTTAGGTTTCTTAGTTGGTCAAGCAATGAAAGAAACTAAAGGAAAAGCTAATCCACAATTATTAAATAAATTATTCTTAGAAGAATTAAGTAAATAAAGTTTTGAGAAATAGGAAAAATAAATTTATGGAAATAAGAAAATGTGCAGAAATTGATGTTAAGGAAGTATATAATTTAATATGTGAACTTAAAGAAAAAGAATTTAATTATGAAAAATTTAAAATAGCATTTAATAATAAAATAAATAATAAAAATAATTACTATATTTTGTGTGTAGAGAATGAAAATGTAATAGGCTTTTTAAGTTTGAATATAGACTATCAATTACATCATACAGATAAAGTTGCAACAGTAGAAGAACTTATAGTTAGTTCTAAATATAGAAGTAATGGAGCAGGAAAATTACTACTTGAAAATGCAGTAAATTATGCTAAAAATAATGACTGTGAAGTTATTGAATTGACTAGTGGTTTTTCTAGAGAAAGAGCTCACAATTTTTATATAAAAAATGGTTTTAACAAGGGTAGTTTTAAATTTAAAATGAATTTATAGTAGTTAAAGAATAAAAGTAAAAATAAATTAAGAGTTAGAAAAGAGTATATGCTTTTTTAACTCTTAATTTATTTTATAGGAAAGTGTTCTGCATTTCCTATAAAATAAAGCTTTCGACTAAATTTTGTCTTTTGCATATTAAATATCGTCCACTATTGTTCTTTTATAAACTTTAAAAAGTATAAATTTTCCAATTTTTGAATTTGAAATTATTGTCAAAATAATCTTTATAAAATTTGACATAATAGAAATATAAAATCAAAAGGAGGAAAATTTTAAAATGAAAAAAACAATTAGTATAATTACTTTTTTAATATTAATAGCAACATTTATTTTTTCTGGAAATGTTAATGCAACAATTTTAGAAGGAGAAGAAGTTGAATTAGACCCAGAAGTTGATTTAAATGTTGAAACAGATAAACAAATAGTAAGACCTGGTGAAAATGTACAGGTAAAAGTAGGCTTTAGTGAAAATATGGGAACATATACAGTAAAAATAGCTTATGATGATAATATTTTTGAATATGTATCAGTTGATGGTGGTACAGCAAATGATACAAAAGATAAAGTAAATGTAGTTTTTCATGACGAAACAGGAGGAACTAATCCAAGAACAAATATGAGTGTAACTTTTAAAGCAAAAGATAATATAACAACATCAAACCCAACAGAATTTACTATAACAGCGGAGGGATTAGCAAATGCTGACGCATCAGAAGTATATGAAGATATACTAACACCAATAGTAAAAAATGTAACTGTAGAACCAGAATATGTTAATTATAAAATTGAATTAGAACGTATGAAAGATGTTTTAAAAGACAAAGAAAATCCAATGACAATTTCTTATTCATCATCAATGGGACGTTATTATGAACATGCTAGATTAGTAGCAGAAGCAACAACACCAGCAGGAGCAACAGTTAAATTATTAGGAACAGATGAAGCAAATTTAGAACATGATATTATACAAAGTGGATGGGGAGATGCACAAGGATATAAAATAGGTGGAAAAGACGTAAAACAAGATTTAAAAGTAAGAGCTATATTTAGTGAAGTAGGAACTTATACTATAACTTTTAATTTAATAGATAGAGATGATTCAGATAAAGCAATTGCAAGTAGTACTTTTTCTATTAATGTAGTAGATGAAGTACCTACTACTGAACCAGAAGTACCAACAACGCCAGAGCAACCAGAGATTCCAACAACACCAGAACAACCACAGACACCAACACAAACACCAGAGACTCAGGTACCAGCTACAACAAATACTGAGGTACAAAATGTAGCAAAGCAACCATCAAAATTGCCTAAAACAGGTAGCAATATATATGTACCAGTCATAGTAGTTATAGCTTTATTATCAGGTGCTTATATATATTACAATAAAAAGAATAGATTTTAATTTAAAAATAGAATTAGATGAAAATTAAGATTTTATGATATGAAAGCTTATATAATGACAAAATATAGTTATTATATTATATAAAATTAAATCGCCTAAATAAATTATTTATTTAATATGAATTTATATTAAATAAAGGCTTTGCCTAATTTATAAAAGGCGATTTAATTACATAATAAGGGGAGAACAAGTGAAAAAGAATAGAAAAATATATAGCATAATAATAATTTTTATAATTTTATTTATCATAATTGTAGTTAGTGTAGATGAATATAAAGAAAAGAATATAGAAAAAAATAAGAAGCAATATGATGTTAAAAATTTAAGTAGTAATTATAATAAAGAAATAGAAGGAGCTCTTAAGGTAGAAGAGATAAGAGAAAATCAAAAATATCCAAAAGAAGAAGTTATAGAAGATTATAAAGGATATAAAGTTTCTGCAAAATTGGAAATTCCAAAAATAAAATTAGAAACATATGTATTAGAAGAATTTTCTAATGATTCTTTAAATGTATCAGTTACTAAATTTTGGGGACCAAATCCAAATGAAGTAGGAAATTTATGTATAGCAGGACATAATTTTCAAAGAAAAAATATGTTTCGCAATTTAAAGAAATTAGAAGTAGGAGACACTTTTTATATATCAGATAATAAAATAGGTAAATTAGAATATGAAGTTTATGAGTTATACAGAGTAACACCAGATGATATAAGTTGTCTATCGCAAGAAACAGAAGGAAAAAGGGAAGTTACCTTAATTACTTGTACAAATGATTCTAAAAAGAGAATTATTGTAAAAGCAAGAGAAGTTTTATAATTACTTGATTTTATAATTAAGAATATTAATTAGTGTCCCCAAGGGGACAAAAATGTCCAGATTATAGGTTTACAGAATGCTAAAGCATTCTGCATACTGAGGCTGTAAGAATTAAAATTCAACAGCCTCAGCAAAACGTCCCCAAATGGACAAAAGGAGATAAATGAAAAAAATAATAAATATAATTAAATATATTATTACAACTATTTTATTTTTATCAATAATAATAGTTTTATTTCATTATTATAAAGTGAATGCTTCAAGTAAATTAGAAGGAATTGAAAATTTTCCGAGCAGTTATCAACCTTATTTGAAAGAAATACTAAAAAAGCATCCAAATTGGAAATTTACAGCATTATATACAAATTTAGATTGGAATTATGTAATAAGCCAAGAGAATGTTTTTGGAAAAAATTTAGTTCCTAAAAATTATTCTGAAAGATGGAAGAATCTGACACCAGGCCAGTATAATGTAGAAGTTGATAGAGGTTGGGTAGATAGTTCAAAACAGGCTGTAGAATATTGTATGGATCCTAGAAATTTTTTAAACGAAGTTCGTATTTTTCAATTTGAAACTTTGTCTTATGATACACATACAAATAGTTTGAATGGAATAGAAAAAATATTATATGGTACAGAATTTTATGATAGACAAGTTTCTTATTTAGATAGTAATGGAAATACAATTTCTATGAATGAAAAATATTCAGATTTAATATTAAGAGCAGGACAAACATCTTTAGTTAGTCCATATCATTTAGCTTCACGTATTAAACAAGAGGTTGGACCATTTTTAACACATAGCTCAATAAGTGGAACAGTAGCAGGATTTGAAGGATTATATAATTTTTATAATATAGGCGCTACAAGTTCAACTGAGCCTTTAGGTGCTATAAAAAATGGATTAAAATATGCAAGAGATGGAAAAGGTGCAAGTAACGAGACTAAAAACAAATATCTAATTCCTTGGAATACAAAGGAAAGAGCAATTACAGGAGGGGCAATATTTATAGGTTCAAGTTATATAAATGTAGGTCAAAATGCTATATATTTACAAAAATTTGATGTAAATGATGATAGAGGAGGATTATTTTGGCATCAATATATGACAAATGTTTTAGCACCATATAGTGAATCAAAAAGTATTTATAATGGATATCAAAAAAGTGGATTATTAGATACTTCTATGTCATTTATTATTCCTGTATATGAAAATATGCCAGAAATACAAATAGAGTCTCCCAATATTAATTCAGATGATTTTGTGCAAGATAATACAAAAGTATATTGTAATAGAACTAATGTAAATATAAGAACTGGACCAAATACGTCATATGAAGTACTTACGCAAGTTAGCTATCAAGATAAAATGACAAGAATAAAAAAAGGAAAACAAGCTGGAGATAAATGGGACAAGGTAATTTTAGAAAATGGAATAGTAGGATATATTTATCAGACTTACGTTACAGAGGTTCCACCAGTAAAAATAGAAAAGATTGAGTTATCAATAGATAATCAAGTTATGCAAAAAGGAGAAACTAAAACTTTAAAAGTACAAATATTTCCTGAAGAGGCGAGTAATCATAAGATTACTTTTAGTTCAGATAATTTAAAAGTTGCAACAGTAGATAATAATGGAAATATTAAAGCAGTAGGAAAAGGAGAAGCTACAATAACAGTAAAATCAGATGAAAATAATGTACAAAGCAAGATTAATATAACAGTGTATAGTAAAGTAACTGGAATTAATTTAGATAAAGCAGAGATTTATTTACCAGTAGGGGAGAATATAATTTTAAATGCAAGAATAGAGCCAGAAGATGCAAATGATAAAGAGATTATATATGAAAGTGACAATGAGAATATAGCAAGTATAGATAAAGATGGAACAATTACAGCAAAACAAGAAGGAGAAGTAAATATTATTGCAAGTTCAAAAGAAAATCCAGATATAAAAGCAATTTGTAAATTAATAGTAGTGAGAAAAATGGAAGATTCAGAAATTAGTTTTGATAGTCCATTAAGAGTAAATAATTTAGAAATAAGTGGATTAGATTATAATCAAAATACAGTAGAATATGTAAAATCAAAAATTACAACTAATTTAGAATTAGAATTTGTAAATAATAAAGATGAGATACTCGGAAGTGCAAATTTACTTGGAACAGGAAGCAAAATAAGAGTAAAAGAAAATGGAAAGATATTAAGAGAATATGTAATTATATTATATGGTGATGATAATGGTGATGGAAAAATTAATGGTGTAGATTTATTAGTATTACAACGACATATTTTAGAAATAGAGGAGATGAAAGGAATATACTTGAAAGCAGCTAATGTGAGAAAAACTGCTACAAAAGCAACATCAATAGATTTACTATTAATTCAAAGACATATTTTAGAAATAAAATTTATTGAGCAGTAAAATTATTATAATATTAAAGTATTTTTCTAAATATTTGATATGTGAATTGTAATATAGAATCCAATTTAGTTATAAATTTTAGAGAATTGAAAGTTAATATATGAAAGGAAATTTTATAGTGAATAAAAGAAATTTAATAATTATAAATTTTTTAATATTGATATTTTATAGTTGCATAGCTTGTGCTTCTACATCTGGATTAGTGTATTTAGAGAGTAATAATCAAGTTATACAAAATAATGAAGAAGTAGAAATAACAATATTTATGCAGGATGTAGAAACAGTAGCATATAATATATATCTTTATTTTGATAATAGTAAAGTAGAGTATGTATCAGGACCAGATAATACTAATGTAGTAGAAAATTGTGTTATTTCAGTTTGGCATGACAATACAGGTGGAAGTAATTCAAAATCAGGAGAACTAGAAAAATATATATTTAGAGCTAAAGAAAATGGAATAGCTTTGTTTAGTATAGAAGGAGAATTTTATAATGCTGATGAAGAGTTAATAAAAATGGAATTTAAAGATTATATGCTTCAAATAGGAGAAACTAGTATAAATAATCAAAATTCAGATAATGAGTTTAAGGAGGATACATTAGAAGAAAATTACGATATTTCTAATAATGAATTTAATGAAATAAATCAAGGAAATTTAATAGAAGAATTTGAAGGAAGTACAAATTTTTCAAATGAAGAAAATACAAATTTAGAAGTATTAGCAATAGAAAATATATTATTGTATCCAGCATTTGATACTAATATAACAGAGTATGATGCAGAAATTTCTGAAGAAAATAATGTTTTAAATATTTTTGCAGTTCCAGAAAATGAAAATGCAAGTTTAGAAATATTTGGAAATCAAGATTTAAAAGAAGGGAAGAATATAATCAAAATTATTGTAACAGCACAAAATGGAATATCAAAAAAAGAATATAGAATTAATGCCTATAAAAGAAATAATGAAGAAGAAATAGAGTATCAGCAAAAACAAGAGACCAATAAACAAAAATTAGAAGAAATTTATAAAGCAGAAAAAGTTAATTTAGAAATAGAAAATTTTGAAGAGGAAAATTTAATTGATGTAGAAAAGCAAAATAGTAAAAAGAATAATTTAATTTTAGTATTATTGATTATTTTATTCATAACAAGTATAGTAGTAGGGAAGATTTATAAAGTAAGAAAAAAGAATAGCAATTAAATAGATAGTATGATATGATTTTATAAAATTGATTTTAAGTTTTTCTAATTTATATGAAGGACCATAAATAGTATAAAAGTAAAAAAATAATGAAAAAATATAAATAAGTTAAAAATATACATTTAGTTGAAATTAAAAAATAGTAAACCAATAGAAAAATGGAGTAATATATGAAACGTGTAATTGTTATAGGTGGAAATGGAAGTGGAAAAACTACATTTTCTGTAAAACTTTCAGAATATCTTAAATTACCATTAATTCATTTAGATAGGATATATTGGAAGGAGAATTGGGAACATTTATCAAATGAAGAATTTGATAATGCACTTATGAGTGAATTAATAAAACCAGAATGGATAATTGATGGTAATTACAAAAGAACAGTTGAAACAAGATTAAAATATTGTGATACAGTTTTTTATTTTGATTTTTCAAGTTTAGCATGTTTATATGGCTCAATTACAAGAACAATAAAAAATATAGGAAACATTATTATGAACTATTAGAAAATTGCAAAGATATAAAAGTTGTTATTTTTAGAAATAGAAAGCAAGTAGAAAAATATTTAAAGAATTTAAAAAGTAATAGAGATAATTTGTTAGATGTTCTATATTAGGTAAATATTAAATATAAAATAAACGTTTATTTGTATGCAAATATATGGTAAAATAAATATCATAATATATAATTAATTATAAAGGAGTAAAAGTTATGGAAATTAGAGATGTAGAAACAGAAATTGAAAAAATAAAAGAAAGAAATAAAAAAGTAGAAGCAGATAAGGCTTGGGAAACAAGCTGGACAAGAAAAATATGCATATGTATATTAACTTATATAGTAGTTGTAGTGTATTCTGTTTTAATAAAAAATGTTACAAATGTATGGTTAAGTTCATTAGTTCCAGTAATTGGCTTTACACTATCAACATTATCATTAAAAATAGTAAGAAATATTTGGGAAAAAAAGAAATAATATAAAGATAAATTAGATGGAAAATTAACTTAATTAAAGAATTTATAAATAGAATATTTTAAATATGATTTTATGTAATGAATATTTATTTTTATTTGACATATAAATATATAGATGTTATAATAACATTAAGCTGAAATGTTGAACATATAGCCGACATTAAGCACCAGATATGTGGGGAGAAACGCATATCTATTTTTTTGTTTAAAAAAGAAACAGAGCAGGGAGAACTGCTCTGAACTGAATAATCAGTTTTTACCGTTGATGTCTTGGTATTTCTTTAATTCTTCTTCTAATCTTTCGATTTTCTGAAGTAAAATCCATACCAACATATAGCCTGACATATCAACACCCCCTCTCTTAAAGGGACTTAGTCTAAAATGACTGGGGCAAGTATATAACATCATTCTATAAAAATCAACATATTTTTTGAAGTAAAATTGAATAACCAAATAAAGCGTAAATTCATAGTATATAAATAGAATACTTTAAATAAGATTTTATGCAATTTATAATTTTGTTAATAAAATAAAAATACTTGCATAAAATAAAAGCGTATGCTATAATAATTATAGCTTAAGCAAGTCGAAATCAAACGCGTTCGAGTTGCCCGAGATATGCTAACCACATATCTCTATTTTTTTGCAATAAAAAAGAACGGAGAACCACTCCGCTCTGGTATTTCTACCATTTGCTGTTATCTTTTCCCCAGTTTTTACCAAAAAGCAATACTATGAGAAAAAAGATTATATCAAACGCGTTCATAGAGTAACCCTCCTTTCTTTGAGATTTCCTCTAAAAAAGGATAAATCGCATTATAATACAGGATATAAGAAAAATCAACATATTTTTTTGAAGTAAAATTGAATAACCATATAAAGCGTAAATTCATAGTATATAAATAGAATACTATGAAAGGAGTTTTTTATGGCAAAAATACTTGTATACAATAATAATACTAATCGTATGGAAACATACTACCGTGGAGAAAACCAAAGAATGCCATACAATACAAATTCTTCTTTAACAGTTGGAGAATTTAGAGGATCTAGTAAATCGGGATTATTATGGACAGATAGAAGAGCAATGGAAGCTTGGAATAGCTTTAGATATATATATGGTAGACCAATTTATGTTGGTTATGCATTTAAAAGACCATGGGAAGGCGGTCATTCAACTCGTTCACAACATTATGCGGGTTTAGCTTTTGATGTAGGACAAAATTTAGATGAAGCAGGAAGAAATTCAATGAGAAATTTAGCAATTAGTTCTGGAATATGGAATTATGTCGAACCAGCATCACTTACACCTAGATGGGTTCATTTTGATGAAAGACAAGTGGCATCAGGATATCCACAAATAAGAACAGGAAGTAGAGGAGTTTATGTGTGTATAGCACAAGATGCACTTACAACACTTGGATATGATACAGGGGGATTAGATGGAGTGTTTGGAACACGTACGAATTCTTCTGTTATTTCATATCAAAATAAAAATGGATTGGTAGGAGACGGAATAATTGGAAATTTAACATGGAATAGTTTGATGTCAAATGTAGTTGGAAAAGGTGCAAGTAGCACAACAGTTTTACCAACAAATTAGTATAATAAAAAATCCACATATTATTAATAATTTGTGGATTTTTATACATATAAATTTTAATTTGTGTTGATAACTTTAATTTCTTTCAATAATAATATCTGCAACATTCAAGTTTTTATAATTCGTAATATTATCTAAAATAACTGTTGCAACATCTGTAGGATTCATAAAAGAATTAGATTTTTCCTCTGATACATAATTTCTGTTATCATTCCAGAATTCTGTATTCATTCCACCAGGATAAACACCAATTACTTTTACAGTTGTTCCTTTATAAGCTGCTTTTAAACTTTCAGTATAACCACGTTCGCCCCATTTTGTAGCACAATATAAAGCTTCATTTTTATTTCCTTTTAGTGCAGCAGAAGACATGATATTTACAATTTTTAAGTTTTGTTCGTTTGTTACTTTTAAAGCCTCTGTTGAACATAGAATCATTCCTTTTAATCCAGCTAAGGAAATATCAATATCTGAATTATTATATTCTGTTGGCATTTTAAAACAAGCTTTTTCAGCACAATTAATTAAATAAGATATATTTCCTAATTTTGATATTTCTTTAATTGAGTTACTTACAAAATCAGCATCTGTTATATCTCCAACAAAATTTTTATAATTAGATTGAAACATAGTATCTAATTTTTCACATTTTTGTTTATTTCTTGATAGATTGCAAACATATAAATTTTTATCAATTGCTTGTTTTACAATTTCTAATCCTAAACCACTACTACCACCAGTTATAATTAATATATTTTTTTCCATAATAATTTTATTCCTTTCTTAATTTTGTAAATTAATTTATGTGTAAATAATATTATCATAATTTTTAATAAAAATAAATAAAAAATTCGATTACCTGGGTTCATTTTGATGAAAGACAAGTGACATCAGGATATCAACAAATAAGAACAGGAAGTAGAGGAGTTTATGTGTGTATAGCACAAGATGCACTTACAACACTTGGATATGATACAGGGGGATTAGATGGAGTGTTTGGAACACGTACGAATTCTTCTGTTATTTCATATCAAAATAAAAATGGATTGGTAGGAGACGGAATAATTGGAAATTTAACATGGAATAGTTTGATGTCAAATGTAGTTGGAAAAGGTGCAAGTAGCACAACAGTTTTACCAACAAATTAATTGAAATTTTAATAAAATATTAAAAACTCTGGAAACTTATGTAATCCAGAGTTTTTTTGATAGAAAAGGTTGTTTGAATTTATTAATGAAAAATATTTATTATATTAACTATTGCCTACTATTGCTTTTTTATTTGATTTAATGATAGGATACAAGTATAAAATTATAAAGAGGTATTATATGAAAAAAGATTTAAAAGTAATTATGATTATATTAATAATAATTATGTTAATATTAGTAGCAGCGGTGAGTTTACATTACATACAAAAACAAGAAAAAAATATTGAAAATTTGGAATCCGATAACTATGAAAATATTACAAGTATAAAAAGTAACAACTATAATATTCCTGAAAATATGAAAGTGAAATTAAAAGCTGTTGTATTAAAAGTAGATGAGAAGAGTTTATTAGTTATGGAAATAAAAAACAATAGCTTAGATTATGTTAGTTTTGCAAAAGAAGGGGATATTGGTTTTAAAGAAGGTCAAGAAATATTAGTATATTTTGATGGAATAATTTTAAGTAGTTATCCAGGGCAAATAACAGAGGTTGGAAAAATAGAAATTTTGAAAGAAGAAAGTGATGTAGAAATTCCTGAAGAAGTTTTAAGATATTGTTATAGCTCTTATAATAATATTAAGATTGAATTAACTAAATTAACTAAAGATGGTATAACTTTGGAAATTACGGATACTAATGAATTAAAATATATTTATGCAGATACTTATAAATTTGAAAAGCAAGTTGAAAACGAAAATTATACAGGAGTTGGCTATAAAACTGAAGCCACAGAGACTTCTACATCAGCATATATTGCACCAAGTCCTAAATATGTTTTTAAAGATTTAGAAAAAATTTCAGATATAGATACTAAAGATACAGTAGAAACAAATAAATTATCAGATGAGTGTATAGAAAAACGAATTGATTGGACACCTGTTTATGGAAATTTAGAGCCTGGAAAATATGAATTTAAATTAACTAATGGAAGTGATTCCACTGATATATTTCTATTATTTACAATAGATGAAAACGGAGATATAGTATATGATGAGCCAACATTATTATATTAAAATATTATAGAGGAGAAATTTTAATAAAAAACTTGACCTAAACCAAGGTTTAGATGATATAAAATATATAGTAGTAAAATTTTGATAAGGAGGAAATTAAATGTTATACAAAGAATTTCAAGGTTTAAAGTTATCAAGTTTAGGGTTAGGAACTATGAGATTACCTAACAAAGGAATTAATGGAGATACTCCAATTGATGAAGAAGAAACAGCAAAAATGGTAGAGTATGCAATTAATAAAGGAGTTAATTATTTTGATACAGCATGGGGATATCATAATGGAGAATCAGAGCTTGTTATAGGAAAGGTTTTACAAAAATATCCAAGAGATAGTTTTTATTTAGCAACAAAATTTCCAGGATATGATTTATCTAATATGGATAAAGTAGAGGAAATTTTTGAAAAACAATTAGAAAAAACAGGAATGGAATATTTTGATTTTTATTTAATTCATAATGTGTATGAAAAAAATGTTGATCCATATTTAGATCCAAAGTATGGAATATTAGATTATTTATTAAAACAAAAACAAAATGGAAGAATAAAACATTTAGGATTTTCAATACATGGAAGTTTTGATGTTATGAAAAAATTCTTAGGTGGTTATGGAAAATACATGGAATTTTGTCAAGTACAATTAAATTACTTAGATTATGAATTTCAAGATGCTAAAGCAAAAGTAGAATTATTAAATGAACTTAACATTCCAATCTGGGTAATGGAACCATTAAGAGGTGGAAAGCTTGCTAAGCTTTCAGAAGAAAATGAAAGTAAATTAAAAGCACTTAGACCAGATGAAACAATACCAGCATGGGCATTTAGATTTTTACAATCAATACCAGGAGTTACAATGGTACTTTCAGGAATGTCAAATA
Organism: uncultured Clostridium sp.; assembly: GCA_947244325.1. Classification (GTDB taxonomy): domain Bacteria; phylum Bacillota; class Clostridia; order TANB77; family CAG-508; genus Scatovivens. Next base: position 2,863 of record CAMXJY010000017.1, on the reverse strand, counting down.
TGGAGCAACTAGAGCAAAATATTAAAACTTTTGAAGAAGATAAACCATTAAATGAAAACGAAATGAAAGAATTAATTGAGATGGCAAGAGATATGGTAAAAGGAAACACTCTTCCATGTACATCTTGTAGATATTGTACAGCACATTGTCCAAAAGGAATTGATATTCCAAAGATATTAGCATTATATAATGAACATGTATTTACAGGAGGAGGTTTTATAGCTCCAATGGCTATAAGTGCACTTCCAGATGATAAAAAGCCAAGTGCTTGTATTGGATGTAAATCTTGTGAAGCAGTTTGCCCACAACAATTAAAAATAGCAGAAGCAATGTCTAATTTCGTAGACTTATTAAAATAAAGTGTTTTGCATATGATTTTCTTTCGTAAAAGATATGAAAGAAAAATTATATATAAATAACAATATAAAATTTAGGAGGAATTTGATATCATGGAAAAAGTAGAAAATATGAAAAAAACAAATCGTTTATCAGAAGTTTTATCAAATAGAAAGGTAAAATATGTTATTGGAACAGTTTTACTAAGTGGAATAGGTATAGCTTTACCAAGAATATTTCATATGTTAGCAGGAGCAACTAGTGGAGCTACATTTTTACCAATGCATATTTGTGTTTTAATAGCAGCATTAACTTTAGGAACAATTAGTAGTTCTATTGTTGCTGGAAGTTCAATTATTTTTAGTTATTTATTAACAGGAATGCCAAGTTTGGCAAGACTTCCATATATGTTAATAGAACTTTTAATATATGCAATTCTTTTAAGTGTGTTTAATAAAAAATTTAATTCATATGTATCATTAATTGCTACAATTGTTTTAGGAAGAGTTTTATATGCAGGAGTTCTATTTACAGCAGTTAATGCTTTAGGATTTTCTAGTTATGGAATTTCAGTAATGGAAAGTGTTAAAATGGGAATACCTGGAATAATTATTCAATTATTATTTGTTCCAGTTATAGCAAAATTTATAAAACAAGGAATGAATTTAAAAAATGACTAATTTAGAAATTGTAAAAGAAAAATTGTATGAAAAAAATGCAAGTTTAGTTGTTTTATATTCAAATGGAGAAATTAAAGAATATTATCAAAATAGAATTAATGATATAAAAGATATATTAAAAGAGAATAAAGAAGCCTTAAAAGGTGCGATTATAGCAGATAAAGTTATTGGAAAAGTAGCAGGTTCAATTTTAACAGTAGCAGGGGTTAAAGAAATTTATGCAGATGTTATGAGTAAGTACGCAGTTCCTGTGTTAGAAGAAAATAATATTAAATATGAATATAAAACTTTAACAGAATATGTTATAAATAATGCAAAAACAGGAATGTGTCCTATGGAAAATAAATATAAAGATGAAAAAGATATTCATAAAGTTTATAACGAAATGTTAGGATTTTAAAAGTAAAGATTTATAAGAGAGTATTACCAAATAAAATGTGTCCTTTGTTAAGCAAAATTATAAAAGGGTTCATTTTCAAAAAAGGTAATACTTTTTTTGAAAATATGACATGCAATGTCATATTTATGTGTTATAATATTTTGTAAAGAAAATGCTATATAAATAAGAATTTTGATAGGAGGAAATGCTATGAATTTAAAAAATAAAGTAGCAGTTGTAACAGGTGGGAGTTGTGGAATTGGAGAAGCTATTGCAACTAAGTTAAAAGAATTAGGTGCAAAAGTTATTATTTTTGATGTTAAAGAACCTAAAGATACATTTGATTATTATAAAGTAAATATAACTAAAGATGATGAAATAAAAAAAGCTGTTAATTCATTAGATAAAGTAGATATATTAATTAATAATGCAGGAATATATTTTGAAAAATATATAGAAGAAACAACTGATGAAGATATAGATAAGATGGTTGATGTAAATATAAAAGGAACATTTAAAGTAACAAGAAATTTAATTGATAAAATAAAAAAGAATAAAGGTTGTATTGTAAATATTGCTTCTTGTTTAGGATTAGTTCCAGAATTAACATCACCTTTATATTGTACAACAAAAGCAGGAATTGTAATGTTTACTAAATGTTTAGCACAAGAATATGCAGATTTAGGAGTTAGAGTTAATTGTGTTTTGCCAGGTCCTATTTTAACAGAATTATTGGAAACAAGTTTTAAAAGTGAAGAACAAAGGGTAAAATGTGCCAATAGAATTCCAATAAGAAGAATAGGAACTCCAAGTGAAGTTGCAAATGTAGTTGCTTTTTTAAGTAGTGATGAAGCTTCATATGTAACAGGTGGAATTTATACAGTAGATGGAGGAGTTTCTACATCTAGTATTTATTCTAAATAGTTTGTGTAGTAGGAGAAATTTATGCAAGTAAACAATAGATTATTTGAAATATTATATATACTTTTGCAAAAGAAAAAAGTTACGGCGAAAGAATTAGCAGATAAATTTGAAGTATCTACAAGAACTATATATAGAGATATTGATACTTTAAGTAGAGCGAATATACCAATATATTCAAATAAAGGTAAAGATGGTGGAATAGGTATTTTAGAAGATTATATATTTAATAAATCTATTCTTACAGAAGAGGAACAAAATCAAATTTTATTTGCTTTGCAAAGTTTAGAAAAAGTAAGTGGTCAAAATGAAAAAGATATTTTAGAAAAAATGAGTACAATTTTTAATAAAAAGATAGATGAATGGATTAAAATTGATTTTTCTAATTGGGGAGAAAATAATTTTAAAGAAAATAGATTTGAGATTATTAAATCAGCAATAATAAAAAAACAATTACTAGAGTTTACTTATTATAATTCTAATGGAGAAAAGAGTAAAAGAATTGTTGAACCACTACAAATATGGTTTAAAGATAAATCATGGTATT
>CAMXJY010000016.1 GCA_947244325.1 uncultured Clostridium sp. | reverse complement strand
AAAAGAAACAAATAGATGCTGATATAGAGTTCTTCAAAATGAGAATAGAAGTATACGAAGAATTCTTGAAAGTAAATCCTAAACCATTGTGGAATGAAGATATATACTTTTCGAATTTAGAAAATTATTTTCATAGAAAGAAAGATACAATACATAGAGCAATAGTGAAAATGTCTAAAGAAAATTCAGGTAATACTTTTACTTATTATGCTAATGATAAAATGATTGTTTCAAAAGAAGGTATAGAGTGGTTATGTAAAAATTGTTTTAAACAAAAATATTTGGAACTATTAGAAAAATATAAAATGGAATTAACAGAAAAATATATTGAAGCTGGATATGCTTATGATGAGTTTTTTGGAATTAATTAAAGGAGGTGATTGATTATGAGACAATATTTAAATCCAAGTCAAAGAAGAAAAAGTATAAAAGTATGGGTTTCTGATGAAGAAAGAAGTTTAATTGAAGCTAAAGCACACAATTACTGTTATAGGAGACTTGCACCATATATCAGAGATGCAGCAATTTATGAAAGAGTAACTAATTATAAAATAAAAGGAGAAGAAGAGATTATTAATGCATATTGTGAAAGCAATAAAGAAATTAATAGTATGGTTAAAGATGTAAGGCACATTTGCAAATTTGCTACTCAAATTTCAGAAGAAAATAGAGAAGAACTTCTACGTTTAATGAAAGCTATATACAAAATGCAAATAAAGATAAGAGATTTAATTACTAAAAAACTTGATTTGGAAATGTGTCAAGAAATAAATCGTAATAAAATTAAGTAAGAATTAACAATAGGACTATATTTTCATTATAGTCCTATATTAATTTTTGTTATAATAAAACTCAAAACTGTCGAAAAATGTAGAAAATAGAATTCGACAGATTAACCTAAAATATTGGCTATTTTATTGTTAAATTTTAAATTTTGTGATATAAAATATACTAGAGAGAATATAAATTTTAGTTGGGAGTATTAATGTATGAGTTTGGTGGACATATTAGATGAATTTAGAAAAGTTTTTGATAATGAGAGAGATAAGGGTACAGCATTTGAAAAATTAGTAAAAATATATTTAGAGAATGAACCTAAATATAGAGAAATTATTGATAAAGTATGGATGTGGAAGGATTTTCCTTATAGGGATAATATAGGAGATACAGGAATTGATTTAGTTGCTAAGACAATTTATGATGAGTATTGGGCAATACAATGTAAATTTTATGCTGAGGAACATGAAATAACTAAAGGAGATGTTGACACATTTTTAGCTACATCTTCTAAATACTTTTATGTAGATGGTGAAAAGAAGAAATACTCATATAGATTATTTGCGACTACAACAAATTATTACAATAAAAATGCTGAAGAAACATTGCAAGATCAAGACCCTCCTGTTGGAAGAATAAGTTTAGAAACATTATTAGAATCACAAATTGATTGGAAAAAATATTCTCCATCTAATAGTAAAGTAGAACTAAGAGATAAAAAAACACCAAGAAAACATCAAGAAGAAGCGATTAACGATGTTTTAAAAGGTTTCAAAGAATATGATAGAGGAAAATTAATAATGGCTTGTGGAACTGGAAAGACATATACAAGTTTAAGAATTGTAGAAAAACAATTAAAAGGAAAAGGAAATGTATTATTTTTAGTTCCATCAATTGCATTAGCTAGTCAAACATTAACAGAGTGGTCATCACAATGTAGATATAATTTTAATGCTGCAATCGTATGTAGTGACAACAAAGCATCGAAAGGGCAAGATTCTGTTGATTTAGGTTTTCCATCTACAACAGATATAAATAGATTAAAAAATTGGTCCGAAAAATGTAAATTAGATGGAAAAGAAATGAATTTTATATTTTCAACATATCAATCTATAGATGTAGTATCAGACTTTCAAAAATTAACAGATTACAAAATAGATATTATAGTTTGTGATGAGGCACACAGAACAACAGGTGTTACTTTAAGTGATGAAGATGAAAGTTATTTTGTTAAAGTTCATGATAATGATTTTATTAAAGCAGATAAGAGATTATATATGACAGCTACACCAAGAATATATGGAGATGTTGCGAAAGGAAAAGCAAATGAAGCTAATGCAGAATTATGTTCTATGGATGATGAAAGTAAATATGGTCCAGAATTTCATAAGTTAAGTTTTAGTGATGCAGTAAAACAAGATTTGTTAACAGACTATAAAGTATTAGTGTTGGCAGTAGATGAAGAATATGTAAAAAAAGAATTACAAGATTTACTAAAAGGAACAGATCACGAGTTAAGGCTAGAAGATTCTGTTAAAGTAATGGGATGCTGGAATGGACTTTCTAAAATTTCAACATGGGATGAAAAAGAAAATTTTGTAACAGACCCGTTACCAATGAAAAGAGCAGTTGCATTCTGTAATAGAATTGTTGATTCACAAAAACTAGTGGAGATGTTTAAATCAATTCAAAAACATGTTAAAGAAGATAAATACAATTTAGAAACTAAAAATTTAGTTAATGTAGATATAAGACATGTTGATGGTTCATTTAATGCTCTTGAGAAGAAAGAGTGTATTAATTGGCTTAAAGATGATATTGAAGATGGAAATTGTAGAATATTAACAAATGCAAGATGTTTATCAGAAGGAGTAGATGTTCCTGCATTAGATGCAGTTATGTTTTTAAATCCAAGAAGTAGTATGGTTGATATTATACAATCTGTTGGAAGAGTAATGAGAAAATCTGAGGGTAAGAAGTATGGGTATGTTATTTTACCAATCGGAATATCTGCTTCTGAAGATCCTGATATTGCATTAGATAAAAATGAAAAATATAAATTAGTATGGGAAATATTACAAGCATTACGAGCTCATGATGATAGATTTAATAATACAATAAATAAGATTGAGTTAAATAAAAGAAAACCAGATCAAATTGATGTAATAGGTATAGGTCAAAAGAATGAAGAAGATACGGATGATGGATATAAAAAAGTAAAAATAAAGAATAGTAAAAAAGTAATTGAAGGACAAATAAAAATTGATTTAGAGACATTTGATAAATGGAAAGAGTCTGTTTATGCAAAAATGGTAAAAAAAGTTGGCTCAAGAATATATTGGGAAAATTGGGCAAAAGATGTGGCAGAAATTGCTACTTCACATATGGATAAAATGAGAAAATTAATTAATAGTGATAATTATGAAATAAAAAAAGAAATAGAAAACTTTGTAATTGGTTTGAAAGAAAATTTAAATAATTCAATTACTCAAGAAGATGCTATTGAAATGTTAGCTCAACATATGATTACAAAACCTGTATTTGATGCATTATTTGAAAATTATGAATTTGTAAAGAACAATCCTGTTTCTCAGACAATGCAAAAAATGATAGATATTTTAGATAGAGAAATGTCTTTTGATGAAAAAGAAAAATTAAATAAATTTCACGAAAGCGTAAAAGAAAGAGCTCAAGGAATTGATAATGCAGAAGGAAAACAAAGAATAATATTAGAATTGTATGAAAAATTCTTTAAGATAGCATTACCAAAAGAAGTTGATAAATTAGGTATAGTATATACTCCACCAGAATGTGTTGATTTTATTATACATAGTGTAGAATATTTGATGAATAAAGAATTTGGAAAAAGTTTATCAGACCATGGAGTTCATATAATAGATGGATTTACTGGTACAGGAACTTTTATTGTAAGATTACTTCAAAGTGGTGTTATAAAGCCAGAAGATTTACTATATAAATATACAAATGATATACATGCAAATGAAATAGTTTTATTAGCATATTATATTGCAGCAATTAACATAGAAGAGACTTTTCATGAGTTGAGTAAAAAAGAAGAATATACACCATTTGATGGTATTGTTTTAACTGATACTTTTCAGTTATATGATGATAAGTATGAAAAGAATGAATGTATATTAGAAATGCTAGAAAAGAATAGTGAGAGAGCAAACAAACAAAAAGAATTACCAATAACAGTATGTATAGGAAATCCACCATACTCTGTAGGACAAAAAAGTCAAAATGATAATGCTCAAAATTTAAAATATAGTAATCTAGATAATGCAATTGCGAACAAATATGTAAAATATTCTGTTGCACAATCGAACAAAGCAACTTATGATGCATATATAAGAGCTTTTAGGTGGGCTACAGATAGGATAGAAAAGAATGGAATTATTAGTTTTATAACAAATGGGGCTTTTATTGACAATAGAGGAATGGATGGCTTTAGAAAGTGCCTATTAGATGAATTTTCATCTGTTTATGTATTTAACTTAAGAGGAAATCAACGAACATCTGGTGAGATGTCTAGAAAAGAAGGCGGAAAGATATTTGGTAGTGGAAGTAGAACACCTGTTGCAATAACATGTTTGATTAAAAATACTAATAAAAAGAATGATAGATTTATACATTATTATGATATTGGAGATTATTTAATTAGAGAACAGAAGCTTACGATAATAAGAAGATTTAATGATATTTCAAATATAGAATGGAAAATTATAGAACCTGATACAAATAATGATTGGATTAATAAAAAAAGTAATCAATTTGAAAAATTTATTCCATTAATAGATAAAGAAAAATCAATATTTGATATTAGTAGTTCAGGAGTAACAACTGCAAGAGATTATTGGGTTTATAATTTTAATAAAAGCAGTTTATTAAAAAATATGGAAACAACAATTAATACATATAATGAAGAAGTAAAAAAAGGTTTTTCTAATATTAATGATATAAAAAAATTAGTTACAAATGATGAAACGAAGATTAGTTGGTCAAGAGCTCTATTAAATTCATTAAAAAATGGAAAAGAAAAGGAATTAAATTATAATAATGTAGTTAAATCATTATATAGACCATATTGCAAAGAGTACTTTTACTACTCGATAGATTTTAATGAATGCCAATATAAAACAAGAAAATTATTCAAAGAAAAAAATCCTACTATAATTATTAATGGCGCAAGTTCGGGAAAAGAATTTTCTTGTTTAATGACCGATGAAGTATTTAATTTTCATACATTATCTACGAGTATGTCATTTCCATTGTATTATTATGATGATTCCGAAAATGGGCAGACTACTTTTAATGATAAGAAAAATAAATATGATGGTGTTTCGAATTGGATGTTAAACATAGTAGCAGAAAAATATAATTCTATAGATATAACAAAAGAAGATATATTTTATTATGTTTATGGGATTCTACATTCAAATGATTATAGAGTAAAATTTGCATCTGACTTGAAAAAAAATTTGCCACGAGTTCCTCTTGTTGATAAATATGAAGATTTTGAAAAATTTTCGAAAAGTGGTAGAAAACTATCAAAATTACACTTAAATTATGAAGATATTGATGTTTATCATAATTGTTCACTTTCAATTTTAAAAGAGGATTATAGAGTGGATAAAATGAAGTTTGGGAAAAACAAAGATAAATCTATTATCTTGTATAATGACTATATAATAATTTCTAATATTCCTATGGAAGCATACAATTATATAATAAGTGGTAAATCTGCTATAGAATGGATAATGGAAAGATATGCAATTACAACGGATAAGAAAAGTGGAATTACTAATGATCCAAATGATTGGTGTAAGCAAGTAAATGATGAAAAATACATATTTAATTTATTATTAAAAGTAATAAATGTATCAGTTAAGACTGTTGATATAGTTAATTCACTACCAAAATTAAATTTTGATGAATGATAGGGGAAAATAATGAGCGATAAGAATAGAAATGCAAGTGCAAGTGCCTTTGGATGGCAATTTCAAATAAATATGGCTATATATTTAATGATTAAATATTTTGGGAAATTCAAAGAGATGAAGATAGAAGGAGAAAAAGAAGATATTGAAATATCATTAAATAACAATAGAAAAATTTATGCTCAGGCGAAATCAAAGCAGAATGTTAGCGATGGAGATACAACTTCATATTCAACAAAGTTAAAAGAGGCTTTGGAATCATTATCAGATGTAAAGGATAATGATTCTGAAAGTTTAATATACATAAGTAATCTAGAACCTAATCCATTGAATTCTGGGACGAATGAATTTGAATTAGTATCTTTTCTTAGATATGATGAACTATCAGAAGCATCAAAAGAGAAAATAGATGCTCAACTTAAAAAGTTAAAAAATAATATAGACAAAGATAAATTAATAATTGCGAAGGTACCTTTTTTTAGTGAAGACAAAGATACTAGACAAAAATTTATAATTGCAAAACTTGATGACTTTTTAACCTTTATTAGCTCAGATTTATTACAATATAAGAATAGGTTTTTAGAAATGTTAGAATCAGAGGCTTATCATAATTCAACTCAAAACAATATGAAACTGAAAATAAAAAGAGAAGATGTTTTATGGAGGCTTTTAATACTTAAATTAGGAGATAGTAATTCATTAAAGTATGATGAGGACATGAAAATAGAAGAAGAAGATTTTTTTGAGGCATTAGATAAATATGACAAAATAATTAATTACAAAGAGGCTGATTTTAAAACATATAATAAGATAAGCAATTTAATAGAAAAAGTTAAAAATAATGAACAAAATATAAAAAGTAATGCTTTTATAACCCAGTATGAAAATGAGATATATGATATAGTTTTTGAAAATAATAAAAATGATAATATGGAAACTATTGAAAAAGCTTGTTCAAAAATTATAGCAAAGAGAATATTCATAAGAAAAGGAAATATAATGCAAATGTTTGAAAGGGCTAATCAATATGAAAATTAAAAAAGTTAATATTCAATGGAAAAATGAAAAAAGAGAATTTTTATTTGATGATAAAATTAATTTAATATATAGTAAAGATAATTCAAAAGGAAAAACGACATTATTAAGATCTATATTATATGGATTTGGTTATAATATACCAGCAACAGATGGAATCAAAACATTTGATGACTTCTATATATTAATAGAATATACTAAAGATTTACAAGTATATAAAATTGAAAGGCATGGAGATATAATATATTTTTATGTTGGAGATGAAAAGATAACATATATAATGCCAGAACAGATAAATGAATTACATGCTGAAATATTTAATATAAATGATGTTATGATATTAAATAATTTATTAGCAATTTTTTATATTGATCAAGAAAAGGGATGGACTCTTTTAAATAGAGGAATTATAATAGGAAAAAATAGATTTAATATAGAAGATTTCATTTCAGCATTATCCGAAAAAGATGTTACATCAATTAACAATGAGATAAAAAAAATTGAAGATGAAATAAAAAAATATAGAACATTAAAAACAATAGCTGAATATAAAAATGAAAATATAATTGAAGAAACAATATCTTACACAAAAAATGAAGATAATGAATTATATAGTAAAATTAACTTGTTAAAAATGAAAGCGATTGAAATCAAAAAGGATATTAAAGATGTAAGTATAATTTTATTAGATAATAAAAAAATAGTTCAGTATCTTGAAAAATTGGATATTTATGTAAAAATTTCTGATGAAAATTCAATAAAATTATCTAAAGATAATATTTTGAATTATAATGAAAATCAAATTTTTTATGAAACAAGAAAGAAAGAATTAGAAATAAGTTTGGCTAAAGTAAATAGTGAAATAAATAAAATTGAAAATGAAATAAACAATAGAAATCTTCTATTCAATGTAAAGACTGTTGCTGACGAAGTTGATGAAATGTTGAAAACTGTTAATATAAATGAAAAGCAAATTGATAAAATAATAGGGCAATTGACTAGAAGAAAACAAAAATTAGTAGAAGATTTACATAATGTTCTTTCGGATAATAATAAATATTTAGTATCTATATATGAAACTATTGAAAAATATGCTAAAGAATTAGATTTTGACAAATATATTAAAGATAATCAAAATTTTGTACTAACCAATCAACTAAAAGGGAAAACTGGTAGAATTTTAACGCAAATGGCGTTTACTTTTAAAATAGCTTATGTGCTTGAAATAAAAAGAAAATATGGGTTAATATTACCATTAATAATAGACTCTCCAAGAACAAATGAATTAACCGATGATAATTCTACAGCAATGTTAAAAATTTTAGAAAGGGATTTTAGTGAGCATCAAATAATATTTGCTTCTGTATACAAATTCGAAAAAATAAATAAGAAAGTTATTGAAATGAAAGAAAATTTATTCTATTAAATATTAAAATTTATAATATATTGAAATTGTACATTCAGATTATGTTAAAAATAAGGATAGTAAAAAATAAATAGGAAGGAGCCACATATGATTTACATTACAGGGGATACACATGCTGATTTTAGTAGATTTTTAATTGAAAAGTTTCCAATCCAAACAGAAATGACCAAAGATGACTATGTAATAATATGTGGCGACTTTGGTGGAGTTTGGACATTTGAAAAAGAGAATGTACAAGAAAAGTACTGGTTGGATTATCTAAACGAAAAGAACTTTACAACATTATTTGTAGATGGGAACCATGAAAATTTTACAAGATTATATAATTATCCAGTAGAAGAGTGGCATGGAGGTAAAGTACATAAAATAAGAGATTCAGTATTACATTTAATGCGTGGAGAAATTTTTAACATAGACAATAAAAAGTTTTTTGCATTTGGTGGAGCAAGATCACACGACATACAAGAAGGCATATTAAATCTAGATGAAGAAGAAAAGATATATAATTACCGAAAAAGAGGAGCATATTTTAGAATAAGAGATTTTTCATGGTGGGATTTAGAACTTCCAACTGAAGAAGAAATGCAAAACGGAATAAAAAATTTAGAAAAAGTAAATTATAAAGTTGATTATATTATTTCTCATTGCTGTCCAACAAGTGTACAGGCAATACTTAGTGGAGGCAGTTTTAAGAAAGATTATCTCACAGATTATTTACAAGAAATTTCAGAAAAATGCGAATTTAAGAAATGCTTTTTTGGGCATTATCATGATAATAGACAAGTTAATTCACAGTTTACTTTATTATATGAAGATATAGTTCCATTGGAATTTGAGAGTGCTTTTTTATAAATTTATCAAATAAGTATAATAAATTTTTAAGAATATCAATAAAATTTGAGAAAATTTCTCAAAAATATTGATATTTTTTTGATTTTAGCATATAATATATAAAGCAAAGGAGGATTTTAACATGTTAATAAGATTTAGTTTTAAAAATTTCAAATCATTTAAAGACGAAAATTGTTTAGATATGGAAGCAACATCATTAAAAGAGCATGAATATAATGTTGCTAAAACCGATAGTACAGAAATATTAAAAGTTTCTGCTATTTATGGTGCAAATGCAAGTGGTAAGACGAATGTTTTACAAGCATTTAGCTATATGAAAAAAAGGATTTTAGTAAGTGATGATTCAAAAGTAAATTCTCCAATGGATGAAGAAAATATATATAGTTTTATGATAAATGATAATCCTATAAGCTTAGAAGTTGAAATACTTGCAAAAAATAATAAAATTTATAAATATGGTTTTGATATATTAAAAGACAAAATAATTTCAGAATGGTTATATGAAAAAAGAATAAATAAATTTTATCAAATATTTGAAAGAAATAATAATAATGTTCAAATTATGAAAGTTAAAAATAAATTATTTGATTTAGCAAATATTGATGATAAAAGTTTATTTTTAAAATCATTTAGAGCAATAGATAAAAGCAATGAAGATTTTAATAGTGTATATGAATGGTTTATGAATAGCAATTATTTAGACTTAGGTGATCCTAAATTTGAAGATGCTTTAAATAAGAGAATATCTTTAAGAATAGTTGAAGATGAAAAATATAGAAGTGAATTATTAGCATTTATTAAGACTTTTGATGCAACGATAGATTCAATTAATGTTTCTCCAGATTCTTTAGAAGAAATAAAGAATACAAATGGAGTTGTAAAAGTTGAGTTAGTTCATAATTGCAAAGATGGAAAGAAAGCATTGCCGATTTCATTAGAATCAAATGGAACCATGAAAATGTTTCATTTATTTGATTTCTTCATGGATGCATTAAAAAATGGCATGGTATTATTTGTTGATGAATTAGATGCAAAACTACATCCATTATTAACTAGATATATTATTAACTTATTTCATAATAGTGAAAAAAATATAGGAAATGGTCAGTTAATATATTCTACGCATGATACAGTAAATTTAAATAAAGAAACATTTAGAAGAGATGAAATTTGGTTTGCTGAAAAAGATAAAAACGGAATCTCAGAAATATATTCATTATCAGATTATATTATGGAAGATGAAAATGGAAATGCAAAAAAAGTTAGAAATGATGCAACATACAATAAAGATTATTTGACTGGAAGATATGGTGCTATTCCAGTATTAGAGGAATTTAATATTGTATGAGAGATAAAGAATATTCTAGAAAAGGTAAATTAAAAAGTAAGAAGCTTGCACCAGCTAATTACTTGATAGTATGTGAAGGAAAACAAACAGAGCCTAATTACTTTAATGGATTAAGAAGAAAGATAAATGAAAAGTATGGTAGCAAAGTTGATGTGTTAATCCCTAGTATTGAAGTGAAAGGTACAGGAAGGAATACAACTGATTTGGTAAATTATACAGACAAATATGTGAACTATGCTAATAAACGATATGGACAAGTATGGGTAGTGTTTGATAAAGATGATTATAGTGACGAACAATTTAATCGAGCAATTAAAAATTGTGATTATAATGTGGCATGGTCTAATCCTAATTTTGAACTTTGGATATTATCACATTTAAAACGAGTTAACAGGGTTATATCAAAAGATAAAATATTAGATGAGTTAAATAAAGAATTTCAAAAGAATGGACTAGGTACATATAAGAAAAATGATGATAAAATTTTTGAGAAAGTTACTAAAGATGGAAAACTAGATACAGCAACAAAGAATTGCGAGTATATGGAAATTTTGAATAAAAATGGACAAGCATCAGATAGAAATCCAATGACTAGAGTTTATAAAATAGTTGATGGATTGAAAGAATATTTAGAATAAAGTTTACGAAAGAAAAGCAAAGTATAGGAGTAATTAAAAGTTACAGGATTATTTTGCTTTTTTTATAATAATTCAAAAATTTTAATATAATAGATAATAATAGGAGGAAAAATGAAAAAATTAAGTGATGGATTAAAATATAAAAAAATGGATTTACATGTTCATACACCCGCATCTCATGATTTTAAAAATAAAGAAATAACACCAGAACAGATTGTTGAGCATTGCCAAAATGTTGGGTTAGATGCAATTGCAATAACAGACCATAATACAGGAGAATATATTGATAAAATAAAAGAGGTAGCTAAAGGAAAAGTAATTATTTTTCCAGGTGTTGAAATTTCTTGTGTGGGTGGACAAAGTGGAATACATATTATAGGAATTTTTGATGTAGATAAAACTACTAGAGATATAGAATCAATATTAGCAAAACTAGATATTGAACCGGAAAAATATGGAAAAGAAGATGCTATTACTCAAAAAAGTGTAAACGATGTAATTAATATAATAAGTGATCGAGGGGGGATTGCGATTGCTGCACATAGCCAATCATCCAAAGGTGTATTAAGAGAAATGCAAGGATTACAAAGAACAGAGATAATGAATAATCCTAATTTGTTAGCAGTTGAAGCTGCATTAGAGAGTGATTTCCTAAACGATGAAAAAGCGAAAAATAAAAAGAGAACGATAGATATTTTAAATGGAGAAGATATTAATTATAAAAGAAAATTAGCTGTTTATATTGCATCAGATTCTAGGAAAGATGAAATAGAAGGGCATTGCATAGAAGGTATTGGTGACAAATTTACATACTTCAAAACGGATAATGAAATAACATTAGAGAGTTTAAGACAATGCTTTATAGATCGAGATGTAAGAATAAAACAAATGTATGAAAAAATAGAAAAAAGATACCCATATATTAAAGAAGTAGATATAAATAGTGGTTTTTTTAAAGATCAAAGTGTATATTTTCACCCAGGACTTAATAGTATTATAGGTGCAAAGGGAGCTGGAAAATCTCTTTTAATAGAAATAATGAGGTTTGCATTAAATCAACCATCAGTAGATAATGAAATATACAAGGATCATCTTGAAAAATTGAAAAATAGGGTTGGAAATTATGCAGAAATAAAAATAAAATATATAGATAGTTTTGGAAATGAAAAAGAAATTATAAGAAATTATAATGAAAAAAATCCATATGAAGAGGGGGATAATATTGAATTTCCTGTATTATTCTTAAGTCAAAATGAAATAATAAAAACAGCAGAGAGCGAAGATAAACAAATTGAATTTATTGATAAGTTCTTTGATTTTAGAGATTTTAAATTAAAAATACTGACATTAAAAAATGAATTAAAAAAATTAGACTCGCAATACGCAAGTGGAATTATGGCATTTATTAATAATAAAATAATCGATAGAAATATTGTTAAAATAAGAAAAGAAATAGAAGATATCGAAAAAGAACTTAAAAATCCGGAATACTTTCAATACAAGAAAAAGGAAAATGCACAACAAGTAAGTAAATTGCAAAACAATGATTTTAAAAGATTATTAGAATTAAAAGAAAATATCAGAGAAGCGATAGAGAACTTTAAGCTAAATGACATAGACAAAGAATTAGTAGAAGAATTTCCAGAATTAAAAAGAAATAATGATAGATTAATAAATATAAAAAATTTATTAAGTCATAGTGTAGACAATATACATGAGGAAATTTTAAAAGGACAAGTTGAGTTTGAACAAGATGAAGAATCATTGAAAAATGCCTTTGAAAAATCAAGAATTTCATATGAAGAAAAATTAAAATCTAAAATGATTGATTTCAACATAGAAAAAGCTAGAAAAAGTAAGGTTGATGAATTATCAAAATTTATAGATCAACAGCAAAAATTAAAGACACAAGTTGATAATATAAAGATAGTTAAAGAAACAAGGGAAAAAGTCTTGAACGATTTGGAAAAGATTTATGCCGAATATAGTAAAAAAAGAAAGGAAATATGTAATAACTTAGAAGAAATATCAAGTGGAAGAATAAAAATAAACTTGTATGAATCAAGTAATAAGCAGCTTTTTAAAGAAAAACTAAAAGATATAAAAAAAGGATCATATATAAAAGATGAAGAAATAGACCGAATAGTAGATAATATTGATTCAAATGAATTTGTAAAAAGAATTATAAGATATTATGTTTTACAAAATGAAGATGAGAGAAAAAGGGAGGTAGATGCGGTAGCAGAAGGAAAGGATATTTCTAGTGATACTATTAAGTTATTGTTTGATTTTTTAATTAAGCAAATGAAGATAGAAGATATATTAGAAATTAGTTATGCATATAGGGCAGAAGATGTTCCAGAAATTCAATTAGAGATTGAAGAAGGAGTATATGAAGATATAAATAAAGTATCGGTTGGTCAAAAGTGTACTGCAATGCTTATTATAGCATTAAGTCAAGGGGATATGCCTGTTATAATAGATCAACCAGAAGATTCTCTTGATTTAAAGTCAATATGGGAAGATATGTGCAAAAAAATAAGAAATTATAAGGATAATAGACAATTTATCTTTACGACGCATAATTCTTCGTTAGCAGTTGCATCGGATACAGATAAATATATTGTTATAAATAGCAATGCAACAAAAGGTGAAATTGTTAATACAGGAGCATTAGATACTAAAGAAACAAAAGAAAATGTAGTAAATTATTTAGAGGGAAAAGAGGATACATATATAAGAAAGTATAATAAATACGGATTTAAATATTAATAAAAGGCGAGAATTAACTCGCCTTTAAAGTGCAATTTTATATTTTTAAAGTGCAAAATTTGCACTTTAAAGCGAAACATTGTTATTACAGCAACCCATAATCAACTGAACCCCATCGCAAAAGCCATTCCTATAATACTTCTCATTCCAATAATCGATATAATCCATAAAATTCTTATCAAGCTGATCAAGTTGTTTTTGAACATACTTTTGATTTTGTTTAGGAACATTTTTAAGTATTCTCTCCAAAATCTCATCAACATAAATATGATGTTTTCTATCCTCATCACAAGTCAAAGAACATAAATCTTCCTCTCTAAAACTTAACCAATCTTTTAAAATATCATTATTAACTTCTCTTAAATTATTCATTGTTAAAACCTCCATTTTTATAAATTTCAAAATTTAACACATCAAAACACAAGAAAACTTGCACAGACAAACTTAAAAATCTATTGAAATTTCATGTATTTGATGCCTCAAAAAATTGGGGACAAATTGGGGACAAATTGGGGACAATCGTTGCAAAAAAGTACCTATTTTAACCTAATTCATAATCACACCAATTCGCTATAACCCTATTAAAACTAATAAAAACTCAAGTTAACAAAATTTCTCAAAAACACTAATTAAATTCTCATAACCCGAAGGTCGTAAGTTCGAGTCTTACCCCCGCAACCAAAGAATGAATGCTTACAGTTGTAAAGATTGTAGGCGCTTTTTTATGCCTTAAAATTGGTTGCAATAATGTGTTGAAATAACACTATTATGTCAAATTGGGGAAAAGTTGGGGAAATAATTCTCCAAAAACGGTTGATATTTCTAATAAATATTCAGTAAAAGACTATGGGAAACCTAAATTATTTTTGCAGTGTTACTGCATATAATAGTTTGTAAATGGCAGAGCCATTAACACAACTATTTATTAGTAGTCTTTTACATGTGTTTTATCGTGAAAAGTCTAATGACTTTAGTGAAATCTGAAAAAAGATTTTAGCTTAAACTTTGTGGTAGCAACAAACTTTGAAGTGCATTTCCTGCTGTTTTATTATGAGAAATAATAGGATGCACATAAAAGTTATATGTTGATGTGATTTGTGCGTGTCCTAGTCTTGCTGCTACAACAGCTACATCAATATTTTGTGCTATCAATAATGTAGCATTGGTATGTCTTAATCCGTGAAAGTTAATTACAGGTAGTCCAATTTCAGTAATATACTTTACAAACCATTTGCTAATTGTAGAAGGGTGCATAGGTTTGCCATCAGCTTGTACAAATAACCTATTCGAATTAGTCCATAATTCGCCATATAGAGATTTTTGTTCTTCATACCATAATTTATATTCATTAAGTAATGAAATCACAAAATCAGGTATTGCAACATCTCTTATGGAGCTTTCCGTTTTAGGTGTCTTTGTAAATACACCTGTGTCTGATAAATACTGGCTTGAACGATTTATCGATAAAATACCAGTTTTAAAATCAACATCTTCCCATTCAAGTCCCATTAACTCTCCAAGTCTAACACCAGTAAAGATTGTTAATATAATTGCAACTTTGTATTTTATTTGATCTTCACCAAGCTTTGTTAAGTTTTCTAATAATATTTTGCATTGTTCATCATCATAGTATCTTCTTTTAGGTTTTTTAGCTTTTGGTGGTTGAACACGTTCAGCAGGATTAGAAACTATCATTTGCCAGTAAACAGCTTTTTGTAACATTGCTCTTAGTAATCTATGATGCTCTAATATAGTCTTACCAGACAATGGTTTTAAAGTTTTATTACCATTATTGTCTTTCTTTCTAACTAACTGAGTATCTCTACTAAGTAAATCATAGAACTGCATGATGTCTGTTGGTTTTATTTTGTTAATATAGAAATGTCCAAAGTAGGGTAAAAGTCTTGTTTCTAACATTCTACAATATCTTTTATAAGTTGACGGTGCAAGTTCTTTTGAACCATAATCTCTTTTCCAAATTTCATAAAATCCTGAAAATTTAAGAGATTTGCCTTCAATTACCATACCATTTTGAACTTCTGCAACAAATTTGGCAAGTTCTATTTCAGCATCTTTTTTTAGTTCCATGTATAGTTTTTGTTTTCTTAATAGGTTTTCCTTGTAAATCGTATCCTGCGATACAAACTAATCTGTAACTATCTTTTCCTCTTTTTTCAATACTCCCAGCCATTACCTTTTTCACCTCCTTTCAGGCATACCTATGGGTGGGAGTGGTTAATAATATATTTGTTAACAATATGAATTATATAATAAATGATAACAAAATGCAAGAGAATTTAATAATAAACTTGGACAAGCTAAATATAATAATATTAAAGAAACTGTCGAAACTTGTCATATTAGGAAAACTCTGGATTTTTTACAGAAAATATGATATTATTTGCCAAAGTGAGAGGAGATAAATATGGAGGATGATAAAATTTTAAATGTACTTAACCAATATATTAATAATCCTAATATGCAATATGCAATTCTAATTGATGGCGATTGGGGAAGTGGAAAAACATACTTTATAAAAAATAATTTTGTAAAAAATAATAAAAATATTATATATATACCTCTAAATGGAATAAAAAATAAAGCAGATATAGATAAAAAAATATATTATAAAATATTAGAAAACAATATGCCAGAAAATATTAAGAAATCAAGAGGAATTAAACTTGTTAAAAAAACAGGTGGAGTAATTTTTAATATTTCTAATGAAGTTATAAAAAATGTATTTAAAATAGATATTTCTGGAATAAAAAACATAGATGGTAGTGAAATAATAAGTTTATTTAAGGATATATCTGACTACATAATTGTTTTTGATGACTTAGAAAGGTGTGAAATGCCTATTAACGAAATTTTAGGATATATTAATGATTATGTTGAACATAGAAATGTAAAATGTATTATTGTTGCAAATGAACAAGAAATTAATAAAATAAATTATGCTGATAATTATGAATTAAAAGTATTATCTTGCTTAAAGGACAATATAGATTATGGAGAAAAGCAAGAAAAATCAGTATATTATAGCACGAATAATATAGAGAATAAAAAAGTAAATATATCAAAAATAAAAAATAGAATTTTAAATATGTATGAAGGAAATAAAAAATATAAGGCAATAAAGGAAAAATTGGTTGGTATAACAATCAAATATATTCCTGATGTTAGTAAAGTATATGACCAATTAATAATAGAATATAAAAAGCAAAATGAAAAATTATATAAATTTTTAAAAGAAAATAAAAATAATTTTATTAATATTTTAAAGCTTAATAATTGTAGTAACATAAGAACGATAATCTTTATATTAGATAGATTTGCGATTTTATATAGTGAAATAAATAAATTGGATATAGATAAAAAAGCTTCTATTATTAACCTAGTATTTGTAAATGTGATATTTTCTTCCATAGGAATCAAGAAAGGAATAGACATTAAACAAATATTATCAGGAACAATGTATTCTAGTGCTGTATGCTTAACAGAGGATATAAGACAAAATTGGAATAATTATTATACAGCTTTTAACTTTGTAGATGATTTTATAGTAAATGGAAATATTGATAAAGAAGAGATGCTAGAATGTATTAAATATTATTTAAGTATTAATTATGAAGAAATAGAGAAAGATGATCCATATAATAAACTAAAAGTTTACTGGGAATTAGAAGATGACGAAATTAAAAGTGCTATGCAAGAAATTTTAATTAATGTAAAATCGAATAAATATAGTTATAAGCTTTTCCCAAAAATAATATATAGTTTATCATGTATAGAAAATTTGAATTTTGAAGAAGAAATAATTAAAAATATAATTGAGGAAATGGGAAATTATATTGAAAGCAATGAAGTAGATTATATAGATTTTCATGTTTGGGCTAGAGATGAACAAGTCGCTGAAATATATAACAAAAATATAAAATATATAAAAAATAAGATGGAAATTAGTAGTCAAAATCAAAAAAACAGTAATTTAAAAGAAATATTTGAGTCAGAAGATTGGGGAATAAAATTGAACGAATATGTAAAAGAGCAAGATTGCTTGAACAAAAAACAATTTTTAAATGAGTTTGATATTGATGCTATTGTAGAGAAAATAAAAAATAGCAATAGCAAAAATATCTATAATTTTAAATATTGTATTGATAGGCTTTATAATTTTTCAAATTTAAAGGAATTTTATATAAATGATCTTGAAAAGATAAAGAAATTAATAAAAGAATTAGAGGATATGGATAAAGATAATTTTGGAATTACAAAAAAAGAAGCTATAGAATATTTAAGCAAAATATTAAAAGAAAAGAAAGAATTATTAGAAAAGTAAAAACTATAATAAAGGAAGTGTAATAATGGCTGTTTGCTATTTTGATGACAAATATGATAAAAAATATGATTGTCAATATGAAGTAAAAAAAGATGGAATAGAAGTTATAGTTAATTATGATATTATGGATGAAATACAAGCAATTAATGGAGTAAGGACATTTGGAAGTAATACAGAATTTAATGAAAGAGATATATTAATAATTGATTATTTGGCTAAAATGAATTATTTATTAAAAAAAGCTGATTGCAGTGGTCATACGCAAGTATTTGGAACACCAGATGGAGGAAGTAGAACAAAATTTTTTTCAAATTATTATTTTACAAATAGTAGTTATGAAAAATTATGCAATATACCAAGTAGTAATAAAAATATAAAAAAAATTAGAGTTTATAGTAACATGATAAATGAGTTTATAGGTTATCCAAGTTTAGAAAAACAAAAAACAGATAATGAATATATTATTAAATTAAAAAAAGATACAATAAAACAAAAAATACTAATAAATACTAATAATATTAATTATTTAGAAGTATCAGATAATTGGATAAGTAATCATATTAGAAAAGATAACAAAATAGATATTAGATTAAATGGATATATAGAAATAGGATTAGCTGAAAGTATAAGTTATGAAGAAGTGTATGATTATGTATATGAATTGACTATGTATTTTCAATTATTAAAGCCCTGTAAATTTGATATTAATAAAATATTAGTAGAAATCGAGGAATCTTTCCATGAATTATGGCTTCCAATAAATGAAATAAAATATAAAGATTCTCATATTAGTAATAGTGTAAAAGAAAATGTATTGGATTTTTTATTTAAATGTTATACAACAATTCCATATAGAAAGAGTAAAAATGAAGTAAGAAATATACCATATATAATATTAAATACTTCGAGGAATATAGAAGATAATTTTTTAATGTTTTACAGATTTATAGAATGCTATTATAAACAACAACCTATAAAAGATATACAAACAACGTTTATAAAATATAGTATTGCAAATAATTATAAAGATAAAATTGAAGGAGATATTGAAAATTTAGTTCAAGAGATAATATGCTTAAGAAATCATTATGTGCATAAAGGATATTATATACCAAATAAAAAAATATATATATCTTTTCCAAAAATAGAAAAAAAAGCCAATCCAAAAAATTATATGGTTGAAGATATAGATTTTGAATGGCTTTATAAAAGAACTAAGATATTATATGAAATAGTTATAGATATAATATTTAGAAGTATGCTACAATATGATAATTATGAATTTAATAAACATTTTTAAGAGAAGGATGAAAAGTAGTACAATTTGAAGTACTACTTTTATTTGTCTTGCTCATCAACCCATTTTGCAAATTCTTCATTAGAAATTTTTCCATCACAAACATCTTTATACATTTGCTTTCCTATTTCTCTAAATTGTTCTAAGTCTTTTTTATACATATCTATTTCAGGATTTCGAGTTACACGAGTTTGCTTTCTTGCTCCAAGTGTTCTATATTTATGATATGTATCATCATTTTCTTGCTTTCTTTTTTGATATTCTTTATTTCCAATATCTTTACAAGTTTGATTTTCTGCAATAACTCTATCACAATATGAAACATTTTCTTTTGAAGTTAGAAAATATCTTTTACAATTTCCACATATTTTAATGTGCAATTTGTTTATAGCTACTATATTAAATAATGTAATGTAAAAGCTTGTAAAAATGTTATCTGTAACAAATTGATGTAAGTTACTTAGGTGTCTTCCAGTAGAATCTATTTCCTTAATAATAGAAATTAAAGTATAGATATCTTCTAATTGAATTTCTTCTTTTTTTAAAGGAAAGTTATTATATTGATATTCTAATAAGTCTGTTGTATGAAAATCATGAGAAAACTCTTTAAAGGTGTCTTGATATAATTGATTGTACAAGAAAAATCTTTGCTTAAGAGTTAAATCACTCAAGTCAAACGGATTATCAATACAATAAATAAAATGAATACATTTTTTTAAAATACTTTGATAGTAAATTAAAGTGTTTTTTTCTTTTTCATAATATTTTTTAGCAACTTCAACTATTTCTTTTACAGGATATAAAGTATCTAGTTCAATATATTTTATATCGTTATCATCTAATTTATCTATAAAATAATCGAAAAAGTTTATAAAAAATAATAAGTAATCATTAAAAACATCAAAATTATAGCTTATAAAGTCTAAGAGAGAAAGATCATAGTTTTCTATTGCTGATGTTGATTCAAAAACAATATATCCTTTTAATTTTTCAATGTTATCATTAAATGTCAATGGAATAGCATTTATAGTCGAATCTATTTCTAGTATAGCTTTAAAATCTTTTATCAATTTTTCTCGTTTTGATTTTGAAGATGTATTATTAATTTCTAATACTAATGCTTTTAATTCATCACTAGTTTTATAATT
The DNA here is from genome assembly GCA_947244325.1 of uncultured Clostridium sp. Taxonomy (GTDB): domain Bacteria; phylum Bacillota; class Clostridia; order TANB77; family CAG-508; genus Scatovivens. The sequence continues at coordinate 17,645 of CAMXJY010000016.1, read as the reverse complement.
AGCTAAATACTTGTTGTTATTTGGAGTTATAGGTTTACTTAAATAAGCTCCTGAAGTATGAATAAATATTTGTGAAAAGTTTGTTGCATCAAATGAAATTTTAATATCTTTATTTCTGTTCATAATTAAATCCTTTCTGTTAACAAATTGCATATTTTACAAAAGTTACTGAATTGCTAACTAAGTTTCATAAAAATACTTGCAATATTTATTTTATGATAGTAATATACAACTAGTTAACCAATATAATTTTATTATACTTGTTAACAAAAGTCAATAACTGATAAAACTATAATAAGGAGGTGATTAGAATGGAATTACAAAAGATTCAAAGAACAACACTAACAATGAAAGAAGCCGCAGAATATTTAGGAGTGTCTTACTGGTTAATTAATAAATTAGTAAGAAGAAAAGAAATACCATGCTCAAAAGTTGGTGGAAAATTTCTATTTAGAGTGCAAGTCCTAGATGAATATCTAAGTAGTAAAGAAAAAGAATCAATTAAATACTAATTGATAGAAAGAGAGGGAAGGAGGATATGTATGGAATAGATTGGTTTAAAACAGATGCTAATATATTTTCAAACAGGAAAATTCAAATAATTCTAAAACCTTCTGATGGAGATACTTACTTTAGAGTATGGATGCAGTTAATTGCAATAGCAACTGAGTGTAATAACGGAGGAAGATTAGAAATAGGAAAAAATAATCCTATGACAGTAGAAGATTTTTCAAAGATTATGGGAAAATCTAAGAAAAAAATTCAAAAAATTACAGAAGAATTTCTAAAGTTAGAGATGTTAATAAAAGAAGGGGAAACATTTCTAATAAAAAATTGGGACAAGTATCAAAGTATTGAAAAATATGAAAAATATCAAATGCAAAATAGAGAAAGACAAAGAAGATATCGTGAAAAGAATAAGAGTGAAAATGAAAAAAGTAACGTTATTAAAACGTTAAGTAACACAGAAGAAAAGAATATAAAAAATAAAGAAATAATAAAAGAGAACATAAGAGAGGAGAATGAAAATGGTTTTAGAGAATACAAAATGTAATGAAGTTGTACACAACCAATTGAAAAAATGTGAATTCTGTGGCAAAGAATTAATACCAGTTGGACTTGATTATCTATATGTAAATATTTCATATGATTGTATTCAATATGAAAGATGTACTTGTGATAAAGCACAAGAATATTGGAAAGAGAAAGACAAACAGGAATATGAGATAGAAAAAAGAAAGTATTTTAGAAATATTATAAATAAGATCTATAAGCAAAATTATATGGAAAGGAAATTTCAAAATTTGAACTTTGAAAATTTTAATATCAATTCAGGCAATGAAATAGCAGTAAAAGTTGTAAAAGATTATACAAATAAATGTGCAACAGTAATGCAGAAAAAAGGACTGATAATAACAGGCGAGTCAGGACTTGGAAAGACGCATTTAGCAGCATCAATTGCTAACAAATTAATTGAAAAAGATAAGATAGTTTTAATGAGAAGACTACCAACTTTATTGGATATGATAAAGGAGACTTTTAGAGATAATATGAAGTCAGAAAACGAATTAATAGAAATATATTCAAATGTAGATATGATGATAATTGATGACCTTGGAACAGAAAAAATAAGTCAATGGGCATTAGAAAAATTGTATACAATAGTGCAAAATAGAATTGAAAATGGATTACCAATAATTATCACTACAAGATTCGATAAAGAAGGACTAATTGAAAGATTTAGTCAAAGTCAAGATGAACAATTAGTAGATGCAATCATATCAAAATTGTACCAAATATGTTATGGAATAACATTAAAAAATGTAAAAGAAAAAGAGTTAGTATAGTCGGCAAACTTAAATACTAACCCAAATGTTTATAAATATATTTTAATATAAAAAATTGAAAAAGTAAATACCAAATGGAGATGGTTTAATAATATAAAAGTTAATGAAAATAAGTAAGTTATAATTAAAAATTTAAGAAGAAAAGTACTTGGATTTAGATAAAAAAGTCCAAGTATTTTTCAAAATATAGTAAGTATTTGATAGAAAAAAGTAATAAATTCAGTACTAAAAATAAGCATATTATTGTCCTAACAAGCAATGAATTTCGTTAGCTCGAAATTCTAAATGGTGAAATTCCCCAATCCCCTTTTTAAATGAGAGGAGAAAGTAAATGGCAACAACAAAAATATGGAAAGTACAAAAGAGAATTGATAAAGTAATCAGCTATGCAACCAATGAAGAAAAAACAAAAAATAATTATAGTGAATATGTAATGAACAAGTTTGATGATATTAGACAAGTAATGACTTATGCAACTAATCCAGATAAAACAGAGAAACAATTTTTTACAACAGGAATTAATTGTGAAGTAAAAGATGCAGTTAAACAAATGCAACAGGTAAAAACAATGTATGGAAAAGAAAATGGAATACTTGCTTTTCATGCTTATCAATCTTTTAATGAAGGAGAAGTTACTCCAAAAATAGCTCATGAGATTGGAGTAAAACTTGCTGAAGAAACGTGGGGAGATAGATTTCAAGTGGTGGTTTCTACTCACTTAAATACAAAACATCTTCATAATCATTTTGTAATTAATTCAGTATCATTTAAAGATGGAAAAAAGTATTATAGCAATTTAACTAATACAGCATTATTAAGAAAAATATCGGATGAAATATGTGAAGAATATGGATTAAGTTTTCTAAAAGAAAAGACCTGTAAATCTGGAATTAATTTTGAAAACTTTTACAAGAAATCTATGCGAGAATCAGACTATTATAAATTTGCAAAAGAAGATATAGACTATGCAATAAAACATTCTTATACATTAAAACAATTTCAGCAGTTGTTAGTATCTATGGGGTATAACTATTATTATAGAGCAGGAAAATTAAGTGTAAGAAGAGAACCACAAAAAAAGAAATATAAGAGTTGAAAGAGCATTTGGTGATGAGTATTCAATGGATAGCATTAAAGAAAAGATATTTAATAAACCATTAATATGCTATGAGAAAGTAAAGTTTTATGCAATTATTACGGTACAAAAATTTAGATATAATGGACGTATTAGAAATAAGTATAAACCTAAAGGAATATTTGCTTTATACTATTACTATCGTTTTTTATTAGGAGCATATCAAAAGAAAAATATACAACATAAACTAACGCCAAGAATGAGAGAAGCAATTAAAAAGATGGAGCATTATTCAGAACAAATAAGATTCCTATGTAAATACAAATTAGAAACAATAGATAATGTAGATGAATTGAAAGAAATTAAGAGAAAAGCAGGATATATTAAATACCAGAAATAGATTATATTATAAGAGGAACAATGCAGATAATGAAACAGAGAAAGATGCAATTACAAAGAAGATAATGTTAGTTACAACAGAATTGAATAAGGTAAAAAAGGAAATTAAGATGTGTGATGAAGTATGTTATGATGTTCCTCGTATGAAGGAAGAAATAAGAGAAGTTGAACAAAAGGAGCAAGATAAGCAATTAAAACAAAAGAAAAAAATCGGAAGATATGAAAGGTAATAATGAAATCTATTTCTTGAAATTTATATGTTTTGAGAAATAGATTTTTTGTTGAAAAAAGTAGAAATAATTATAGAATTAAATTGTCGAATAATGTTGTTAAAAAGGAAGTTTTATGATATAAAATATAATAGAATTTTTATAAATAAATGGGGGCGTAAAATATGGTTGTTGAGATGACAGAAGACGAAGTAAGAGATCAAGCTGGAAAAATTTTAGGACTAAGAAATTCTGAAAATGTAAATGCTGGTGTTGGTCAGTTAACTTCATTTAACCAATTAGGATTTACAGGAGTGAAGGATAGACCAGATGGATGGTATTTGCCTAAAAATATTGATGATGTTGCAATTATTTTAGAAACAAAAAATTCTAAGCAAGTTTTAAATAGTTATTTAGATGAAATAATTAAAAATTGTAATATTGTTTTAACTAAATATAAAAAGGTAATTGGAATTTTATATAATGGTATAGATGTAATAGTTTTAAAAAATAATGAGATAATTGAAGCAGTTAACACATTACAGAACAAAGATTATTATTTATCATTACTCAAAGTGAATAAGATTGATAAACAAAAAATATATAGTCTAACAAAAAAAATAAATGATTGTCTTCATACAGAGTTTGGAATAAAAAATTTGTATCATAGAATGATTTTTACTGCATGTGCATTAGTTGCTAAAAGATATGGAGCCAGTTTGTTTAAAGGAATGAATTATCAGACATTCCATACATCAATACATTCCACATTAGCAAAATCATTAGAAGAAAGTAGAAGACAAAATCAAAAATTAGATATTTTATTAGAAGTTTATTCTGAAATAAAAATGAATTCCACAGAAAATCAAGATGCTATTGATAACTTTATTGATTGGGTATCTGAGATTTCTGAATGTGTAAATTCAGACTACTGGAATGGCGAAGATGTGATGGGGATATTTTTTAATGAATTTAATAGATATAAAAAGAAGTCAGAAAGTGGACAAGTATTTACACCAGAACATATTACTTCATTCATGTACAGAATTATTGATGTTCATCAAGATGATAAAGTTTTAGATGCAGCTTGTGGCTCTGGAGGGTTCTTAGTTAAATCAATGAGTAAAATGATTAAAGAATCTGGTGGAATACAAACAGAGAAAGCCAAAAAAATAAAAAGTCAGCAATTATTTGGAATTGAATTTGATAGAGAAATATTTGCTTTAGCATGTGCTAATATGTTAATTCATAAAGATGGTAAAACTAATTTAGAACAATTAGATAGTAGAACTTTGAAGGCAGGAGAATGGATGAGAAATAAAGGGATAACAAAAGTATTAATGAATCCTCCTTTTGAAAGAAAATATGGATGTCTTAAAATTGTTGAAAATGTATTAGACAATGTACCAGTTCATACTAAGTGTGCATTTATATTACCAGATAAGAAATTAGAAAAAGATAATAGTGCATCAATATTAAAACATCATCAATTGCAAAAAATAATTAAATTACCAGAAAAAGTATTTTCTGAAGGTGTAACAGCATCTGTATTTGTATTTGAGGCAGGTATACCTCAAAATGAAAAAGAAATATTTGCATGCTATATAGAAGATGATGGATTAGAGACTGTTAAAAATCAAGGAAGACATGATATAAAAGATAGATGGCAGGAAATAGAAGATAAATTTGTAGATATTGTTCATAAACAAAGTGGAGATGACACAATTCAATGGATTAAACCTAGTGAACACTTAAGTTATCAAATGCCAGAAAAAGAATTTGAAATATTTGAAGAAGATTTTACTAAAACAATGATGGATTATATTATGTATAAAGAAGGAATAGATGTAAAAGAATTTTCTGATAATTTAACATCTGAGGTAATGTACTCAAGTTATGTTGCTGAAGATGGAGAAGATTATGTTATTACATTAAGAGGTGATAACAAAGATGAAGAATAAAATTGATATAAGAGAATGGAAAGAATTTAGAATCGGAGATTTATTCGATATTCATCCAACTAAGGCATATAAATTGAATAATAGTGTTTTAATGGAAGAAAATGGAAAATATCCTGTTGTTGTAAATTCTAGTTATAATAATGGAATTGGTGGCTATACAAATTGTGAATGTACAGAAAGAGGTAATATAGTAACTTTTAGTGATACAACATCTGCAGATTCGATATTTTATCAAGAAAATGAATTTGTAGGATATCCTCATGTTCAAGGATTATATCCAATAGGTGAATATAGAAATATATGGAATAAATATTCATACTTGTTCTTTTTGACAGTATTTAGAGAAAAAGCTAAAAGCCTAAATTATGATTATGTTAATAAATTTACAAGAGAATCAGCTAAGGAAATATTATTAAAACTACCCATAGATTCAAATGGTGATCCAGACTGTAATTATATGGAACAATATATTAAAAAGATCGAAAAGAATGTAATAGAGTCATTTAAAAAACTAAATAAAAGCAGTAAACAAAATAATAAAGTGCATATAACTGATTGGAACCCCTTTCATTTGTATGATATCTTTGAAATAGATTCAGGAACAAAAATGGATAGAGTTGCTATGAAGTTTGAAAATCCATCAATTAATTTTATTGGAAGGTCAGGAGTAAATAATGGAGTAACAGCTATTGTTGATAAGGTAGATGGATATAAACCATATGAAGCTGGAAATTTAACTTTAGCTTTAGGTGGAGCATATTTAGGGTCGTGCTTTGTACAAGAAAAAGATTTTTATACTAGCCAAAATGTTATAGTACTTATTCCAAAAGTCAATATATCTTTTAATGCAAAGCAATTTATATGTTCAGTAATATTTAAAGAAGGAAATATGCACTATAAAGCATTTATTGATGAATTAAATAGACACATAAAAACAGATTTTACAATAATGTTACCAGTGGATAAATATGGAAATCCAGACTATGACTATATGGATGAGTATATGAAAACAATATACAATAATATTTTGAAAAAAGTAAAAACTTTTCAAAGTATTACTAAATAAATATAGTATGAAGAGGAGTACACAATGGAGTTTGATGTAAATAATGTTAGTGTAGAATCAATATTAGGTTATGTAAAAGATGGAAAAATAGATTTTGAGTGGATGCCTCAATATATAAAAACAGAAGGAAAGAACTTTTAAAAAAATTACTAAAAGAATATAAATAGTTTACTATATAATAGGAGTTAATATATGGAAAAGAATGAAGAATTAAGAAAAGAATTTTATAACTTTTTTAAAAATGGATATGAATTTGAAATTTTTTTAAAAGAATTTCTTAAAGATTTAGGCTTTAAGGACATAATAGTAACACAAAAGTCTAGAGATGGTGGAATAGATTTAATATGCTACAAAGATATTGTAGAGGGGATTAATACAGTAGAAAGTGAAAAATTTATTATTCAAGCAAAAAAATATGGAAAAAATATTGTACCAGAAAAAGTAAGAGCTTTAAATGATGCGAGAAATATTGGAATTAGAAAAATTTTTATTACAACGAGTGACTTTTCTCAGCAAACTAGAAAGGAAGCTGAAGAGATGCCAGATGTTTATTTGATAAGTGGAAAAGATATTATTAACTTTTATATAGAAAATAAATCAGATAAAATATTTGATTGGGAACCAAAACTTTCAAGTGATAAATTAACACAATTAATATATAAAAACGAAAAAGACAGTCAAGAATTAAACAATACTCATGAAACAAAAATTTTAAGAGTTATAACTCAAAATGACATTAGAGCGAGAATATTAAGAATTCCACGAGAAATTTTCGAGCATATAAAAAACAATAAATCTTATTCAGTAATAATAGATGGAGAAGAAAGAAATCTTAATATAATAAATGAAATAAAAGCTTTTGCCGGGATAACAGAATTTTATAGAGCTCATAATTATATTGAAAGTGAAAAAAAATATAGAAATAGTTATTGGAATTTAGATATTAAAAATAGTCAAATATATATTGAATTAGAAGATTAAAAAATTAAATTGTAGGTTTGTATTTAAATATGATTTCGTATTATTTTGTCAAAAATTTCAAAATGTTGAGAAAGATGTTTTTGTATCATATAAATATAAGAAAGAAATGTAAGTAGTATTTAAGGAGAAATAAATGAAAAAATATTTTCTAATAATAACAAGCACAAATATATTTAATAGACAATTTATGACAATAGCAAAAGGAAACTTTAATTTTGAGATCAATAAAGATGATTATATATATGTTTCTGAAAATGGAATAATTCAAACAATATGGCGATTATATAAAAAGAGTAAAGAAATGTATAGATTTGAAAAAATAGAAGTTATAAGAGAAGGCTGTAAATATACTGATCTAAATGTTTCAAAAGGCATTTCTGGAAAATTTATTTATATAGATAATGAAGAGGATATACAATATTTGAATCGAATTTTTAAACATAAGATAAAAATATATCCACAATACAACATAAAACAACTATTAGAGAAAGATATCGAGTTAATTACATGTTTAAAAAGATGTGATCCAAGAATAGAATTTTATTATAATATAATTACAGATAATAGCCAAAAGGCTTCAATTGCTATTATTCCTACTTATGGCATATGTGTAATTGAAAATTTTGAAGAAGAATTCTTGGGAAATATAAATAGTAATATTGATGTTGTATTAGAAAAACTAAAACAAAATAATAATCTATATAAAGATAGGCAATTACCTGAAATAAAAAATAGTATAGTTTTAAACTATGGTAATGAATTAAAAGTCAATTATAAAAAGTATATAATTTGTAATACATTAGATAAATTTCAAATTTCAACTATAAATAACTTATTAGAACAAAAATCAAAATATATTAAGTTTGTTACAATTGAATCATTAATGAACGAATTATTAAGTATTTCTGATATAAATGAAGTCATAATAGATGAACAAAAGGAATATGGGATTAAATGTGCATTGATGCCACAATATGTTATCAGAAAATCTTCGACAATATTTAAAATAGAAAAAAATGGAGAAATAAAGATTCCTAAAAGTAGTATAGAATTAGATGATGAACAAATAAGAGTTTTGGATGAACTAAATGAACGAACTTATATAGAAGCAACCGCAGGAACAGGAAAATCAGCATTACTTTTAACTAAAGCTTATATGATGGCAAAGGAAAACAGTGATAAGCAATTTTTATTATTATGCTATAATAATAAATTATGTGAAGAATTAGATAATGAGGCAAAATATAAGAATCAACAAATAGAAAATTTACAAATTAGAACTTTTGATAAATTTATACAAGAAAACTTCTCAAATACAAATGACTTTCAAGAAAATCATCTAGAATTTATTAAAAAAGTTAAAGCACGGAGATTATAAAAATATATATGGTGGAATATTCATAGATGAAGCACAGCAACTTAAAGATGAGTGGAAATTAGCTTTATATGATTTATTAGATAAAAATAAGTACATGGTAATAGTTGGAGACTATAATCAAGAAATAAGACCAAAAGATAAAAAAGAATATGAAGAAGAAGATGATTTAATAGTTTTAGAAAATAATGAAGGAAATTGTGAATATTATTATTTAGGGGATATCAAATTTAAGAAAATAATTTTAAATAGAAATTACAGAAATACTATTCAAATAACAAATGGAATAAATAGATTAATAAGACAATTAGAAAAATCTAAAAAAGACATTAATTACAAAGAAAAAAATTACAATAAAAACGTATTATTAGGTATTTCAACTAAAGATGGTGAAAAGCCAGAATATATTTATGCCATGAATACAAAGGTATTAAAAGAAAAAATAAAAGAGAAAATACTTTATTTGATAGAAGAAAAAGGTTTAGAACAGCAAGAAATAATATTATTATATCCTCCGAAATTTACTGATAAAGAAGATTCAAAAATATATAATAATAAAACATGTGGAAAATTAAGCAAATCAGTAATAGAGAAATTGATAAAAGATGAATTAAAATTAGAGTTCAACGATTTAACAGAAGGAAATTCTAGAGTAAAAAATCCAGGAATAAAACTATCTACAACTGGGAAAGCTATTGGACTGGACTTTAAAGCAGTTATAATTTTTGGATTGTATAATATAAGAGCATCTAGAGAAAATAGCATAGTTTTTGATAATGAGAAAACTATTAGAAATGCAGATATTAATACCAAAAGAGAAGTTATTAATAATATGAAAAACATATATGTTGCAGCATCAAGAGCAAGAGAATTTTTATATATAATAGATGATATAGATGGTGATACTAAAAATATTATATCAGAATATGTAAAAAAGATTGGAGAAAATAATGGATAAATTAGATAAATACCAAGAATTTTGCAATTATTTAAAAGATGAATACATAAACAAATTAAGTGGAGAGTCAGAAGAAGATAAGTACATAATAGGAGAAAGACCATCAGATAGAATTATTATTGGATTATTAGATTCTGGGGATTTAGACGATAGTTCTAAGAGATTTGAAAGTATGCACTTACTAAAAGTTAATTTTTTCCTAAATAAAAATGCTAAAGGATTATTGCATTTAAATATAAAAGGAAATTTATTTTATAATATTTTACCTAATTATAAAGATCAAATTTTCGATAAAAAAACAGAAGATACTAATGAAAATAAGCAAGAAAGAACAACTAAAATTGTAAATAAATTTAAAAGAATAAAAATAGATAGTGAATTGAACGATATTGTTGTAAATGTTGAAGAACTAATACAAAATAAAAAAATTAATGTATCTGAGGAAGTAAATTCAAGAATAGATAAAATAAATATGGAGGATTCTATATATTATAAAAATTGTTCTATACCTATAGAAAAAATATCTGATGAAGCCACTTTCTATGATTTCTTGGAAAAAGAAAAGATTATCAAACAAAGACCCAATTGGAAATTTGAGGTTTATTTGACTTGTAAAGAAAGCAATTCAAATGCAAACAACTACATAGCAACATTAGTTTTTATAAATAAAACTCCAAAAGCTCAAAGTTACAACCCTAAAAAAGATGAATTTTTATATTTCTCAACGGCATTATACAACGTTGGAGTAGAGATAATTGGAGAAAATGTAAAATTTGAGGATAATCAGCTTCCTTACTTTAATAATTCATATAAGGTGGATTCAAATACTAAAGTAAAAGGTGAATGGATATCTGCAGAATTTAATGAGAAAGAAAATAAAATATATACAACAAATGTTCCTAAATATATTGAATATAGAAGAAAGACAATAGATATCTATAATCAAAATACAATATTTGCTAATTTAATAAATAATCCTATAGAAAATCTTAATACAATTTATGATGGAATGAAAGAATATGTAAGGAAAATTGAAGAAGATAAAACAACGATAGATCCTGAAAATTTTAACGACTTTGATAGAGATATAGATACATTCAAGCAAGAAATGAATAGATTTAAAATAGGAATAGAAGTATTGAATGATTATTCAGAAGCTAGTAAGGCTTTTGAATATATGAATAAAACTTTTATGCAAAATAAAAAATACACATCATGGAGACTTTTCCAGTTAGTTTATATAGTTTCAATGATTCCAGATATTATATACAATGACCATAAAGATGAATTAGAGCAAATTTATGGATATAAGTATGATGATGAAACTGAAATATTATTTTTCCCAACAGGAGGAGGAAAAACAGAGGCTTTTCTAGGATGTGCAACTTTTACAATGTTCTATGATAGATTAATGGGAAAAGATTTTGGGGTAAGTACAATAATAAAATATCCATTAAGATTATTATCTATACAACAATTAGATAGGTGTTTAAAAGTAATAATGAATGCAAACAAAGTAATGGACTCAGTAGAAAAAATTAGAGATAAGGAAAGATTTTCTCTAGGTTATTTTGTTGGTTCTAGTAATACACCTAATAAAATAGATGAGTCTGAGAAAGATGAAATTGTAAAAAAAGATGATTTTAAATTAATAGATATTTGCCCAGAATGTGGAAATAAAATACAGCTAAAGTATAATGATGATAGTAAAACGTTGCAGCATTTTTGTAGTAATTGTAATAAGGCTCTACCTATATATATAGTTGATGATGAAATTTACAGATTTTTACCAACTATATTAATAAGTATAGTTGACAAATTAACACAGATAAGCTTTTCTAGTAGTTTTAAAAATATATTAGGTGCTCCTGGATATAGATGTAGAAAACACGGATTTTCACAGAATAAGAAATGCACATGCGATATAAATTGTGAAATGGAAGATATTAATTCAAAAAGTAAGATATCGCTTGCACCGACATTATTTATACAAGATGAATTACATTTGTTAAAAGAAAGTTTAGGAGCATTTTCTGCACATTATGAAAGCTTTTGTAAATATTATATAAATGAGTTATTGCCAACTAAACACTCAAAAAAAATAAAGTATATAGGAGCTACAGCGACTATTTCTGGAGCTGACAAATTAATTAGAAATCTATATGGAGAAAATTGTAGAGTATTTCCGTGTAATTTAACTAATAAAGAAGAAGGTAATTTTTATTCATATATAGATAAAGATGACATATCGAGAACAATAATAGGATTTGCACCATATGGAAGATCTGTTAATGCTGGTATGGAATATAGTGTGACAATCTTAAGAAGATTGTTATATGATATGTATATGAATCCAAATAAACATATAAACAAAATGCATGGCTTACAAGTTAATGAAGAAGAATTTAAAGAAATTGTTTTTTACTATTGGACAACTATAGTGTACTTTAATTCTAAAAATGATAATAATAAATTAAGAAATACATTTGACCAACAAGCCAATATTGAACACTTAGGGGATATCCCTGATGCAAGATTTAATATAATAAAGATGACAGGAGATGAAGATTTTACTGAAATTAAAGATAGTCTAAACGAAATTCAAAGTGAGAAAAATAAGATGAAAACACATAATTTAGTTTTGGCGACTAGTACTATTTCTCATGGTGTTGATGAAGATGAATTCAATAATATATTTTTCTATGGTGTACCAAGTAACACGGCAGAGTATATTCAGGCGTATTCGAGAGTAGGAAGAAAGTATGAAGGCTTAGTAATTGATATTATAAGATTAGCTAGAGCTAGAGATACATCATATTTAAATTTCTTTAATTTATTCCATAAATATAAAGATTACTTAGTTTATGATGTGCCAATTAATTCTACTGCCATAAACGCTATGAAACATACTTTACCAGGAATATTTATAGGGTTACTAAAACAATATTATTCTATAAGAGATAATAAAGATTATTGTAAGATGGGAAACTTTATTGATGGTATAAAAAATGAAAAATTAAATATTAAAGAGATATATGAGAAATTAGAATGTATCTATAATACAAGGATGTTTTCTTCTGATGAATTAAGAAAAGAGTATGAAAGTAATATAGAATCAGAATTAATCAATATAGCAGGGAGCATAAATAAAAAGTTAAATACTATAAAGAGAGACACAGAGATTACAAGTTATATAGACGAATTTACAACAATTGGGACAAAAGTAATGACAAGTTTAAGAGATGTGGATGAGACTGTTAATATTACTATAAACTTTTATGGAGGAAATTATGAAAAGAAGCAAGAACCAAATAATATATAGTGCTTTGCCAGGACAATTTATAACCTTTTCTAGTAATAGAAGCGATAAGGGAAATTGTAAAAGAGCTAATCAATGTGTTATAAATGTAAAAAAGTGGAACACAAAAAGAATAGAAGAAGATGAGATATATTTTCCTAAAATTGTTGGGCAAATAAAAATGGACTTAATGAATTTTCAAAACAGTGAAGACAAGAAAAACATAGATATGGACAATAATTTTAAAAATTTTCTTATGAATGATAAGGAAAATTATAAATTTTTAGAAGTTAATAATGAAAAGGTAAATGACTATGTTAAACATGATGATAATTTAACTAATCAAGTATTTGGAAATATAAATCCTAAATTATTTTATTGCCCAAAATGTCGGAAGAGTAAAAAATTTAAAATATGATACAGATATATATGATATGGATTGCGATATATGTAAAGAACATATGAAACAATATAACAGAATTTGGGCATGTAGTTGTGGAAATTTCCTTCCAATAAAAATTGCAGAAGATAAAGTTGAAAATTATAGGTATTTTCCAAAGAATAAAAACGGATTTGTTATAAATGGAAAAGAAAGTATGTTAAAAGCTCCAAAATGCAAGGATTGTAACAATTTGATGAAAATGATAAATGCTACAGACAATGCTTCATTTTATCCTAGAATAATAAAATCAGTCAATTTAATAAAAAATAGAGATGCAGAACTATGTAAATCTAAAGAAGGTATAGAGCTAATTTTAAAAAGGAAAATTGGAGATGTATCAAAAGATGAATTTGAAGAAAAAAGAACTAGTATAATGACTATGGCAAAAGATAAACAAAAGATAGAGATGTCTGTAAGTGGATTTGATGCATTACTTAAAAATATAAAAATGAATAATAAAGAGGAAATTTTTGCTTTACAAACTGATGATGAATCATTAGTAAAGAATGAAACAATAGCATATAAATTATTAGAATATGAGACAATAAAAAATAATACAATTTTAAAATTAGATAATGCTATTGAAAATTCAATAAAGTATGAACAGACAAAAAAATATGCAGAAATAGAAGATTTATTAGAAAGTATGGGGATAAAAGATATATCATCTATAAGCAATATAGAAATAATTAATACAGCGTATGGATATACAAGAGTTTACCAATCTGAAGAAAATGTTTTACCTAATGAAAAATTTGAAATTAGATCTTTAATAAATTCAAGTTCTAGAGAAAGATATGAAAGTGGAACAATAGATTTTTTAAATACAAGAGATAAAACTGAAGGAATATTAATTGAATTAGATAAAGCTAAAATAATAAAATTTTTACAAAAAAATAATGAGATAATGAAAAACTCAAGAATACAAATTGATAATGAGAGAGAATTAAATAAGTGGTTTATAGAGCACCCGAATCCAACTATTATTAATAAATATTCCGAAATACAAGAAGATGGCAGTTGTACAAAAGATGTGTATACCCTATTACATACAATATCTCATATGTTTATTAATGTATTTGGAGAAAATTGTGGATTAGATAAAAATTCCTTAGGTGAAATGATTTTTATTAATGTTCCAGCAATATTTATCTATTCACAAACAATCCAAGGACATGTACTAGGAGCATTAACGGATATGTTTAAAAGAAACTTACTAAATGTATTAAAAGATACATATGAGAACAATAAGGTTTGTATTTTTGATCCAATATGTATGGATACAAGTAATGGAAGATGTGTGGGATGTTCATATTTAGATGAAGTTACATGTGAACATTTTAATTTGGATTTGACTAGAAAATTTTTATATGGATATGAAAATAAAGACACAAAAGAAAATGTAAAAGGTTTTTGGGAGGAATAATAAAATGGCTATAATGCATCCAAAGAATGTTATAGAATTTAATAATAACACAGAAAAAAACTTTTATATAAGTTTAAAAGAGCAATTACCTGATGATTATGATGTTTATTATTCTGTTACATGGTATGATAAAGTGGATAATAAAAAAATAAATTCAGAAGCGGATTTTGTTATAACACACAGAACCAAAGGTTTTTTATGTATAGAAGTCAAAGGCGGATTGAACATAATACATGAAGATGATAAATATAAAATAATTGACAATTATGGCGATGTCATATATGAAAAGAGAATATCTCCACATGAGCAAGCGGAAAAAAGTATGAGATATTTCTGTAATCTATATGAAGAAATATACAATATTAAATATAATAAAATTTATGGTTTTATGGCTGCATTTCCAAATTTTCTTATAAAACAAAATAGTAATAGTTTGTTCTACCAAGTATCAGATACCACAATAGATTATTCAGATATGAAAAATTTAAAGAAGTGTATAGATAATGCGTTCTTATATTTTGGACAAAATATAAAAATACCAGAGATTACAACGGAACAAGATATAAAAAATTTGCATGACATGTTTAAAAGAATTTATGCCGTAGAAGCTTCTAAGGGAGCATTAATAGAAGCAAAAGAAAAAGAACTTGCAAAAATTAATGAAATAGAGGATAATATTATTAATTTATTAGCCAATTATAAAACATTTGCTATAAAGGGAGCTGCAGGAACAGGTAAATCATGGATAGCATATAAAATAGCTTTATCTTCTGTAACACAAAGAGATAAGAAAGTTTTATTAATAAGTAAGAGTGATTTTTTAAGTGATTATTTTAGAACTCAATATGACATAAGTGACTTAGATAGGTTACATATTTTAAGTTATGATAAGCTATTAGAAAAGTTGCAAATACAAGAACATGAAATAGATAAAAAAGAAATATCTTTTATTAATAAATATGATGTTATAATTATTGATGAAGCACAGGACTTTAATGAAGAAGAAGCATTTTTTTTGAGAAACTTAACATTATCAGAAAACAGTGAATTTTATGTTTTTTATGATGATGAACAAAATATTTATGATAATGAGTTAAATAAAACATTAGAAAACTTTTTAATAGAAGATCCCCCATATATTCTGACTGAGAATCTAAGAAATACAAGAAATATATATGAATGGGTAAAATTAAAAACAAAATTTGCTAAGCAAACATTTACAAATCAAATAGATGGTCCTGATCCTAAATCATTAGTATTTAGTTCAGAAAATCAAATATGTAGATATATTAATAATACAATTAATACACTGACTAAAAAAGATGAAGTGCCAATTCAATATATTAAACTTATAGTAGATGATGAAATATATGATAATTTTAGTAATGCAAATTGGGATTTTAAATATAAAATAGATAGTTATACAAAAGATGAAAAATATATAAATATTATAAAGACAAGTGATTTTAAAGGACTAGAATCAAATGTAATTATTTATGTACACAACTATAATTCAAATGAAAACTTTAGTTATGTGGGACTAACAAGAGCAAGATTTTATTTGTATGACATCAAATTAAAAAAACAATAAAATATAATAATAAGTTAATGAAAGGTGTAATAAATGGAGAAAGAAGTTATTAATTCACCAATAAGATGGGCTGGTTCAAAGAAAAAGATATTAAATGAAATGCTTACATTCTTTGATAGTAAAAGCAAATATTATGCGGAACCATTTTTGGGATCTGGGGTCGTGCTTATAAATTTAATTAATAATATTGATGAATTTGAGTATAAAAAAATTTTTGTAAATGATATAAATACAAATATAATAAATTTTTATGTTACTTTAAGAGATAATTTTGATTATTTGAAAAAAAATATAATTAAAATAACTAAAAAATATAATGAAATAAATGATATTACTGAAAAAGAAACATTTTATTATGATATTAGAGAGAAATATAATAAAATGATTAGTAATCAAAATAAAAAATCAATATATTTTTATTTTCTAATGAAAGCTGGATATAATGGAGTATACAGAGAAAATAGAAATGGTAAATTTAACGTACCATTTGGGAAAAAAAATAAAATTAATTGTGATATTGAAAACATGAAGAAAATATCTAAAAATTTGAAAAATGTTGAATTTTATAATTGTGATTATGAAGAATTTTTAAAAATATTAAAAAAACAAAAAATTTTAAGTAATGCTTTTGTTTATTTTGATCCACCATATATACCTGAAGAAAAAGTTATTAATAAAAAGCAAGAATTATATACAAGTAAAATTTTTGAACATGAAATATTTATGAAAAATATAAATGAATTAAAAATTAATAAGTTTTTGATTTCAATGAGTGATTCCCGACAAGCTGATTTAATATATGGAAAATTGAATAAATATGTAGTAAATGATATTATTAGAACCATTAATCCTTTAAAAACAATTAAATCTACTGAAATTGTTTACTCAAATTATGCTATTAAGAGAAAATAATATTTAATAAAATAAAAAGATACCAGAAGAAAATTAATTCTTCTGGTATCTTTATTATATAAATATACTTCCGGCTATGCCGGTAGTAGCGTAGGCTTAAGCTTT
>CAMXJY010000015.1 GCA_947244325.1 uncultured Clostridium sp. | reverse complement strand
TTACAAAGCTTAAGCCTACGCTACTACCGGCATAGCCGGAAGTATATTTATATAACAAAAAAGCTATAGGAGTTTTCCTATAGCTTTTTTTCAATTTAATTTCAAATTAAATGTTATCTACAAATTCTTTTACTTCTTCTATTATCTCTTTTGGAGTTGATGCTCCAGCCATTATTCCAATATTAGAAAATTTTGAAAATTTTATATTTTCTATTTCTTTAACAGTTTCTATACTATAAACATTTTCACATTCTTCTTTGGCAATTTTTTCAAGTTCTTTAGTGTTCGCACTTTTTTTGCCACCTATTATAATCATTACATCTGATTTACTTGCTAGTTCTCTTGTCTCCTTTTGTCTAGTTTCTGTAGCATTACATATTGTTTTATCTACAATAATATCTGCTTCTATAAAATTGGTTTCTATTTCTTTAACTAATTCATCAAATTTAATACTTGAAAATGTTGTTTGAGCTACTACATATACTTTTCCTAAACTTGTTTTTTCATATTCCATATATGCATCTAATATATCATCTTCTGTTTCAATTACATATGAATTATCTCCTGCAAAACCTTGAGTTCCTATTATTTCTGCATGATTCTTTTTCCCTACTATAATAATAAAAGCATTCTTTTTTTCTCTTTCAACCTCCATATGTACTGATTTAACATTTCCACAAGTTAAATCAATTACTTGTAAATTTTTCTCATTTGCAATATCATATTTAACTTTTGGTTCGCCATGAGATCTAAACATAACTTTTGAATTATTTGGTATATCATTAATATCATCTATCGTTATCATACCATTTTTCTCTAAAGATTTTATTACTTGCTCATTATGTACAATTTCACCTAAACAATATAATTTTTCTTCTGATTTTAAAGCTTCTTTTGCTTTTTGTATTGCATTTCCTACACCTGGACAAAATCCTGCTGTTTTGCCTATTGTTATTTTCATATTTTTCTCCTAAATTTAATATACTTTATTTTATTCTATAGTGATTTTAAAATTATATAATATTGTTTATAAAAAAGCAAAGTATTATAGCAACAATTCACATACAATTTACAATAACACTAACATAGACAATAATATTAACTAAGCCTTTATTTATTAGGAAATAAAAATCAATTTTTTAATAAAATTTTATATTTTCCAGATTTTAAATAAATTTTATAATTTATTTAAGTATATTTTTGGTAATTTTTTCAAAAATTAGTAATAAAAGTAAATTACATGAATATATATTATAATATCTATATTTTACGAAAGAAGGTATTTTTATGAAAAAAATTTGGTTAGGATTATTATTAATTAGTACAAGTATTAGTTTTATTATATTAGGATACTTATTATACAATTTTGTGACAATACTTAATACTTTATAAGAATAGCATCAAAAAGAGCTTTGCCAATCTTCTAGCAAAGCTCCTCGCATTTTTATATAGTAGGAAATTTATCCCAGTGGGATAAATTTCTGTACTAGATAATTATGACAGAAGTTAGATTTTGTAGCAGTTTGCACTGCGTACAAAATCTTGATTCTGTTTTTTTATATTTTGCTTTCTTCTTATTATATCTTTTTTCTTAAAGTTCATCTTTTATTTTTTTTGCTAATGCTTTATTAATACCTTTAACTTCTGAAATTTCTTCAACACTTGCTTCTTTTATATTTTTTACACTTCCAAACTTTTTAAGTAATTCTGTTCTTTTTTTGTCTCCAATTCCTTCAATATAATCTAGTTTAGATTTTGTCATTTCTTTATCTCTAACTTTTCTATGATATTCTATAGCTGTTTTATGAACTTCATCTTGAAGTGATGTTATAAAATTAAAAAGATTTTCTGAAATTCTATATTCATTTTTATCTTCATCTACTAATGCTCTTGTAGAATGTTTATCATCTTTTACCATACCAAATACTGGAATAGTAACACCTACATCATTCATAGCATTTTTTATTGCTCTTATTTGCGTAATACCACCATCTGCTAAAATTAAATCTGGAAGAGTTCCAAATCCACTACTTTTAGGATCATCTATAGAATGCTTTAATCTTCTTGTTACTACTTCTTGCATACATCTTGGATCATCTTGCCCATATACAGTTTTTATTTTAAATCTTCTTGATAAATTTCTCTTTATTACTCCATTTTGTGCTACACACATACCTGCAACAATAAATGTTCCTGAAATATTTGATATATCAAAACTTTCAATTTTAAAAGGTATTTCATCTAAATCTAATACATCTCGCAGTTCTATTAAAATATCAGTTTTATCTTTAGTTTTATTTTCTAAAGTTATTCTACTATTAAGTTCTGCCATTTCAACAAATCTTAATTTTTCACCTTTTTGTGGACTCTTTAATTCTACTTTTCTATTTCCTTTGTTTGAAAGCCAGTTTTCTAAAATTTCTTTTTCTTCTAATTTGTATCTAAGCATTATTTTACTTGGAAAATCTTTTTTATCCATATAATATTGTTTAATAAATCCAGATACAATTTCACTTTCTTCCATATCTTTTAGTTCATCAAAAAAGTAATGTTCTCTACCTATCATTTTACTATTTCGTATAAAAAACATTTCTATACAAACTGTAACTTCATTTTTATATAATCCTATTACATCAATATTATTTTCAGAAATATTTGATACTTTTTGTTTTTCAGATACTCTTTCAATAGCTAAAATTCTATCTCTAATAGTAGCTGCT
The DNA here is from genome assembly GCA_947244325.1 of uncultured Clostridium sp. GTDB lineage: Bacteria > Bacillota > Clostridia > TANB77 > CAG-508 > Scatovivens. Next base: position 37,520 of record CAMXJY010000015.1, on the reverse strand, counting down.
TTTTCAAATTCTAATTTTTCTGAAGCGCTTTCCATTTCTTCTTTTAATTTTTTTATTATACTATCAATTTTTCCATCTAGTAATAAACTAATTTGGTCAATTTGATTTTTATATTCTTCTTTAGTAACATATCCCATACAAGGTGCTAAACATTTTTTTATATGATAATTTAAACAAGCTCTATCTTGATTTCTAAAATTTTTACATTGTCTTATTTGAAACTTCTCTTTTATAAAACTTACCATTTCTTTTGCTGCACCTGCATTTGCATAAGGTCCAAAATATTTTGCACCATCGTTTTGTATTCTTCTAGTTATAAATACACTTGGATAATCTGATTTTACATCTATTTTTATATATGGATATGTTTTATCATCCTTAAGTAATACATTAAACTTTGGTCTATACTTTTTTATTAAATTACATTCTAAAATTAAAGCTTCATCTTCACTACCAACCACTATATATTCAAAATGGTCTATCAAAGAAACCATTTTTTCTATTCTTGGTGTTTTATTATTTTTTCTAAAATATTGTCTAACACGATTTTTTAAAACTATAGCTTTTCCAACATATATAACGGTATCATCTTTATCATGCATTAAATAAACACCTGGTTTTTCTGGAAGCTTTTTTAATTCCTCTTCAATATCAAACATATTATCACCTTAATTATCTATATAACCTACATATGGTATATTTCTTCCTTTTTCATCAACATCGAATCCATATCCTACAACAAATTTATTAGGTATTACAAAACCTGTATAGTCTATATCAATATCAACTTGTCTTCTTTCTTTTTTATCCATAAATACAGCTATTTTTACACTTTTAGCTTTTTTTGATATTAGATATTCTTTTAAATATTTCAAAGTATGTCCTGTATCAACAATATCTTCAACTATTAAAACGTCTCTGCCTTCTATACTACCGTCTAAATCTTTTTTCATATTAATCTTTCCAGTACTTTCTGTGCCTTGATAACTTGAAACTTGCACTGTTTCTAACTCTATTGGAGTTTTCATTTTCTTTACTAAATCAACAGTAAAAAATATAGCTCCTTTTAAAACTGAGACTACAACTACATCTTTACCAACATAGTCTTTATCAATTTCTTCTGCTACTTGTTTAATTCTTTCTTGAATTTCTTTTTCTTCATACATTACTTTTAAATTTTCCATAAAAACTCCATTTCAATTAATATTTTTATTACTTTTTAATTATATTATATTTATTTTTGGGTGTAAACAGGTTTGTTCACAAAAGTGAAATTAAAATTTTCTAAAGCTCCTTTGTCGCTAAGAAAATTTAAATTTCGCATTATCATTTTCTACAGAAATTTTCTCCTTATAAGTCGAAATTTCTTAGAAAATTAAAAATTTCATTTGACATTTTTAAAACTTTTACATATTATAATATAGAAATAGGTATACTAGAAAATATGAATTCTAGTTTTTTGTAAGCTTAAATTTTAGAAAGGAGAAAAACATAAACAAAGGTTAGCGCCAGAGCTATTTATTTTACATAGTATTTTAAATAGTTGACGAGGTTTAGAGTTATCGAAATATTCGGCGGATGCTCTAATGGTATAATTACTACCATAGGTTAGATTAAAAAAAAGCAGTAATGCTTTTAACAGATTTCTAACTAGTAATTTTGCTTACACCCTATTTATATAAACTAGATTTATGGCAATTTTATTGTCTTTTAAAATTATACACTAGTTTATTTAAGAAAGGTGGTTTTTTTATGTGTGGAATAGTTGGTTATATAGGAGAAAAACAAGCAAAACCAATATTAATTAATGGTCTTTTAAGATTAGAATACAGAGGTTACGACTCTGCTGGTATCGCTACTATTGAAAATAGTGGTATAAAAAATATAAAAAATAAAGGTCGTGTTAGCGAACTTGAAAAAATTAATGATATAAATTCATTATTAGGAACAGTAGGAATTGGTCATACTAGATGGGCTACTCATGGTAAACCTTCTAGTATCAATTCTCATCCTCATATGGATAATTCAAACAAATTCGCAGTTGTTCATAATGGTATAATCGAAAATTATGCAGATTTAAGAGAATTTTTAAAATCTCGTAAATATACTTTCTTATCTGAAACAGATACTGAAGTTATACCAAATTTAATTCATTTTAATTATGAAAATTCTAAAGAGCAAGGTAATAAACGTCTTTTATCTGCTGTTATAGATACCTGCAAAATGTTAAAAGGTAGTTATGCAATTGAAGTTTTATGTTCTGACTTTCCAGATAATATGATTGTTGTTAGAAAAGATAGTCCATTAGTTATTGGAAAAGGTAATAACGAATGTTATATAAGTTCTGATATTCCTGCTATTTTATCTTTTACTAAAGATTTTTATCTTTTAAATGATAATGAATTTGCTTTTATAAGCAAAAATAATATTGATTTTTATGATGAAAATTCAAATTCAATAAGTAAAGAAATTAAAAATATTACTTGGGATGCTGGAGCTGCTGAAAAAGATGGATATCCTGATTTCATGTTAAAAGAAATCAATGAACAACCAAAATCAATAAGAGAAACTATTGGTTCTAGACTTCCAGAAAATTCTAGTTCTTCTATTCCAGAATTAGATATAGATAAAAAATTTTTACAAACAATTAATAAAATTTTTATAATTGCTTGTGGTACAGCTATGCATGCAGGTCTTGCAGGAAAAAATATTTTAGAAAGTTTATGTGAAATTCCTGTAGAAGTTGAAGCAGCATCAGAATTTAGATATAGAAATCCAATTATAAATAAAAATACTCTTTGTATTTTTATTAGTCAATCTGGTGAAACAGCTGATACTATTGCAGCTTTAAAACTTGCAAAATCAAAAGGTTCAAAAACTATTGCTATATCAAATGTAGTTGGCTCTTCTATTTCAAGAGAAGCAGATTATACTGTTTATACTCATGCTGGACCTGAAATAGCTGTTGCATCTACAAAAGCTTATACAGCTCAAATAGTACTACTTGCAATACTTGCAATCAATTTTGCAGAAAAATTAGAAATAAATAAAGAAAAACTTGAAGAACTAAAAAAAGATATACTACTTCTACCTTCAAGTATTGAAGAAGTATTAAAAAACACAGAAAAAATAAAAGAGTTTGCTCAAAAAATCTATAAAGAAAAAGATATATTCTTTATTGGTAGAGGAATTGATTATACAGTTGCAATGGAAGGTTCTTTAAAATTAAAAGAGATTTCATATATTCATTCAGAAGCTTATCCTTCTGGTGAATTAAAACATGGACCTATTGCATTAATAGAAAATGGTGTAACTGTTGTTTCTGTCCTAACAAATAGACTTTTAGTAGAAAAATCAATTAGTAATATTCAAGAAGTAGTAACTAGAGGTGCAAAAACTTTTATAGTTACAAACCAAGAATTAAATTATAATTTTGATGAAGTTATAGAGATTCCAAAAACAAATATACTTGTCTCTCCTATTCTTTCTGTAGTACCTCTTCAAATTTTAGCATACTACATTTCTAAAGAAAAAGGATTAGATGTTGATAAACCTAGAAATCTTGCAAAATCAGTTACTGTAGAATAATTTATAAAAACCGTTTTGCTATATAAAGCAAAACGGTTTATTTTTTATTTATGTAATTATCAATCTAAAACTAAAACAATAAAACATTTAACATTAAAGATATTATATATGTATAAATTACATTTGTAAATTTAATTCAAATCTTTCTATAAATCCAATCCATTCACCTTTTGAATTTTTTACTCCTTGCATATATACTCTTTGATTTCTAGCAGTAACACATACAAAGACCTCTTTTCCATTTCTTTTTATTCCTTCATACCCCTGTTTTATTTTTTCTATTGATTTTTCATTACTATGGCAATCAAATAGACTTTTTCCTATTAAATCCTTATATCCTCTTTCTTGGTAATAATGATACTTAGCATTTTGATTCATAAATCTTATAATATAATTATTATCCACAAATACTATTGGATATGGATAACTATTTAAAATTCCTTCAAATATTTCTTCCATTTCTTTACTCCATTTTATATATTAATATTTTTCTTTTTAGCTTGTTTAATAAGATAACCATATTTAGCTTCTTCTGCTTTTATTTGATATGAATAATAATCAATTAAATCACTATCTGCAAATTGTAAATTATTATACATAGTGGTTAAACTTTCTTTAACAATTTCAATATTTCTTAAGAGCTCTATATTTTTTTCATTATCATTTTGTTCATTTATTTTAACTTCTCTAACATATTCATTATACATAAACTATCTCCTTGTCCAAAATTAAACCTTAATTAAATTTAGGTATAATTTATCCATTTTATATATATTTATGCATAATTTAATAATTTATTCATTATTTGGAATAAATTTCTCAATTTCTTTCCACACATCTTCTGTATAAATTTTTCTTTCAGCTGAAAATGGTAATATTGTACTATATGATATTCCTAAAATTTCTTTTATTCTCTCTACTTCACCTGATACTTTTGTTATTGCTATCTTATCAGCTTTATTTGTAACAACTATAAATGGTAAATTACTTCTTAAAATATAATCATACATTAACATATCATCTTCTGTTGGTTTATGTCTGATATCCAATAAAAATATGATTAGAGAAACATTTTTTCCTTCTTCTAAGTATTCTTCAATATATTTTCCTGATATTATTTTTTCTTTTTTAGACATCTTACTAAAACCATATCCAGGTAAATCTACAAAATAGAATTTTTCATCTATATTATAAAAATTTATTTGTCTTGTTTTTCCTGGAACATTACTTGTTCTTGCCAAACTTTTTCTATTAATCATTGTATTTACAAAAGAAGATTTACCTACATTTGATTTACCAACTAATACTATTTCTGGTAAATCTCCTTTCGGATATTGTTTTTTACTTACTGCTGATATTTCAAACTTTGGATTTTTTACTATCATAAATTCTCCCTGTCCTTTTGGATGACCTTTTGGGGACGTTTATTAATGGACATAAATGTCCCCAAAAGGTCAAAAGGTCTTATTTTTTAACTATTTTTTCTTTTCCACCCATATATCTTTGTAAAACTTTTGGAACTAATATACTTCCATCTGCTTGATAATTATTTTCTATAACTGCAATTAGTCCTCTTGGACTTGCTACTACAGTATTATTTAAAGTAGCTACTAAATAGTTTCCTTTTTCGCCTTTAGCTCTGATTCCTAATCTTCTACTTTGAGCATCTCCTAATGTAGAACAACTTCCTACTTCAAAATATTTCTTTTGACGTGGACTCCAAGCTTCAACATCACAAGATTTAACTTTTAAATCTGCTAAATCTCCACTACAACATTCTAAAGTTCTTACTGGAACATCTAAACTTCTGAAAAATTCTACTGTGAATTGCCACATTTTATTATACCAATCCATTTGTTCTTCTGGTTTACAAAGTACAATCATTTCTTGTTTTTCAAATTGATGTACTCTATATAATCCTCTTTCTTCTAATCCATGAGAACCAACTTCTTTTCTAAAACATGGAGAATATCCTGTTATAGTTATAGGTAATTCTTCTTCTTTTACTATTTGACCTTTAAATTTTCCTATCATAGAGTGTTCACTTGTACCTATTAAATAAAGATCTTCTCCCTCGATTTTATACATCATTGCTTCTAATTCTTCAAAGCTCATAACTCCATCTACAACATCACTTCTTATCATAAAAGGAGGTATACAGTAAGTAAATCCTTTATCTATCATAAAATCTCTAGCATATGCTATCATTGCTTCATGTAATCTAGCTACATCTCCTAATAAATAATAAAAGCCATTTCCACTTGTTCTTCCAGCACTTTCCTTATCTAGCCCATTTAAAGATTCTATTATATCTGCATGATATGGTATTTCATAATCTGGAACAACTGGTTCTCCAAATTTTTCATTTTCAACATTTTCACCATCATCTTTTCCTATAGGAACTGAAGCATCCATAATGTTAGGAATTTTCATCATTCTTGATTTTATTTCTTCCTTTAATGTTTCTTCTCTTCCTTCATTTGCAGATAGTTTATCATTAATTTCTTGTACTTCTTGTTTTTTACTTTCAGCTTCTTCTTTTTTTCCTTGTCCCATAAGTACACCTATTTCTTTACTTATAGAATTTCTTTTCATACGAAGCTCATCACACATTAATGTTAACTCTCTGCTTTCCTTATCTAATTCTAATACTTCATCAACTAAATTTAATTTGTGTTCTTGAAATTTTTTTCTAATATTTTCTTTTACCATCTCTGGATTTTCTCTTAATATTTTAATATCTATCATAACTTTTTCCCCCTATATTTTATTTATCTTTTTTTATGTAATCTTTTGTTAAATCCCATGCAACTTCAAATCTATGTTTTTGTCCTGTTACATTATCTTTTCTATTTTCATCAATTTCTTCAAAAAACATTTTTGCAGGTCTTGTCCAAAGCATCGAATCTTCTCTTTCATATAATGGTCTATATACTATAATATCCTCTTGAGTTTCCGAGTCTCTACTTATATTTTCTATAAAATAGTAATTTCCTTTAAAATGTCTAACTACTTTTCCTATAAAATCTACATATATTTTCGATCCTACTGTTCCATCTTCATTTTGATACATTGGAGTTTTTTCATTACTATATATTAAATCCTCTGTGATTCCATCTGTTAATTCTTCAAATACTATCTGACCGATTCTCATTCCTGGTTTTATTTTATATGTATTTGGAGATAAATTATACATTGCAATATTTAAAACTCCATTATATCCTGCATTTATATGCTGAAAATTTATTACTATACCTAATCTACTTAAAGATGTTCTTGGTCTAATATGTGCAACTATATTAGCTGGAAGTTTTACTTTTTCATTAAGTATAACAAAAATAACTTCATTAGGCTTAAAATTGTAACTTTCTTTAATTTCTATTTTTTCATACATATTTTCTACTTTTTCTGGCTCCGATAAATCTATTGTTTTAAATGTTTTCTTAATTTTTAAAATTTCATTGCTCATCGATATATCACAGGATCCTGAACCAATATATTCTTTATTACAGTTTTCTAATATATTTTCTTCATCAATTAATTTTCTTATATCATTTCCATTAAATATCATATTTCCCTCCAAACACATTATTTTAATTTTTTATCTTATGTTTTTAATATAATATTATATAAATATCTAATTTTTATAAACTTAAACTATCTATTTTTTCTATAATACAAAAAAATCCTTATGCAAAATTGCATAAGGGCGAATATTTCGCGGTACCACCTTTTTTTTAGATTAAAATTATAATCTTCTCTATTTTATTGCTATAACCTGCAATAACTCGGTCTAGTTTTCTAGAAACATCTTAAGAGTAGATTTCATAAATACTTTTATCTATTTACACCTGCCATAGACTCTCTTTAAAAAGTTTATTTATTACTTAATTCTTAATCAATCGTTTTTAATATTATGTAATACATTATAACATATTTTTCTAATTTGTAAATACTAATCCATAAAAAAAAGCTCAAGTTCCGCTAAATTTGAAACTTGAGTGTAGTCAAGCTAGAGTTTTCGACTTGTAATTGTTACTTTCATCTGATACCCTTCGCATTCTTTGCTTTGAAATTTCAATTTTTTATGCTTTCTTGAAAGTATTTCCAAAGCTTTTTCAAACCAACCTTCTTTGAATGCAACAAAAAGTTCATCAACGTTCTTTTGAGTTATCTTTCCAGTTGCATCTATTACCGTTAGCCGGCAATATCCTACCTCGTAAGAGCCCTGATTCCACACTTCTTTCATCCCTTGCATCTCATACGTTTTTGTTTCCTTCATTCTGCTCTTTTCTCCACTTCTATGGTTTTTTTTCAATAATTTATTATAGCATAAAACATAAAAAAGTAAATGATTTTATAAAGATATTTTTATAAATCATTTACTTTTTATTCAATATTAAAATTATTCCAAATAACTACTTTTGAGAAAATTTTCATTATAATTTTTTACTACATTTCTGGTCCTTCATCATGATCTTTCTTATCACTTTTTTCTCCAAAATATGGCATACTATAAATTTTCATGATTTCATCTACAGATTTTGAATATAAAATTTCTCCAAAATCTGAGTATTTTTGTACATCTAAAACATTTACTGTTGAATATTCATCAGCATTTCTAAATCCACTTTTCCTTCTCATTTCATTTCTATTTTTCCAAGCTTCTAATAATTCTCTTCTATATGCTTCTATATTAGGTGATGTTTGTGTATTAGAAAAACATGGCATTATTGCTACAATTCCATTATTATTAAGAGTTTTTGTGAAATCATTAAAAAATCTTTCATTAGCATCTAAAGTATATTGCATAGCTAATTCTATTGCTTCTCCTTGCCAGTCTTCACCTTTTTTCATTAAACTACTTAAATAATTTAAATTATTTTGATATGTAGTATAATAACTTTCCTCTTGTATACTATCTTTCATATTTCCTGTAGCTGGATCTATGTTTCCTTTTCTTGAAAGTGGAAATAATGGATCATCAGGTTTATCTGTAAATCTTGAATAGTATTTACAAGCTTCTATAAAACCTCTATCTTCTGGAATAATCGAATCCCAAGATACAAAAATCCTATCAGTATCATCTTCTGGATATCTTAAAATTTGTGCCAAAAATCTACTATCTCTAATTTTATAATCTTTATGACCATCATTATGTGTTCCTGGCATTTCATCGCAAAGTACAAGTAATTTTCCATCCATATTATTACTTCTCCTTTATATTTTTTTTATTATTATTTTCAAAGCCTTTTCACGTGTAAGAACTACTATATGCTGACAACCACAACATTTAAGTTTGAAATCAACTCCTATTCTTGTTATTTCCCACTCTTTACTTCCACATGGATGCTGTTTTTTTGTTTTTACTATATCTCCTATATTATATTCCACAATTACCTCTATATATAATTTAATTAATATCATCATTTCGCTGTTTCCAGCGAAGCCACTGCATTAGTGGCCTCTTTTTAAAACAGCAATTAATCTTTTAATGCTCCACCGCTTCGTAATTGTTACCTCTGCAGTTAGATCATTTCCTCGTTCTGAAATACTGACAAATGTGATATACCGTCTACTAGTAAATTTTTCTTTAACTTTTCTTTTGAGCCTATACTCTTTGAAAGCTTCAAAAAGTTCATCCATAGTTTCTTTACGGTAATCTGGATCTCTCAACACTCCAGAACTATCTACTACGACGATTTCGTAGTATTTTTCCTGCATGTAAACCTCTTGGGCTGAGCTTGAAATCTCATACCTTTTTGGTTTTAACAAGTTATTCATTATTTCTACCTCCTAACTTGCTCTCAGGACGACATTGTTACTTTTCAATTATATCATAAAATTGCTTTAAGCTCAAGATTATAAGATACTTTGATTGTGGATTTTATGTAAATTAATAATTTTATACAAATTCCTTCCATTATTCCTCACAAAATTAGCTTTATTTTATAGAAAAGTATTTCACACATTTCTTATAAAATATAAAAAGTGATAAAATAAAATATTTACCTATCCTATCTTATCACTTAATTGTATTAATATGAACATATTCTAAATTTCACATTAATAAAACTCTTAGTTACATTTCTATATTAATCAAATTTTTAAATTCTATTTTTTATTTCATCCATTCCTAAAACTTGCATTATTTCATAAAGATCTGGTGTATTGCTTCTTCCTGTTATTTTTACTCTTATAACTGTACTTATATCTCCTACATGTCCTTTGAACCCTTCAGGATTTGCTTTATATTCTTTTACTTCTCTGCTATAGCCAAATTCTTCTGCTAAATCTTTCATTTTGTCAAACCATGTTTGTTTATCATCTGATTCATTATAATATTTTTCAAAATATGTTTTTACTATTTTTTCTATTTCATCTTTATCTGTTATTTTTTGATATTCATATTCTGTATTTTTAGCAAATTTTTCTGGATACATATAATAAATAATATTTTTTACATCAGACCATTTTGCTATATCTTTACGTGGTTTTGCATTTCCTCTTTCGATTCCTAAAACTTTTAAAGAATATTCTTTATTTGATAGCATTTCTGTAAGTTCTGGATCAAATTCTTTTGCCCATTCTAAAGATTCATTATAAACTTTTTCAGCTGAATATCTTGATATAACATTTTTTGATACATCAAGCATTTTTACCATGTCAAAAAGTGCACCACTTACACTCATTTTCTTTAAATCAAAAGGAAATTCATACATAGATTTATCTGGATTTTGTTTTCTCCAAATTTCAAAGTTTGAATTTGCTATATTCATTAAATATTCTAAAACTGCATCTTTAGGTATTCCTTCTTCTTTATAATAACTTACAGCTGATTCTGGATCTTTTCTTTTACTTAATTTACGTTTTCCTTCTCCATCCATTTTCATCATTGGAGCTATATGAGCATACTTTGGTGCTTTAAATCCCATCACATAAAATAGTTGTAGATGTAATGGAACTGAAGCAAGCCATTCATCAGCTCTTATTACCATATTTGTTCCCATTAAGTGATCATCAACTAAATGAGCAAAATGATATGTTGGTAGTCCATCTGATTTTATTATTACTATATCTTGATCATTTTCAGGAAAATCAACACTTCCTTTAATTGCATCTTTATGTTTTATTTTCTTGTCTGGATTTCCTGGTGATTTGAATCTTACTATATATGGATCACCATTTTTTATTTTTTCTATAGCCATATCTACTGGCATATTTCTACATTTTGTCCACTTTCCATAATATCCTGTTCTTTCTTTTGCTTTTTCTTGATCTGCTCTAATTTTATCTAAATCTTCTGAACTGCAAAAACATGGATATGCATTTCCCTCTTCAAGTAATTTTTTTGCATAAGATTGATATATATCTTTTCTTAATGATTGTTTATATGGTCCATATTCACCATGATCTAGATTATTTTCATCTATATATTCATCTGGTGATAAATCAAAATCTTTAAGTGCATCTAATATTTGTTTTGTTCCACCTTCTACTTCTCTTTTTTGATCTGTATCTTCAATTCTTACAAAAAATACTCCTGAATCTTTTGCCATAAGTTTTGCAATTAAACTTTGATAAATTCCACCAATATGAACAAATCCTGTTGGACTTGGTGCAAATCTTGTTACAATAGCTCCTTCTGGTAAATTTCTAGCTTTATATTTTTCTTCATAATATGTATAATCTTTCACATCTGGAAATATTAAATTTGCTAAATCTTTGTTATCCATATAAACTCCTCTTTTCTTTTAAAATCTTTACAATTATACCAAACTTATTTATTTTTTTCAAGATACGCTTTTTCCTAAGTAATACAAAAAATTATCTATAAAATGAAGATTTTGTCTAAATTAGAAATAAAATTTTAAACTCTAATTAATTTAGACAAAACCTCCGTCCCCATGTCTATTATAAAATATCTAATAGTTCTTTCATATCTTTTATAACTATATAATTTTCAAGTTTTATATTTTTATCATCTCTTTTTCCATTGTAATCATAAAGAATAGATTTCATTCCTATATTACTTGCAGAAGCAATATCTGTTGATTTTGTATCACCTATTAACATACATTCTTCTGCCTCTGTATGTAATTCTCTTAATATTTTAAGTAATGAATTTTTAAATGGTTTACTTCCATATTCATCCGCACCAAATACTTTGTTAAAATACTTAGAATAACCTATTTTTTCAACTCTTTTCTCTTGAGTTTCTCTAAAATAATTTGTATAAACATATAAATTATATTTTTCTGATAATTTACTTATAATATCTTCTGATATAATAACTCCTTCTGTCCAATTTTCTCCTGCTTTAATAATATCCTCTATAAAATCATATGAATAATTCTTTGTTAAATATTTATTAACAAAATCTAACATTTCAGTTTTATCATATATATTATTTTCTTCAGTAAAATTCTTCTCATACTCATCTATTGCAGTATATATTTTCATATAATCTTCTTCATTATAACCATGTTCCCTTAAAACTTCTTTGTACATCTTAGCATTGTTTTCATTACCTTTTATTATTGTATCATCTAAATCAAAAAATAAATTTTTAATCATATTTCCTCCAATTTTTTATTTGGATTATTATATCATATACAAAATAAAAACAATACTAAAAAACTAATAATAAAATAATTCTATACAATATTTAACTTCATTTAAGCATAAAAAGAAAAAATTAAATCTTTTTAGAAATAATTACATTGCTTAATAAAAATATTACTAATTGAACTCCAATTAACCAACCTAAATATACTCCATATTCAAGATTTGCACAAACTAATCCTATTGCTAGAAGTGCCTCTAAAATTAAACTTATTCTAAATGTAATAGCCATTGATTTTGTACAAATTGTTAATGTTCTTTCATCAGTTTCTGCTATTTATCTTTTTCTCAATTTATCTGGATTTCTTAAAACTATTATGTTCTTTATTAATAATATTAAACTTCCTAAACCAAGACTTGTTCCAAATCCTGTCATGAATCCACTTTGTACTTCACTAAGATTTTCAGAAGTTAATGCTAATACTAAAACTATAACTCCTATTACTATAAAAATTGATGATATAACGCATTTTATCTTTAATTTTCTTTCCATTATTTATCCTCCTCATAAATAAAAACTTCTTCGATAGATTTTCCAAAATGATTAGCAATTTTAAAAGCTAGCAGTATAGACGGATTATACTTTTCTTTTTCTATTGAAATAATAGTTTGCCTTGTTACTCCTAAAATATTTGCTAAATCTTCTTGTTTTTCATTTAATAATTTTCTAAATTCTTCTACTCTATTTTTCAATCTATCACTCCCCTTTTTATAAGAAAATTTTATTTTTCTCATTATTAAAATGTAAAGTTAACTTTACTTTATTATAGTATTATATTTTACAAATGTCAAGTATGCTTTACATTTTTTTATATTTGATACAAAAAAAGCCCTTTATGGCTATTTATTAAATACTTTAAAACAAAGCTAAAATTACGCACATAAAGAACTTATAAAAATCTTTAAATAACAATTTTCCATTTTATATATGGAATACTCTAGATAATTTTTCCTTAAAATCTTTACCACATAAAACTATTGATATTATTAATGTTATTAAACTTATAGCAGATGTTATACTAACTGAAATAATTTTATACTTAGCACTTGTAATTAATAATATTATTACAGCTATACTTAATATTGATAACATTATTTGATATATACTATATTTAAAATACTTCTTTCTGCTTACTATTGTTAATATAAGCATTGCTATATTTGAAACACCAATAATTATTGGTACTCCAATATTAATTGACCATCCTCTATATCCAATAATTCTATCGATTAAATAGACTAATATTATTGCTATTATTGTATGCAACAATACATGTGAAGCTATATTTACATTTTTTCTTATAGAATATAATGTTGTAATCCAACAATATATAATTCCTAATATCACTAAAAATGACCATTTTATATTTGGAGTAAAAATTTCATTTATCAAAACACAAATAAACATGACTACAAGTGAAATCAATGATAATATTTTTATTAACATATAGCTTTTCTTTATATTTATTATATCAGGATATAATTTCATACACACCATTTCCTTCTGTATAAATTTCTATATTTTCATTTTTTATAAATTCATAAAAAGCTTTTTCTATTTTACTATCTTTTAGTATAGAAGTAAAAGTAAAAACTAAAGTATTACCATAAGTAACTATTGCTCCTTTATCTTTTTCAACGGATTCTCCACATAATAAAAACAAAAAGTTATCTATTTTATCTTTATATTCATCTTTAACTGTTATTTTCCCCAAGTTTGAAATTGTTGTTGTTGTATATTTTCTAATTTGTGAATAAGTGATACTTACAATAATTTTCTTTAAAAATAATGGTATTATTTTTATAAAAAAATTAGTTCCTAATTTTATATTTGATGCCATTGTTTTTTCAATTGAATCAGGTGTTAATTTTTCTTTAAATTCACTTTTTACAAGTTCTAATATTTCAAAAAATGTATAATCTTCTTTTTCAAAAAGGTCTAAATCCACTGACATATATGAAAAAAAATTAGTTGCTGTATTTGACTCATAATATTTTTTTAAATCCACTGGAATACAAGTTTTTATTGGTCTTTTTGAATTACTAAACTTAAAATTTTGTGTATAAATGCAATAAGTAAGTACCGCTGTTAAATATTCTGTTATTGTTGCATTATTTTCTTTTGCAACAGTTTTTAGTTGTTCTAAATTTATAAAATTATGAACTATTCCCGTTGCACCTAATGGAAGGATTTTTCCTTTTAAAATATATGCTCTTTTTGATTTTTCTCTTTCTGCCTTATTTTTATCATAATTTTTCAAATAACTATCTTCTGTATTATTTGATATTTTTCTTTCCTCTGATTCAGTATCTTTTGTTATTGTTTTATTTTTTATATCTAAGTAATTATATGTTATCTCTTGCAAAAATCTAATTGCTGTATTCCCATCTGTTAATGAATGAAATACATCTAAATTTATCTTATTATTAAAATATGTTACATTAAATAAATATCCATTATTTTTATTCTTATCTATAAATCTACAAGGATATTCATTTTCAACTTTTACCTCTGGATTTCTTGGATTTTCTTCTAAATAATACCAAAAAATTCCTCTTCTTAACCTAACTTTAAATGATATTTGTTCTTGAAGTGCTTTATTTAATGCATCTTGTAAAATCTTTTCATCTATGTTCTCTTTTAATATAACTGATACTCTAAAAACTGATGTAAATTTTTTATTAGATACCATTGGAAATATTTTTGCTGAATTATCAAGTTTTCTCCATCTTATTCTTTTTCTATGCATTATTAATTCCTTTCTTCTATTTTAATATCGTCTTAATAAAATTTTGATAATCTTCTTCATATTTATACGGTTCCAAAATCCAATTATGTTTTGCTTTTTGTTTTTCATATATATAAATTTCTTTATCTTTTATTTTTTCTTTCAAAATAGCTACATCTGGATTTAAAATATCATATGTACCTGTAAAAATAGATATATTATTTATTTTATCAGTTGGTCCATTTATTGGACTTACTAAATAATTATCATGATTTTCTTTTCCACAATATAAATTTCCCGCTAATTTTAACATTTTTTTATTTAATACTGTATCTTTTTCTTGAACTCTATCAATCTGTTCATTTTTCATTGTTATATCAAGCCATGGAGAAATTAATATTATCTTTTTGGGTAATATTTCATTTTCTATTCCAAGTTTCTGAGAAAATGCTAAACTAATACCTCCTCCTGCTGAATCTCCAATTACTATAAAATTATCTTTTTGTATATAATTTTTATAAATTTCTTCTGCCATATCAAAAACATCTTTATAAGTGTTTTTAGGAATTAAAGGATAATCTGGTACAAAAATATTTGCATTTGTATCCTTTAGCATACTCTCTATAAAATCCCAATGTCCTTTATTTATTCCACCTGTATATGCTCCACCATGAAAATATAAAATATCAAAATTATTTTCTGACTTTTCCTTTGGAATCACTTTATATAGTCTTTTTTTATTTATTCTATATTTTTCAATTATTGCATTTTTTCTTATTCCTTTTGATGGTTTTACGCTTTTAGCACGTGTTACATATTCTATTAAAGCTATATTAAAAGCAACTAAAGCTAAAGTTATTATCCATTGAATTATTTTTAAAATTAAATTTATCAATATATACTTCCTTGTGTACTATATTTAGATTTTTAAGGATTTACCTATAAACCTATTGACTTATATAATTTTCTTGACTTTTATAATTAAATTAGAGTATAATAAATATAGGAAATGACAAGTCCACAAACGTGGTTTTTCCGAATAGATTAAGAAATACTCATATCTGACTCGCCAAAGTTACAGATGTGAGCTTTTTTTATTTATGTAGTTGCTTATCAACCCAGTTCTTATATAGAACTGCTGTCAAGGCAACGTTTAATGTTAAAGATAACATTAATGATATTATAAAAAATAGTATCGCTTTAACCATAAACATCACCACCTTCCTACGAAAATTCGTAAATTAGGTGGCAAAACCACATCTGCTTTTTATCATTTCATATGATAAGCATTCTATAATATTATTTTTAGTCTGTCTATACTATATATCAATTTTTATAAATTCATATATATTAGTTAGTTATTAACAAATCAAAAAACCAGACTTACAAAAGCCTGATTTTTAGAGTGTTTTATTAAATTTCCATTATAATTGGTAAAAGCATTGGGTTCCTTTTTGTTGTTTGGAATATATAGTCTTTTAAAGAATCCCTTATTGTTGTTTTAATTGTAGACCAATCTGTAATATGATTATCTACACATTTCATAACTTCTACATTTACTAGATTTTTAACTTCATCCATTAAATTTTCAGATTCTCTAACATATACAAATCCTCTTGAAATTATATCTGGTCCTGCAACAACATTACCTTCTTTATCCATAGTTAAAACTACTATTATTAAACCATCTTGTGATAAATGTTGTCTATCTCTTAATACTATATTTCCTACGTCTCCTACTCCTAAACCATCAACAAATACTTTTCCAACAGGTACTGTTCCAGAAAACTTAGCTTCATTTTCATTTAATTCTAAAACTCTACCATTTTTCATTAATAATACATTATCTGCTGGTATCCCCATTTGTCTTGCTGTATTTCTATGAGCAATTAGTTGTCTATATTCACCATGAACTGGTATAAAATATTTTGGTCTTACTAAAGATAACATTAATTTTTGTTCTTCTTGGCAAGCATGACCAGAAACGTGTACATCTGCTAAAGAACTATATACAACTTCTGCACCAATTTTCATTAAATCATCTATTACTTTTGCAACAAATTTTTCATTTCCTGGAATTGGTGTTGCTGAAATTATAACTAAATCGTTAGAATTAATATTTACTTTTCTATGTTCACCATTTGCCATTCTTGTTAATGCTGACATTGGTTCACCTTGACTACCTGTTGTTATTATTACTAATTGATCATCAGTATAATTTTTTATCATATCAATTTCTATAAATACATTTTTTGGAGCATGTATATAACCCAATTCAACAGAAGTTTGAATCATATTTATCATACTTCTTCCGCATATAGCTATTTTTCTGTTATTTGCTACAGCAGAATTTACTATTTGTTGAACTCTGTGCATGTTAGATGCAAAAGTTGCTACTACAATTCTTTTTTTGCAATTCATAAATAATTTATCAAATACTTCTCCTACTGTACTTTCTGACATAGTATATCCTTTTCTCTCAGCATTTGTACTATCAGAAAGTAAAGCTAAAACTCCTCTATTTCCAAGTTCTGCTAATCTTCCTAAATCAATTTTTTGATCATCAATAGGTGTATAATCTATTTTAAAATCTCCTGTATGAACCACTGTACCCACTGGTGTATGAATAGCTAAAGCTACAGAATCTGGTATACTATGACAACTTCTTATAAATTCAACTCTCATTTTTCCAAGCACTATAGTTTGTCCTTGTTTTACTACATGTAATTTAGCTGTTTTTAATAATCTATGTTCTTCTAATTTATTAGAAATTAATCCTATAGTTAATTTTGTAGCATAAATAGGTACATTTATTTGTTTTAAAAGATATGCTATTGAGCCTATATGGTCTTCATGCCCATGAGTTATAACTAATCCTCTTATTCTATCTTTGTTTCTTTCAAGATAAGTAAAATCAGGAATAACTAAATCTATACCTAACATATCATCTTCTGGAAATGCAACTCCACAATCTACTAATACTATATCATTTCCATATTCAAAAACTGTAATGTTTTTTCCTATTTCTTCAATTCCTCCTAAAGGAATTATTTTTAAATTATCTTTCTTAAAAGAAAAGTCTTCTTTTACAGCTAACCCTCTTTCTGGTACTTTAGCTATAGAATTTCTTTCTTTTTTTACTGGCATTGCAGATTTTGTATTTTCTAAATTTTCTTTTTTGTTACTTGCTCTTCTAGTAGTTTTTTGAGCATTAGAACTTCTAGGATATCTTTTAGTAGTTTTTGTATCCTTTTTCTCTTTTGATATTTTATTTTCCTCCATACTATTTTGTATATTAAACACCGAACATTTAATATACACTCCTTTCTTAAATACTCTCTTTTCTCGTACACAAAATTTATATAAAATAAAATTAAGATCTTTATAGGATAAATTTAATCAATTACCTCAAAAACAATATTTACTTTTATTTTTACACATAAAATTTTTAAACACAAAAAATAGTCTATTTCTAGACTATTAGAAAATATTATAACTACAAATAATTAATAAACGTTATAAAATAATTTTATAACTAAATAAAATATTTATTAAAATTCTACACACCAACAAATATTAGAGACTAATCTCGTATCTCTAATAAAAAATCTTAATAATATTTAATTTTATTCCGTACATCTTTTATTTTAATATTTTCCGAACACGTCTTTTTTATTTTTATATAAATCTCATTAATACTGTTTTTTATTATACTATTAATTTTTAATATTGTCAAATAAAGTTATTATACAATTTTCTTTAGAAAGTTCATAACACTTACATATATTTAATATACAAAAAAAATAAGCCCCCCATAGTGGCGGGGCGCCGAAACAAATCAATGCAAAATCTTTTTTCTTTTTTGCTTCGGCAGGACTGTCATACCGCGTTTCGTCTCTCAGGTATAAGACGGAGCATTGTAAAAATCACAGGATATGTTTTCACTCCAGAGGCACTTTTTCTTACCTCTTTTGAAAGGCTGAGATATTTATGCATTGCCAGCTCCCAGCATTCTTCGCTGCCTTCTACCCGTTTTACCTCATAAGTTCCTGTTGCAATATTCAAAACTTTCAACTGCATGGTTTCCTTATTGAACATATGCACCATGTTCTCGAAATCTTCCTGCGGCTCTCTTTCTTTGAATATTACTGTAAATACATCGTTCATGATCATCCCTCCATAAATAATGTGTGTTAAAAACATCTTTCCAACTTTAATTATACTACTTTATGTAAATTATGTCAATTTTAAGAGGTCATAACCATATGACCTCTTTCGACTTTTTATAACATTTTTATACTGTTGCTCCAATTATTCCTGCATCATTTTTAAACTCTGCTGTTACTATTTTGGGTTTACCTTCATTAAATGTTGAATCATTCTTATTTATTTCTTCCTTTAATTTTTCAAGTACAGGATGACCTTCATAATATGAGAAACTTCCACCTAAACATACAACTTCTGGTTCAAATATATCTATTAAATTGCAAATTCCTATTCTTAAATAATCAATAAATTCATTAATATCTTTTTGAACTTCATCATGATATTTTACCATAATTTCTTCTCTTAAATATTGACCTGATATATCACTTCCATCTATATTTAAAGTTCTCGTTATGTTCGTTTTTAATGCTTTTATAGAACAATATCTTTCAAAACATCCTTTTTTTCCGCATGTACATTTTATTCCATCTTTTACAAGTGTCATATGTCCAAACTCAAAACCTGAATATCTTTTAGGCTCTAAAAGTTTGCCATCAATAAAAGCTGCTCCTCCTATTCCTGTTCCTATATTTATAAATACACAATCTGAATAATCCTTCATTGCTCCGTATTTCTTTTCTGCTAAAGCTGCACATTTTCCATCATTTCTAACTACTACTGGTAAATTATATTTTTCTTCTAATCTAGATTGAAGGTCAAAATTTTTAAGACCTAAATTCCACGAAATTATATGTCCTTTTGTTACTGTGCCTGGAGAAGCAACACCTATTTTCTTTATATCTTTTAAAGATAATTTCTTTTCTTCTAAAACTTTATTTATAAGTTCATCAATATTACTTAATATTGCTGTTTCTATATCTTTTCTATCTTCTTCTGAAAAAAATTTATCAGTTGATATCATTAAATTATCTTCTTGGACTAAACCAACTCCAATATGACTTCCACCTAAGTCAATTCCTATATCCATTTTATTTCCTCTTTTCTCTTTTGTTTAAATCTTTTATCTAAATAGAAATCCTCCTAAATATACCTGCATTATAGGCATTACGATTGTAATAATAAATATAAGTATTGCAATACCAACAATAGTATATGATATCTCAGGTAATATTCTTAATAATTTATCTATTTCATTTTCTATTTCAAAATCAATATATTGTTCTACTTTTTCCATTAACTCAGCTAAATTTCCTGTATCACCTTTTTTTAGCATTTCAATTACTATTGGACTTAATATCTTTTCATTTTCAAAAGGCTCTATCCAAGATTTTCCAACATAGATATTATTAATTGCTCTATCTATAATATCTAGCATATAAGTATTTTTTATAACATTTTTGCTTATATCTAATGCATCTTGTATTCTCATTTTATTTTTTAAATTTATCAACACACTACCTAGTAACCTTGAAAAATCCAATAAAAAGCTAATTTTTCCAAACAATATGTTTGTGGCAATAAATTTATCAATCTTATATCTTCCATTAGTAGTATTTTTATATCTTATAATCGAAAAAACTACAAAAACTACTAATGCAATTATTATATACCAATATTTTATAACTTTTTCCATTATAAAAGATAGTATTAATAAAATTTTAGGAAATCTTATATTTGATTCATTTATTAAAAATATATTTTTTAATAATGGTACTCCTATAAGTATTGATAGTATTGTCATAATAATTATACCAAAAAACATTATTATATTTGGTATCAAAGTTTTTTGAATTCTTCTTTTTATTTCTTCTTCATCTTCTAAATATCTAATTGCATGTTCTAATGAATCTTCTAGTTTTCCTGTTAATTCTCCTGTTTTTATTAAATATATATATTCATAAGGAAATATGTTTTTGTATTCCTCCATAGTTTTATATATAAGCTTTCCACTTTCCAAATTCTTTAACATAATATTTAAAACTTTTTTTAATTGTAAATTTTTAGTACTATTCATAATAGTTTTTAATGCATGATGATTAGTAAACTTTGCTTTTTTTAAAATATAAAAATTATTTGTAAATATTCTTATTTCTTCTATTGTTACTTTATCAGATAATTGTATAATTTGATTTCTTATTTTATTTTTGCTTTTTCTTCTTGATGAATATATTTTTGCAGATGTCTTCTCATCATTTTTCAATATATTAAAAGAACTTTTTATACTTATTGGTGTCATTCCATTTTGTTTTAATTTTTTTAAACATGAAATTTTGTCATTTCCGTTCATTTTGATTTTTACAATTTGTCCTTGTGGTGTAAGAACCTTACATATAAAACTAGCCATATTTCCTCCTTTCTTCAAAAATATTTTCTATTTTAATGTTTGTTTATAGGTGCATATTTTGTAATATTAAAATTATTATAATATTCATCTTGTTCATCACCTAATTTTCTCCAAACTCCATAAACGCCATTAAAATTACAAGTTTCAGATATATCTTCTATTTCTTCTGCAACTGTATTCATATTTAAGTATTCATTATTAACATATATTAAATCCATTCGTATACAATTTTTTCCTGTGGCATATCTAAAATAAGATTTATTATCTTTTATAGAAAAATTAGGAATCCAAACATATATATAATTATTTATATCTATTTCATAATCATTATAATTTATAGTATTTTTAACAATTCCATTTTCACTAATAAATTGACCTTCTAAATCGTCTCCATCTTTTAAAAATACTAAAACCCTTGCCCACTCTTTTGCTGCATAATTATACCATTCTTTGTCTCCTACACTTGTTTTTACATACGAATTTAATTCATTTGAATATTTTATTGGTATAACATTATAATATTCTGTATTAATTCCAATTCTATCAAAATAACTTTCTGAAATAACTGGACTATTACATTCTTGTATTTTTTCACGTTCTATAACTGTTGATATTTCTTCGTTATATTCTTGATTATTAATAAAAAATGTTATACTAATATTTACATTTTTTATAATATTAAAAATATCATCAGAATTGCTTATCTCTAATTCTACTCTATATCCTTCTGGAATTTCTGTACCTAAAAATTTATCTACGCAAACATCTCCATTAATACTAATATATTGAGTATTTGATTCCATTGTTTTAGAAATTCCTATTATAGATACCTCTTCTATATACTTTTCAAAATCTGTATATGTTCTTGAATTTATATTTTCTAGCATACTAGCTATAACTGATGTTGCTTTAGATTTTTCTCGTATAATTTTAAATTCTAAATTCATTCTGATACAAACTGTTGTAATTATAAATATTATTGTTGTTATTACTAAAAAAGCAAATATTATCTCTATTCCTACAATATTCTTTTTTGAAAATTCCTTATTATCCATTTATTCATCCAAATCTTAAATTTTATTATACAAATAGGCATACACATTAGTATACAAATGCATATGCCTATTTTTTTATTTCTGCTAATTTACTTCATTAGTATTTTTATTTTCAATTACTTGATTATTGTTATCATTTGAGAAAATATCACTATCAATAACAACATATGTTGCAACTCCAGCTATTAATAGCAGTGCAACCATTAAAACTAGTAACTGTGTTAATGATCTTCCATTTTGTGATTTCATATATATTCTCCTTAAATATTAATTATTTTGAATTTGGTTTTTCAAAATATGTTCCTTCCTGTGGCTTCCCCGGTGTGCTAACTACTGTATTAGTACTTTGTGGTTCTTTATTATTATTTTTTATAGTATTAGTTTGATTATCTTTTTCTTGAGTTGATGCTACTACAGTATTAGTTGGTTTAATAGTACTATTTGTATTAGAATTATTATTTGAAGTATCTGGCTTTGTAGTAGGCTCTATAACAGCTGTGTTTTCTGGTTCTTTAGAAACATTATTAACACTTACAACTTCATCTTCAACTCTTTCTGAATACTCTGCAAAAGGATCTTTTTTTCCACTTTCATAATAATTTTCAGATTGATATCCTGATAAATCATCTTTGTTAACACTATAAGATTTTAATAATGAATTAGTACTATCTCCTGAATTATCTACACCTGTATTAGCTTGTATTTCCGCAAGTGTTGCTCTAACATCATCACTTTGTAAATATTCTATTGAACTTAATTTTTCATCATTTGAAGGCATGAATTCATAAAATAAAATTCCTATTGTAAACATTACTACTATAAAAAGTAGTACCATAATAAATATCTCTTTTGCAAATTTACCGTTCATTTATTTACCTCTTCTCTTTAAAACCTTTTTTGTTTTAAAAATTTTATGTATTTTTATAATAACAAATTATTACAAATTTCTTATTATGTAAAATCTTTAGTTATTTGAATTATCTGTATCAGTAGTACTATCATCAGTTGGCTCTGATGAAACCTGCAATGTTGATAAATTTTCACTGTTTATTGGAACATCTCTAACTATAAATGTAGCTTGAAGATTTTCTCCACCCTTTTCCATAGCAAAATCCCTTACTTCAAATCCTAATTGTTCATCATCTTCTATACTATAAATAAAATTTGTTATAGATATATAATCACCTGTTATTGTAAAATTTAAGTTACACATTACATACTCAGAAGATACTGATGTAGATGTATTACTTTTTGTTATATCTAATTGTAGTGTAACACCTTTATTAGTAGCCCAATTTCCAATTGTTATCATTAAAAAATCAACATCATATAAATTAACTGATCCATTAGCTACACTATCTTCTATTTCACCTTTTTTTACTAAATCATTGTATTCTTCTTTTTTGTTTTTATATTCTTTAATCGCTGTATTTAATGCTGACTTTTTAGCTTCATATTCTACATTATTTTTTTCATTTAACTCTGCAAATAAACTCTTTTTAATTGCATTTGCAGATTCGATATCACTATAACTATTTATTTTAAAACTACCTATAGTTATACCAAAAAACATAACTGAAATACAAAGTACACCTGTAATTATTAGCAAAATTGTTAATACAAATTTTCTCATGGTAAATCTCCTTCTATTATAATTGGCACTAATGAATCACTTTCTGATCCGTTTGTTAACTGTATATTTTGAAGCATACCATCATTTTTTATTGCAGCTGTAAAATATCCTAATTGTTCATGTTTTTCTGAAACAGCTTCTATTACAATATGCTTATCTTCAGTATTTTTTATTGAAATAATTTGTACTTGTTGTGGAATTATGAACATTATTTTTGTTAATAAATTTGGTATAGCATCTTTTGAAATTATTCTGCTATTTTGAGCATTTTCATTTGCTTCATCTAAAGAATATGCACTCTTTATTAAACTTGAATATGTATTTGTTTGACTCTCAATTTGTGATAGTTCATTATCCATCTTTGAAATTTGAGTTAAACTTTCTGATAATTTATTTTTAACTTCATCTTTTTGTTTATTTATTTGAGCAGTAACAATGCTTCCAACAGTTGAAAAACATATTGTTGTCATTAAAAATACCGCTATTCCTCTTGTTAACATTTTTTCTTTAATATCAAAAGGTTCTTTAAAAGATTTTCCTAACTCTTTTACATTTATATTATCAGCTGTATCTTTTAGTGTATCAATATCAAGACTATCAAACTTAGATACTGGAGCAAAATTCAAATCTTTATTTAAAAATCCTAAACCATCTAATGCAAGAGCTATAGCTGAATTAACCTCTATATATTCTTTTGCAGGTACTTTCATTAAACTTTGATCAATAAAAAATGGTTTTAAAACTTCACATTTTGAACTTTTAAAGAAATCTTGGAAATACAAATCAATATTATTTATTGTTGCTCCCATACCTGTTATATAAACTTTATCTATTCTTTCTTTAGAAGTGTTTATTATTCTTTGAGTTTCATTTGCTATTTTAAATAAAACTGGCATTACAACATCTATATATTCATTTTCATTCTCATCTAAACTTAAAACATCATGTCCATAAATTGTAATATTTTTAAATACTTCATATGCTTTTTTTCTTGAAAGTTCTATTTTATTTATTTTTTCTACTGCTTCTTCCATTCCTGTATTAAGTACATCTACTCTATTTATTTGTCCATCAACTATAGTTGTTATTCTTGTTTCATTTTCTATATTAATAATTGCTATATTTTCATCTTCTATTGGTTCAAGAAGATTGGTTATACTTGTTGAAACTGGTGCCATTGAAACCACTTTATAATCTGATAAAATTCTAAGATTTCTATCTATTTCATTTTTATTGGCTGAAATATAAATAGATCTATATTTATCAAGATTACTTTTATTATCCATTAATATATATCTTGATTCAAGTAAATCTTTATTATATCCTTTTTCATTACACAACATTTCAAATTCAATATCTAATGATTTTGTAATATCTTTCTTTTCTAATATAGAAAATACTTCAAAATAATTATATAGTTCATCTGATATATTAATACTTATAGGAATTTTGTAACTATTTGTTTCACTAATAACCTTTTTTAATCCTTCTTCTAAATCTTCAAAAGGTTCAACATTAAAAGCTTCCATTTTAAAAGAATCTCTATTTTTTCTTATTCTAGCATATTTAATTAAGTTTTTATCCACATAAATTCCCAAACAGCTTAACATACTTTTCTCCTTTGTTGTGTCTAATAAATATAATATCACATTTTATTTTACTTTTATATGTATATTTATATCTTTTTTTACAAGAAATGTCAATATATTTTGAAAGTTAGTAACGCAAAAGTAACACAAAAATAATGTAAACGTAATACATTTTTAAAATTATAAATTTTCCTTTAAAATTCCTTCTCTATATGCTATTAATAATTTTTTTAAATCATTAATTTCTTCTTTTAATTTTTTTCCTGTATCTGTATCTGCTACCCTTTTTCTATTTACTATATTCTCTTTTAAAATTGTTTGAGATTTAATATCTAACCCCTCTTCTATAGCCTTATTTTTAGATTTAAAAGGTTCATTCATTGCTAAAACAAGACCATTTGAATTATAAGTCAATGTATATCCTGCAATTCCTGTTGTAGGCTGATATGCTTTAGAAAATCCGCCATCTATAACTATCATTTTTCCGTTAGCTTTTACTGGACTTTCTCCATCTTTAGCCTTTACTGGCATATGCCCATTAATTATATGTCCTTCTTCGACATCTAAATCAAATTTTTCTAATATCTTATTACAAATTTCTTCATCATTTATTAAGCTATAATAAGGATTCTTATGTTCTTTGTGAAATTCCTTTTCTTCAAGGAAATATCTTTCAAAAGTTGCAGCTTTATCTTTTCCAAATAATGGTGATTTTGGTCCACACCAAAAATACCACATTAAATCTATAGCTTCCTGATTTACTTCATTTTTTTCTCCAAAATAAGCTTTATGAACAATATTTTCAATATGATCTAATAATTCCTTTCCTTCAAGTGCTTTTCCCATAAGTTCAACTTTATCGAATTCTCCATTTTCTTTCATTGGTATACAACCATGAAATAAAATATTTGAATTAAAATTTTTATACATATGGCCTTTTGCATATAAAAAGTTTACATGTTTATTTAATTTTTCACTATGCATAAATGAAATTTTTAATCTTTCTATAATTTGTTCTTCTTCTTTTGTTAATTTATATGGATTTTTCATATCTATTGTTGGAAAATTAGTATCTGTTAATTTATATTCCTGATTATTTATTTTTACAGTTCCCTTTTCTAAATCCATCTTATCAAGTAATAATCTATCTTTCATCTTATATTCTGGATGTTTTTTTATTAATTTTCCCTCAAGTTTTAATTGAATAACAGATATTGCTTTTTGTATTTTTGATAAAACTATTTTATCTGTATTACTGTATTTTGACATTTCTTTATTCTTAGGTAGAAATGCCTTGCAATCATCATCTTTATAAGTTTGTGTTGCAAAAATTGATAATGGTCTAATATTTATTCCATATCCTTCTTCTAAAGTTGCTAAATTATCATATCTACTACATATTCTTATAACATTACTAATACATGCTTCATTACCACTTGCTGCTCCCATCCAAAGTACATCATGATTTCCCCATTCTATATCCAAACTGTGAAAATCGATTAATTTATCCATTATTATTGGAGCACCTGGTCCCCTATCGTAGATATCCCCCACAATATGTAAATGATCTATTGCCATTCTTTTTATCAATTCAGATATTGCAATAATAAAATTATCAGCTCTATTTAAATCAATAATACTTTCAATTATTTGTTTATAATATTGTTCTTTATTTGCATCTTCTCCTTGAAGGTGCAATAATTCATCAATTATATAATCAAATCCTTCTGGCATTGCTTTTCTAACCTTTGAACGAGTATATTTTGAGCTTACTGCTTTTGTAACTTCAATCAATCTATATAATGTAATTCTATACCACTCATTCAAATTCTCTTTTTCTTTTTTTACTAAATTCAATTTTTCCTCTGGGTAATATATTAAAGTTGCCAAATTTTTCATATCCTCTTGTGTTAAAGTTTTTTCATAAATATCTTCTATTTTGCTTTTTATTATTCCTGATCCATTATTAAGAATATGTATAAAAGCTTCATATTCACCATGAATATCACTTAAAAACAATTCTGTTCCTTTTGGCAAATTTAAAATTGCTTGAAGATTTATAATTTCTTCACTAACTTCTTGTATATTTTTATATGTTTTACTTAATAATCTCAAATATTTGTCCATAATTTTAACTCCTCATATTTAAAAAACTTTATAATTTGAATAACACAAAACACTTACCAAATTATAAATTAAAATTCATTTTGAAATTTTATTAATAATTTATGAATTTTATATGAATAACTAATGTATTTTTTGGAAAATATATCTTTGAATATTTCTATAAAAAAGGAGATGATTTTTTGAAACCTATTCAAAGTAAAGAAGAATATCAAACATATGTAGATTATAAAACGCCTAATTCTCCAATATTAAAAAACTGCTTTAATGCATTTTGGGTTGGTGGATTAATTTGTGCAATTGGTCAAATTATATTTGAAATATGTAAAATGCGTGGAATTGATGAAACAAACTCTTATACCATAGTATCTATGTTATTAGTATTTTGTAGTGCATTTTTAACTGGTCTTAATGTATTTAATAAAATCGGAAAATTTGCAGGAGCAGGTTCCTTAATTCCAATTACAGGTTTTGCAAATTCAATAGTTTCACCAGCAATGGAATACAAATCAGAAGGTTATGTAATGGGTGTTGGTGCAAAAATGTTTACTGTTGCAGGTCCTGTACTCGTATATGGAATTTCTTCAAGTATTATTGTAGGAATTATTTACATTATATTTAATACTCAAAGTTTAATATTAGTATGACCTTTTAGGAACGTTTGTCAATAGGCAAAAATATCCCCAAAAGGTCAAAATGTCTTAATTGTAAGGAGAGTGATTTTTATAAAAAAAGTTGGTAATCAAAGTTATATTTTATCTAATCCTGTAAACATTACATCAACTGCAGCTATTGTTGGTCCTAAAGAAAAAGATGGACCTTTACATCAATATTTTGATCAATGTTTAGAGGATGAGTTTTGGGGTGAAAAAAGCTGGGAATCAGCTGAAAGTAAAATTGTAAAAGAAACTGTTAATATGGCAATTTCAAAATCTGGAATTGCATCAAGTGATATTGATTTTTGTTTTGCAGGAGATTTATTAAATCAATGTATTGCATCATCTTTCGGATTAAGAGAAACTAATATTCCATTTATTGGTTTATTTGGCGCATGTTCTACATTTGTTGAATCACTATTAGTTGGTTCTAGTTTTATAGATGGAGATTTTGCAACTAATGTAATTTGTGCTGCATCAAGCCATTTTTGTAGTGCAGAAAAACAATTTAGATTTCCTTTAGAACTTGGAAATCAACGTCCACCATCAAGCCAGTGGACTGTTACTGGTAGTGGATGTGCAGTTCTTACAAAAAATGGAAATGGTCCATTTATAACAAGTTTTACACCTGGAAAAATTGTTGATATGGGCATTAAAGATGCTAATAATATGGGAGCTGCAATGGCAGGAGCTGCTGAAGATACTTTAATTTCTCATTTTAAAGATACTGGCAGAAATCCAAGTTATTATGACGCTATATTTACTGGTGATTTAGGACATATTGGAAAAGATATTTTAATAGATTTAGCATCTTCAAAAGGCTATAATATAAAATCAAATTATAATGATTGTGGCGTTCTTATTTTCGATAAAGAAACACAAGATACTCACTCTGGAGGTTCCGGATGTGGTTGTATAGCTAGTGTATTTTCTGGATACGTTTATAAAATGCTACAAGAAAAGAAATATAAAAAAGTTTTAATGATAGCAACTGGTGCATTAATGAACTCAACAAGTACTCAGCAAGGAGAATCTATTCCTGGAATTGCTCATGCTGTAAGTATTGAACTTTAAGAAAGGAGCATTTTTATGGATTGGTACATGGTTTTAAAAGCCTTTATTATTGGAGGTATTATTTGTATTATTGGACAAATTTTAATAGATAAAACTAAGCTTACTCCTGCTCGTATATTAGTAGCTTATGTAACTACTGGTGTTATTTTAGGTGGACTTGGATGGTACAAATATTTAATAGACTTTGCTGGTTGTGGTGCTACTGTTCCACTTACTGGATTTGGAAGCTTGCTTGCTAAAGGTACTATAAGCGAAGTTGGTTCTTCTGGACTAATTGGTGCTTTTACAGGTGGAATTAAAGCAGCAGCTGGTGGAATTGCAGCAGCAATCTTCTTTGGATATATTGCATCTTTAGTTTCTAAACCAAAAATAAAAAAACAATAAATGATAAATACAAAAATCATAATCAAGAAGCGGTGCATACCGCTCTCTTTTTTTACATGAACTTCTCTACTTTTTCTACTAATATTCTTTTCACAAAAAACTTAATGTAAAATTAAAAAAAGCTTTATTATATAAAAATTTTATATTCTCTATTTCCTACTCTTATAAAGTTTTCAAAAATTATTTTCAAAAACCGAACATTTTTTTGCAAAAAAGTATTGACATTTTAAATCTAAAAATGTAAAATAAGACAAACAAGTTTTTAGCGAACATTTATTTTGTGGGAGGATATAAAAATGAATATTTTTAAAATGGTAAAAAGCAATAATATAAAAGGAAGTGTACAAATTAATAGTGATGAATTCATTCTAGGAAAAGATGAAACATTATTACCAAAATTCACAAGAATATTTGGTTTAAATTACTCTGTTAATGTATACTATTTAAAAACAGAAAAACCAGAATTATATCTAAAAGAAAATTGTATAAATATTCATTTACCTATGAATTATAGAAAAAGAAATAATCAAAAATTATTAAACACTATTTTGTTAAAGATGTACACACAAATAGCTGAAAATGAAATAGAAAATGTTATGGAAAAAGCAAGACATATATTTGGTTTTGCACCAGAAGATTATGAAATCCAAAAAGTTTCTGGAATGCTTGCAACTTGTGATAAAGATTTACAATCAATATTAATAAATCCATATATAGTAATGTATTCAAAAGAAATTATAGAATATATTGTATTTCATGAATTCTGCCATTTAAAATATAAAACACACTCAAAAAAATTTTATGATATGTTAAAAGAATACAAACCTAACTATGAAAAAATAGCAAAACAAATACCAAATTTAAAATATTAAAAAGATCAGAATCAAGATTTTGTATGCAGTACAAGCTGCTACAAAATCTTGATTCTGCCATAATTATCTAGTACAGAAATTTATCCCACTGGGATAAATTTCCTACTAGAACAATAGTGGACGATATTTAATATGTAAAAAACAAAACTATACTGAATCGTCCACGTAATTGTTCAATGCGCCAAAATTATGAAATAATTTTGTGTGCAAAAATCGGTGAAACCTTTATTTTATAGGAAGTGTAGAGCACTTTCCTATAAAATAAAAAAAGTGGAACATTGTTCCACTTTTTCTTATTTAACTACAATATTGTAAATTTTTCCTTTTACATATATTTCTTTAACTATATTTTTCCCTTCTAAAACACTTTGTATTGTTTCATTACTATTTACTATAGCTTTTACCTCTTCTTCTGTAGCTTCTTTACTAGCAGTAATAACAGCTTTTACTTTTCCATTTACTTGCACTGGAATTTCTTGTTCTTCATCTATAGTTTTGCTTTCATCATATTTTGGCCAAGGTGTTTCATTTATAGTCTTATTTTCACCTATTATACTAAATAACTCTTCTGTCATATGAGGAGCAAATGGATTTAATAATTGTAAAAATGTTTTATATTCTGCTTTATTTATCTTTTTATCTTTATAGAACTCATTTGTCATTTTCATAAATTCAGCAACTGATGTATTAAATTTCATTTCTTCTATATCAGATGTAACCTTCTTAATAGCTTTATGCATCATTTTTTCATGTTCTTTAGAATACTCTTCCCCATCTACTAAAATCTCTTGCATATTCCATACTCTATCTAAGAATTTTCCACATCCCCTAATACTTTCCATAGACCATGGTGCTGTTTGATCAAAAGGTCCCATAAACATTTCATATACTCTAAATGTATCAGCTCCAAATTCTTTAACTATATCATCTGGATTTATTACATTTCCTTTTGATTTAGACATTTTTTCACCATTACCACCTAAAATCATACCATGAGAAGTACGTTTTTGATATGGCTCTTTTGTAGGAACTACACCTATATCATATAAGAATTTATGCCAAAATCTTGAATATAATAAATGAAGTGTTGTATGTTCCATTCCACCATTATACCAATTAATTGGTGACCAGTATTCTAATGCTTCTTTTGAAGCTAAAGCTTCTTTATTATGAGCATCCATATATCTTAAGAAATACCAAGAAGAACCTGCCCATTGAGGCATTGTATCTGTTTCTCTTTTTGCATCTTTACCACAACATGGACATTTTGTTTTTATCCATTCTGTTTGTTTTGCAAGTGGTGACTCACCATTTTCTCCTGGTTCATAATCTTCTATATCAGGAAGTACAAGTGGTAATTCTGATTCTGGTATTGGATTCCATCCACAATCTTCACAATATACCATTGGTATAGGCTCTCCCCAATATCTTTGACGAGAAAATACCCAATCACGTAATTTGTAATTTACTTGTCTTTTTCCTAAATTATTTTCTTCTATATATTCTATTGCTTTATTTATAGCTTCTTTAGATTCTAATCCATCTAAAAATCCTGAATTTATAGCAATTCCATTTTCAACATCTGTAAAAGCTTCTGTTAGTTCATCTTCTAATTGATTTGATTTATCATCTGCTTTTTTTATAACTTGTTTTATTGGTAAATTGAATTTCTTTGCAAATTCAAAGTCTCTATCATCATGAGCAGGAACAGCCATAATAGCTCCAGTTCCATAAGTAATTAAAACATAATCAGAAATCCAAATAGGTATCTCCTCATTTGTTAAAGGATTTATAGCTTTTATTCCTTTAACCTCAACACCTGTTTTTTCTTTATTAAGTTCAGCTCTTTCAAAATCAGATTTTAAAGCAGCTTTTTCTTTATATGCTTTAACTTCATCTAAATTAGTTATTTGACTTGCACATTTTTCTATTAAAGGATGCTCTGGTGCTACAACCATATATGTTGCTCCAAAAATAGTATCTGGTCTTGTTGTATATATTTTTAAATAATCATTTAATCCATCTGCAACTACTTTAAAATTAACTTCTGCTCCTTCACTTCTTCCTATCCAATTTTTTTGTTGAGCTTTTATTTTATCTAAATAATCTATATCATCTAAATCATCAATTAATCTTTGTGCATACTCTGTTATTTTTAACATCCATTGTGACTTTTCTTTTTGCACTACAGGACTTCCACATCTTTCACAAACTCCATTAACAACTTCTTCATTTGCTAATCCTACTTTACATCCTGTACAAAAATTAATTGGCATAGTTGCTTTATATGCTAGACCATGTTTATATAATTGTATAAAAATCCATTGTGTCCATTTATAATATTCTGGATCTGTTGTATTTACTTCTCTTGACCAATCAAAAGAAAATCCTAGAGCTTTTAATTGCTCTCTAAAATGATTTATATTATTTTCTGTTGTGATTTTTGGATGAACATGATTTTTTATCGCATAATTTTCAGCTGGGAGTCCGAAAGCATCAAAACCTATTGGATATAAAACATTATATCCTTCCATTCTTTTCTTTCTTGCAATAATATCAAGTGCTGTATAAGATCTTGGATGACCTACATGTAAGCCTTGTCCTGATGGATATGGGAATTCAATTAATCCATACCACTTTTTCTTATTTGTAAAATCTTGTTTCGCATTAAATGTTCCTTCTTTGTACCATTTGTTTTGCCATTTTTCTTCTACTTCTTTAAAATTATACGCCATAACTTTCACTCTCCCTTTATTTATGATGTCTCATATTATATATCACTCTAAGCTTTTTTGCAATAAAAACATACTAAATTTACACAAAAATAAAAAGAAACAGTTTCAAGCTCATAACTGTTTCTCTTTATTTCAATTTTTCTAAAAGTCAAGATTTACTAAACGGGTAAGCCTACTGATATTAAAATAGTTATTATACCAATTAAAATTAGATTTTCTTGTGCAAATTTAACTATATTCTTTATTTTTCAAAAGCTTTTCCACTAAAATCCCATATTGCCTTTTGAAATTCTTCATATTGATTAATATCAATTTTCTTAAGAAAAGCTTTTGCTTCAAGAGTTTGCAGTAAATGATAATAAGCAAACATTTTTTTATCGTCTGGATAATTCAAGTCTATACATTTACCTATAGTGATATCCTTGTTTCTTAACCATAAATATTTATCATTTATTTTTTCAAAAAAAGTGCCCTCTAAAAAATATCTAAGCGCTTGTTTATAAGGTAACATTAGTTCATAAGCTAACATTTGTGGTAATGTTTCACCTGGAAATGCTAACATCAATTCTGGAGCTGCAAAGTCTCTTTTTTCATCGATTATCTCCTCAATATACATAATATATTTTCCAATACATTTAATTTTTAACCAATTTGATTGATTAGAATATATCACACTATTCATAGTTTTTGACATTAGAATATAAGCTTTTTCTCCTCTATGCAAATTATTAAAATTAATAGATGCTAAATCTTTATATTTTTGAAGTGGTGAGAATTCAACCGATATTTCTAATTTCTTCAATATATCATCTACTGGTATTGGAAAAGGAATTTGCTTATCGAACAAAATCTCTAAAAATTCTTGTATATAGTTTGCAACATAATCAAAAACTCCATAATAACTTGAATATTTTATAATATCCTTATTAAACCGTTTCATTTCTTCTACTTTCATACTTACTTTCCTCCTAAAACTTTTTTCTTGAGTACTATATATATTTAATTACAATGTTTTCTTTTATCACATCTAAATAAAAAAATCAAGTTAAATCTATCAATTTCTAAAATGTATATGTCTTTATAGAATAAAAAAAGAAAGACTTTAAAAATCTTTCTTTAATTTATATTTGATGTTCTATTTTTAAGCTTTTTTTGCTATTTCTGCAAGTTCTGCAAAAGCTTTGCTATCTGAAACAGCTATTTCAGCTAACATTTTTCTATTTATAGTTACATTAGCTTTCTTTAATCCAGCTATCATTTTGCTATATGTTAATCCATTCATTCTAGCTGCTGCATTAATTCTAACTATCCATAATTTTCTAAAATCTGATTTTTTATCTTTTCTTCCTACATATGCATACATTCCAGATTTCATAACTGCTTGTTTAGCATTTCTATATCTGTAATGTTTTGCTCCATAGTATCCTTTTGCTTGTTTTAATACTTTTTTATGTCTTGCTCTTGTTGTTCTTGCTGTTTTTACTCTTGCCATTTATTTTCAACTCCTTCTATCCTAAATTTCTTCTACTAATTACCATATGGTAATAATCTTTTAATTCCTGCTACTACAGTTTTATCTGCATACGCATTTTGAACTTTTCCAGTTTTTCTTTGTCTTGCTGTTTTTGTTGCTAAACGGTGTCTTCTATTAGCTTTTGTTCTTTTTACTTTTTCTGTAGCTGTATAAGCATATCTTTTGCTTGCAGCTTTATTTGTTTTTAATTTTGGCATAATCTAAAACTCCCTTCAATTTTTATATTTTTTTTGTTAAAATTACAAACATTGTTTTACCTTCCAAGAACGGCTTTTTTTCAACCGTTGATATATCAGATAAATCTTCTACGAATTTATTTAAAACTATTTCACCAGCTTTAACATTATTTAATTCTCTTCCTCTGAATCTTACAGTAAATTTTACTTTATTTCCAGCTTCTAAAAAAGCTCTAGCATTTTTACTTTTAAATCCAAAATCATGATCACCAATATTAGGTGTAACTCTTATCTCTTTTAATTCAACAGTTTTTTGATTTTTTCTAGACTCTTTTTCTTTTTTTGCTTGTTCAAATTTATATTTTCCATAATTCATCAATTTACAAACTACTGGAGTAGCATTTGGAGAAACTAAAACTAAATCTAAGTTCTTTTCTTCAGCAATTTCTATTGCTTTATCTATTGAAAGAACTCCTAATTTTTCTCCATCATCACTAATAACTTGAACTTCTTTTTCTCTTATTTGTCTATTTATAGGCAATTCTTGTTTTATAATAAAACACCTCCAAAAAAAAATTTGACTTATTTTAAAAAGCCAAATCCACATATCAATTCATTATAATTAGATTAAATTATTATTGAATCTTAACCTTATACTCTCATTTAAGATAAGGTGAGAAGTGGATACTTCTTCTTAAAACACAAATATGATACCACTTTTTTCCTATCTTGTCAATACTAAAAAATAAAAACCTTATAAAATTTATAAGGTTTTTATTAAATTTATATTTATTTTAGATATATCATTTTATAAATATGTTTTTTATTTATTAATTCATTCTATTTCTATACCTTTTCTTTTTTCTTAAAAATAGAAAGTATTTTTGCTTTTATTTTTTCTATAAAACCTTTTGATATTTCACTACCATTTTCTGAAGGTAAGTTCTGAACTACAGAAGTTTCTTCTACATGATCTGTATAATCTTGTATATCACTATTTTGCTCTGTGTACTGACTGTATCTTTGAACTACTCTTGGTTTTGTAAAATCCTCTTTTTGTAAATCATTTTCTTCTTTTACTACTTTTGCAGAAGCATTATCAAATAATTTTTCTACACTGTATTTATCTCTCATTTGTTCTTCTAATTTTTCTTGATTACGAAGCATTATTCCATATAATTCTTTTTTTCTTTCCTCATCTTCACACCAATACTTTAAGTGTAGCAACGCTATAATTTCTAAAGTATATCTTTTTAATCCTTGCTTTTGAAGTGGCACATATGGATCAACCTTAACTTCATAATTTGGATCTTTAAGCTCACTAAAAAAATTCAATATTTTTTTAGGTACTTTTTCTATATATTTTTCGTTCATATGATTAATTATATAATCAACTTCAGCATATGCTCGAATATCATCAATTGTAATTACAACTCCCATCAGTAATCCCCCATTATCATTGGTATTTATCTTTCTATATTATCTTTATTAACCTCTTGTCCTATTTCTGTTTTTCCATTTTCTATTACATCATTTACAATCTCTTCTGCTGACCTTGAATCTTTTTCTAATGCTTTTGATTGTTCACTTACTTTTTGACCAGCTTCTATTGTAGCATTAAGGTTTGTTTTCTCAGCATTTTCTAGAGAAGCTTGTAACAATGCATTCTCATCTTTTGCTGTAGTAACAGTTTCAGCTGAGTATTTTGCAACTAAAATAAGTTTTTCTTGAACAGAAGCCATTTTTTCTTCACCTGTCCAACCACTAAAAGTATATGTTACTTGATTGATTGGTTCTTTTGATGGAGTCTTTCCTTTATATTTAACAGGTTCTCCACTATTTACAAATTGGTGATCTAAAACAGTTTTTCTATCATCATCTAAAAAAATTACCTCATACTGTTCCAATTCGCTGTACCTCCTATTTATCTTTTGCATTTTTACATAATAATTATATTCTTACTTGATTTTTTTTGCAAGTATTTTTTTATATCATAATAACAGTTAATAAATTATTATTCTGGTATACTAAGTTTAGCTATAAATCTAGTATTCACAAATATTAGTTAAATCTTTATTTAGTAAGAAGTCCAGAGGACTAAATAAAAAAAAGTAGCATAAGGTATCTTACACTACTTTCTATGAATTCATATAAAATTTATATAATTCTATTTTTTATTTACTAAATCTTTTAATGCTTTACCAGCTTTGAATACTGGAGCTTTTGATGCAGGTA
>CAMXJY010000014.1 GCA_947244325.1 uncultured Clostridium sp. | reverse complement strand
CATCCATTTGATGATGCTTGTGGTGTTAATGTTGTATTACTCACTACTGGTGCTGTATGGTCTTGCCATATAGTCCATGAAATTACATTATCAACCCAAACACCTTTTCCATTTACACTTATTACTGGATTATTAGCATAATATTGAGTACATTTTGATTGTCTTGAAGAATTAAATTTGTATATTCCTGTAAAAGTTACACTGCCATTTGAATTTCTACTTTCTGACCAATTAACTGATGTCATCATCTCTGCACTTCCACCTGTTCCCATTCCTACTATAGTAACATAATCAAACATTGGTGTAATAGTAAAACTTACTGTTGCTGTTGAATAATCTGAACTATATGTAATTGATGGTGTACTAGCAGATATAAGCTGGATATTACAATCTCTACATTTTCCAGCATTAGATATATAATGATTATTGCTAGTTACTACATTTCCGCAAACACTACACGTTCCAGGATTTTTACAAGCTAAATTTCCTTTATCATTATAGCATCTTCCAGTAGCTGACCATCTTCCACATACTGTACAAGTTTTATAATGAACTCCTCTTTCTCCTGTACTATGCCAATTAGCTTCGTTTGTATGTGGTATTTGATATGTATAACTATAACCACAAGAACATTTTCTTAAATTATAATTTTCTGACTGACAACTTGCACTTCCTAAATACCAATTATCTGTATAACTATGCGCTGTCACATTTCTTGTTTGATTACACACTGTACAATATTCCCAGTGATTTGTTGTATCATATTTACTTGCCCATATATGAGTGTGTTCTACACTTGATGCAATACTTTTTACTTGTACTAATCCCACTACAAATAAAATTACTGCTATTACAAATATTATTTTGCTTATTAATTCCTTTCTTCTCATAATTCATACTCTCCTCTTTTTAATTTCTTTATATCTTTTATATGTAGGCAAAATTAAAATTTTTGCATAACTATCTTATAAATAAATTTCTTCCTTTATCAGTCAAAATTTATAAGAACAAAAAATAGACCTTTACTTAATAAACTAAGCAATTCATTTTAATAAAATCACTTAATTTACTAAATAAAAGTCTCTCTACTTTAAATATTAAATTATCTAAGATTTGAACACTTACTAATATTATTGCAACTATTATTTTTAGTGCATCACTTTTAGAGCAGATTGCATCTACTCTTTTTTCTTCTTTTAAACTAATACATGTGTGTGTGTGTGTGTGTGTGTGTGTGTGTACAGCACCAACGTTTTCGTGTCTCATCTTTTATTTTTCCTTTCTTGTTTTGCTTTATCTTTCTTTTTTAAAAGGTTCGATAAAGCCTTTCTTTGTTTTTGCTAATTTAAACTATACAACACAAATTAATTTTTGCATATAAAAATAATTTTACATTTTTCGTCGCTTTTCACGCTTTTCTTACGCACTCATTATCTTCGTGCATTTTTATCATTTTTATTACTTAAATACAAAAATCTTAATTTATTACATAAAATAGAACTTTTTTCAAAACTATGAAAAAACTTTTACTTTTTATTAAGTTTTTTCAAAATTTGGATAAACTATAAAAAGTATTATAATATTTATTGACTAATATTTTTAAACTACATATAATATAGAAAATAAAGCTTAAATAATTAAGAAAGGACAACTTTATGGGACTATATGGTGACAAAAAAGATTACGAAGAACTCGTAAAAGATAATATTTCAAAAGCTAGAATTTTATATTCACTATCTGATGAAGATAGAATTTTAGTTAATGAATTATTAAATAAAAAAGAAAAAGTTAAAGAAAAAAATGGACTTTTTGCTAATTTTCAGTTACAACTAATTGATAAAAAAATAGAAAAAATAAAAAATCATAATTTAAGAAATAAATAATAAAAAATATATACATACATTAAACTAAATTGATAAAATTAAAATAGTTCATAATTTATTATTAGAACAGGACATTATTAAAATTGCAAAAGAAAAAACTTATTGTAAATGTCCACGTCTTTCCTCTGTATAACTTATCAGCTTTAGCTTAACCTATCTGTAATTCACGTTGTTCATACAGCTAGGATATCTATGTCACTAACGTTCCTAGAACTAAGAAATGTTCTGTGTGCATAACTTATCTGTAGTTTACCTTTGTATATTCTAACTGTAATAGGCAAGGCCTTTATTTTATAGGAAATTAAGTTAAAAGAGATTTAAGCTAAAACTGTAGCTAAAATCTCTTTTTTTATACTAATTACACTTAATTTATCTCATCAAATATGAGAATATTACTGAACTTAATTTCAAGCTATTATGCTTTATAGTTCCATCTGTTGTTGTTATTAAATCATCTTCAATAAGTTCATATTTTCCTTTTTTAATATTTTCATAATCAATAGGAACTATATCTTTTTGTTCTTCTGTTTCATATTTTTTTATTAATTCTTTTGGAATCTTAGAATTACTTGCAATAACTACATCTATTGAATCTTTTCCTAAAT
Organism: uncultured Clostridium sp.; assembly: GCA_947244325.1. Lineage (GTDB taxonomy): Bacteria > Bacillota > Clostridia > TANB77 > CAG-508 > Scatovivens. The sequence continues at coordinate 39,488 of CAMXJY010000014.1, read as the reverse complement.
ATTGTTCTAATACATTAATGTGGTCACTTACCCCAAATCCATCTGTTTCTCCTGGTTGTGTTACCGCATTACATATGTACATAACTTTTCCTTTAGCATTTTTTATGGCTGTTGCAACATCTTTGCAAATTATATGTGGCATTACACTTGTATATAAACTTCCGATACTTAATATTATCAAGTCTGCATCCTCTATTGCATGAAACACTTCTGGCAAAACATGTGGTTCTTCTTTATAGAAAAATCTTCTATATTTTTTATTTGCTTTTGTTATTTCCTCTTCACCTTCAACTACTTCACCATCTGTTGTTTCTCCCATTAAAGTTAAAAAGCAATCTTCTGAAAGTGGTAAAACTTTATGTTTTACGTCTAATATTTTACTTAGATATTTAATACTTGTTTGCAAACTTCCTGTTTCATGAATTAGTGATGTTAAAATTAAATTTCCTAATGCATGACCGTTAAGCTCACTATATGTAGATAATCTGTATTCCATAACATCTCTTACTTCATCTGGTAAAGTAGATAAGTTACTTAAAACTTTTCTAATATCTCCAACTGCTGGTGTAGAAAATTCTTTTCTTAATCTTCCTGTGCTTGATCCATCATCTGATACTGTAATTACTGCTGTTATATCAACAGGGAAATATTTTAATCCTTTGAGTACAAATGAGGTTCCTGTACCTCCACCTAATATTACTATTTTTTTATTTTTCTGCATAATGATTCTCCCTTAAAATAAGCTTCATTTTATAATATCTTATTCAATATAATATATTTTGATACATATATTTTTATAATACAAAAATTTTAATGTACAAAATTAAAAAAATCAAATTGGGTTCATTAATTTATTCACTGTACTAATTTTACAAATTAAAACTTTTATACAATATATTTCTTATCAAATATTTATATTTCACTTCTTCCTTCTAAAGCTTTTGTAAGTGTTATCTCATCTGTGTACTCTAAATCTCCTCCTACTGGTATTCCTCTAGCAATTCTTGTTGCTTTTATTCCCATTGGTTTTACAAGTTTAGAAATATACATTGATGTTGCTTCTCCCTCAACTCTTGGATTTGTTGCTAATATTATTTCTTTTACATTTCCATCCATTATTCTAGTAAGTAGTTCTTTTATTTTTATATCGTCTGGTCCAACTCCATTCATAGGAGATATTGACCCATGTAAAACATGATAAACGCCATTATATTCATGTGTTCTTTCCATTGCTATTACATCTCTAACATCTTCTACAACGCATATTACTGATTCATCTCTTTTAGGATTTGAACAGATATTGCAAGGGTCTGTATCAGATATATTAAAACATTTTGAACAGAAATGTAGATTCTTTTTTGCATTTATTATTGAATTTGTAAATTCTTCTACCTCTTCCTGATTTAAGTCTAACATGTAAAATGCTAATCTTTGTGCTGTCTTATGACCTATACTAGGCAATTTTTCAAAACTCTCTATTAACTTTTCTATTGAAGGTGAATAATATGACATCTAAAATATCCTCCCTCAGGCTTACATTAATCCTGGTATATTGAATTTTCCTAAAGATGCTGCTTGAGCTTCATCAACTTTTCTTAATGCTTCATTTACTGATGTTAATATTAAATCTTGTAACATTTCTACATCATCTGGATCAACTACATCTTTTTGTAATTTTATTTCTTTTATTACTTTATCTCCTGAAACTTTTACATATACTGCTCCTCCACCTGCTGTTGTTTCAAATTCTTTTGATCCTAATTCTTCTTGTGATTTCTCCATGTCTGCTTGCATTTTTTTAGCTTCTTTCATAAGTTGATTTATGTTCATACCTCCGAAGCCTCCCATTCCTCCTGGAAATCCGCCTCTTTTTCCCATTTTTAATTCCTCCTATATAATTTTTTTACTTCGTGAAAAAAATTGTATACGCATTTCAAGATTTTTTCAAAATCTCGAAACTGCGATATCACAAACTCTTTTCACTTAATACATATCTACTCTAAAATATAAATTTCTTTTTTACTTCGTGAAAAAATCTCGAAACTGCAATATCTCAAGCTCTTTTCACATAATTTATTACTATAAATACTTTTATTCTATTATATTTATATCGATTCCTAAATCATCTATAGCACTTTTCTTTTCTGGTTTATTATTTGTTTTTTCATCTTTATACTTTAAATGAATTTCTTTTCCAGTAATTTTAAATATTTCTTTTGCTAATTCATTTTGATTTTCAACTGATTCTAATATTTTTTGATTAAATGATGTTAATCCATTTGGAAATTCTACTTCCCATACTAAATCATTTAATTCTTTAATTCTAGTGTTTATCAATGCTGTATATAATCTAATTTTTCCATTTCTCTTTAAATTATCTATTAATCTTTTCCACGCAACATCTGTGCTACTTGCTGAAACTGCTTTTTCTAATTTTTGTTCTTCACCAGGTTCTGATTTTCTCATTTCCTTAGGTTTTGCTTCCATATCTGACGCTGATGATTCTAAAACCTTTCCTGATTTTAAATTTGCTAACTTTTCTTCTAATAGTTGTAATCTTTTTTCTATAGAATCTCCTGATGCAAATTCTTGTTTTCTACATGCTTTTATAATTCCTGTTTGGAACATAATTGTTTTTTGTGATGACCATTTTAAGTCATTTTCTAAATCTGATAACAAATATATAACATCTAATAATCTACTTTCATCAGTTATATCTGCTAATCTCTTGATTTCTTCTATTTCATTTTCAGAATATATTTTTAAATTATTAGTAGTTTTATATACTAATATATCTTTAAAATATTTTATTACTTCCCATAAGAAATTATACAAATCTTTTCCATCATTTATTACATCATCTATTGCTTCTAAAGATTTCGTTACATCATATTCTAAAATTCCTCTTGATAATTTATTTATATATTCTAAACTTGGAAGTCCTACTAATTCTTTTACTTCTTCTATAGTGATATTTTCTGAATTCTCTTGACTACATCTTTCTAATATACTTATAGCATCTCTCATGTGTCCTTCTGAAAGTACAGCTATTATTTTTAATGCCTCTTCATCTATTTTTATTTGTGCATCTTCACAAATAATTTTTAATCTTCTTATAATATCTTGTTCTGGTATCTTTTTAAAATCAAATCTTTGGCATCTTGAAAGTATTGTTGTTGGTAATTTTTGTGGTTCTGTTGTTGCTAATATAAATTTTACATGCTCTGGTGGTTCTTCTAATGTTTTTAGTAGTGCATTAAAAGCACCTGTTGAAAGCATATGTACCTCATCTATTATATATACTCTATATTTAGCTTTTGTTGGTAAGAAATTTACTTCATCTCTAATTGATCTAATATCTTCAACACTATTATTTGATGCGGCATCCATTTCAACAACATCTGTAAGTGATCCTTCTAAGATTTCTTTGCAAATTTCACACTCATTACAAGGCTCACCCTCTTGAGGATTTAAACAATTTACTACTCTTGCAAGTATTTTAGCAGATGTGGTTTTTCCAGTTCCTCTTCCACCATTAAATAGATAAGCATGTCCAACTCTTCCTGACATTACTTGATTTCTTAAAGTTTTTGTTATGTGATCTTGACCTACCATATCTGAAAATTTTAATGGTCTAAAATTTCTATAAAGAGCTGTATATGACATTTTTACCTCCTTTGTAGTACAAAAGCTTTTCTTAAGGAAGGCATGCGAACTCACATAAATACACTACTTATCGCTGCTTTCTTCCGAACCTGACGAGATTCATAGCTTTTTATTGAAGCATACCTTCCTTAAGAAAAGCCACTTAAATTACGAATAGATTATATAATGGATTTTCTTATTTTGCAATACTTTTATTGTAATATATTATTAATTTTCTTTCTTCAAATTGCATTATTAATATCAATAAAACTATTAAAATATCTATTTATATTCTTTTAAAAATTACATCACTAAAATCTGTTATTTCTATGCTTGATGAACCTTCTTCTATAACTGTATCTACTGGCATGTCTAATTTTATTGTTCCCTTATAACTAACATTATTGCTCGTAGTTATTATTATATCAAAACTTACATTAAATTTTATTTCTTCTATTCCTATACCCAAATTTGAAAGTAATCTTCCATCATATGTAATTTCTTGAGTTTCATTTGATATATATGAACCTAAATCTTCAATTGAAAATCTAAATCCTAGTATTCCACCATTATTTGCTATCTCAAGAGCTTTCATGTCATCTATAACTCCACCTGTGTAAGTTATACTTTCATTTAAGTAATCTTGCTCGCTATGTGTATATAAATTTGAAAGTTCTCCTGTTGGTCTCAATAATTTTAATCTTCCTTTTTGTGGTGCTTTTTCAACATTAAAATTTTCAAATTTGATTTCTTTTATTGTAGTATCTCCTTCAATTCCCTTATTAATATACATGAATATATCATTTACCTGTGTAACTCCAATATTCCATATATTGTTTGGATCATCTACTACATGTCCATCAACTGTACTTACTAAAAGTATTTTGCTTATTGCAAATGGTAGTCTTTTTTCTCCTTCAACATCATATTTAATTATTATTGATACTACTATCATAGCTATTATCGCTATAGAAACCAAAAATAAGCATCTTTTAAATAGATTTTTTTTCACTTTTATTCCTCTTTCTTAAAAACTTAAAAAACTCTTTAAGTAATTTTTCACATTCTTCTTTTAATATATATTTCTCTACTTCTATTTTATGATTAAATTTATAATCTTTTAAAAGATTTAATACAGATCCACATGCACCTGTTTTGTTATCATCTGTACCTATATATAGTTTTTTTATTCTTGAATTTATTAATGCTCCTGCACACATTGAGCATGGCTCTAACGTTACATACATCTCACAATCTAGCAATCTCCATGCATCTATTTTTTTACATGCCTTTTTTATTGCTAAAATCTCTGCATGACATGTAGCATCTTTTTTGCTTTCTTTCATGTTATGAGCTCTTGCAATTATTTTTCCGTCTCTTACTATTACTGCTCCTACTGGGACTTCTTCTATTTCCAGTGCTTTCTGTGCTTCTTTTAGAGCTTCTTTCATAAATTTTTCTTCCAATATTTTCTCCTAAAATCTGTTTGGTGTGCCCAGAGGGACTCGAACCCCCATCGGTCGCTTAGGAGGCGACTGCTCTATCCTGCTGAGCTATGAGCACATATCAGTTTACATTATAACTGAATTGTTAGCAAAAATCAAGATTTCTATATTCTTTTAAAATCGAGTATGGATAATTCTTAATTAACTAAGAGACATGCCTGTCGCACATAATCAAAGAGCCATTGTTTAAAACAATAGCTCCTATATAACACTTTAACTTATAATTATCTATTAGATGTTTTTAAAAAATTATATTCATCTTCTTTATTTTCTATTATTTTCATTATATAACCAGTATAAATTCCATCATTTCCCTGTTCTTCTGATTCTAAGTCATTATCGATTTTCACATTACATACAAATTCTTCATTATAATTATTTTTCAAATGTATTGTAAAAGTTATGATAGTTTTTAAATCATCTATATCTATATTTGCACTTCTTAAAATTGAACCATCAAAAGCTATTGAACCACTATTGGCTGTAAGTTCACAATTTGTTAATACATTTTTATTTATATATCCTAATGATATTGGATTTGAGCAATCTGTATAAAATATTGGTTCATTATAATCTGATGATTGATTCTTCTTATTTGAATTTACTATTTTAAATAAAATTCCATCTTCTCTAAAGTTTTCGATATCAACATATTTTCCACACTCTAGTGGATTTTTATAATTAATAACTTTTTCTCCATTGCTTGACTTACCTGAAATTTTTATATTGTCTATATACATTTCATTTATAGTATTTTCAGCAGTTATTTCTTTACTTTTTGCTGTATTATCTATATATATTTCTATATCTGTAAATTGACTAATATCAAAATTTTTTAAAGTTCCGATTACTATTATCTATTGCATTTGCACTACTATATAAGATTATTTTTCCTATTTTAAATACTGGCTCTCTATTTTCTTCTACAAATCTTACTGCTTCTTCTGAATATATTTGTTTTCCAACTTCTACTTCATAAATATATTTATAAGCAATAATAGACACTATTAATAAAATAATGTCTATTATGATAATTAATGGCTTTTTTAGGCTTGTTTTTTTCAATTTTCTTCACATTCCTTTTTATATTTTTTCATATAAAGCTTTCATTATATTAAATACTCTTGTTGACCAGTTTTGGTCGCTTGCATATCTAACATTTACACCTGATACAGTTGCTCCATTGTAATATGTTCCTACTGCTGTTTCTCCATCATATATTGGTGTATCTTTCTCATTTATATAATATTTTACCAATACTTTAGCTACATAATCTATACCATATTGATAACTTTCAAAAGTTGTTGATGATTCAAATGCTGAAAAATCAAATGAACCAAATCCAAATAAATTTTTCTTTTGTTTTGCTATATTTGATGTTCCCCAGTTACTTTCATGAATTGCTATTGATGCTAAAAATATTCCATTTATATTATATTTTTGCTCTATATCATAAAATAATTCTGCATTATTTTCAAATATTTTCTCTTTATCACCTTGATTTCCAGAAAGTACTTTTTTAAAGTCTTCTTTTGTAAGTCCACTTGGTTTATTTAATTGCATTTCTGAATTTACTGTTAATAATAATCTTTTCTTTCTTGATTTTTCTTTTATTCCTGGTGTTTCAATTTCTGATGTTATTAAATCTCCTTTTACATATCCTTCTAATCCGTCTACTGTTACATAGCACCATCCATCTTTTTCTGATACTAATTTTACATCTATACTTTCATATATTATACATACTGTTCCAGCTTCTTCTGTAGGCTCTTTATACATATACATTCTTTCTTTTGTATACATTGTATCACCTATATGTACACTTTTTTCTTTTAAATATTCTGATGTTCCAACTTCTATAATTTGTTTTGTTGGGTCTGATAATTTTGTTTCTCCGATTATGTCTTCACTTATTAATTCATTATTTTCATAAGTTTTTATTACTGTTTGCTCTATTGCTCCAAATTTTCCTACTTGAATTATATTTTCTTCATCTTTTGGAAGTGTGCTATTTTCTACATATTCTGTTTCATAATCAATTTTAACTTCTTTTGTTATTATTTCTTTTTTAGTTGATTCACTTATATTTGAAGAAATTATATCCATCATATTTAATGCTTTTTTGTTTTTCTCAAATTCACTTATTGCAACTTTTTCCTCTTCTGACGTTGCAAATATATAATTACTATGTATTGATGTTGTAAATAATATTAAAAATAAAATTCCTATTATTGCTCCAATTGCATTAAACTTATGATCTATTACTTGTATTCTATTAAATTTTATTTCTTCTTTTAATGGTTCTTCTTTTGGTCTAGCTCGTCCATATCTAATATCTTGTAATTCTTTAAAAAGGTCAGGAAGTTGCTCAGTTTGGTTTTTTTTCATGTTTTTTTGATTCATATTTACTTCCTCCTTTCTAAAATTTCACAATATTATAAACATTTTATCTAACTATACAATTCTATTTTATAATATTTAAAATTCCTTATCAATAGTTTTTTATGGAAATAAAGTTACATTTCTATTACATTATTAGAATTTACCTTATAACCATTTTTACATATTGATTTATAAAAAGTTTAACTGTATAATTTAAGTAAGGAAATAAGAACAAATGTGGACATATAGTAGTAGACGATATTTAATCTATTAAAGACAAAAATAAAAGTATAATTTATATTTGTCTAAATTTGAAAAAAGGAGACTAATCTAATTTTTTAGATTATAAATTGATTATGAATGATTTTTGGACTAAATTAATAATAAATGTTGTAATAGGAATTATAGTTTTCGGTGGTTTCTTTGCTTTTTGGGGTAGAAGTGCTGGATGGTTTAAAAAAGGCGGATTAGTTTATGAATATTTTCATAAGAAAAAATCTTCTAAAAAAGTTCCTACAAAAAAGATATTAAATAAATAATCAGAATCAAGATTTTGTACGCAGTGCAAACTGCTACAAGCTCTAACTTCTGCCATAATTATCTAGTACAGAAATTTATCCCACTGGGATAAATTTCCTACTATATAAAAAAGCATATGACGTCGATTTATCTAAATTTTAATCTAATTTAAACAAATCGACGTCATATGCTTATTTTAAATATTAGTCTACCATTCTATATTTTCTACTTGCATTGGATTTTGATTAATTTTTATATCTTCTGCTGTTCCATTTTTAAAATATATTACTTTATCTGCCATAGGAGCTATCGCTGTATTATGAGTTATTATAATTACAGTCATATTTTCTTTTCTACAAGTATCTTGTAATAATTTCAAAATTTGTTTTCCAGTATTATAATCTAATGCTCCTGTTGGTTCATCACATAAAAGTAATTTTGGATTTTTGGCTATTGCTCTTGCAATTGCCACTCTTTGTTGTTCTCCACCTGATAATTGTGATGGAAAATTTTTAAGCCTGTGACCTAATCCTACTTTTTCAAGTACTTCTTTAGGGTCTAATGAATCTTTACAAATTTGAGTTGCAAGTTCTACATTTTCAACTGCAGTCAAATTTTGAACTAAATTATAAAATTGAAATACAAATCCTATATCTTCTCTTCTATATTTTATCAATTCTTTATTTTTTAATTTATCTATTCTTTTCCCGTCAACAACAACTTTTCCACCAGTTGCTGTATCCATTCCACCAAGAATGTTTAGAGAGGTTGTTTTTCCTGCTCCACTTGGCCCTACTATTACAACTAATTCTCCTTTTTCAATTTGAAAGTTAGTATTATTTAAAGCTTTAATACTAACTTCCCCCATCTTATATTCCTTCTCAACATTTTCAAATTCTATATAAGCCATTATTCTGATACCTTAACCTCCATACTAAATTTTGAAATTGCATTATCTATTTCTGATTGGATTACTGACTCTTCAATATCTTCGCTAACACCAGAATATTTTTCCATTACTCTTATTGATGAAAATACTAAACTTTGTGAATTATCTCCATCATCAACAAATTTTGGAAATATAAAGTTCATAGTTGTAGTTTCTTGTGGTTTTAAAACTACTTGTGATGTTCCAGAAACATTTCTTGTTTCATTAGGTAATGCTAACATGATTTCATCACTTTCTGCTCCGTCAGCTATTACTATTGTATAATTAGATCTATTCGTAAATTTTACTTCATATGTTTCTATACTATAATTTACTATTTTTTGTATAACATCTATTTTTAAATATTCATTTTCTGATATGCTTTTTACATCTTCATGATATATATAATTTCCTACATTCATTTGCATTTCATTATTATCATCTTCATAAAAAGTGATTTTTTCAGAAGTAAATGTATATGTAGTATTTGTTAATCCTGTTGCTAAAAGGTCATCTGTATATTTTATTTCATAAATATATACTTTTTGATTTCCATATTTTGTATTTGAATAATCTTGAATTGCATATTTTTTTGGAGTAGGCATTTTTACTAATACATGTGTTCTAAAAGCTTGTATATCATCATTAAAGCTATATTTTCTGCAATCTTCTGATAACATATTGAATGCTTTTTGATAATTTCCTTCATTACAATATCCAACATATTCTTCTATCATATCTTCTATAGATGTTTGCATACGTTTTGGTGTTGATGCTGAACTATCTACCACAGATACATGTGGTTCAAAAGTAGTACTTGGAGTAGGAATTACTACTCTATTTCTTAAATATAGGTTTAATAAAAATATTAATCCCCACAATATTATAATTACTAATATTAATTTTTGATATTTTTTAAAGAAATGTCTTAATTTTAATCTAAGTTCTGTAAAATTCATAGCCTATTCCTTTCTAATTATATTACTGAAAATGACATTACAAAATCATTTAAGTCGTTTTCTTTTACTACAAAGTTCATTTCTATTCCATCTGATTTACTTCCTAATGGGTTATACATTGTTACCCATAATATATAAAATTCGCCATTTCTTTCTATGTTTGTATGTTCTAATGCAAACATACTTGGAAATTTAGTTTTTGCATATTCTTCAAAACTACTAAATGTTGGAAAATAATTTTCCTTAAATTCATCATATAACATATCATAAGCTTTATCATATGTTTTATTTTCAATAGCTTCTATAAATTCTGATACATAATATTCTATTCTATCTCTTTCTCCTAAACCAGCTAAGTTATTTACTGTCATTGCATCTACTTTATTTTGTATTGCTACTACCAGTTCTTCTCCTTCTAATTTAGAATAATCTTCCTTTTTTCTAGATTTATTTGTGATTATTAATGATACAATAATAATGATTGCAATAACTACAATTATTAATATTTTCGTGTTATCTTTTTTTTGCATTATATAATCCTTTCCTTTATAACATAATATAAATTTTTATATTATGTTAAATCTTGATATAATTAGATTTTTTTAATGTGAATGTTTAGATTTTTTTTCTGATTTTTTATTAATATTTTTATTCAAATTATAAACTATATCAGTACTTCCAGCTGTTATATCATCTTTATCTCCACCTAATTTAGTATAATTATTATTAATTTCTGCAATTCTATTATTGGCTTCTAAACTTTCATAATCTGAAACTGCACTTGCTAAATCATTATATGCTGCTCCTGTGTCACCTGATAATCCAAGCGAACTTTGAACTGTTCTTTTTATATCATCATCTACTTCAAATCCTGTATCTGTTAAAACTCCACGTGAAATATTTTCTATTAGCCAATCTGTTGTTTTATCTACAGAATCTCGTTCATCTGAATTTAAAACATTATCATAACTGCCATCTGTATTTCTTTGTCTTGAAGCTAATATTATTGAAGCAAGTGTTTTTCTAATTTCGTTTTTCTGTTTTTGTATTTCTGCTTTTGTTGCACCTCTGTTTCTATCTTTTGCTCTTTGTTCTATACTGCTCTTATCCCAGTAAGTATCATATTCTGCTTGCTTAGCTGCCTTTTCTCTTGTTAGTTTTCCTACTTCTCCTTCATCGTATTTTTTCTTTAATTCTCCACCATTTTGTTTATCAAGATTATCCGCTTTAAGTCTACAAAGCTCAGCTCCACCTTTTCTGTTTCTATTTATTTCATCTGCTCTTTTTCCATTTTCTTCTATTTGTCTTTGAAGAGCCACTATTTGAGGATTATTATCTTTCATAAAGGCATCTTTTCTTTTTAATTTTTCAATCTGTTTAATTTTATCTGCTGTATCTTTATCTAATCTTTCTATCTCTTTATCATCTTCTTTTTCAGAACGTTCTATCATATCAGCTTTTTCTAATAATGCAGCATAGTCTCCTAACTCTCCACCATCTGCTATAAGTTTTTGCCTTGCATCTGAAATTTCTTTATCCATTTCTTCTAATTCTTTTCCTAATTTATCATATGCTTTTTTATCTTCTGCATTATTGATTTTTGCTACACTATGAGAAGATGTACTTTTACTTGAAGAAAATAATTCTGCTGTACCTTTAGAAATACCTTTTCCAAGTCCAAAAGCCTCCATTGCTCCCATGCCACCTGACATATAAGCCATTGATGCCCCCATCATTCCTAGCACGCTAGAAGTTGAACCAAATCTACGATTATCTAACATTTTAGCAAATTTTGAAGATTTAAAATTATCATTTATAGTTTTGAAACCATTAATACCTCTTTTTATTCCACCACCAACAGTACCCATTCCACTGCCAATAGCTTTTGCAACTTTATTATTTCCAACTTTACTTCCAAATGAATCTAATGCTTTTCCTACTTTAGTATTTTTTAATAAGTCTTTATCATGTCCAACTGCTTTTCCTAATTTATTAACTGTATTTTTTGAAAAGTTTATACCTTTTCTTGCTGTTGTTCCTAATTTTTGTGCATTTTTTACTGCCATCATTCCAACAGCCATACCACCTACAAATGAAGTTGAACTATTATCATCTTGGAATCCAAATATTTTTCTAACTATTTTCTCTCCATCGCTTATAAATTTTAAACATAATATTGCTAAAACTCCATTTACAAGTTGATTATATTCTGGAGTTTTAAGTATTCCTGGAAGTCCATTATTTATTAAATTTGCAAGTGCTGAACTTTCTACGATTAACCCAAAAGCTGTTCTTACAAATGCTATATACAATATACAATGGAATGGTTGTATTAAAATTGTATATACAAACTCTTTAAGCCATGTTCCTAAAGCTTGTGCTTTTCCATCTCCCATTTTATCTATTGAATATGTTAATGATATAAGTGGTGATATTATAATTAAAAATCCAACTTTTATCATACGACTAATATATGAAAGTAAAAATGCTAATGATTGAAATACTATTGCACAAAATACAAGTACTGATACTATACTTGGTATTCCTACTCCTAGAACTGCGTTTATACCAATTCCAGCTATTATTCCACTTATGTTATTTTCAATTTGTGTATCTGTAAGCGTTGCATTTAATGCATTTACTATAGCATTATTACAATATATTGCAAATAAAGCTATATATTGTAATACAAATATTAATAGTAAACTACAACACCAATCTATTAGCATCTTTTTATATTTTGCTTTTTCTTCTGCTATTGTTGAAATAGCCATTCTTATTCCTACATATATTAATATTACTAGTAGTATAGCACTTGCTATCAATCTCATCGTATAAAACCATCCTGCTACTGATGTCCTAATTGTATGTGCTATTGAGCCTTGTGATACTCCATTTACATCAAAAAAGTTTACATCTAATAGTTTATATTTATTAAAAAATATATCAAATGGAGTAATAATTGAAAGCATGCCTGAATTTCCATAATTTACGCCATCTGCTTCTGCTAAATTTGCAACTATGATATCTAATACAAAAGCTAGTCCTGTTGCTAAAACTCTTTTATCCCAATAAACTATTGATACTATTCCACCTGCTAAATCTGTTACTGCGTTTAAAGAGTCTTCTGATATAACATTTGCATTAGAAATATTGCTTGAGAAAATAAACTCAAAACATACTACTAGCAATATAAAAATTATTAGTATTTTACTAAAAACTTTTTTCATATCTTTCAACTCCTTAAATTTTATAACTATTTTTTATTATTATCTATTATTCTACTAAATTAAGAATTTTGTCCACCATTAGATCTTTTTGTTATTATTCTAGACACTTCTTTTTGTGAACCCATTATTCTATCTCTTTGTGCTTCTAATACACTTAACTGAACATTTTTTCCTTGATATACTTTACTTGTATCATCTCTATCCATTTTTGCTATTTCTTGTTCTTTAGCATTAATTTGAGTTTGCAGTTTTTTAGCTGCCTCATCTAACATTCTTTGATATTTTTCATACATAACTGTATTTTCTGTATCTAATTCTCTTCCTGCACTTGTTAAAGCTTTTCCAATTATATCTGCTTGTTCTATCATTAATTGATCTATTTGTCTTTGTATATCGTCTCCTGACCTCTGTGTTAACTTCTTAATTTTTTCATCATACATTTTATCTAACTTTTCTAACTGTTTATCTGATAGTCTGCTTACATCTATATCTATATCTTGTTTTCTGCTATTAAATTCTTTTACAGTTAAAACATCTTTTGTAATATCCTTATCATTTAATTCTTCTTGTGTTAATCCGTCCCAATCTAAGTCTTTTTCACTTTCTTCTCTAATATCCCTACTATCATTTATTATTTTTTCATATTTTGCACTTACACCAACATTTGTAAATTCTTCTGATATATCTATTATTAATGCATTTTTATCCATTCCTAAATCTTCTGATTGTTTTAATTTTGATTGTATTGATGTTTTATTTGCATATTCTAATAATTTTGCTCCATCTTCATTTATTGCGTTTATTTGATCATTTGTCATATTACCACTATAAACACCTTTTTGTGATTTGAATTTTTCTAATTCTTTTTTTATTTCTGATGATGAATCTTGTGGAGCTTTATTTATTATATTAATTATATTTGTTTGGAATTTTGAAAATCTTTGGTCACCTTGAAAGTTTTCCGCCATTTTACCTAACTGTTTATTTAATTCATCTAATGCTTTTGTCCCTTCTCCAAAATTTCCATCATATTTTTCTGCATTTTGTACTATCTCATCTAATGTGAATCTTGCTCCTACCGCATCATCAATTCCCATTTCTTTTAATTCTCTAGAAACTCCATTTGATATTGTTCTACCACTACTTGTTAAAAAGTCTTGTGTTCCTTTAAAAGTAGCAGCTCCAACTCCTAAAGCAGTAGCAACATTTCCTCCTGTTCCATATATTCCAGAACCTATCATTAAACCTACACCAGCTGTTGCAGACATTTTTCCAAGTGCTCCTAATTCTCTTAAAACTTCTGATTGTCCGACTTTTGTTTTTATTTTATCTACTCTACCTTTTACTCCTTTTATAGCTTTTCCACGCATTGTATGCTTTTTAGCTACATTTAAACGAGCAATAGATTCTGCTTCTTCATCTGAAATAGCACCATTTCTTTCTTGTTTTATTCTTTGTTTTTCTTCTTCTACTTCTGGTGCAAATTGTTCTTTTTTAGCTTGTTCTAGTGCTTCTTCTTTAGACATTTCTTTTCCATCTGCTTTTGCCATCATTTGAATCCAATCTGCTCTTTTTTGAACAGAAGCTTTAGAAGCAATAGAAAATCTAGCATTTTTATTAAAAATTCCTTGTATAGCACTAGTTCTATTTGCTATCTTATCAGCTTGTTTATTATTAATCTCTGTTCTTACTTCTTCTTTTCTATCTGAAAAGCTTTTTTCTGAACCATCTTCTTTAGTATCTTTATCTAAAAGTAATCTTTTTAATGCAACAGCTTCAACATGTGCTGTTCTTCCAAAATTCGCTACATTTTTTCCAAAACTCTTTGCACTATTTACTGCTTTTCTTGTATTCTTACCAAAATTTTTAGCTTGATTTACTCCAACTGCTGCAGCTGCCATACCTGCTGCTACAGAAGTTTTACTATTATCATCTTTAAATGCAAATATCTTCCTAATAATTTTTTCTGCTTCTTTAACAAATCTAATCATTAACATTGCAATAATCGCTCTTGCTAATTTTTGTGTTGCATCAGAAGCTTGACTTAATAATTTGAATGCCATATCTATTAAACACATATATATAATACAGTGAAATGGTTGTATTAATACTGTAAATACAAATTCTTTAAGCCATGTATTTAAAGCTTGTGCTTTTCCATCTCCCATTTTATCTATTGAATATGTTAATGTTATTAATGGTGCAATTATGATTAAAAATGCTGTTTTTAGCATACGACTAAAATATGCAAATACTAATCCTAAAGTTTGCCATACTAACATACAATATATTATTGTTGCAGCAATAGCATTCAAATCAAATGGTTTCTGTCCCATAGAAGCTATTGCTTTATATGTATTTTCTAAATCTTGACCATTTACTGATGCTCCTATTACTTTTACTATCGCATTATTAGCAGTTATTGTAAAAATAATTATGTATTGAAGTACAAATATTAATGCTATACTAGCTACCCAATCAACTAACATTTTTTTGTACATTGCTCTATCTGAGGCTATTGTTGATATTGCCATTCTTATTCCTACATATATTAATATTACTAGTAGTATTGCTGATGCTAATATCCTCATTACATAATACCAGCTTGCAACACTTGTCCTCATTGTATTAACAAAATTGTCTTCAGTTCCTATATCAAAAAAGTCAACTTGTAATATTTTTACTCTATTAAAAAATATGTCAAATGGTGTGATTGTGTTAGTAGCGCCGCCATCTGTTGCTCCTTCAGTAAATGCAACTAATACCGTAAATTCTTTCATAACCCATCCAGCAGCTAACGCTGTTAATCTTAAAGGCCATGTTAAAATTCCAATAATTCCACCTAAAATATTTCCAAATATGTCAAATATACTGTCTACTGTGTATCCTGCTACTGCTGCACTTACACAATTCGACATAAAGAAATTATTTATCATCAATATTATTAAAATAACTATTAATAACTTTTTAAGCACTCTTTTCACAATCTCACCTTCTTTCTTTTAGTATTTTATTTTATAATGTTAATTTTCCTAAAGAATCTTTCATTCTAATTAATTTTGCATCTGCTATTTCTTTTTCTTGAACATCTGTAATATTTTTTGCATCATTTTCTAATTGTTTAATCGCTGTTTGTAATTTTGATTCATATTCAGTTACTATATCTGATTTTATTCTTCTCTCAACAAGCCCTATATCTGCTAATGCTTTTCCTATAATATCTGCTTGTTCTCTTTTTAATTCTTCTATATGATTCTCTACTTCTGCTCTTGCTTGTGCATCTATTCTCATATCAGTTAATTCACTACTAACTTCAGCTATTATATCATCAAATTGCGCTGAAATATCTTCAATAAAATTATCATCTTCTTTATATTTATCTTGTATATAACTATCTATTTCTTTTCTATTATCTTCAAATTCCTTTTTCGTTCCAACTTTTTCAATATTTTTATTTATTAATTCCTCTTTTACTCTATCATCTGTAACTAGCTCATCACTAAAGAATCTATCCATAACTTCTTCTACAAATGTATCATTATCAACATTTAATTCACCTGCTGCTTCAACTTTTTGATATATTTGTTTTAAGTTTTCATAATCAGCTAATTTTTGTACAGCATTTCTTAATGCACCATTATTTGTTTCATATAAAGTTTTACCATCTCCACCTTTCATTGGAGTAGCTTTACCTCCAACAGTATCTAGTGCAAATTTTACAACATTATCAGTTTTTGATGCATCTGCACCAATTCCTCTTTGTATTGTATTTTTAATTTGAGTTTTATACTTTCCTTCAACACTTGCTTCTTGAAGTGCATCTTCTATTTCTTGCATTATTTCATCTAATGCTCTTTTTGCTTCATCATCATCTGAGAATAATCCTAATGCCTCTTTTGTTAATCCATTTACATCAAATTTTGTTTTAGCTCCTAATGCTGCATAACTATCTGCAACAGAACCTGCTAATGTTCTTGTTGTATTTTGGAAAAATCCTTGTGAACCTTTATATACTGCCATACCAGACATTAAAGCTGTTGGCATATTTCCATTTGTTCCATATATACCAGAACCAACCATTGTTCCAAGTCCAGCTGATATTGCTCCTTTTCCTAATCCAGTAATAAATTGTAGTGTATCACTTTGTTTATATAATTCTACACCTTTCTTAATTGCTCCTCTAGCTCCTCTTATAGGCACTGTAGCAACTCTAGTTACTGTTTTTGCTCCTCTTATAGTAGCTGTTACAGGTTTTCCAATAACATTAACTGCTTTTCCTAGTTTAGTTTTTCCTCTTGTTAATTTTACTGGTCCTTTGCTCTTAGCTCTTTCTTTTTTAGCTATATTTAATCTTGCTATTGCCTTAGCTTCTCTTGCGCTTATACCTGGATTTTGTTTCATTATGTCTTTTGCTAATACATTAATTTTTGCTGCTGTTTCTGCTGTTTGCTGTATATTATATTTTTCATTTATTTTATCTGCTTGTTTATTGTCTCTATCTATTCTTATATCTTCTTTTCTTTCTGCTATAGTCTTATCTGGACTATCTCCAGTATGAAATACTCTTCCACCAACTGCTCTTGCTGTAATTCCGGCTCCTACTGCTAAAGCTTTCATGCTGCTTCCTGCTTGTTTTGCCATTCCTTTAAAGTTTCTTACTCCATTTAAAGAAGACCTTGCAGCACTACCTGCTCCTTTAGCTTTATTCATTGCCATCGCTGCTATTGCAGCTCCTGCTCCTATAGATGTAGAACTATTATCATCTTGGAATTGGAATATTTTTCTTACAAGATTTTCTCCTTCTTTTACGAATTTAACACATAATATTGCAACAACTGCTGTTGCTATAGTGTCTCTTGATACTCCATTTAAACCTTGACTTGTTAACATTTTAAATCCTACACTAACAAAACACATATATATTATACAATGAAATGGTTGAATTAGTATTGTATATATAAATTCTTTTAACCAGCTTCCTAAAGCTTGTGCTTTTCCATCTCCCATTTTATCTATTGAATATGTAAGTGTTATAAGTGGAGCAATTATTACTAAAAATGCTAATTTTAACATACGGTTAAAATATGATATAAGTAATCCAAAAGTTTGCCATACTAACATACAATATACTATAGTAGCTGCAATTGAATCAAGTTCAAGGACTTTAAATGCTACATCTCTTATAACAGTATAAGTATCTGTTATTAATTTTGAATCTACTGATAATGAAATCGCATTAACTATTGAACTACATACTGTTACAGCAAATATTATTACATAGTGTATTAAAAATATAAGTGCTAAGCTAACTACCCAATCAAATAACATCTTTTTATACATTGCCTTATCTGATGCTATTGTTGATATTGCCATTCTTATTCCTACATATATTAATACTACAAGTAATATTACTGTTGCTAATAATCTTAAAACATAATACCATGATGCTATTCCTGTTCTTATTTTGTTTACTATATTGTCTTCAGTTCCTATATCAAAAAAGTTTATATCTACTATTTTTACTTTATTAAAAAATATATCAAATGGTGTAATTATTGAAGTATCTGCAAAATCCGCACCATCAGTGGTTCCCTCTATATATGCTACTCCAGCTGTGAGCGCATTCATTGCATAACCAGCAGCCAGCGCAACAATTCTTATTGGATAAGTTAGCAAGCCAATAACAGACCCAATAAGACCAGATAACCATTCTCCAAAAGAGTCTGGCATATCATCTGGATTACTGGCTCTAACACCACTAACAAGAAAATTGTTCAATATTAAAATTACTAAAAAAATTACTAATACTTTCTTTAATACTTTTTTCACAGCTTTCTCTTCTTTCTTTATTTTTTACCTAAATTTTCGATAAATGCATTTACATTTTCTATTGGTCCTGATCTATCTAGTACTTTTTCTGCATTTTTCATTGCTAATTCTTTTTTTGCTAAATCTCTTTGTTTCTTTTGTACATCATTCAATTTATTTATTTGTTCATATATGTCTTCTCTTCTTAAAGGTGTAGTTTGTGAATCTCGTTCTAATTCAGCCGCAAATTCTGTTAGGTTATCTCGAGATACATCTTGTGCAAGTTTTTCTATTTCTTTAGCAGTTTTTCCTGCTGCTTTTGCTTTTGCAATTTCGCTATCTAATTTTTCTACATAATTTCTACTTCTTTCATCTGATTGTGATTTATAAGTTTCTATTTGTAATTTATGTGAATAATATTCAACAGCTGCTGCACCTTTCTTTTTAAGTTTCTTTGTATATCCTAAATTTCCTGATTTTAATTCTAATTCTTGTCTTGCATACTGATTAACTTCTTCTAATTCTTTTCTCATTAGTAATAGTTTCAATACATCTGATGACTCATCTTGAGATAAATCGTACTTTTTATCACCATCTTTTATTTTTGCATCACCATTTTTTACTTTATCTATAACTGCATCTGTTGAAACTTCTTCTAATCCATCTATTTTAAGTTCTAATACTTGTTGTAATTTTCTTCTTCTGCTTCTTACTTTTTTATCTACTTGAGCTTTAGCAGTTTTTTTAGATTCTACTTTGGCTGTATCATTATCTGATGCTTTAATATATGCTTGTATTGCTTTTTGAAGTTTAGAATCATCTATACTATCTATACTTAATTTTCTACTTCCATCTGAGGTACCTGCTGTTCTAGAACCGTCACTTGTATTTACTACTTGTGAGCCATCTTGTTTTGAACCAAATAATTTTCTCTTTTGTTTTGGTCTTTCTGCTCTTAATTTTGCTAAAACATCTTCTGATTTTACATGTGTAATATCTCTTTCTCCTTCTGTAACACTTTCAACTGCATTTTGAATGGCTGCTTTATCTAGTTCATTTATTTTATCTAAAATACTTCCAGACTCTTTAAGTTCTGCTGCATTTGCTTTTTGTTTTAATGTATCTACTAAATCATTTTTTCCATGCTTAAATACATCTTCTACACGTTCACCTTTAACAAGTATATTAGCTTTTATTAATCTGTCTGATAGCTTTTTAATCATTTCATTTTGAACGGATGCACTATTTGCATCTATTGTTCCTTTTTTAAGCATTGATTCTATTATTAAATCTAATTCTTTGTTAATGCTTTGTACGTCTGCATCTGTAATTCTACGCATACTTCCATCTTCTGCTTTTACTGCCATTTCTAATTGTTCTTTTTTAATAGTTGTTCTTGTTCTTGCATCTTCTGCCTCAGGAGCTGGACGAGTTGTTCCAGTTTTTGGATCATATATTAGCCCTTGCTCTGCATATAAAGCCATCATAACTTTATTGTAGTCTTCTAAAGCATTTTCTTGATTTTTCTTTATATCTCCTGTTACTGGATCATATTCATAATTTAATTTTTCAAATTCTTCTTTTTTAATCTTATCTTCTTGGTCTTTTTGTTCTTTTTCATATTCTGCTTGTCTTACAGACATTTCTAAGTTTAATCCATCTGTTATGAAATCCATTTGTTGTTTTTTCATTTGTTTAGCACTATGTTTATTTATTTGATGCATATTTGCAAATATGCCTGTATGATTTGCTGTAAATCTAGCTGCTGTTCCTGCTGCTGCAACTGCTGCCATTGGAACAAATGAAATACCTGCTCCAGATAGAGCTGCTCCTAAAGTTCCAACTGTTAGCCCTGCTATTCCACCATTTCTTAAATCTTTTATTTTATTTGAATTCCATCCAAGCTCTGCATCTTTTGAAAGACCTTTTTTTAATTTTGAATATAATTCTGGATGACTTTCTTTAACATTTGCTTGTAACATTGCATTCATTTCTCTATTTGCTCTTGCTACAGCTGTTTTTTGAATATCTCTCATTGCTGGAGCTGAGAAATTTGCAAATCCATATCTTCTTCCACCATAATCTTTATAGTTAACTGGTTTTTTAAAAGTTTTATTCATTTTCATTTTACCAGCACCTAAAAGAGCCATTCCCATTGTTGGATGTGCAACTAATGTTCCCATTCCAACAAACATTGCTGCCATTCCTCCAAATCCATTTTTAATTGGTGTTAATACTTGTTCTTTAAATACTTTTTTATCAGCTTCTGTAAATCCTAATAAATTTTCTGAGCTAAGTTTACTATATAAACCATTTTTATCTGATACAAATTGTCCTGTTTTAGGATCTTTATATTTTGTACCAAATACACCTTTTCTTAATTTATTTAAGTTTGATAAATTAATTTGACTACCATTTTTATTTGGAGCAAATTTGAAATGATTTTTTACATCTAATATTCTTTCTCCACGAGCTGCGGCAGTATTGTCTTTTGATAAATCTAATTGTTTAAACTTTGCATAATTTTGCATTGCTTCAAAATAATCTTGTGTTGCTTTTTCATGCTCTGGTGTACCTTCTTTTGTTGCTCCCATATTGCTTGCTGCAACTTCTACAGCACCCCTTAAATTCTTTTCTCCTGCTACAATTAGTCCTGCCACTGTTGTTCCATCCATACTTTCAGCAGAATCTGATTCTATAAATTTCGGATTTCTTGCTAAAACTGCTTCTTTAGCTGCATTTCTTCTGCTTTCATATTGTTCTTCTGTTTCAGCATCACTTCCATCAGCATTTCTCTTATATTCATGTCCTTCTCCATTTATGTCCATTTCTCTATCAACAGCTTTTGAAAAATTATTTCGTACACTATTTGAAGATACTTTAGAAACTCCAGTTTTTACTGCAGCTGCTCCTGCCATTCCTGCTGCTATTCCTGCTTTTCCAATACCTTTTGCTATTCCTGCAAATGGTGTATTCATCATTGTTTGAGCAAGTGGTTTAGCACCCATATATAAACCTCTAGCAGTTTGAAGTGATTGCTTCATTTTTTCAGCACTTCCTGCTTCTGCTGTATGTCCTACTAAACTATCTCCATCACCAAACTTAAATATTTTTCTAAATTGTGCTTCTGCTTTTAAACTATAATTCATTAATATTAATGCAACTATTATTCCTGAAATTGATTCTAATGATAATACTAATGCTGATGATATAAATACACTATAAATTAATGCATGTACACTTTGTATAATTACGTTCATTATGTACTCAGAAGTCCATGTTTTTAATGTTGAAGATTTACCATTTAAAACTTTTTGAAGTGCATATGCAATTCCAACTGCTGGACCCATCAGTGTTAATACAATTAAAGTTAAATATCTCTTTATATAAACTAATGTATATCTGATAGCAAAATATACTAATGTCATATACATTATCATTCCTGATAATCCATTTGATAATTTTGCATCATATGCTCTTGTTCTAACAGCTTCATATACATCTACTTCTATATCTTCATTAGACCTATTTATATTAGTTCCTGTTTCTGATAATTCTTTCATTGTAACAGTATTTATGTGTGAAGCTGATTCTTTTATTATATTTACAAGTGAATCATTTATATATATTATAAATATCATCATATAATGAATTGCAAATAAAATTATTACACCAACAACCCAGTCTACAAGCATTCTTTTATACACTGCTTTATCAGATGCTATTGTTGATACTGCCATTTTTATTCCTATGGCGATAAGTACAACTAACATAGCTGCTAATGCTATTAATCTTATTATGTAATACCACATTGATACTAAATTTTTAATTTGTACAACTACTGGTGGATTATTTGTTTGATCTATATTTAATGCTGCTATGTATGCACTACATCCATCACATTTTCCATTACATGCACAACTGCAACCAGATGCTGAAGCACATTTTTCAGCATCCTCATTACATTTTTCACATTTATATTTTTGTCCTGTTCCACTAACAGTTTTATCATATTCTAAATCAAAAAAGTTTATATTAAACACTGGCACTTGATTATATACAATAGCTTGAACTGTTAAGTTATTAGAAGAATCTGTTATAGATGTTAAATCTGTTGAGCTTAATCCGCCTTCTACCTGCTGTCCAGCCATACTTACACCTGTAGTGGTTTCTAGTGCCCAAGTTAATAATTTTTCAATAAGCGCAGTCCACCCCACAAAAACCATTCTAAAGCCCATTGTAATAATACCGATTATCCAATCGGCAATATCACCAATATGACTTAAAAGCCATGAGAAAATACCATCTTTTGCTGTATATGTACCTTTTGTTGTTCCTGAATAATAGAACTGACCATCTTTTAAATCTAGCTTCGCATAAGATGCTGGTGTAGCAAAAAAAGTTATTAATAAAGATGTTATTATTATTATTAAGATAATATTTTTACAAAACTTTTTTAATAGTGCCATTCTTTTTCCTTTCTAATATTAAACTAATATTTGTTTATCATCATAATTTAATATTCTATTTTTAAAACTCTTAAGTTTATATTCTTCTGTACCTTCTATAAGTCTCCTTACTGTTCCATCATTTAAGTTATAAATATATATTCCTTTTTCTTTTTTTGAATATACAAATGTATCATTATCTATCCATAAGTACGAATCTATACTATCATTTAATTCTCTATTTGGATTATTTCCATCTTTAGATATAAACTTCATACTATAAATATTTCCATTTGTGTCTTTATCAGCATAGATATCATATCTAAAACTTTCTCCAATATTTTTTAAGTTTTCATCTTCTATAGTTTGTCTATATTCCATGCATTTTTCATTCAAAGATTGATTATTTTTAAATCTTCTTTTTTCCGCTTCATATACAGAATCTATTTGAAGCCTTGCAACAAAATTTGTATTTTCTAAATATCTCTGTACTTTAGACAAACTGCTCTTAATATTATTATACACCAAAATTCCGTTTGTGTCATCATAATTTATCTTAATTTCTATAC
Organism: uncultured Clostridium sp.; assembly: GCA_947244325.1. GTDB lineage: Bacteria > Bacillota > Clostridia > TANB77 > CAG-508 > Scatovivens. The sequence goes on along the minus strand of CAMXJY010000014.1, from coordinate 15,495 downwards.
CTTTTAAGGGATATGATATAAAAACAGATGTTGATGAATATTCATATTTATCATAATCTTTCCACATATATGTAAGTTCGTTCATAAATTCTAGTAAATCTAGCTCTTCATTTATAAATTTATCAGCTAAATTAAAGAATTCATCTGTACTTTCATCTAATACTCTATATACTGAAATCTCGCTACTTGAAAAAAACACATATATATCTTTTCCTTTATATCCAAACACTTCTAAATTTTCATCTTCAAATGTTGGTTTTCCTAAATCGCTTTTTACTGTTTCAAGTTCAACTCCTGGAAATAGACTATTTATTACATTTCCTGTGTATTTTTTATCAAATACTATATTATAGATTTTATTATTTATTGTTCTTGTTTTTATACCTTCATCAAAATATATATAATATTCATCAAAAATACTATCTCTTTGACCTAAATTTACTGAATTCCAATCATTTCTTATGCATTCTTGTAATACTTCAGAAGTAACTTCAAAATCTGTATTCTCAATTTCTACATAGTTTTTCATGCTTATTCCGAGAATTCATATAAATAAAATAATCTTCAATGTCATTTATTATTATAGAAACTATTTTCCTATTTTCGCAAATAACTTTTATAGTAATATCATTTTCATTGTCAATCATTTTAAAATTTTTATAATTAATTACTTTTGCTAAGTCCTGTATAAAATCATTGTAATAGTCTTCATTGCTATTATCATTTTCATCATATGGTAATATTGTAAATTTTAAATTTACATCCATATAATAACCTTCTTCTTTACTTTCTTCTTCTGAAATATATCTTGCTTTATAATACTCAACTACTTGTTTTACTGTTTTTATATTACCATAGGAAAGTTCTGGCTCTTCTATTTTTTTTTGCATTAAATTTAATGAAAAAGATATGCATAACAATATAAAAATCACAACAAATAAAACTATCAAAATTTTTTTATAGTTTTGCTTGTTGTGATTTTTAATTTGCTCTTCTTTGTACTTCATATTCTTTAACTAAATCCTTACCTGCCTCAAAGTTTATTAATCCATTTTTTACAAATTCTTTTGTAGTATCTGTAAAATAATAATTACTGTATAATGTTATTCCCCTAGGATCATTATTTTCTATATTAATTTCTATACCCCTTGTAGGAAATACTATATGTGCTTTTTTTATATCTTTGTCATATTCAAATGTATCATAAGATAAAATCTGCTCTGAAATTCCATTTACAAAAGTATCTAAATCTTTATTTTGTAAGTATTTTGATAGTAAGTCTTCAAATTTTTTATTATTTTGATAAGAATAACCATAAACAGAAGTCTCATCACCATAAAAGAAATAATATAAATCAGTAGTTCTATATCCTAAGTAGCCTTCGTTTAAGCTTCCAAATACATTATCATTATGAAGTTCATATATTTTTGAAAGTGATGTATTTGACTCTACATCTGATAAAATACTATATCCATAATCTTTTGAAAAAATTATATTCATAACAGATTTATTAGGAGCTAATTTTATTTTTATAGTTCCATTTTTATAGCTCATATAACCATCTGATAATTCTTTTCCTTCATCTAAATATTTTTCAATAGAAGAAAGATACATTTGATTTGCAACCAATCTTTCTAAATATCCATTAGAAACATATAATGGTGATGTTTTTACTATTTCTGAGGTATCAACACTAATATAAGAATCTCCATCAGTTTCTTTATAAAAGTCTTTTGTTTTATTAAAAGTAATTTCATATTCTTTATTATTAGAATTGTAATTCATTTGTATATCTATATTTTTTTCTTCATCTACAAGATTAAAATCTACAGGTACAAAAAATGGTTCTATATCTTCTATTAAATTATTAAAATAATTTTCATTACTTTTACCATTTTCATTATATAAATCCTGTCCAAATCTAACATATATCTTATTTTTATCTCTATCTAAATACTCTGAATTATATTTTTTTATGACTTCTTGAAAAGTTTTTGGCTTTGAACTCTCTAATGTTGATACAATCATATTTGATGTTTTTTTATCATTTGCTAAATTACTATCTCCTTCTACTGAAGCTTGAAGAAGAAGCATTAAACATAACAAACAGAAGAATAATATTATTAGAAAAATTATGATTAGTTTTAATGCATTTTTTCTATTCATCTATTATCCTTCTTTCTTCATAAATTTATTAACACCTCTTAATGTTACTAAACCTTTCATATCAAATACTACTTTAACCATTCTCTCTACTGAGCCCATCGCCATTAACATAGCTATTGCTACTAAAGGTGATGATGCTGCAATTGAATTAGCTGTCATTACAAATATTAAATAAATAAGTGCATGCAATGGTTGTATTAATACATTTACTATAAATTCTTTTAACCATATTGAAAATGCTTGTGCTTTACCATCTCCAACTTTATCTATAGAATATGTAATTGTTATTAATGGTGAAATTATAATTAAAAATCCTACCATTAAAAGTCTTTTCATATATGTCCATAAAAATTTTAATTCTGTAAATAATAAACACCAATATATTATTGACCATAGTGTTAAGTCAAGACCAGATTTTGAAAGAATTCCACACCAAGCCTCATCTCTAATTGTTTCTTCAAATATACCAAATGTTGCTGTAACTCCAGGCGCTGTTTTTCCTAAAATAGAACATCTTATATCATAAAATATTCCTGTAATAATTTCTCCAAAAGTTACAACTGCACTTATGATATATAACATCAAAAACATTATGACTATACTTTCTACCCAACTTACAAGCATCTTCTTATATTTTGCCTGTTCAGAAGCTATAGTTGATATAGCCATTCTTATACCTATATATATTAAAACTAATAATCCTATTGCTAATGCTAATATTCTGCAAATATAATATACACCTGTTATGCCTTCTTTTATTTTAATATTACTTGCATTCGCATCTATTGTAGTATTACCTACTTGATATGTACTATCAGTATTAAAATAATTGATATTAAAAAGTGGTATTCTGTTAAATACACATCTATCTATTGTGAACCAATACTGAAGTTCGCCATCCTCTGTTCCATATGTTAGATGTGATATTATTATATCAACTTGAGCTGCAATAAAGATGTTTAGCAATCTTGCTACTACTCCTGTTACTACACCTACTATTGAGGCTCCATAACTTAGAGCAGTAGTAGCAACCTTAGTTCCACCATCCTGTTTCTGTGATGTAGTACCTTCCTCTACTATTTCACCTGCTATTCCATCACTTGGAACTGCTGGTTCTTCATAAGGACTACTTACTTCACTATCATCAGGGCTTACTCCACCTTGTTCTGCATAAACATTACTACTACATATGAAATTAAATATTATCGCCACCAATAATAAGCAGCTTATAACTTTTTTCATATAATTTCCTCTTTTATTTTTCCACTCTATTTTTATAGATTACTTTACACTACTTATCTTCCTTCTGCTTCTCTTCTTGCTTTTTCTAAAGCTGCTTGTTTAGTTAAGTTTGTTTCAACAAATTCAAATTCTTTCTTAGTTGGTTGTATTGCAAGTATTGCTGAATCTCCACCAACTTTTAGTAATCCTTCACCTCTGCTACATGTTATTAAAAATCCGGCTTCACCTTCACTTAGTTTGAATACTTCTTTTAAATATTGTATTTCTGATTTATCTTGTGCTAAGAATAATTTCGTTTCAGATGAAGTTAAAACTGCTTGTACTTCTTGTTTTTCATAGAAATCTTGGAATTTCTGTGAAATAACTGCAAGTGAAACATTTCTTTTTCTTGCACGTCTTGCCATTGTATTTAAGAAATCAACAGCTTCTGGATATGGAAGTAACATCCATGCCTCATCAACTAAAACTCTTTTTTTAGCTGCTTTTGTTTTATCTTCACTGTTTTTCTTAACATATTTTTCCCAAACCCATGAAAGCATTATTTGTTGTGCTAAAGGCCTTGCAAATCTTTCCTCTAATTGAGAAATATCAATATTTATGAAAGGAACACCATCTAAAAGTTCAAATGTTGATTGACCATCAAAATAAGCCATTTGTCCTTGATATTCTCTAACATATTGTCTCATAACTTTTACTAAGTAACTATAGTGGAAACGATAATCTGGGTTTTCATTTTCTTGTGCTTTTCTACAAATTCTTTTATACCAAGATCCAATTGTAGGCATATCTTTTTTAGTTCTTCCTAAATAATTTTGTGATATATCTACTCTTCCACCTTTTTCATCTCTTGTATATAAGCTTTCAATATTATTTGTTATACCTAATGCAGCATATTCTTCTGCAACAGCTTCAGAAATAATTTGCTTTGTAAGTTCGTTTACTTCTTGGCTTCTTGTACTACCTCTTGCCATTGTAAGTAAACCGTTTGTAACGTCTTCTACTTTATTTTCAACACTTAAAACTGTTCTTTCTTTACCAGTAATTTCATCTTTTACATTTTCTGGTTCTATATCAAATAGATTTATAACTGTTTTTGAGTTAGGACTTAAAGTAACATTTACTCCACCTAATGCTTCAGCAACTACACCATACTCACCTTCAGCATCTAATGCTAAACTCTCAATTCCCATCAGAACTGCTGAACGAGCTGTAATTGTTTTGATTGTAACAGATTTACCAGCACCAGATTTACCAAATATAACCATATTATAATTTGTTAATTTTGGACTAAAGTTATCATAAAGAATAGGTAATCCTGTTTGCTTATTAAATCCTAGTGGTATACCATTTTCATGTCCTACTTCTGATGTGAAGAATGGGAATACTGTTGACATCGCCCTTCTATCAAAAGTATGTGATTTTGTAAGTTTATTATCACAGAAAGGCATATTACTTCTAAATGCCTCATCTTGCATTGCCCATGCTGGTTTTATATCTATAAGAACTTTTGACATTTCACTTGATAATAATTCTGTATATTTTTCAAGTTCATCCATACTATAAGCAAATATTGTTGCTATAATTGATGAATCAAATAGTTTGTTAAATCCTGCTGCTATAGCATCACGAAGTTCTTCTGCTTCCATTCTCTTTTGAGCTATAACTCTCTCTCTGTTTATATCACCTCTATCTAAGGCTACAATTCTTTCAGATTCTAGTTCGTTGATAGTTCTATTTAAGTCTTGTTGTGAAGTTGCTTCACTAACTGGATTTATAAATACTGATACATTCAAATCTCCAAAAGTATACATTCCTCTTAAAAATTCTGGGAAAGTACACATTCTAGGTAGATTTGCAACTATCATACTTCTTGCATATCTTGTTCTTGATGAAGCTATTTCTAAGTGATTTGTATAACTTGCATCAATTCCTCCGGGAGCTATTAAAGTTTTTATATTCTTTTCGTTTTTCTTAAAAACGCTCTCTTCTTCTTTTTTTACACTGTCAATCTCATTTGTTGGCTCTACTTTTTTACTTCCAAACATTTTTTATCCTCCCTTTTTCTTTAGTTTTCTAATCTTCTTCTTTTCACTACTTTTTTTCTAGGAGCGGCTTCTCTTGCTTGATCTATTTTAGGAGTTTCTTTTGCTTGCTCTTTTTTACCAGATTTATCAACTTCTTTTTTAGCTAATTGATATACTCTAGGATCTAATTGATTTTCATATGTATCTAATAGTTCATTTGCTTTTTGTTTTATTTTTTCTTCTTTATTTATTGCAAGCTCTAAATCTTCTATTTGTTTTTGTCTATCTGCTTTTAATATACTATCTGTTGCCATATCAATAGCAGCTATATTAATTTCTTTATCTAATTTTTCTTGTTTCTTTTGTAATACATCTTTTCCTGTACTATATAAAGAATCATATTGTGCATCTAAAGCTTTTGATAATTGTAATAACTCTGCTTCATCTCTGTTATATGCTATATATAATAATTCTGCTAGTTCCTCTGAATCTAATATAGAACTAGTTATTTGTGATGTTCCTAATGCACTAGCTATGTTTTGACATCTTGTATATAACTCTGCAAAACACATATTGTATATTTCTTCTTTAGAATATCTATCAAGTCCACCACCAATTTCAGCAGAATAATATGAAACAACAACATATGTTCTTTGTTGTAAAACATTTTTGTTAGAACTTAATTTTTCTACATAATCAGTTATACTAACACCATATTCTAAAATATTTACTTTTCTTCTTTTTTCAAACTCTAATTTTTCTTTTAATGCTTTATTTCCAGACATTTGAGCTTGAGCAATTTTAGCATCTAATTTATCAATTTCTATTGTTAAATTATCAACTCTTGCTTTATATTCTTCTATTATATCTCTTAAATTTAAAGTTCTACTTTGTATGTATAATTGGATAGGAAATCTTAAAGTATTTAAAAATTGAACAAATCCCTCTTCAACTGATATTTTCTCTTGTTCTGACATTAAATCATAGTTAACACCATTACATTGAAGAACCATAATATATTGTGTACCATTTTTTCTTACAATCATATTATCGACTATTTCATCAAACTCCATAAATTCAAATATGGATTCTCTAGTTAAATTAGTTGTAAATTTACCATAATTTTGTTCAATTTTCTTCTTCTCGTCAGCAGAATCTTCTATTACTCTTTGATCATCGTCTTTTTCTTTTATATTCTTTGGCTTCATTAAGTAAATATATAATACAACTAATCCAATCATTATAAATAGTATGATCCATATTCCAGCTTGAAGTAAAGGGATTAATTCACTACTCATCTATTTTTCCTCCTTTGTGTACACATACATCTTTCTTGTCTTTCTAAATTTTGCATATCTTAATATTATTTCTCCTATTGGTTCTCCACCAATTTTTTTAGTTATAGGAATAGCAACTATTGTTGGAATTTTAAATGCACCTACTGCAAATCCTATTAAAGCAAAAAATGCCATTATACCAAGTCCAACAGGGGTCATATTCATACTTTTTAAAACAAAAAAGAATACAGATCCAATCATTGCACCTATAGCTGTTGTTATTAAAGATTTTACTGTAAAAATATATAAAATTCTTGATTCGCCTCTATAATTACGTGGTATATAATATGTTCCCATTTAAATTCCCCCTTTAAAATTCAGATGCAATTTTTATAACTATTGTCCAAATGCTGTATGCTCCGAAATATAACCATTCCTGATACAACAACACCAATTAATTGAACTTTTAATTTAGCTTGTGCTTCTGGACCTGCTGTTAAATATTTTATTCCCATATATGTTGTTATAGCTACCATAACACCTGCACCAACCATAGTTAAGATTTGTCCTAATCCTTTAAATTCATTAGCTATATTTTGATAATTAATATTTCCTTCTGCTGATTGTTGACCTTTTTGTATAAAACCATTTGCTTGTTGTTCCATTTTTTGTAAAAGACCTGCTCCTTCGGTTGCCTTAACTACATTTATATTAGCAATTACTATATAAACTAATAAAATACAAAAAAGTATTTTTGTAAATATTTTAAACTTTCTACTAAACATTTTTTCTCCCTCCTTGTGCCAATGCGCCTATTTATACTATTATATTAATTATACTCAAACGAATATCTTTTTTCAACATTTTTATTGAATATTTGATATTTTTAACACAAATGTAATAAAAAGCGAGCCAAAATTTTCAAAAAAAAAGAATGATCTCTCATTCTTTTTCTATTAACCATTATTTAATACATTAGTTGAAAATTCCTCTACAGCTGCCATTAAATTGACTGCTCCAAATAGAAGAACACATCCTATTACTATTGGTATAGCTGATTTTTTAATATCAGCTTTTTCACCAGGACTTGCTAATATATATTTTATTCCTAATATTGTAATAACTATTATTGAAATACCTGTACCTACAACCTGTAATAAACCAATAACATTATTTATAACTCCACCAACTTTAGTACCACCTGCTTCTACAGGATTACTTGTACCTGCCATATTTTCAATTATTTTAGTTACTCCAGCATCTGCTGCATATACAGTACTGATTTCAAAAATTATACTTATAGTTAACAATATTACCAATAAAGAAACTACTTTTTTCATAATTCCTCCTTACTTTGCTTCATAATCAAATTTTAGACACCTACTGCTGAATCTACAAAAACTTTTATAATTGACAAAATTCCTGATGATCCAAATAAAACTAATGCTCCAATTATATAATTAACAGCATATTTTTTTATATCTGCTCTATCACCAGCTGAAGCAATTATATATTTACATGCAATTACCATTAATATGATAACTGCAATAGCTGCACCTACTGTTCTTATTACTCCTAAAACACTAGATATAATACTAACTGCAGAATTTTTCGCATCTGTTACACCATCTCCGCTCATTTCACCTGTAAAGTCTTTTGCTCCTGCAGCTAAAGCATTTGAAAACAAAGATAATATCATTAAAATACTTAAAATAATTATACTTATTCTTTTTAAACTTTTTCTCATTTTTCGCACCTCTTATCTTTTTTAGATAAAATCCTTAGCTAACATTAAATGAATTAGATATATCTACTAATATTCCTAAAATTCCTGTAACACCAAATAATATGATAGCTCCAACTACATAAGCAATTGCATGTTTTTTGATATCTGCTCTATCTCCCGCTGAAGAGAACATATATCTCATAGCTATAGCAAGTAGCATTATACTCGCTATAGCAATACCTGCTATTCTAAGTATTGTTATTACAGTTCCAGTAGATGTGTTTACCATATTTTTTACACTTTCAGGAGTTTTATCATTTCCTTCTTCAAACTCATTAAAATCTATTAAGCCATTTTCAGCATATACTACTGTAGAAAAGTTAAACATAAGTAAAGCTATTAGAATAATACTTATTAATTTAATTAAAAGTTTACAATTAACTCTCATATTTTCTCCATTTCTGTATATGTATATAAGAATTTATTATCCAGCTTTAACTGCTGTAGCAAATTGATTTATTAATCCTAAAATTCCTGTAACTGCAAATAAAACAATTGCACCTACTACATATACTATTGCACTCTTTTTAATTTCTGCTTTCTCTCCAGGTGCTGCTGACATATATTTCATAGCAACCACTAATAACATTATTAAAGCAACTGCCATACCAATAATTCTTACTATTGTTATAACTGTTGATACAATACTATTAACTGATTTGCTTGCTCCTGTAGTATCATTCCATGTATTTTCTGCATCACCAATTAATGTTTTCATTTTATCACTATATCCACTAGTTGCAAAAACGACATTGTAGCTAAATGCACTTAATAATAACGCAAGCATCACAATTGCTACACATTTTTTTATATTTTTACTCATAATTATTTCCTCCTACAAATCAAATAATCTATTAATTACTTGGTTTAATTGCTCCTGAGAATTGTTGAATTATTCCTAAAATTCCACTTGATGCAAACATTACTAAAGCTCCTACTACATATACAACTGCATGTTTTTTAATAGTAGCTCTGTCTCCTGGTGCTGATGACATGTATTTTATAGCAAGTACAACTAACATAACTATTGCTACTCCTACGCAAACTAATCTTGCTATAGTTAATGCTGCACCTGCAATACTAGTAACTGCATTTACTGCTCCAGCTCCTTCTGCAGCTGCTTCTCCACCAGCTTGATTATTAACTTCAGCCATCCAATTATAAGCAAAAATATTATTTTGAAAAACTGTTACTAATAAAAGAGAAATTGCTAATATAACAAATAATTTCTTTAAAACCTTCATATTCTTTCTCCTCCTTCTTCCCCAAATATTCACATTATTAAAATAATTATACCACTTTTTGCGATATTTTTCAATAATATCATTATATAGTTTATATTAACCTATAAGTTTTCTTTTGTAAATAATTTTTACGACTTTTTTATACATATTAATACAATAATTTTGAATAATAGTACATAACTTATCTGTAACTCAATTTTATATATTGTAACTGTAACAGACAAAACCTTAATAGTTAAATATTATATTTACACAACTAAGAAATGTACAAATATATGCGGATATAGACGAAAATTTTATTTATATGAAACACAATGCATTTCATATAAATAAAAAAACAGAATCAAGATTTCGTACGCAGTGCAAACTGCTACAAAATCTAACTTCTGCCATAATTATCTAGTACAGAAATTTATTCCACTGGGATAAATTTTCTACTATAATAAAAAAAGAATACTTCGAAAGTATTCTTTTTTTATAAAATTCACATATTAAATTAATCTGCTGTAACGTTGCTAGCAAAGTTTTTAACAATTCCTAAGATACCACTAGCTGCAAATAATACTACTGCACCTACTACGTAAACAACAGCATGTTTTTTGATATCTGCTTTGTCTCCAGGAGCTGCTGATATGTATTTTATAGCTAATACTATTAACATGATAATAGCTACACCTACACCAACTACTTGTACAACTGTGATTGCAGAACCAATTATTCTGTTAAGACTTGATGCTGCTCCAGATGTATCAGCTGCACCGTTTGTAACTGTTTTTTCTGTAATATCATCAAAACTCATAGGTTCAGCACTAACGCTTGTTGCTAATGATATAATTAGTAATGCTGCAACTAATGCTACAACAACAACTTTAATTACATTCTTTGTCATAATAAAATCCTCCTTTTACCATACTTAAATATATTATATACCATTTTTTGACTTTTATCAACAAAAATTTGTATATATTAAGTTACTTTCATATTAGCACATAACTTTTTTTTTGTAAATATATTTTTTTAAAAATCTTGAAACCTCTGGAAATTACATATATAATTTTAAAAATAGTTACAAAAATAACTAAATTAATTGTAGGAGATATAATAATTTTATATGAAAAATAAACTTAATTTATTTCAGAAATCATTAATTTCTGTTCTTATTCTTTTAATAATCGTTCTTTTGATATTCTTTAATCAACTAGAAATTTCTGATGAACTATGGAATTTTCAAAATATTTTTAAAATGTCAAACGGATTATCAATTTATGAAGATGCAAATGTTATTGTAACCCCTATATTTTTCTATATTGGAAATATTTTTTTCAAAATATTAGGAAGCACAATCATATCTTTTAGAATTTATAATATTTTGATTTTTGCTTTTATATATTTCTTAACATTTAAAATATTGCAAAATTTAAAAGTCTCTAAACATTTATCATTTTTATATGTATCTTTAATTTTTTTGCAAACATTTTCAATAGTAACAGCAGGAGCAAATTACAATACACTTGCAATAGCTTTTGTTTTACTTGGAATCAATTTATACATAAAAAACACTTCACTAATTTATCAAGGAATTGTAGCATTTTTAGTATTCTTTACTAAACAAAATATAGGAATCTATTATATTATTGCTACAATCATATATGATTTATATTGTTATAAAATATCAAAAAAGTTTTTTAAAGCACAATTAATTAAATTATTAGCATTTATAGTACCATCATCTGTCATAATTTTAAAATTATACTTTGACGGAGTTTTACTAGACTTTATAAATTTTGCATTTGGTGGACTATTGGAATTTGGTCAAAATAATATAAGCTTTTCAGCATCAATTTATCAAGTAATATTATTTATGGCAAGTATAGTTTTATATGTTTTCATTATATTAAAGAAAAATGGCATATTTAAGGAAATAATAACAAACGAAATTTTTAAAATTCTTACATTATTAATAATTTTCACTTGCTGTATATCACTTATCATTTATCCAATTGCAAACGGAGCACACTTCCTATTTGCAATGCCTTTACATCTAATTTTCATTTTTTATCTACTAGATACATTAATAATAAATGAACTATATGGAGATAAAAAATACAGTTCAAATACAATTTGGATATGTGCCATAATACTTGTAGCTGTAATAATAAGAATAGGATTTAATTACTTTGAAAATATCTATGAATACTCTTATGTAAAAGACTCTTCAAGCCCATTTAATAGAGTTTTATTAAGTAATGAAGAAATAGAAAAAAAATCTGTTATAAAAAAATATATAAAAGAAAAAAACGCTGAAGGTATTGATGTAATAATATTTTCTTATGATTCGGCAATATCAATGATTGAACTAAAACAAAGTCATGGTGTGTATGATTTGCTTTTCAATGGAAACCTTGGATTTAATGGAAAAGAGAAATTAAAAAATGATATTCTTTCTCGTGAAAACACCGAATTTTTAGTGGTTACCAATGATTCTGATATTTTTCAGCAGGAACCTCCTGAAATTAGAGATTTTATAATTCAAAATTTGAATTATAAAGGTAGTGTTTGGAATTATTCTGTGTATGGGAAATAAAAATCATAAAATGACCCACTTTAGCATTATATAAATACAATCATTTTATTTATGCTGATTTTATGGGTCATTTTATTAAATTAATTTATTTTTTTCTTTCAGTTACCTCATATTTAGTTGCTCTTAGTTTAAAATTATCTTCTATACTGCCTTTCACTATATAAAATTCTGGATTCTTTGTATTTACCTTAGCAATTCTATATAAGTAATAATTATCTTTATATTTATTTGATGCTTCAACTTCATTCCAAGTTATTTCAAATGGTTCTGTAATATCCTTATCAGTTCCTTTAACTTCAATATATATTTTTTCATAAATACCATTTCTGTTTTCAAAAGATTCAATATCATATCCTAATCCATCACCTTCATCTCTTGAAATCCATTTAACATTATCAGCTTCTTTGCTACCTTCTTTTTTTAATCGTTCAATTTCATAATTATATATAATCTCCTCACATTTTCTACCAAATTCCATTTTTATCTCATTAGTTTTTATATAATCAATTTTAACACCTTTTCTCTTCTGATTATTAGATTTTGTATGAGGTTTTATTCCCTTAAAATTAACTTGTTTCAAACTTGAAGTTTTTTCAACAATTTCAATTTTCTCTTTATTTTCATTAATATTTTCAATTTGTGAAGTAATTGTATCTGTTATTAACTCTTCAAATTCTGTAGGATATCCATCTTCATAATCTAAATCATAAAAATAAACTTCTTCAAAACAATCATATATAACTGATATTGTAATTTTATTAATATCATTTCTATAGCAATAATTGACGAGTTCCTTACCTTTTTTAGTTATTCTATATTGCTTAAAATCAACCTCTTTAATTAAATCATTTTGCATTAATAACTCAACACAAATACTTATCTGATAATAATTATCTTTATTATGAGAGTGTATCAAAAATCCTAAACTACTATTTACAGTAAATTGCCAAAATTCTTTTAGTAAATATGTATTATCATCCATCATATATTCTAAAATAGGAAAAATGCATTCTTCAAAATCCATCATACCAACCTTTTTTAGCAAAGAATATGCATATATTCCATTATCTTTAACTGCACTCTCAATCGATTTTCTAACAACTGCTTTTTCATCATCAGCTAATCCCTTTTCCCTTAACTTTATATGCCAATTATCTCTTTTAGCATTTATTTTTTGGTTTTCTACTCCATATAACTCTGCAATTTGATGAGTATAAATATTTTGAATTATATACATAATGTATAATTCATCTTTGCTTAAAGTTTTTATATCTAAAGTACCTTCTTTTTCTTTCTTCTTCAAAAGTTTTTCATATATATTCATAGTAGGCTTTTCATCTAAATTCATAGGAAATTTAACTTGTTCTATTGAATTCAAATATTTTGCAAATTCATTTTTTATTCTAACTTTCTCCTTCTCATCAGTTTGACTTAAATAATCATCAATTAAATTTATTGCTCTCTTATCATCAGATACTAGCTTTGCAAACTCACAATCTCTCACTAAATCGCCATTTCTTCCAATAGCAGCATAACCAATCTTTAATGTATAAATTCTTGACAAATTAATCATCGCAAAATCTGGATTTGAATTAATATATCTACCAACACTTTTATATATCATATTTTGAGCTGCATACTCAGTCTCTTTTATATTTTCATTAATCTCTGGATTTTTTTCACTATCATACACCTTAATGCCATATCTATATATATAATAATCTTTCTCAGTTGGCGCATTTTTTCTTTTTTCAAATTGGCATAAAGTCCAATAAATAATCTCAATATCTTTCTTGTCACAATACTCTTCTAATAATTTTCTGCTTTCATCTAAATCTTTAAATCTTCTATCCACTAATATGCAAATAGTATATTTTTCTTTTTCCGCTTCCTTTCCCCACGCACAATCATCAACAAGATAAAACTTTTCTATTGGAATATTAATAAGCTTTTCAATCTCTTTTTTCATTCTTAATAGTTTATCTTTTTCTTTTGGTTCTAATTTTCTTGTTTTATAAATCCCATATTTTTCTAATATTTCTTTACTTATTTCTACCATTATTTCTCCTTTTTGCTTTGTTTTATATGCATTATATAGGAGAGGTATAGGTTTGTAAATAAATTTTTGCGCATTTCGTGCATTGTGTATATTCATATAGAAGTTTTTTATTTTTTATGATAGTTATGTGCATGTGTTGATTGTTTATTATCGTTATTATTATGCCTTCGGGTTATGAGGGCTAGTTGAGAGTTTTGTATAATTTAGTGAAATCAAGGGTTTTAGCGAGTATATCAATAAAAATTGGGGAAATGGATTTTAGAACATTTGTGTCTTTTTAGGGCGTTTTTTGAGTGTTTGTTTCCCAATTTTTTCCCAATGGGTTTGATACATATGTTCATAGTTTTTAATGAAAATGGGAGACCTAAAAATTTATTTTTGAGGTTTTAGAAATGAATAAAATTACTTATCACAAAGAAGGAGATTATTTAATTCCTGATTTAACTATTGAAAATTTTCACGAGAATTATCATATTGGAAAATATGGTAGATTAAGACTAAATTATATTAAAGATTATAAAAAAGGCTTATATACTGAATTAAAAATGAGTGACGAATTAAGAAATCATTTAATAGATTTTGATAGGCAAGCAAAAAAAGAGGTAGATAACTTAATTAAAGAATTTGCAAAAACTGAAAATGTATCACTTTATTTCGATGGCAGCGATGCTATGATTTGAGTTGAACTTATGAATAATATTAAAGATAGAGCTGAAGAAATTGTTTTTAATGAGATTATATATGTATAGGAGGAATTAGATATGGTTAATTACAGAGAAGTAAATGAAAATGATATTTTGAGAGAATGGTTTGATTTTAGAGAAGAAACTTATTTGTGCTATATGACTGATGAAGATAAAAAACATGATTTTAAATTTGATGGATTTAGAAATAATATTTTAAAGAATATTCCAAAACAGAATAGAGAATATGTTGGAAAACAGCTTAATTTGATTTATGATGGCTTTATGAAGTATTTAATTTATATTAATGAAAAGTATTATAGGAATGGTTTTGTTGATGGTGTGCAGTTAATTGTGGGATGTAGTGAGAAATAACAAATAAATATCCTCCGGCTTAGCCGGAGGTATTTTACTTATAACGCCTAAAAGG
>CAMXJY010000013.1 GCA_947244325.1 uncultured Clostridium sp. | reverse complement strand
CAATTTCTAAAACAACACTTCATAATGAAGATTTTATTATAGAAAAAGATTTAAAAATTGGTGATAAAGTATTAATACAAAAAGCTGGAGATGTAATTCCAGAAGTAGTAAAAGTAGTAAAAGAAAAAAGAACAGGGAATGAAAAAGATTTTAAAATGCCTACAAAGTGTCCTGTTTGTGGAGCAGATGCAGTAAGAGAAGATGGAGAGTCAGCAGTTCGTTGTATAGGTATAGAATGTCCAGCAAAACAATATAGAAATATAATTCATTTTGCATCACGTGAAGCTATGAACATAAAAGGTTTAGGTGATAATATAATTGAAGAATTTCTAAATAGAGGATTAATAGAAAATATATCAGATATATACAAATTGGAATTGGAAGATATAGCATCACTAAAAAAAGATGGAAAAAAATTTGCTAGTAATTTAATAGAAAGCATAAATGAAAGTAAAAATAATGAGTTTTACAGAGTAATAAATGGTTTTGGTATTAGACATATAGGAGTAAAAGCAGCAAAGCAACTTGCAAAAACATATAAAAATATTGATAATTTGCAAAATGCAACATATGAAAGCTTAGTTATGATAGATGATATGGGAGAAATAATGGCACAAAGTGTTTATGAATTTTTCTCACAAGAACAAACAAAAGATTTAATTCAAAAATTAAAAGAGTATGGTATCAATATGAAAACAGATGAAACAGAAAAAGTAGATAATAGATTTGATGGTATGATATTTGTTTTAACTGGTGGATTAGATAACTATTCAAGAAAAGAAGCAGAAGAAATTATAGAAAATTTTGGTGGAAAAACATCTTCATCAGTATCTAAAAAGACAACATATGTTTTAGCTGGAGAAGATAGCGGAAGTAAGCTTACAAAAGCACAATCACTTGGAGTTACAATTATAAATGAACAAGAATTTATAGAAATGATAAAATAAAGTTTGCGTAAATAAAAAAATAGTATATAATAAAGTAAATTATATAAAAGTTGAAGGAAGGAATTAATGTAAAATGAATGAAGAAACAAATGAAAAATTTAAAGTACATGATTTAATAATATCATGGGCATGTATTATTTGGGCAGTGGCTTCTATAGCACTTATGAGCTATTTTTCAGGACTAAATCAAGTAACTTTTGCTATAATGACTTGTGGACAATTATTTTTAGTATTTGGAATTATATTAATATGCAGAAAACAATTATCAGGAGCTGTTTTTACTGTAACAGGTTTAGGATGTATAATATTGCCAGCAATAAATGAATGGGGATACTTAATTAGTAAAGATTATGAGACAAATACTTTACTTCCTATATTACTTTCAACAGGAATAACTCTAGTTGGACTTGCTATGCTTATAGTTCCAGGAGTATTAGAAAATATGTCAGAAAGAAGATGCAAAGTAAATGTTAAAGCAGAATGTGTTGATTTAAAATCAACAACTTTGGAAAATAATGTTACAGCATATGCACCAGTATATCAATATACTTATAATGATAATGTATATACAAAATGTACAGAGAAATATAAAAGGTCAGGAATTCCTAATATAGGAGATAAGATTGAATTTAAAATAAATGAAAAGAAACCAGAAGATGTTTATATAGAAGCATCAAAATCTTCATTAATGCTTATATACATATTGGGAGCAAGTTTCTTTATGACAGGTTTAGGAATGTTAATAACAATTTTATCATTATAGTGAAAGGATGCATACAAAGTGGGAGAAAAAGACTATACTTTTGAGATGTTTTGGGAAGATTTAGATAACGGATATAGAATTTTTTATAATTATTTAAATTGTAAATATTTAATTTATAAATTAACAAAAAATTGTTATAAAAATGAATTAGTACAAGCACCAGAAAAATGTCCACATCAAAAAAATGCTATATATACATTAAAAAGAGTTAAAGAAATATTTCCTTATATGGAAGAAATTGAGTATGATACAGGATTAAATTAAAGGTTAATACAAGTTTTTTACATAAAAATGTTTAATATGTTTTATACAATAAAAGAGAAGAAATGTTTAACTAATAAAAACATAATTATAACAGTTTGGGAGGAGTCCAATTGGAAAATTTTAATAGCAACATTTTAAATCCAGAAGTAAATGATGAAGAAGAATTTTCAGAAATATCATTAAGACCGCAAAAATTAAGTGAATACATAGGACAAAAAAAAGTAAAAGAAAACATGAAAGTATACATAGAAGCAGCCAAAAAAAGAGGTGATGCTTTAGACCATGTATTACTTTATGGCCCTCCAGGACTTGGTAAAACAACACTTTCTAATATTATAGCAAATGAAATGGGAGCAAATATAAAAGTAACAACAGGTCCAGCAATAGAAAGACCAGGAGATTTAGCTGCATTACTTACAAATTTAGCAGAAAATGATGTTTTATTTATTGATGAGATACATAGATTAAATAAAAATATAGAAGAAATATTATATCCAGCATTAGAAGATTTTTGTTTAGATATAATAATAGGAAAAGGCTCAACTGCAAAATCAATAAGATTAGACCTTCCTAAGTTTACTTTAGTAGGAGCTACAACAAGAGCTGGATCACTTTCTACACCACTTAGAGATAGATTTGGAATTGTAGAAAAGCTTGAATTATATTCAGTATCTGATTTGGCAATAATTGTAGAAAGATCAAGTGAACTTTTAAATATAAAAATAGATAAAGAAGCAGCAGTAGAGCTTGCGAAACGTTCAAGAGGAACACCTAGAATTGCAAATAGATTATTAAAAAGAGTAAGAGATTATGCACTTGTTTTAGGAGACGGAAATTTAAGCTTAGAAATAACAAAGTTAGCATTAGAAAAACTTGATATAGATGATTTAGGATTAGATAATACAGATAGAAAAATATTAGAAACAATAATTTATAAATATTCAGGAAGACCTGTTGGAGCTGAAACATTGGCAGCAACTTTAAATGAAGAAGTTGAAACAATTGAAGATGTTTATGAACCATATTTATTACAAATAGGATTTTTAGCTAGAACACCTAAAGGGAGGGTAGTTACAGCAAATGGATATGAGCATTTAGGAATTAAGTATGAGTAAGATTTTTTAATTTAGCTAAAATAGAAGCAAATATAAAAAGGAGATTTACTAAAAAATAAAATGAAAAAAGTTATAATAATTGGAGCTGGACCAGCAGGCTTAACAGCTGGATATGAACTACTAAAAGATAAGAAAGAAGAATATGAAGTAGTAATATTAGAAGAGACAAATGAAATTGGTGGAATATCAAGAACTGTTAGATATAATGGTAACAGAATGGATATAGGTGGACATAGATTTTTCTCAAAAGACCAAGAAGTTATGGATTTTTGGGAGAAGCTTATGCCTATTCAAGGAGTAAATTCTTTTGATGATGAAAAATTAGAAAGAGAAAAACCATTAAAATCAGGTGGACCTAATCCAGAAAAAGAAGATAAAGTTATGCTTGTAAGAACAAGAGTATCAAGAATTTATTATTTAAAGAAATTTTTTGATTATCCGATAAGTTTAAAATTACAAACATTTACTAACATGGGACTTTTCCGTACTATAAAAGCTGGTTTTAGTTATTTAAAAACAATATTTGTAAAGAAAAAGGAAGATTCATTAGAAAACTTCTATATAAATCGTTTTGGAAAAGTTTTATATAGTATGTTTTTTGAAAAATATACAGAAAAACTTTGGGGAAGACATCCAAAAGAAATTTCAGCAGATTGGGGAGCTCAAAGAGTTAAAGGTGTTTCTATAACAGCAGTAATAAAAGATGCTTTTTCAAAAATATTTAAGTCAAAGAAAAAGAAAGAAGAAGTAGAAACTTCATTAATAGAACAATTCTGGTATCCAAAATATGGACCAGGACAATTATGGGAAACATTAGCAGAGAAAATAGAAGAAAATGGTGGAAAAATCTTAAAAGGTTATTCTGTTAAAAAACTAAAAATTGAAGATAAGACTATAAAAAGTGTAATATGCGAAGTGAATGGAACAGAAGTTATATTAGAAGGGGATATCTTTATATCTACTATGCCTGTAAAAGATTTAGTTGCAGGATTTACAGGAATAGATATTCCAGAAGATATGAGAGAAATTGCTTTAGGACTTCCATATGTAGATTTTCAAACAGTTGGTGTTTTAGTTAAAAAAATGAAACTTGCCAACAAGACAAAAATGAAAACTTTAGGAAATATAGTTCCAGATTGTTGGATTTATGTACAAGAACCAGAAGTAAAAATGTTAAGATTACAAGTATTTAATAACTGGTCACCATATTTAGTAAAAGATGCAGAAAATACAGTTTGGATTGGACTTGAATATACTTGCCAAGAAAATGATAAGTATTGGAATATGTCTGATAAAGAATTTTCAGAATTTGCAATTGATGAACTTGCAAGTATGAATATTATTGATAAAGAAGATGTAATAGATAGTCATAGAGAAAAAGTAAAAAAAGCATATCCTGCTTATTTTGATACATATGAACATATAGATAAACTTATTGAATACTTAAATACATTCGGAAACCTTTATTGTATTGGTAGAAATGGTCAACATAGATACAATAATATGGATCATTCAATGGCAACAGCTTTTGAGGCAGTAAAAAACATTAAAGAAGGAGTTACAGAAAAAGACAATATTTGGAATGTAAATACAGAAAAAGAATATCATGAAGAAAAATCAAATTAGTACAATTTTATTTTAATTTACAAATTAAAATAAAATTATATACAAATAGAAACATTAAAAGATTTTAAGTTTTTTGTATTTTATAAAGGAATAAATATGAAAGAAAATTATTCTAAGTTTTTAAAGATTTTAATAGTTGCGTTATTTTTAGAAGTAATTGTTTTTAACATTACTTCTTATCGCACTTTTTTTGGAAAGTTTGAAAAAAGAGTATATGAAAGTGAAGAAATAACTTATTATAGTGAGGATGATGATAAGGTATTTTTAGAATTAGATGACATAAATTCAAAAACAGCAACTATAAAGTTAGAATTAAAAGATGTAGAAAATGTTACAGAATATAAAGTGCTTTTTTCAGATGATACAAGTAAAGAATATCAAGGATTAAATTCAAAAAAATATATTGATAGTTATCAAAAATCAAAATATATTCCACTATATTTATCAGGCAATACAAGAAGTTTATTAATTTCTGTTGATAAATCAATATATGAAGATGGAAAAATAGAAAGAGTTATAATTAATGAAAAGATACCATTTGAATTTAATTTAATGAGATTTTTTATTGTATTTTTCAGTATATTATTAGTATATTTCATCAAAAATTCTAAAATATTAAATGATGAATACTCAAATAAAAACTTAAATCAAGAATTTATACTACTTGGCATTTTAGCAATATTTTTTGTACTACTTTCGTGGATTAATAATTATTCACGAAATCCAGGGGAAGGAACAGTTTATAATAAAGATTTTGTAGATGCTATAACAAGTGGTAGTTTTTCTTTATTAAAAGATCCAAGTGATAAATTTTTAGAATTAGAAAATCCATATGATGCATTAACAAGATATGATGTAGAGCGTGATGTGGATTATATCTGGGATACAGCTTTTTATAATGGAAAACATTATGTGTATTTTGGAATATTACCATTATTAATAAGCTTTTTACCGTATTATTTAATTACAAAAAAATATTTAGAAATACCAGTAGTAGTGTTTATTTTCTCAATGTTAATTTTTATTTTATTTAAAGAGATACTATTAAAAATCTTAAATAAATTTTATGAGAAAATTCCATTTAAGTTTGTTATGTATTTCTTGATATTATTATGTTCAGGCTCATTAATTTTATATGCAAATGGAATGTCAAGAGTATATGAATTAGTAATTGTAGCAGGAGTATATTTTGTATTACAAGGAATTTATTTTATATTAAAATCCACAGAAACTGAAAAAAATAGATATGTAAATATATTTTTTGGGTCACTATTTTTAGCATTATCTGTTGCATGTAGACCAACAGATTTAATAGCAAGCTTTCTAATAATTCCATATTTATTATATTTACTTATAGAGAACATAAAGAATGTTAAAAATTCAAAATTACCATTAGTAAAATTAATAGTATCAGTAGCAATACCGTACTTAGCAGTAGGAATTACACTTATGTGGTATAACTATGTAAGATTTGGAAGTATATTTGAATTTGGAGCAAAATATCAATTAACTATTACAAATATGACAACATTAGGAAGTAGAATATGGGCAGTTCCAACAGGAATAATAACTAATTTATTTAGTATGCCAAACTTTATATTAGATTTTCCATTTATAACAAATCATAACAATCTAACGATTTTTTATGGATATTATTACATAGAAAACATGATAGGTGGATTATTTATTTTAGCACCAATATGTTTTATGAACTTTTTAATAGTAAAAGCTAATAAGAAAATAGAAAATAAAAGTTTAAAAGTATTGATAAATAGTTTGGTAGTAGTTAGCATTATAATCGTCATATTAAGCATTATGATGGCAGGAAGTAATCAAAGATATTTAATAGATTATGCTTGGATGATAATTTTATCTGGAATATTAATATTTATGAGTATTTATAATTCTTTAAAAACAGATGAAGCAAAAAGAACTTTAAGTAAAGTATTATCTATTATTGTGGTATATACATTTTTAATAGGAATAGCAAGTGGAATAGTATCAGAAAAAAGTTATATGCAAAATAATTCACCAGAAGAATTTTATAAAACAAAATATACAGTATGTTTTTGGGAATAGGAGATAAAATGAAGTTATTAATGCATACATGTTGCGCACCTTGTAGTGTGTATTGTATAGAATCTTTAAGAAATGAAGGAATAGAGCCAGTAGCATATTGGTTTAATCCTAATATACATCCATATATTGAATATAAAACTAGAAGAGATACATTAATAGAATATTCAAAAATGATTAATTTAGAATTAATTATAAATGAAAATTATGGATTAAGAGAATTTTGTCAAAATGTATCAGATGATATTGAAAACAGATGTAGTAATTATTGTTATAGAGTTAGATTAGAAGAAACAGCAAAATATGCAAAAGAGCATGGCTATGATTGTTTTACAAGTACACTTTTTGTTAGTCCATATCAAAATCATGAATCTTTAAAGAGTATATGTGAGGAAATGTCAAAAAAATATGATATAGAGTTTTTGTATAGAGATTTTAGAGTTGGTTTTAGAGAAGGACAAAACAAAGCTCGTGAGCTTGGATTATATATGCAAAAGTATTGTGGATGTGTATTTTCAGAGGAAGATAGATATCAAAAGCAAATAGAAAAGGATAAAGAATTGTATATTAACTATTCTAAATAACGAAAGGATTAAAATATGGATATAGAATTAATTGGAACTGGAGCAATATACTCTAAATATAATAGTGCTTGTACATTAATTAATGATGATATGATTGTAGATGTACCAAATGGAGCATTTAAACAATTATTAAATCTTAATCGTGATCCAGAAAAAATAGATAAAATATTAATTACACATATGCATGGAGATCATATTGCTGATATACCATTTTTATTAATGTATAATTATAAAGCAAAACAAATATCTAGAATAACAAAAATAATAGGACCTGTTGGAATAAAAAATAGGGTCAAGCAATTATTTGAAGTATATGATTATCACCTTTTAAATAAAATAAATGAATATATACAATTTATAGAAATAGCTCCAAATGAGATTTTAGAGAGTAAAGAAATAAATTATAAAATTCAGGCTGTTCCAGTAGTACATGGAAATCAAAATCCTGCATATGGTTATATAGTAAATGATAGATTAGGATTTACAGGAGATGCAAGTATTTGCGAAGGTGTAGAATATATACTTAAAAATAGTAAAATTATAGTAGCAGATTGTTCACGTATTCAGGGTGATATATCACATATGGGAATAGATAATTTGAAATATCTTGTAGAAAAATATAATAAGCAAATTTTTACAACACATATGAAAGATGAAGCTCGTGAAGAACTAAAAAAATTAAAAATATCTAATATTTTTGCAGAAGAAGATGGATATAAAATAGAAATATAGATATGTCATGAAAATAATAAAAGGAGATTGGAGCTATGGAAAATGTCCATTATGAATCATATCAAGAAAAAGATAAAATGCTATTAAAAGTTTTAGATGAGAATGGTAATGTAACAGATTTAGAAGCAACAAAGAAAGAAGTTCATGAAAAGCATTTATGGCATCAAGAAGTAGCAATTTTTATTATAAATAATGAAGGTAAAATATTATTACAAAAGCGTAGTAATAATGTTCATTATAATAATGGAAAATATGGAATGGTTGCAAACCATGTTGGAGCACATCAGTCTTTAGTAGATGCTATATTACAAAAAGCAAGAGAAGAAATAGGTTATGAAATTAATCCAAATGATATTAGATATTTAACCATGTTAAAAAGAAATGAAGAAAGAGAACAAAGATTTACATATTTTTATTATATAAAAACTGATATTAAGGATGAAGATATAAAATTAAATACATATTTAGCAACAGAAAAAAGATGGTTTGATTTTTATGAGTTACAAGAACTTATGCTAACAAATAGTGAAGAGGTTGTTTTTAAAGCAACACCAGCATATATTAATATTTTTGGAGAATTATCAAAAATTATAAAACATGATAATACTATTCATAAAAATAGAAAAAAAGAGTTTATAATACTAAATACATCTGATGGATGTTTCTTGCCAGGATTAATTCAAAAATCTGAAAAAGAAACAAAATCTATAATTATATTTGTTCATGGTAGTGGTGGTAACTTTTTTAAATCAGAGTATTATAATGATATGTTTGAAGAATTTAATTATCAAGGTTATGACTTCATGATTGCAAATAATAGAGGAGCAGAACAATTTTCAAGATTACATAGAAAAAAAGCTGGAGAAACAGAAACTATAAAAGCAGGTAATATGTATGAAAACTTTGATGAATCTGTTTTTGATGTTGAGGCTGCTGTTAATTATGCTAAAGAGGAAGGTTATACTGATATTATATTATTAGGGCAAAGTCTTGGAACTTTGAAAGTGCAGTATTATTGTGAACAAGTTGGAGATATAAAAAAAGTTATATTACTAAGTCCTGTTGATATGGTAAGCAGATTTCGTTCAAGAGTAAAAGAAGAATATGAAAGTTTAGTTGAAAAAAGTAAAAAGTTAGTTGAAGAAGGAAAACAATATGAAATGGTAACAGATGAATTTTCTGCTTTAAAGATAGCGTCTACGATGGCAAAAGGTTGCAAAGCAGATTTGTTTAAACTAGAAGAAGATAGAGATATAAGTAGGCCATTAAATTATAATGGAAATATTGCAATAATTGCTGGAACAAACGAACATGTTTATAAAGGTTGGGATATATCATATGTTAAAAATAGACTAAAAACTAGATTTTCAAATGCAAAATTTAAGTTTTATACTATTCCTAATTCTACACATGATTATAGTGGGCATGAAAAAGAAATGACACGACTTATAATTGATAGCATTATGGATATGAAATAATAGCAACTAAATATAGATTATGGAGGCAGAGATTATAAATAATAAAGTTTTTATAGATTTAGATAAAGAAAATAAATTACCAAGATTAACAGTGTTTCAAGGACAAGTAGATATAAAAAGAAATGGAAGATTGATAGTAAAGAATTCTGTTTTAGAAGATATAGATACACTTTCGCAGGAAGATTTAAGATATGTATTTACATATTTAAAAAGTTACATTTCTCCAATAGTTACAAGTCAATATATTCCAAACAGACTTACAATGGAAATTATAAATGAATTAGCACCAGAATTTAAAGTAAGATTTAAAACTGAAAAAACAGGAAGTGACAAAATTGTACCAATAAGCTCTAAAGAGTTTCTAGAAGGAGAAGAAATTTTTGATAAAATTTTAGATGGAATAAATCCTAATTGGTCAGAAATGCAAAAATATAAATATTTATATAATCAGACAGGTTGTATGTTATCTTACGATTTAAGTCTTTTATCACATATAGAACATAGTAAATTTCACGAGAAATATTCTAGGAATATTTTTACAGCTATATCAAGAAATTGGGGAATATGTGCTTCGTTTGCAGCAATGTATGATTATTTATGTTATAGAAGTGGGAGTGATAGTACTGTATTATCAGAAGAAGGCCACGATTATGCAATGATAACAAGTAAAGAATCAGAAGATTTTTTAACTGATCCGACTTTTGATTCAGTAGCTTTAAAATTTGGTATGAAAACAAAAAATTTTGGAGTATCAAAAGAAGATTTTATAAAAAATGACCATAACTTAGTGGAATCAGAAGTATATGATTATGAATTTGATACTATTGATGCAGAAGAAGTGAAAAAAATAGATGAAAGCATAGGATATTTAGATGAATTTGGAGGAGAATATACAGATGATTATATAAGTAATCTTGCAAATAATCTTGAAGGAAATAATAATTATGAAAAGGCATTAAACTTTCTTGAAAGAATTAAAGGTATAAAATCAATAGGAAGACCATCTGCATATGATTTTGAATCAATAATTAATTTTATGATATCTAAATCAAAAGACAAAGAATTTAAAGAATCTGTAAAAGTATATAGTTTTATTTATGAAAATTCAATCAATCTTCCACGAAATATTGCAATAGAAGTAAGTGATGAAAAAGTAGATGCCAATAAACAGATTTACGTAATGCAAGGTGATTTGAAATCATTTAAAAAAGTTAATAAAATAGAGGCAGTAAATGAGTATAAAGAAAAATAAAAAATTAGAAATAAGTGAGGAAAAGTTATGGATTTTGAACCGATATTTTTAGAACCAGAATTTAAAGATTATATATGGGGTGGACAAAAATTAAAAAATATTTTTAAAAAGAATGTAAAAAATCAAGAATGCACAGCTGAAAGCTGGGAAGTATCAACTAATAAAAATGGGGAATCAACAATAAAAAATGGAAAATTTAAAGCGAAGACATTAACTGAATTATTTAATGATAAGACTTTAAGAAAAGAAATTTTTGGAGATAGATGCACGAGTTTAGAGGAGTTTCCATTATTAATTAAATTTATAGATGCCAATAAAAGTTTGTCTATACAGGTACATCCAGATGATGAATATGCAAGAGAAAATGAAAATTCTCAAGGAAAAACAGAAATGTGGTATATATTAGATTGTGAACCAGGAGCACAAATTATATGTGGAGTAAAACCTGAAGTTACTAAAGAGATGCTTGCTTCATGTATGAATACAGAAAAGATTGCTGAATGTTTAAATTATGTTGATGTAAAAAAAGGTGATGCAATATATATTCCATCAGGTACAATACATGCTTTACTTGGAAAAACATTAGTAGCAGAAGTTCAACAAAATAGTAATATAACATATAGAGTATATGATTGGGGAAGGGTTGGCTCTGATGGAAAACCAAGAGAATTACATGTAGAAAAAGCACTAGATGTTATAAATTTAGAAAGAAATTTACAAATTAAGAATATTGAAAATAATATTGAGAAAGTAAATATAGTAGATTCAGAATACTTTATTACTAATAAAATAAATGTAAATACTGAATATTCTGAAGAATTATCAGGAAAATCATTTTATGCATTTAATGTAGTTGAAGGAAATGGGGTTTTAAAGGTAGATGATAATATTTATGAACTAAAAAAGGGAGATAGTTTTATTATCCCAGCATGTATTAAAAAATATGAATTGAATGGAAAAATTGAATTATTACAATCATATATATAAATTGAATATCACATTTAGCAAAAATTATAGAACAATAGTGGACGATATTTAATATGCAAAAGACCTTTATTTTATAGAAAGTGCAGATCACTTTACTATAAAATAAAAAAATTAAGGAGGTAAGAGTGGAAAAGTTAGTAGTTATAGATGGAAACAGTATTTTAAATAGAGCATTTTATGGAATAATGAGTAGCAAAATGCTTCAAACAGCTGATGGAACATACACAAATGCTGTATATGGATTTTTAGCAATAATGTTTAAGTTATTAGATGATATAAATCCAGATTATATGGTAGTTGCATTTGACGTAAAGCATCCAACTAAAAGACATGAAATGTATAAAGATTATAAAGGCACAAGAAAGGGAATGCCAGACGAACTTGCAAGTCAAATGCCTATTATAAAAGAAGTTTTAGAAGCTATGAACATAAAAATAATTGAAAAAGAAGGATATGAAGCAGATGATATTTTAGGAACACTTGCAAAATGTTCAGAAAAAAAAGGAATAGAAGTAACATTACTAACAGGTGATAGAGATTCTTTTCAACTTGCCTCAGATAATATTATAATAAGAATTCCTAGAACAAAGGCTGGAAAAACAGAAACAGAAAATTTTGATAAAACTAAAATACTAGAAGTATATGGAGTAGAGCCAAAACAGTTAATAGAAGTAAAAGGATTAATGGGGGATACATCAGATAATATACCTGGTGTTCCAGGTGTTGGAGAAAAAACAGCTTTAAATTTAATAAAAGAATATGAATCAATTGATAATTTATATAAAAAATTAGAAAATGGAGAACCAGTAGCTAAAGGAAAGCTAAAAGAAAATTTAGAAAATAATAAAGATTTAGCAATTCTTTCAAGAGAACTTGGAAGAATTGACGTAAATGCTCCTATTGATAAAGAATTATCAGCATTTAAAATACAAGAATGGAATAAAGAAAAAGTTTTAGAAATTTTTAAAGCTTTAAGATTTAATAGATATATTGAAAGATTTAATTTAGATAAGATTTCAGAAAAATCAGAAGAGATTAATACAAATATAGAAAATTTATTTGAATATAAAGAATTAAAAGACGAAAAAGAAATTTCAAAAGTTATAGAAGATATAGAAAAATCAAAAGTTTTATACTATTATTTTGAAAAAATAGATAGAAAAAATGATAATAAATTGATAATAAAAAAGGAAATCAAATATATTAATATATTTGATGAAAAAGAGAATGTTGTCTATAATATAGAGTTTACTGAAAATACTTTTAAGAAATTATTTGAAAGCAAAGAAATTTTAAAATGTAGTTATAAAATAAAAGAAGATTATATATTATTAAAAGAATTAGGACTAAATCCACAAAATATGATGTTTGATACAGAAATAGCAATGTATATTTTAAATTCAACATCAAATTTATATTCTATAGAAGAACTTGCAAGACAATATCTAGAAATTGATATTTCTGATTATATAAAACAAGAACCAGAAGAGCAGCAAACAAGTTTATTTGATACAATAGAAGAAAGTACTCCAAAAGCAAATTATACATGTGCTTTATATGCATATGTTATAGGAAAAACTAAACAAAGGTTAATAGATGATTTAGTAAAAATAGAATCTTTAGAATTATTTAATGAAATAGAAATGCCAATTGCAGAAGTTTTAGCAGAAATGCAATATGTAGGGATATATGTTGATGAAAAAGAAATTGTCAAGTTTGGAGAAAACTTAAAGAAACATATAGAAGAATTAACTATAGATATATACAATTTAGCTGGAGAAGAATTTAATATTAATTCAACCAAACAATTAGGAGTTATACTTTTTGAAAAATTAAATTTAACACCTTCTAAAAAAACAAAAAGTGGATATTCTACAGACGTTGAAGCTTTAGAAAAAATTAAAGATTCACACCCTATAATTGATAAAATTTTAGAATATAGACAATTAGTAAAATTAAATTCAACTTATGTAGAAGGAATGATACCATATATAAACATGCAAACTGGAAGAATACACACATTTTTCCATCAAACAGTTACAGCAACAGGTAGATTAAGTAGTACAGATCCTAATTTGCAAAATATTCCTACAAGAACAGAACTTGGTAAAAAACTTAGAAAAGTATTTAAAGCAGAAGATGGAAAAATATTTGTAGATGCAGATTATTCACAAGTTGAACTTAGAATTTTAGCACATATGGCAAAAGATGAAACAATGATAGAAGCTTTTAATTCAGATGCCGATATTCATACAATTAGTGCGTCACAAGTGTTTAAAGTTCCAGTAGAAGAAGTATCAAAACAATTAAGAAGCAAAGCAAAAGCAGTAAATTTTGGAATAGTATATGGAATAAGCGAATTTGGTCTAGCAGAGCAAATTGATATAAATAGAAAAGAAGCTAAACAATATATTGAACAATACTTAGAAACATATCATGGCATAAGAGATTATATGAAAGATATTGTTGAAGAAACTAAACAAAAAGGATATGTATCAACATTATTTGGTAGAAGAAGATATATTCAAGAATTAAACTCTAAGAATTATATGGTTAGAAAATTTGGAGACAGAGCAGCAATGAATACTCCAATACAAGGAACAGCAGCAGATATCATGAAAATAGCAATGATAAAAGTATATAATGAATTAAAAAATCGAAACTTAAAATCAAAAATAGTATTACAAATTCATGATGAACTTTTAATTGAAACACTTTTAGAAGAAAAAGAAGAAGTTAAAGAAATTTTAAAAACATCTATGGAAAGTGCTGCAAAGCTTTCAGTACCTTTAAAAGTGGAAGTAGAAGAAGGAAAAAATTGGTATCAGGCAAAATAATATTATGGGGGATTTATCTATGGATAAAAAAATAGAATATGACAATAAAAAAGATTTGTCGATATATTTTATATTGAGAGCATTAGTAATAATAGTAATGGTAAGGCAGATTTTTATTGGTAATTGGAATAATGTATTTTTATGTATATTTACACTGATATTATTTTTAATACCAATTGTCATCGATAGAAAATTTAATATAAGTTTACCTAATACTTTAGAAACAATTATTTTATTATTTATTTTTTCAGCAGAAATTTTAGGAGAAATAAATGAATTTTATATACATTTTGCGCATTGGGATACAATACTTCATACTTTAAATGGATTCCTTTGTGCGGCAATAGGATTTTCAACAATAGATATATTGAATCGTAAAGAAGTTTTTCATACAAAAATGTCACCCATTTTTGTAGCACTTGTAGCATTCTGTTTTTCAATGACAGTAGGAGTAATGTGGGAATTCTTTGAATATGGTATGGATACTGTTTTTAGAACAGATATGCAAAAAGATGATATAGTATCATCTATATCTACTGTAAATTTAGAACCTAATGGAAAAAATATACCTGTAGTGATAAATAATGTAGAAAAAACAATAATTCAAAGCAAAGATAAAGATGGAAATATAGTTCAAACTATAATTGAAGGTGGATATTTGGATATTGGTCTTTCAGATACAATGAAGGATTTGATTGTAAATTTTATTGGGGCAGTTGCATTTTCAATAATAGGGTTATTGTATATAAAAAATAAAGAAGATTATAAATTTGCTGAACAATTTATTCCTGTTATGAAAAAAAGTAAAAACAATGAGGATAAATAACAAATTATGTTGACAAAATAAAGAAAACGATGTAGAATAGTGTAAGTTAAATATTATCAAGAGTGGACGAGAGAATCGGCTTTATGACTCCACAGCAACCTATTTATTTAGGTGCTAATACCGACAGAGCACCGTAAAGGACAGCTTTGAATGATGATTATGATAATAAGATTATTCAGAGAGAGCTCTACGTGTGTAGAGCTCATTTGTTTTATAGGAAGTACATAGTACTGTACTATAAAAGTATTTGCACACAAATTTATCAAAATCATTAAATCTAAAAAATGGAGGAATTTATTATGAGAAGATTATTTACATCAGAAAGTGTAACAGAAGGACATCCAGATAAGCTTTGCGATTATATATCAGATAGCATTTTAGATAGTTATTTTGAAAAAGATCCATATGCAAGAGTAGCTTGTGAAACAGTAGCTGGAAAAGGGCAAATTTTGGTAACAGGAGAAATAACTTCAAATGCAGAAGTAGATATTGAAAAAATTGTAAGAGATACAATAAAAGAAGTTGGTTTTGATAATAGCAAAACAGATATTGATTATAAAACTTGCAAAGTATTACTTAATATATCTAAACAATCATCAGATATAGCACTGGGAGTAGACAAGTCTTTAGAACAAAAAGAAGGTTCAAAAGATGAATCAGAAGGTGCAGGAGACCAAGGTATGATGTTTGGTTTTGCAACAGATGAAACAGAAGAATATATGCCAATGCCAATATTTTTAGCACATAAATTGGCTAAAAGATTAACTACAGTTAGAAAAGAAAAGATAATTGATTACATAAGACCAGACGGAAAAGTACAAGTAACTGTTGAATATGAAAAAGGAGAGCCAAAAAGAATTGATACAATTGTAGTATCAACTCAACATAATGAAAATGCATCTTTAGATGTATTAAAACAAGATATAATAGAAAAAGTTATAAAACCAGTTGTACCAGAAGAACTATTGGATAGTGATACAAAATATTATATTAATCCAACAGGAAGATTTGTAATTGGAGGACCTTTAGGAGATAGTGGACTAACAGGTAGAAAAATTATAGTAGATACATATGGTGGGTATAGCCGTCATGGTGGAGGAGCATTTTCAGGAAAAGATCCAACAAAAGTAGATAGGTCAGCAGCATATATGGCAAGATTTATTGCTAAAAATATAGTTGCAAATGGACTAGCTAGAAAATGTGAAATTCAATTATCATACGCAATAGGAGTTGCAAAACCAGTATCAATTTATGTAGAAACATTTGGAACTGGTAAAATTCCTGATAATGAAATTATTAAAAAAATAAAAAATACATTTAAGTTAACACCAAGAGGAATTATAGAGAGTTTAAATTTAAGACAACCTATATATAAACAAACTACTAATTATGGACATTTTGGAAAAAAAGATTTACCATGGGAACAAATTATAAAATTGGTATAAAAAATTATAATATGAAATAAAAAAGAAATTGTGATATGAAGCATATAAGCAATCATTTTATAGTTTCTTTTTTATTTTTTTACATATTAAATATCGTTTGTTACATGAATCTTTAAACAATACAAAAATAGGCGCATTTTTAACACAATTGTAATATTGCAAATATTGACTTTTAAGTAATTTATTTATATAATTTTATTGAAAAATGGCAAAAAAATGCTAATTTTATACATAAGAGGTGATAAATAAAATTGAAAAATAAAAGAATAATAATATTAGTAGTAATAATAACTTTAATTTCATATACATTATTAGCGTTTACTCCAATAGCTAATAATAAATCATATGCAGCAGATCAAGCACCAGGAACTTTATCTAGAGATGTAAATGCAATAGATGATGCCTTATATCCAGGATATAAGCAATTAATAAAAGATATGCAATCTAAACATTCAAATTATAATTTTTTATTGTATTATACAGGATTAAGTTGGGATGAAGTTTTAGTAACAGAATATAAAGGACATGGCCGTTCTCCTAATAATTTAGTACAAGTATCAAATAACTATAATGGAATGTGGATTTGTCCATTGTGTGGAAATAAAAATTATGATAATGGCTCATGGTGTTGTGCATCATTAGAAGCGTTAGCATATATGATGGATCCAAGAAATTCTATAAATGATAGTGACATTTTTCAATTTAAGGATTTAGAAGGTTCAGATGTAGAATATAATGATATAGCACGAGTTGTTTCAGGATATGGTGCATATATTAATAATCCAGAAGCTATACAAGCAATAGTAGATGCAAGTAAACAATATAATGTAAATGGATATTTTTTAGTAGCAAAAATAATTAATGAACATGGAAAAAACGGCTCTACTTTAAGTAATGGTGCTGGATATAATGGAAATTATGTAGGATGCTATAATTATTTTAATATAGGTTCAACAGGAAATGGAACAGCAAATATCATAAATAGTGGTTTATCATATGCTCAAAATAGTGGATGGACTTCAATTAGAAATTCAATTATGGGTGGAACAGAGATAGTAAAAAACAGTTTTATTACAAGATATAGCCAAAATACATTATACTATCAAAAATTTAATGTATCTGGAAAATCAGCTTTAGGTTCACACCAATATCAACAAAATATAATGGCAGCTCAAAGTCAAGGAAGTAGTTTAAAATCATATTATGGTTCTTCTTCTACTCCAAGCACATATACTTTTATAATACCATTATATAAAAATATGCCAAAAACAAATTCGCAAAGACCAAACCCAGCAATTGCAAATACTATTAGTTATGAAGAAGGAGTTGTTCAAAATATTTCTACTTCACTAAAAGTCAGAGCATCAGCTAATGGAACAGCAATAGGAGCATTAAATAATAATGAATCAATTAAAATAATAAAAAGAGCAACAACTCAAGTTGCAGGTTACTATTGGGATTTAATTGTTTCAAATCAAGATGGAACTTATGGATATGCAGCTAGAAATGTTGATGGAAAAGAAGTTTTAGTAGCAACAAGTGGAGCAAATACATCAACTGGTTCATCTGGTACAAATACACAAAATCCACCAAGTGGTTCAAGTTCGCCTGTACCAACTGATAATGAAATGAAAATTTCTGGAAACTATGTAAAAATGTTACCAAATATGACTGTTGAAAGTGTAAAAGCTAAATTTCCAGATGCAGTAGTAAAAGATGCATCAGGACAAAATGTTATGAATTCAGGAAATATAGGAACTGGAAGTAAGATTATAACAGGTGGTCAAACATTAATAGCAGTAAAGAAATGTGATATAAATGGTGATGGTACAGTAAATGTTCTTGATGCTGTTATGATATTAGATGCTATTACAGGTGATGTGGTATTGTGTAATGAATCAAAAGAGGCTGCTTACGTAAGAAATGATTCAATATTTAATGTAACAGATGTAGTATTGTTACTAGATTATATAACAGGAGATGCTACTTTAAGTCTATAATATTAGAAGAGCTAAAAAGCCCTTTTACTACAAATAAATAATTAATTTTTTAAGGAGGAAAAAAAGTGAATTGTACAAAATGTGGAAAAGAAATTCCTGATGGCGAGAACACACTTTGCAAAGAATGCCAAAAGAAAGAATCAAAAAAGGAAAAAAGTGGTGAAGGTAAGAAAAATAATGTTATAATTATAATAATTGCTATTATAGTTATATTAGCATTATTAGTAGGAGGATACTTATTATTTGGAAGAAATAATAAAATAGGAAATTCAATAGGAAATATAAGAAATTATGGATATTCATGTACACAAGGAAATTGGATTTATTATGTAGCACCAAATGAAGATAGTTCAAAAATTGGAATATATAAAGTAAAAACAAATGGATCAGATAAAAAAGAATTATATATGAGTGATGCAGATATATTATCATTAAATGTTTGCGGAAATTATTTATATTTTATAGGAGTAGGAGCAGAAATTTTTACTGAAGAAGATGAAGTAGATAATAAAATTTATAGAATGAAATTAAATGGTTCAGATTTACAAGTAATTAATGATAATGAATTTAATAATAATTGCTATGAAATTTATGTAATAAATAATTCAGTATATTATATTGGAGTAGATGCTAATATATATAAAATGAAACTAGATGGATCTGATAAAACAGTTGTAACTGAAAATGGAACAGGATATTTAGGAATAACAAAAGATTCTATAATTTATAATAAGATGGAAGAAAATTCAAGTGACTATGTTACTTATATAATGAATATTGATGGTTCAAATGAAAGACCTATATTAGAAGGAAAAAGATTATATAGTGTAAATGTTGAAAAAGACTATATTTATTATACTAATGAGGATAAACAAATCTATAAAACAAAAATTGATTCAGGTAATGAAGAATTAGTTTTAGATACAACAGCATATAACTTAAATTTAAAAGATAATTATTTATATTATTTGAATTATCTTGATTTTGAAAATGAAGATTTAACAGTATGTATTTTTAGAATAAAAACAGATGGATCTTCACAAGAACCAGAAAAAGTAAAAACATTAGAAACTTATTCATCATTTATAGATGTTGTTGGAAATTGGGTAGTTTATTTAGACAGTACAGATAATTCAGCATATATTAAAATGGTAAAAGTTGATGGAAGTAAAGAAGAAGAATTATTTTCATTAAATTATGATGAACAAAATGTAGAAGAAAACCAAGATGCAGTATCAAATGAAACAACAGAAGGAAATACAGAAACTACAGAGCCAGTTGAAACACCAGAAAATACAAATGAAGTAGATACAAACACAGTAGTAGATACTAATAATACTACTTCAGATACAAATAATGTATCAAACGAAACTGCTGATACAAATACAGCAGCAGTTGCAAACGAAACATCTACAGAAAATACAGTACAATAAATTTTGATAAAAAATAATAGTTAATAATATGAAATGCAAAATTTTATTGAATAATTACTATATATAGTGAAGAGTCTAAAGTTATCTAATTGTAGAAAGCTTTAGACTTTTCTTATATAGTAGGAAATTTATCCTAGTTGGATAAATTTCTGTACTAGGTAATTATGGCGATTTATGCAATTTTATGTTGACATCAATTTATTGTATATGATAGAATATAAAGGTTAACATGAATGTATAACTTGCGAATTTTTACATAATGTCAACAAAAATGGATATAGAAAGGGGAAAAAATGGAAAACGAAGAAAATATTTTAGGACATGAGAAAATCGGAAAATTAATGAAGAAATTTTCTATACCATGCATAATATCATTATTAGTAAACTCTTTATACAATATTGTTGATCAAATATTTATTGGATGGGGAGTTGGATATTTAGGAAATGGAGCTACAAATGTTGTATTTCCTTTAGTAATAGTATGTTTAGCTTTTGCATTAATGCTAGGAGATGGTTCATCAGCATACTTGAGTTTGAAATTAGGAGAAAAAAAGAAAAAAGACGCAGGTAAAGGCGTTGCAAATGGTATTGTAACAGCAGTAATACTTGCAACAATTTTCTTTATAATTGCAATAACATTTTTACCACAATTAGTAAATCTTTTTGGATGTACAGATAATTTAAGAGAATATGCTTTAAATTATGGTTATATTATAGTTATAGGATTACCTTTTATGATAATAGGTACATCATTAAATTCAATTATTAGAGCAGATGGAAATCCCAAATATGCAATGACTTCTATGGTATCAGGAGCAGTATTAAATGTAATATTAGATCCAATATTTATTTTTGTATTTAAAATGGGAGTACAAGGTGCTGCTATAGCAACAATAATAAGTCAGTTTTTAACTTTTGCTATAAACATAATGTACATAAAGAAATTCAAATCAATTTCTTTAGAGAAAAAAGATTTTAAACCACAAATAAATATAATAAAAAAAGTTGCTTTACTTGGAATAAGTAGTTTTATAACACAAATGAGCTTTGTAATCGTAATGGCAGTGGAAAATAATTTACTTGCCAAATATGGTGCATACTCAAAATATGGTTCAGAAATACCAATTACTGTACTTGGTATAGTTATGAAAATTAGTCAAATATTAAATAGTATAATTATAGGAATTGCAGCAGGAGCCCAACCAATAGTTGGTTATAATTATGGAGCAGGAAAATATGATAGAGTAAAACAAACTCTAAAAATGGTTTTAGGATTGAGCTTAATTGTTAGTACAGTGGCATTTATCTTATTCCAAGCATTTCCAAGACAATTGATTTCTATATTTGGTAGCGGTGATGAACTTTATATGGAATTTGCTTGTTTATCATTTAGAATATATTTAATGTTATGTATTTGCAATGGTGTACAAATACCATCAGGTATATTCTTCCAAGCAATTGGAAAAAGTTTTAAAAGTGCAATATTATCATTATCAAGACAAATTTTAATATTAATACCAGCATTTGCTATATTAGGAAAAGTTTTTGGAATACAAGGAATGCTATATGCAGGACCATTTGCTGACGGAACAGCATTTGTTATAGCAGTAATACTACTTGTTTTAGAAGTTAAAAATTTAGGAAAATCAAATAAAGTAAGTGAAGCTTTAATTGATGATACAAGTACAGATAATAAACTAAATAAACAAATTGTGATTACTGTATCAAGAGAATATGGTTCTGGTGGTAGATATGTAGGAAGATTGATTGCTGATAAATTAGGAATCAAGTTTTATGATAAAGAATTTATTACACAATTAGCACTAGAGACAGGATTATCAGAAGAATATATAGAAAGTAATGAACAAAAAAGAGACACATTATCAGGATTAAATAATGGATATTATTTTGGATTAGATAATAGTGATGAATTATTTATAAAAGAATCTGAAATGATAAAAGAAGTAGCAGAAAAAGAATCTTGTGTAATTATAGGTAGATGTTCAGATTTTATATTAAAAGATAGAGAAAATGTTGTAAAAGTATTTATATATAGTGATATGGAAGACAAAATAAAAAGAGCAACTGAAATTTATGGATTTGATAAAAATAAAGCTGAAAAAGAAATAAAAAGAATTGATAAATTAAGAGCAAATCACTATAAATATTATACAGAAAAAGAATGGAATGACCATTCAAATTATGATATATGCATTAATAGTGATACATTAGGTGTCGAGAAATCAGCAGATTTAATTTGTAATATGGTAAGGGAAAAAGAAACTAAATTGAAAAAATTTAAAGAAAGTGTAAAAAAATAAAAAACTTTTAATGAAAAATAATTATAGCGAGTCTAAGGTTATTAAAAAATCTTAGACTCGCTTTTTCTCAATTTAATAGGAAATATTAATCTTATACTCTTAAGATTTTAGTAAAATATGTAAACATTACTTTTTCGTATCCAAATGACCAAGTGCATATTCACAACATTGAACAATTAGATTATTCATAGAAATTTCTTGTTCTTGAGCAACTATTTGAAGTTTTGATACAAGCTCTATTGGCATACGAAAAGTTTTGTTTATTGTTTCAGCTTTTTGAATTTTAAACATATCTATATACCTCCTATAAAATTATAAAAATTATATATGCATTTTCTAATATTTTATATACTCTTTTTTTGCACAATGAAAGACAATATAGAAATGCACTTTGTTAATGTTAAGAAAAGTATACAATATCTTATATGAAAAAAATGTAATATTTTGTAGAAAGAAGATAAAAAAATATAAAATGAACAATATTTTATAGTATTGTTCATTTTTACAATTATAAATAATATAATTTTTGGAGCTTATAGGCGGAATCGGCGAGCCGCGTCGGGAAAAATGTTCACCGAACATTTTTCTAATCCTCCTTTTCGATTCCGTTTTGAAAGCAAAAAAATGGAGCTCATAGGCGGAATCGAACCGCCGACCTACAGGTTACGAATCTGTTGCTCTACCAACTGAGCTATATAAGCATGAAAATATTATACAGTTAAAAAAATAAAAAATCAAGAATAATAATTGATGATATTTAATATACAAAGGATAAAACTATATTGAATTTGATTACTTGCATATAAGAAATAATTTTGATATACTTTATACATTATATAAAATATAAATAAGGAGAGTAATAAATGCATACTGAATATGAAGTAAGAGTATTAGAAATAGATAAAGAAAATTTAATAAAGAAGTTAGAAAGTTTAGGCGCAGAAAAAATAGCAGATTTTAATTATAAAAG
Source organism: uncultured Clostridium sp. (assembly GCA_947244325.1). Lineage (GTDB taxonomy): Bacteria > Bacillota > Clostridia > TANB77 > CAG-508 > Scatovivens. The sequence goes on along the minus strand of CAMXJY010000013.1, from coordinate 39,136 downwards.
AAAAATTTATAATTTTACTCCAAGAGATCCAAATAGATGGATTAGATTAAGAACAGATGGAAAAAAGACTACATTAACAATAAAAAAACTAGAAAGCTTAGAAATTAATGGAACAAAGGAAATGGAAGTAGAAGTTTCAGATTTTGAAGAAACAAATACTATATTAAATGAATTAGGTTATAATGCACATACATATCAAGAAAATAAAAGAACAAGATATGTATTAAATAATGTAGAATTAGATATTGACTCTTGGCCATATATACCAACATATCTTGAAATAGAAGGAAAAGATGAAAAATCTGTAAAAGATATGATAAAACTTTTAGAAGTAGATGAAAATAAAGTTACATCTATTGATGTTCAGGGAGTTTTTAGAACATTTTATAATATTGAAATCTCAAATGTACCAGTTATAAGTTTTGATAAACCACTAGATGATAAGTATTATATAAATAATGATTAGAAAATGAAAATTATGGAATATCTATCTATAAAACAAAGATTTAATGTATGAAAAAGAGGAATAATAAATGTTTGATTTTAATTTAAGTAATTTCAATATAACAACAATAGGTATTGGAATATATTTAATAGCATTAGGAATATTTTACTATGTTATATTTCATAAACATCATAAAAGAAATAAAGTAGAGTTTAATGAATTAATAAGTTTACTTACAAAATATTATTCTTTATCAATAATTTCTACACTTTTAATTATACTTGGACTGCAATGTTTTATATTTGCTAAACAATCAAGTTATGATAGGAATGAAGTAATATTATATATTTTAACAGGAATATTAATTATATCTGCAAGTTTAATTAATTATATATTTTATATAAAAAGAAATTTGAAGGATTATAATCCAGTTACAAGAGAACATAATAAAAAAGTAACATTAAAAATAGGAGAAGTTTTAGAATTAATAATATTTGTGATTTTTATGTCAGCGCCAATTTGGAGAATACCAGTATTTATAGATTTGTTTGATAATAAAAAGGAAATGATAAAAGAAATAGTAAAAACATTTTTATTATCAATAGCAGCTATTATTTTATTGTTTAACTTAAATCCTTTAAATATAAAAGAAAAGTTAAAATTATCAAAAGAAGATGATAATTTTAATAGTAGTACTAAAAATGATGAAAAATAAATATGTTATATAGAATTAGGGATAATTCGTAAGGCTTAAAGCACTTCGTGCCGTGTTGATCGTGGCGGTTGCTACAATGACCTTTCGTCTAATTATCCAGCAAGTGCACGTGATACATGGAAACAGCCTACTAACAGCAACACAATCTACGGGTGCCGTGCGTACTCTAATATTAGTTCAGATTATATATTTTAAGGAATATATACAGAAACATATTAGATATTAAAGAGAATTATTCCTTCCTAATGTAGGTAAAAATATATCATTAGATTATGTATTAGTAGATTAATTGAATATACATAATCTAAGCCCTGAGGGGCAATTAAAGAGTGAAGTTTACTTGGTTTTACACAGCTAAGAAATGTACAAATATTGGTAAAGTTTTTTTTATAGAAAGTGCAAAGTACTTTCGTATAAAAGAGAAAATAATTATTTAATTTATAAAATAACTGATTGACATAATTAGAAAATAATGGTATTATATTTATGTAGTATATATGAACTGTGAAGAGGAAAAGTAAAATATAGGTTACTTTAAAGAGAGGATTAGTTATAAGCTGAAAGCTAATCTAAGAAAACATATTTGAAAAACTACCTCGGAGTTTCCACTTGAAAAGGTGGCGCAAAGATAGCGTTAAAAATCTATTAAGAGTTAAACAGTAGGGTGGAACCGTAAGAAATAAACTTACCCCTATAAGCTATATTCTAGCTTATAGGGGCTTTTTGATTTTAAATTGTATAATCAATTTAGTAAAAAGGCCCTTATAAGAGAAAGCTTAAATAAATTTTAAAGCCAAAATGGCAAGGAGGAATTTATTATGTTTAAAGTAAAATTACATGGAGGAAAAACAATGGAAGTAGAGGAGAGTATGTATTGGCATACAACTTCTCATATTATGGCACAAGCTGTAAAAAGATTATTTCCAGAGGCAAAGGTTACAATAGGACCAGCAATTGAAAATGGATTCTATTATGATTTTGATGTAGAAAAACCATTTTCAGAGGAAGATTTAAGAGCAATCGAAGAAGAAATGAAAAAAATTATTAAAGAAGATTTAGAGATTGAAAGATTTGAACTTCCAAGAGAAGAGGCTATTAAATTCATGGAAGAAAGAAATGAGCCTTACAAAGTAGAATTAATTAAAGAATTACCAGAAGGAGAAGTAATTTCTTTTTATAAACAAGGAGACTTTACAGATTTATGTAGAGGACCACACTTACCAACAACAGGAGCAGTAAAAGCAGTAAAATTATTAACATCTTCAGGAGCTTATTGGAGAGGTGATGAACACAATAAGATGTTACAAAGAATTTATGGTATATCATTCCCAAAATCAAGTGAACTTGAAGAATACTTAAATATGATAGAAGAAGCTAAAAAAAGAGATCATAGAAAACTTGGAAAGGAATTAGATTTATTTTTCTTTGATGAAACAGCACCAGGTATGGCATATTGGATGCCAAAAGGATTTAAAATGATGAACATTTTAATAGATCTTTGGAGAAAAGAACACGAAAAAAGAGGATACATGGAATTTTCAGGACCTCAACTAAATAGTAGTGAACTTTGGAAAATATCAGGACACTGGGATCATTACAAAGAAGATATGTTTGTATTAACAGATTCAGATGGAAAAGAACAAGCTTTAAAACCAATGAACTGTCCAAATGCAATAAAAATATTTGCTTCAAAATTAAGAAGTTATAAAGATTTACCATTAAGATTTAATGATATTGATGTAATTCATAGAAATGAAAAATCAGGACAATTAAATGGGTTATTTAGAGTTAGAATGTTCCGTCAAGATGATGCACATAACTTTATTACAGAAGATCAAATTGGTTCTGAAATTAAAGATATTATAGAAATAGCAAAATATTTATATGGAATATTTGGACTTGATTTTGAATTAACATTATCAACAAGACCAGAAGATTACATGGGTGATATAGAATTATGGAATAAAGCAGAAGCTAATTTAAGAGAAGTTTTAGACGAATTATGTGGAAAAGATCAATATAGAATAAATGAAGGAGATGGAGCTTTCTACGGACCAAAAATAGATATAAAAATGAAAGACTGCTTAGGAAGAGAATGGCAAATGGGAACAGTACAAGTTGATTTCCAATTACCACTTAGATTTAATTTATCTTATATTGACTCAAATGGAGATAAGAAAACTCCAATATTAATTCATAGAGCATTATTCGGATCATTTGAAAGATTTATAGGAATAATTACAGAACACTTTGCAGGAGCTTTCCCAGTATGGCTAGCACCAGTACAAGTAAAGGTATTACCAATTTCAGATAGTCAAAAAGAATATGCTCAAAAAATAGTAGAAAGACTTTCAAATGAAGGATTAAGAGTTGAATTAGATGATAGACAAGAAAAAATAGGATATAAAATTCGTGAAGCACAACTTCAAAAAATACCATATATGCTTATTTTAGGAGAAAAAGAAGTAGAAGCAAATGCTGTAGGTGTACGTTCAAGAAAAGATGGAGATATAGGAGCAATGCAAATAGACGAATTTGTAAGTAAAATAAAAGAAGAAATAAATAACTTTACTAGATAGACATGCAGACATGGGGACGGAGGTTTTGTCTAAAATTTAGATAATAAAATAATTGATTGATATCAAAATAGACAAAATCTCTTTTTTATTTTAAATGACGTGGACGATTCAGTAAAGCTTTGTCTTTTTCATATTAAATATCGTCCACTATTGTTCTAAAATATCAATTGTAAAGAAGAAAGGGGATTTTAAGATAATATCTTAAAACAAAATTTATGGAAGAATTATTTAATAAAAAAACAATATTTTTAGTTATAATAATTATCATTTTAGCAATCATTTTATGTTCAATTATAATTAATAAAAAAGAGTCTCAAAGTGAAAATGTATTAAATCAAGTAGGTAATAGTGAAAAAAATGAAAATAGTAGGGATGAAAGTAATTTAGCTGAAATAGAAGTTTTAGCAACAATGCAAGATGAATTAAAAGAAAATAGTGCTTGGTGTGGCACATTTCAGTTAGTATGGAATGATATGCAAAATGAAGTAGTAGGACAAGATATTATTTTTACACCACAATTAGATATAGTTAAAAATCTAAACAAACAAAGCTTTACAGAAAATGATATTTCAGAAGATTCTTTTTATAAAAATTGGGGATTAAAAACTTTAGAATTAAAAGGTGAAATAGAAAAAGGTATAAAAGAAAAGTTTAATGAAACAAGTGATATATTAGATGGATTAGATTGGTCAGAAGAAGGATTAAATGATGAGAATAATCCTGATGTAAAAAGATACTTATTTTATGCAATGTTAAAAAAGAAATTTGAGTTTGATAATGAATTTACAAAACTTGAAAAAGCAAGTTTTGCTGGTAAATACGAAGATATAGAATACTTTGGAATTAATGAAGAAACAGACGAAAAAGTAAGAAAACAAGTAGAAGTATTATATTATAATTCAGAAAAAGATTTTGCTGTAATATTAAATACAAAAGAACGTGAACAAGTAATATTAGTTAGAAATCCAGAAGGAAGCACTTTTGAAGAAATATATGAAAATGCTAATAAAAAGGCAGAAGATTTTGAAGAAAATAGAACATTTACCAAAAAAGATACTTTAAAAGTACCAAATATAAATATTGATTTATTAAAACAATATCATGAATTAGAAAATCAAGAATTTGTATTATCTGATGGAGATATAGGAGAAATAGTAGCTGCAATGCAAACAATAAAAATGACATTAAACAATAAAGGTGGAGAAATAAAAAGTGAAGCAGCAATTGATATGAAAGTATTATCAGCAGCAATTATGGAAGAAGATAGAAAAAGAGAATTTAATTTTGATGATAAATATGCAATATTCTTAAAAGAAAGTGAAAAAGAAGTACCATATTTTGCAGCAAATATTGAAAATATTACATTATTTCAATAAATAGATAGCTAGAATGTAAATATTTTAAATTTACATTCTAGCATCTTAAGTTATATGTATGAAAAAATCACTTAAAAAATCAAAGATTTTTTATAATTGTTTAAAATAAATGTTGAACAAATCAAATTGATATAATATAATATCAAGTGATTAATTAAAGTTATAAAAGAAGGGGAGAAAAAGACGTGGAAAGTGTAACAAAAAGTGAACTACAAAAAAAGTTAAAATATTTAAACTTAGATTTAGATGATATTCCAAATGATTTAATAGATTATAAGCCACTTAATTTTAATGTATCAAGATTAAATAATGATAAGGATCATAGAGTATTTCGTTTTGTTCCAATTGATAAAATTGATATATTAATTACACCATGCCTAAGAACAGACCCTTTAAAAGATAAATATGCTAAAGCTTTACCTTTATTTAAGTATATTTTACAAAATGATCATGATGAAGAAGAAATTGAAAGATATACAACATTTTTAAAAATGTTAGATAAAGTATCAATACCAGAAATAGAAAGCATAGTAAGTATTCAAAAAGAATTAGAAAAGAGAGAACCATTTAAAGTAAAATATCCTAAAGCACATATGTGGCAAATTTATTTTTCACCAGCAACAGGAAGATATTTTATGTTAGTGTGTTCAAAAGAAGAGACATATGCAGAATTTTTCTATTTAATAAAAAAGAAAATCGAATTTGCAAATAGTGAAAGTAAAGTAGCACCTAAAATATATATACCAATTAATGCAATGAATTACTCAGAAGAATATTTAGATAGAAATGAAATAGCAGATTTAGAAAATTATTTATGGTTATTTACAAAAAATTGGGCACTAACATTTGAAGTATATAGCAGAACAAATGCATTATCTTTGCAAATAGTTGGAGAAACTGTAGTATATGATAATGTAAAAAGTAGCTATAAAATAAAATTAACAAATAGAGAAGAAGCGGTTAAGTTTTATAAATTATTAAAAGCATTATTTATCATGCAAACAGAAATAAAAAACCATTTTGAATTTATTACTAAAATTGATAGTAACAATGGATTAGAACTATATATGGGTCAAGTTAAGTTAACATATGAGATGTTACCAGAATTTATAAAAAATGAATTCAAATTAGCAGAGGAATCGATAGTAAAACAAAATATAAATATTAAAGATATACAAGAAAAATTAGCTGATATAAAGATTTCAGTAAAAGAAAAAGAAGATGAATATTTAGTAAAACAAAGAGAAATATCAACATATTTAGAATGTAAAAAAACATTTATAGGAAAAGTAAAGTATTTCTTTAAATCTTCAAAACCAAGTAAAAAAATTAAAATGGAAGTTAAAGATACAGCACCAGAAAAAGAAGAAAATAATAATACTATAAGCACAGTAGCAATAGATGTATCTTTAAGAGGAAAAAGATTTTATACAATAGAAGATTTAGTTACAATATATTCTTTACTTGAAAAAGCAGAGAAGAATTATAAAAACTTAAATCAAGATTTAAAAGCTCAAGAATTAAAATTAGAAAATATAATATCAAAAGTAAAAAATGCTAATTTATATATTGAAGAAATTGATAAACATAGAAAAAGTATTTTTGATTTTTGGAAATTCTCAAACAAAGACGAGAAGCTTAGCCTAGAAATGGGTGCAGATAAAGAGAATGATGAAAATAAAACAGTAATGAAAAAAGCCTTTGATTTTGAATCAGATTTTGAAGATTTAGGAGCAAAAGTAGATACAATTCAAAGAAAGAAATTATCTAAAGAAGAATTAGATAGTGTGTTTATAGCAAAAAGTGAAGTTTTAGAAGCATTAAATTTATTAAGAGAAAATAACTTAGAAACTTCAGTAGCTCAAGAAATATTAAATAAATTAAAAGAAGAATTTAATAATACTAAACTTTCTATTGAAAGTGAAACTTTTGATATATTTGGAAATGTTGAAGATGATAGTAGAAGACTAAAATATATTGGAAATAGAAGTCATAGAGAAAATGAAAAAAGTAAATTTAAAATATTAAATATAAATAAGAAAATAGATGTATTTGATTTAACTGAAAGACTACAAAGTATAATAGGTTTTATAGATAGAGCAATACCAAAAGGAAAAGCTGAATATGATTTCTCATTATACAAAGTGTGTCAAATAACAGAAAAAGTAAAAGAAAAAGCATTTGAAGTATATAACATAAATGTTGAAAAGGCATTAGAAGAATATGAAGATGATGGCGAAGGAGCTTTAAATTTAATCAAATTAAATTATAAAGAAGGATTACCATTATTATATTATTCTAATATAATTTATTATGATAATAATAACCAAACATTACCAATAGGAATGGATTTATCATCTAGTGTTTTATTAGATACTAAAAAATTAAAATTTAGATTAATTGCTAAAAACAAATTTAGAACAAATAAATATTTTACAGAAAGCAATAATTTAATATTACCAAAATCAAAAAATGTTTTTGTATACGAATATGATGTAGAAGCAAGAAAATAAAAATTAGTATAATATGGATTTTTAGATAAATTGTTTTTAAAAATAACAAAAGTAAAATTATATGAAAAGGAAAATAGAAATATGATTAATAGAGCGATTATTATAGTTTTAGATAGCTTTGGAGTAGGAGCTTTGCCAGATGCAAGTGAATATGGAGATGACGGAAGCAATACTTTAGAAGGAATATACTATAATACCTCTTTAAATATTCCTAATATGAAAAAATTAGGATTATACAATATACAAGGACTAACAATAAAAGAAAAAGAAGAAAATCCAATTGGAATATATGGAAAAGCAGCTGAAAAAACAAAAGGAAAAAATAGTCCTGTTGGGCATTGGGAAATAGCAGGATTTATAAAAAATGAACCATTTAAAACATATTATGAGGGATTTCCGCAAGAGTTATTAGATGAAGTAGCTGAGAGATTTGGAATATCAGGATTTATATGCAATAAAAAAGGTTCTGGAACAGACTTTTTAAAACAATATGGAGAAGAAAGCATAAAAACCCAAAAGCCTATTGTATATACATCAGCAGATAGCGTATTTCAAATAGCTGCTCATGAGGATATGATTTCTGTATCAGAATTACATAGATTATGCAAAATAGCAAGAGATGTAATAGATGAAAAAGGATATGGAATAGGAACAGTAATAGCAAGACCATTTGTAGGAACATGTAGTGAAGATTTCACAAGGACATATAATAGAAAAGACTTTGAAGCAGAAGATTTTGGAAAAACAATGTTAGACTCTTTCCAAGAAAATGACAAAAAAGTATTAGCAATTGGAAAAATAGAAGATTTATTCAGTGGAAGAGGAATAAATAGAAGTATACATACAAATGGAAATACAGATGGAATAGAAAAAACTATTGATGCAATAAAAAATGCACAAGAGGATTTAATATTTGTAAATTTAGTAGATTTCGATATGTTATATGGACATAGAAATAATATAGAAGGATATGCAAGAGCATTAGAAGAATTTGATAGTAAATTACCAGAAATAATGAATAGTTTAAAAGAAAATGATATATTAATTTTAACAGCAGATCATGGAAATGACCCAAGCACACCAAGTACAGATCATGACAGAGAATATATACCAATACTTGCATATGGAAAAACATTAAAACCAAATGTAGATATAGGAATTAGAGAAACATATTCAGATATATCAGCAACAATACTAGATATGTTTGAAATGCCTAAATTAGAAAATGGAACAAGTTTTAAAAATGATATAATATAATTTAACTCATTTTATATTGTCTATATTTAAGTAGTGAATTGTAAAACTAAAATAAAATTTATCAATTATAGAGAAATAGCATAATGAGGAAAAATAGCTAAATTTGACATTTTATGTAAAATATATTATAATACAGGTTGATTTGGCTTTTACAGCAAATTGAAACTATAGTAAATCCTGGTATTACTACAGGATAATTTCAGGTACTAACAGGAGAAGAGGCATGGGAAAAATTGATTATTCAGAAGAGTTTAAAGAAAGAGTAAAAAAAGAATTTCCAGATGATGTAGTATTACATGAATTATTGAGCGCAGGAGATCCTCAAGCATGTATATATTTAAGTCAGGAATTTAAGTGGAGCGAATCTGAAAGAGATCGAATTGCCATTATAGCAATGACATTATGGAATGAATGCTATGGTGCTTAAATTGTATGATACCTAAAAATAGGAATTAAAAAAAAGAAAATCCAGCTCGATAAAAGTTGGATTTTTTTCTTAATTAGATATGTTTGAAATGAAAAAGGAATAAGTTTCAAGAATGATATAGTTTAATTCATGTTTGTATTTTAAGTTTTTTTTATATCTTAAATATAGACAATATAAAAATTATATGTTAAGATATATAAAGTATATGCCCGAGTTAAGATAGCTGTTTGAACGCAGTGAAATACAGATATCTTATACGGATGTCTTAGTAGTAATTGTAATTTATATATGCCTGAGTGGCGGAATTGGCAGACGCACACGACTCAAAATCGTGCGGGAAACCATGCGGGTTCGAGTCCCGCCTTAGGCACCAAATAGATATAAAAATGACTTGAAAACTGTAAAGTTAACGAGTCATTTTTTTAAGCAAAGTTATTAATTAAAAGTAAAATTTACAAACTTTATATAGAGTATTTTTTATATAAATAGATTTACAAAATCTTTAATTTTAAATATAATAAAAAATATTTTAGTTAGAATTAGGAGAAAATAGAATGAAAAATATTGTAATATTAGGAGCATCACGTGCTGGTAAATCAACATTAACAAAAATGATATGTGAAAAATATCCTAATTATAATGTTATTATTGGAGATGCTGTTAGAAAAGCTTTTAGTGAAATTTTACCACAAAATAATATCAATAATAATAATGGGAGTGGAATGATAGAAGATTTTCCAAAATTTTTAGCATATATGTTCTATAGAAGTATAAAAATATGTGATAGAAAATTTAATTACATAATAGATTCTTGTGATATTTTACCTGAAAAAGCTAAAGAGTTATTTGAAAAAGAAGATACTATAATAATTTTTCTTGGATTTCCAAAATTAACAGAAGAAGAGCATTTTTATCAAATAAAACAATATCAGAAAAATACAGATTGGACATATAATAAAGATGATGATTTTATGAAAGAACATGTAAAACGTTGGATAGCAAAAAGTAAATATTTTGAGAAGAAATGTAAAGAATTAGATATTTGGTTTGTAGATACATCATTTGATAGAGAGAAAGTATTAAATGACACAATGCAAATATTAGAAAAAATAATAATGTGAAATTATATTTAGTAAGTAACTTTATATATAAACATATATTATATGTAAAGGCATAAATATTAATAGTGTAATAAAATTGTATAGAATGTCATTATTTGAAAATATGTTTAAAAGAAATAGAGACATAATAGTCACTTTTAAAGTGCTAATATGTCTCTATTTTGTGACATCCATGAATTTTCTATGGAATTTTAGAAATGAGTTTATTAAAACATTAATTAAAAATATCTTCAAATTCATCATTTGGAACTTTTGTAACATCGTATTTAGCATCCATAAATTCTTTTTGTCTTTTATAGCAAATCATTTGTGTTAAGACATGATATCCAAAAGAAATTTGAAATAATGGAACTTGTGTACGAATGGATAAGTATTCTATAAACTTATTACCATTAAATGAATCTTGATACAATGTTATATATTCTGAAAGCTCTTTTTTTAATATGGGGATTGGTAACAAAATTAATATAGCTCCTATATCTGCAATAAAAGAATCTATATTATTATGTATCAAAAATGAATTTGAAAAAGAATAAAGCGAACTAGTAAAAAAAAGATCTACTATTATTGCTTTAGCAACCAGAAATTGTTGCTCCTTATACGATAAATTAGAATCCATAAACAGTGTCTTGTTTGATAAAAAACTATTTGAATGAATTCCATTGCTGTTTACAATACTGTTTACAATACTTTTTTCAATTTTAAATCCTAATTCCCGAGCTACAAATTTCACATCAATTGGTAATTCAAGAGTCATATGATTTTTTTGATAAATATCTTGTAATATTTTTTGTGTTTCATCAGAAAATTGCCAATACTTAGACATTGTTTCATTAAAGTAGTTCATAAAATTGTTCATTTCAAAATCCTTTCTATGTGTAATAATTCTCTGGTATTTTTCATTTCATTCATAATATATAAAACTAAAATAGTATATTATAATTTGAAGTAAAAGTCAAATATCATACGTTCTTTTTTATAAGATTAGACAAAATTATGTAAACATGATATAATTATAATGTGAGACAAATTTGTTACAATTTATATCTGGTAAAGAAGGGAGAAACAGAATGATAAAAAAAGATTATTTAGAGGCGCGGACATATATAGGTATATGGATTAAAGTTTTTAAATTAAAAAAAGAAAATCCAGACCTTGAAGTAAAAAATGTGTTTCGTTCAGGTTGCAGATGTAATAAAAAGCATGGTTGGTGTGCATTTGTGCAATATACCGAAAGTGTGAGTAGTCTGAAAATTCTGAATTAATCAAAATGTCAGGAAATTAATTAGGGTATCCCGAAAAAAAGTGTTAAAAAGCATGCACATGTAATAGTAATGTGTGTGCTTTTTGCATGTTTAAATGAATAAAAATATATGATATTCCATTTGGTTATTTCAAAGGTAATTATATGTATTTCACTTTATGTAAATATTGAGATAAAATAATAAGTGTATTAAGAAAAAATTGTGACTGACTATAATAAATCATTAGGAGGAAAAATGAATGAAAAATCGGGTAAATACTTATTTGGCAATAGCATTAACAACTTATTGTAACTATAAGTGCTTTTATTGTAAAGAAGGAGGAGAAAGCATATCAAAAGAAAGATGCACAATAACTTTTGAGAAAATAAAAAAGATAATACGTAATAGCTATGAAATTGGAATCAGTAATTTTAGAATAACTGGTGGAGAGCCTACAAGTGTTTCATATTTTTTTGAACTTATAGAATATATTATGAGTTTTGATGGAACTAGAGTTAGAATAAACACTAATGGTTTCAGAATTCTGGAAAATATTGAAGTACTTAGAAAATATAAAGATAGACTGGATATTGTTTTTAGCGTTGATAGTTTATCAGAGTATATAGACAATGTACATTTTCCAAAATTTCTTTCTAGCACAGTAATGAAAATTACAAAGACATTAAAGCAAAATGGTATTTCTGTAAGATATAACATTGTTGTAACTAGAATAAATGAAAATGAAGTAAAAGATTTAATATTAAAAGCAATTGATGAAATGCATGTAGATGTGAAATTGCTAGACTTGAATAAATTTTCAGAATATTTAGGAACTGGAAACAAAGTATGTGATAAAGAGGCTTTTAAATTATGGGAAGATATGTTTGTTCCGATGAAAAAATTTTATAACTTTTTAGAAGAAAATTCAAATAGTTCAAGTAAAGAATGGACAACAAAAATGATTGGAAAAGGTCACGGAATTCCTATGACTGCTTATTTTAGAGGAGAAAATTGGATTCAAGTAAAAGATTCTTGCAGAGGAGCAAAGTATTCAGAATTTTGTAAAAAAGAGTGTATATATTACCAAAATGGTGTTTGCCAGGAAGGAGTATTTAGTTTATTTTTATCGTCAAATTTGACATTACACTTGTCAGGGTGTAAAAACAATACTATTCATTTTGATTTAAGTAGATGTAATGATGAGCAAATTAGAGTATACATTTCAAAACTTTTAAGCCTAGTTTGATTTTAGTTTTAAAATGAAATTTTTTAAGTTAATAAGATTTTAGTTTTAAAACAAAAAGCATGGGATATGTTGAATGTTTCATGCTTTTATGATATAAAAATATGTAAGAAAATGTTAAAAAGGTAAGATGTATGATAGATTTTGAATTATATAGAATTTTTGTTGAAGTTGCTAAAGAAGAAAATATAACTAAAGCAAGTGCAAAATTAAATATTTCTCAACCAGCTATTACTAAACAAATTAAAAATTTAGAAAATCAATTATCTATAAAATTGTTTGAGAGAAAAAGTAAAGGACTTTCTTTAACAGTAGAAGGAAAAAAACTATTTGAAAGTCTTAAAAATCCAATTGAAGAACTTAATAAAATAGATGAACAAACTAGTAAAGAAAAGAATATTAATATTGGAACTCATAATCATATGGGAAGTTGTATTTTTGGAGATGTTATAAATGAGTATTGTTTAAAGTATCCAAATGTTAATTTGAATTTAATATGTGAAGAAAATTCCGAAATGATTAGAAAATTAAAAAGTAAAGAATTAGATATAGTATTTTCTAAAAAATATAGTGAAGATATATTAGATTGTGAAATAAAATATGTTAAATTAGGATATTTGCATGAGGTATTTATAGCAAATAAAGATTCAATATTTGCAAATAAAGAAATAACACTTGAAGATTTAGAAAATCAAATTATATATGTACCAAGAATATATGCACAAATTGTAGCAAGATTAAAAGAGTTAACTATTGGAAAAAATCTAAAATTGAAAAATAGTAGTTACAAAACAATTCTAGAGCTTACAAGTTCATCAAATGTTTTAGGATTAATAACACGAGAATATATAAATGAAAGTGACTATAAAAAATTTAATTTAGTAGAAGTAAAAACCAAAATAGACTTAGGTGAAACCCAATTTGGAATTTATACAAATTCTAATAGTTTTAAAGAATTAAATGATTTAATAAAACTAATAAAGGTATATTTTAATGGAGGAAAATATGAAAGATTTATTAAAGACTAATTGTTTTGATGTTCAAGAAACAATGATAATAGTAGGAAGTTGTTTAAAAAGTATGCAACCAGAAAGTTATAAAGAATTAGAAAAGATTTCTTCAAATATTTATGATGTTTGCTTAGAAAAAGAGCATTTGAATATGGTAGTAACAAAAATTATTGGAATGATTGCAAGAGGAAAAATCAAAAATTTAATATTTGCTACAGTAGACAAATCTCCTCATTGTGTTCAACTTCATTATGTTATAAAAGAATTAGAAAATGCAATTGATATAAGTAATATAAATATAGTAAACTATGTTGCTACTAATGATAAATTAGTTCTAATACCTTTAGAAGTAATAAGTTTATCAAAAAATTTATCTAAACTAAAAGAAAAAATAGATAATAATTAATAATATTATATTAATAGATAGGAGAAAAGTTATGTTTAAAGAAAGTTTAATTCCAGAAGGCGGAGCAGAAATTATGGGAGCATATTCTCATGGATTAAAAGTAGAATTAGGAAACAATAAAGAAATGATTTTTGTTACAGGTCAAATAGCACAAGATTCAAATGGCAATGTTGTTTGCGACGATATAGAAGGTCAAACAGAATATGTGTTTAATTGCATTCAAAATATATTAAAAGAAGCTGATTCAAGTTTAGTTGATGTTGTTAAAACACAAATATTTTTAACTGACATAAATGATTTTTCAAAAGTGTCTCCAATTAGAAACAAATATTTTGCAAATAGTAAACCTGTTAGTACATTAGTAGAAGTTAGCAGTCTAGTAAAAAAAGGGTGTAAGATTGAAATAGAAGTAATTGCTATAAAGGAGAAATAAATTATGGAAATGTATATAACTAGACATGGACAAACAGATGGAAATTTATACAGAATTATGGATGGTATTAGAGAAATAGACCTAAATGAAGAGGGAATAAAACAAGCAAATAGAACTAAAGAAATGTTAAAAGATACAAGATTTGATTTAGTAATTTGTTCACCATTAATAAGAACTAAACATACAATGGAAATTATCAATGTAAATAAATATCCAGTAATTTATGATAAAAGAATTGTAGAAAGAGATTGTGGCGAATTTACAGGAAAGAGTTTTGATAGTTTAGATAGAGATTTATACTGGAATTATAATGATACAACAATTTATGAAAGAGCTGAAACTATGCAACAGTTGTTTAAAAGAGTATATGAATTTATTGATGACATAAAAGAAAAATATAAAGATAAAACTATATTAGTTGTTACTCATAGTGGAATAAGCAAAGTAGTTGAGTGTTATTTTAATGGAATTCCAGAAGATGGCAATTTAGAAGTTTTAAGTTTAAAAAATTGTGAAGTAAGAAAATATAAGTTATAAAAGTAAAGTATTAGCAAGGAGAAGTAAAAATGCAAAGAATTTTGATAATGGCATATATGGGAACTGGAAAAACAGAAACTGAAAAGAATTATAAAAATGTAATTGATTTAGATTTTCAAGATTATAAATATATTTATGATGAATCAATAAGAGATTTACCACTTGAACAAAGAAAAGGTTCAGTAAATTTACGTAAAGAAAATCCAAATTATCCAAATAATTTTATTAAAGTAGCATTAGATGAACTTAATTTAGGAAAGATTGTAATATCGCCGTTTATTGAACATGTTTTTGATGCATATAATAGTAATGAATTCAAATTAAAAGCAAAAGATACTAGAGTTATATTAGTTTGCCCAATGAGAAATAATTTTGAAGAATATATAGAAAGATTTAAAAATAGAGGAAATAGTGAGGAATTTATAGAAAGACGTAGAGTAGAATTTCCTTCTTTAATTGATTTATTTGAAAGAGAACAAGAATATGAAAAAATTATAATAAAACCAGGACAATTTTTATCAGAAGCACTTATAGAAAATGGAATTATTTTACAACCAAAAAGTTAATTAGGAGATATTATGGAAAAAATAGATAGTATCATTTTTGATTTAGACGGAACGCTTTGGAGTACTATTGATTGTTCTGTTAAAACATTAAAAGAAGTAAAAGATAAATATAATGAAATAATATTTGATATATCTGCAGAAGAAGTAAAAAGTTCTATGGGATTACCTTTTGATGAAATCGTAAAAAAATATTATGGATATCTTGAAAAAGAAAAAGCTATAATATATGCTAAAGAGGCTTTTGAAATCAATATAAGAAATTTATTAAAAAATGGTGGAACATTATATTTTAAAATGCAGGATACAATAAAATCATTATCAAAAAAATATAAATTGTTCATAGTAAGTAATTGTATAGAAGGATATATTGAATCTTTTTTGAAAACAAGCAAGTTAGAAAATTATTTTACGGATTATGAAAGTAATGGTAGAACAAAATTAAGTAAAGGTGAGAATATAAAATTAGTTATAGAAAGAAATAATCTAAAAAATGCAGTTTATGTGGGAGATACAATAAGTGACAAATTAGCAGCAGATTATGCAAAAACTCCATTTATATATGCATCATATGGCTTTGGAGAGGTTAAGGAATATGATTATAAATTAGAAAATATAGAAGATATAATAAAAATATTTTAGAGGAAAAATTATGGAAGGTAAAGATTTAACACAAGGAAATTTATTAAAAAATATGATAAAGTTCTGTATTCCACTATTAATAACAAATTTACTAAATTCAATGTATAATATAGTTGACGGAATATGGGTTGGAAGGCTAGTAGGAGATGAAGGAATGGCAGCAATTACAAATTGTTGGCCAATTACTTTAATTCCTTCATCAGTATTAGCAGCAGTTACTGTAACAACGTCTGTTATGGTTGCACAGAGATTTTCAAGCAATAAGGAAAAAATAAAAGAAATAATTACTCCAATTTACATAGTGTCTACATTACTTGGAATTATTACAAGTTTAATTTTGATAATAACATCTGATATGTGGCTTAAAATTTTAAATACACCAGAAGAAATTTTACTTATTTCAAAACAATATTTAATTATTTATATGATAGGATATGTGTTCTATTTCTTAGCTAATACGATAGTAGAAGGAATTAGAGCAACTGGAGACAGTAAAACCCCAATGATTTTACTTACTACAATTAATGTTATAAATATTGTATTAGATCCAATATTTATTTGGATAGGATTAGGTGTATCTGGTGCAGCAGTTGCAAGTATGACTGCAATGATTATTGGATTGATTATAAGTTTGATTTATATTACTAGAAAGAGCAAATTACTTAAATTTAATATAAAATTTGTAAAACTAAAGAAAGAATTTTTAAAAGAATTTGTCAAATTGGGATTTCCAATGGTATTTGCTGAACTTTCAACAATTTTTACAATTATGCTTGAGGTATACATATCAAATGCACTGGGAGTAGTGGGAAGTAGTAGTTATGGAATTGTAAGTAAACTACAATCATTTTTCTATGTAATAGGAACAAGTATAAAAAGTATGATTACAATAGTAGTTGCACAGTTTATAGGTAAAAAAGCTTTAGAAAGTTTAAGAAAAGTAATGAAAAATGGGCTAAAAATATCTTTAGTGCCTACAATAGTAATTGCACTATTTTTAATCTTATGTTCAAGATGGTTTTGCTCAATATTTACCAATAGTGAAGAGGTTATTAAAATGGCAATTGATTATTTAAGTATAGTTGGAATTGCGTTTGTATTAATTCCATTATCTCAATTAATGATGGGATATGTGCTTGGAGTAGGAAATACTAGATTTGCGTTTGTAACACTTGCTCTTGCAAGTATTGCAGAAATTATAATATTACTTGGAATTGAGAATTACTATAATCAGCCTCTACTTGCTTTAGGACTAAGCATTTTAGCTTGGTATATAGTTGATATAGTATGTTGCAGTGGATATTATTTTATAGATAAAAAGAAAAAATGTATAATATAAAAAGTAAAAAAATCATTGAATATATTTTCAATGATTTTTTGCTATGATTTATAATAATAGAACTTTTATAGTAAATTTGCTTAGAGTTCTAAGAATTTCTTTTTATAAAAGTTTCAAGACTAATTTCACCATCAGCATCAAGAATGAAAATTTCTTTTTTTAATTCAAATCCATAAATTTCTTTAACTTTGCTTATAGTATGAACAAATAGTTTAGCAACGTCTTTATCAGTAGTGTTTGGACCAGTTATAAAATGATTATTACCATTAGGACTAAAAGTTGCTCCATTGAAATTAGCATTGATTGAAGGATTTTCAGCAAGAAGGTGTCTAAAAGATTTTCCAGTTAATTTTTTAAAATGAGCATAAATCCATAAAGAACCAGCACTTCCTTCTTTAAATCCATAATATAATCCAGGTTTTCTTCTAGTCATTTGAGCATCAAATTTTTGTCTTACTAATTCTTCACCAACAAAATCTGATTTTAAAACTACTTCTTTAACAAAATATCTTGTTTTGTTTCTATTGTTTTCTCTTATAAAACTTTCACGAAGAGAGAAGAATTTTTCATCAGGAATAAGTTTAAGAGTTTCACATTTTTCAAAATCAAACACAGTTAATTCTGTAACAAAATCGCTAAAAGCTTTTCCACTAGGAGTATAACCGGCATTACCAGTAACTCCAGCACCAATTAATCCAGGTATTCCTGTAAGTTCGCCAAAATCATATCCACGTTTCATTGTAAAGTTAACAAATTCATATACAGATACATTACCAGTAACAGTAAAAGATTTTGTATTTTTATTAAAAACTATTTTGCCATTATAAGGTCTCATATCGATAAAAAGACCATCATATCCGTTATCAGTTATGTATAAATTTGTTTTTGAACCAAATATTTTAAATGGAACATTGTCTTTATAAAGTTCATGAAGAGCTCGTAAGTCATTTTCTAAACTATTATCAAAAATTAATTGATAATATCCACTTGCTTTACCAGCTTTCTTTTTGAAAGGATGTTTATTAGATAAATCATAATTAGTTATAACTTCTCTTGTAAATCCATAATTATTAAAATTAGTATTCATTATAAAATCTCCTTTATAATAATGTTAGAGAATAAGTATATTTTAATCGTCTATTTTAAATTGGCTTGCTAATTTATCGATAGTAATTCCACCTTGATTTTTCCAATCAATTTCAATATCATTAAAACGTTTATCTTGAAAATCATTAAGTATTTTAGTATCTTCAGGTTGAAGAGTAAAGTTTAATGCTTCTAAGTTACTGTCTATATTTTTTATAGTGTTAGTTTTTATTATAGTATTTAAACCTTTTTCTTTCATCAACCAATTAAGCAATATTTGATTTTGAGTTTTGTTATATTTATTTGACATTTCTACTAAGAAAGGATAATTCATTTTAGCGATATTATTTCTTCTTAATGCTTGATAAACAACAAATTTAATATCATTTTGCCTGCAGAAATCAATTAATCCAATATTTTCATAATATTTACACTCTAAGTTATAAACACCTTCAAAACTAAATAAGTTAAAATGTTTTTGAATTTCTTTTAATTCATCAAAGTTAGTGTTACTTGCAGAGATATATCTAACTTTACCTTTTTTTACTAATTTATCAATTTCTTCATATGTTTCTAATAATGGAATTTTAGAAATATATGATGTATGAACTTGAAGTGCATCTATATAATCAATATTCATTCTTGTTAGATATTCATCTAGTTGTTTTTCAACATCTTCTTTTTTTTCAATATAAGCTTCTAGGTGGCATGTAAGAAAGATATCATCTTTATTTACAACTTTAAAGAAATCTTTTAAAAAATTTACGACATTATAATTATCATATACTAAACTTGTACTCATAAAGTTTTGACCTTTATTAAAAGAGTATAAAAGAGCATCTAAAGTTTTATCTTTATTTTCTAAATCAAGTTTATAAGTTCCAATTCCAATAGGATTAATTTTATTTGGTTGCATAATTTTAATCTCCTTTATAATTAAATAATTAAGGCTATTATAACATAGATATTTGAATGTAAGCAACAAAAATATCATAGATATGATATTACAATTGATTTATTATAAAATAAATTTACATAAAATGAATGAAAAATTATAAATTATATGCTATAATAAATAACAGAGATAAAATTTATAGGAGGAAACTATGCTTAAATATTCAAGAAAAATGCATGGCGGAGAACTTTGGGCAAAAATAGAAGTACTTGAAAATGTTTTTGCTCCTTTATTTAAAAAATAAAATAAATTAAATTAAATAGAGGAGAGAAAATATATGAATTATGAAGATAAAAAAATAGTAGGAATTATAGCAAGTAATGTTGAAGCATCAGTTGCACTTAATGTTATTGGACATTTAGCAATTTCAATAGGAAAGTATTCAGATGAAGAAATAATGGGAAAAAAGGTTATTACAGATAAATCAGAAATAGAGCATTTAGGAATTAGTAAATTTCCTTTTATAATAACTAAGGTAAAGGCAGGAAAATTAAAAACAGCAATAAGTTTAGCTAAAAGTAATCCTAATTTATTAGTTGCAGATTATCCTAGAGAAATGCTAGAAACAAGAACTGATGAAGAACTTGTATCAGCAGTTAGTAAAAAAGAAAATGAAACGTTAGAATATCTAGGTGCAGTTATATATGGTAATACTAAAGATGTAGATGAAATCACAGGAAAGTTTCAATTATGGAGAATTGATTAATTTAATGTAAAGTAATAGAGAATACTGATTTTTATATCAATATTCTCTTTTTCTATTAATTTAATGTAAAAAAGAACACCTCATAACGAAAGTTATTTGGTGTTCTTTTTTTGGAAAAAATTTTGCACATATCAAATCAAACCTCGTTCAGAACAATTCTGCAACTGCCTCATAATATCCAAGTTCCATGATGAAATTGCAACAATTGATAACGTCCGCAAACTCAAAGTTGAATTCAACATGTTTTCTCCCACTGCCTGTTGCCATCTGATAGGATGTGAGCCTTGCATTGCATGCTATTGCCCAGCTCAGCAAACGTTGACAGTTATCATAATATGGATAGTCGCAGTTTCTTCGATGTGGTTTGTCCCGTTGCATAATAAAAAACTCAAGCATTTCAAAGATGCGCTTGTTTTTAGGTAATGAAACCTTTTTGGGAACAGGAACAGCCACTGATATGTTAAGATTTGTTACAATGACTGATGTTTTGATTTGATGGTTTGTTCTTTCCTTCTTCATAAAAAATCCCTCCAAGTAATAATAGTTATCTGATTATCGGAGGGACAAGTGCCCTCCGAAAAGTTCCGAATGGCAGTCCCATAAAAAAGACTATCAAATTAATTATATCACAATTTACATAATATCGCAAGCTGGCTGTGTATTTTATCATAGACAATAATTGACAAATAAAATTAAAATGTAATTGAAATTTAATACAATTCCTTAAATAATAATGTAATTAAATAATTCATAAAAAAATATACATAAAATTTAAGACAATTTAGAAAATTGCAAAATAATAGTTTAAAAAATATTAGTTTTATGATATAAATAATTTTAGTGAATTTCACAACAAGTATAAATTAATTAAAATAAGAATATAGAAGATTATTAGAAAATCAAAGAAGGGAATAAGTAATGGAACTTGTAAAGCTTGGAGAAAAAACTTATTATATAAAGAATCCTACTAATATAGGAATATATAAAATAGATGAAAAAAATGTATATCTTATAGATTCTGGAAATGATAAAGATGCTGGTAAAAAGATTTTAAAAATTATAGATGAACAAGGCTGGAATGTAAAAGGAATTATTACAACTCATTCAAATGCAGACCATATTGGCGGAAATAAGGTTATTCAAGAAAGAACAAATTGTGACATTTTTGCTTATAATATTGAAAAAGCTTTTACAGAAAATCCAATATTAGAGCCATCATTTCTTTATGGAGCATATCCATTTAAAGATATAACAAATAAATTTTTACTTGCCAAAGAGTCAAAAGTAACAAATATAGAAAACAATTTACCAGAAGGACTAGAGTATTTTAATTTAAAAGGACATTTTTTCGATATGATTGGAATTAAAACAAGTGATAATGTTTACTTTTTAGCAGATTCATTATTTAGCCAAGAGACAATTACAAAATATCATTTGTTTTTTGTTTATGATGTAAAGGAATTTTTAAATACATTAGAATATTTAAAAGGATTAGATGGAAAATTATATATTCCTTCACATTCTGAGGCAAGTGAAGATATATCATCGTTAATTGAACTTAATGAAAATAAAGTTAAAGAGATTTTAAATAAGATATATAATATTTGTAATGAAGCAAGAACTTTTGAACAAATTTTAAAAATAATTTTTGACGACTATCAGTTAGTAATGAATGCAAATCAATATGTTTTAGTTGGAAGTACAATTAAATCATATTTATCATATTTGTGCGATGAAGAAAAAATCACATATGAATTTAAAGATAATCAAATGTTTTGGAAACAAATATAAGAGTTTTATTATAGTAGTTATAAAGAGATTTAATAATGCAATAAAATAGGCTTTGAAAAGATAGATTAAAAGAAATAGTAAAAAGAGAAATTAATTTATCATAGAGATTATAATAGATTGGAGAACTAAAAATGATACTAGAAGTAATTTTAATAATTGTAGGATTTGTACTACTAATAAAAGGAGCAGATTTTTTAGTAGAAGGCTCAAGTAATATAGCTAAAAAATTTCATATTCCAGAAATAATAATAGGTTTAACAATAGTTTCAATAGGAACATCAATGCCAGAATTGTTTGTAAGTGTTACATCAGCGTTTTCAGGTTATTCTGACATGGCGATAGGAAATGCAGTGGGAAGTAATATATGTAATTTATTATTAATTTTAGGCTTATCAGCAGTTATAAAACCTGTAAAATTTCAAAGAGAAACAAGAATAATAGAAATACCAATGTGTTTAGTTATAACAGTCATTTTTATGATACTTTGCAATTTAGGAATGGGAATATCAAAAATTGATTCTATAATATTAATTGGATTATTTATACTATTTATATTATATACAATATTTATGGGAGTAAAAGGTGAGCAATTTGATAGAGAAGACAACAAAAGTATTCCAAAAGATGACTTAAATAATGATATATCAATAATAAAAAGTATTATATTTGTTATTTTAGGAGCAATAGGATTAAAAATAGGAGGAGATTTTACTGTAGATAACGCAGTAATTATTGCAGAACATTTTAATATAAGTGAACAAATAATAAGTTTAACAATACTTGCAATAGGAACAAGCCTGCCAGAATTAGTAACAAGTGTTACAGCAGCAATTAAAGGAGATAGTGATATAGCTATAGGTAATATAATAGGATCAAACATTTTTAATATGTTACTTATAATAGGAGTTTCAGCTTTTATAAAACCAATAGTGTATAATCCTACATATAATTTTGAAATGGTAATATTAATATTAGGAACAATTTTACTTGCATTATTTCCAATGATACCACCTAAAAATGAAATGAATAAGCCAAATGGAGTTATATATTTAACAGCATATATTATATATATGATTATGTTATTCAAAATTTAGTTAGACATGGGGACGGAGGTTTTGTCTAAACTAATTATAAAATCAAATTATGTTTAAACAAGACAATTACTTACATTTCTGAGATGAGAGGATAAAATGAACATATTAAAACCAAAAGAAATGCTTTTAAAGGATTTGCCAGAATTAGAAAATTTAGAAGAAGAAACTACAAATACTGATATAATAAAAGATAGAATTGTGCAAAACATTGAAAGTGAAAATCTTGAGTTAATTAACATTGAATTTGAAAATATAATATTTAGCAATGTAAATATCATGAATGGAATATTAGAAAAGAGTACATTTAATAATGTTAAATTTGTTAATTGTAATTTCTCAAATACTTCTTTTGAAAAATGTTCTTTTGTAAGATGTGAATTTTCTAATTGTAAAATAACAGGTTGTAATTTTATTGATGCTAGACTATATAATGTTACATTTAGTGAATCTAATGCAAATTATATAAACTTTTCAACAGCAAGTATGGAAAATATTTTATTTAGTAATATAGGACTAAGAAATAGTTATTTTCAAGAAAATAGATTAAAAAATGTATATTTTGAAAAAGCAGATTTAACACAAGCAAATTTCTCAAATACCAGTTTAAAAAATATAGATTTATCTGATAGTACTATAGAAGGTATAATTGTATCTATACAAGATATAAAAGGAGCAATAATAAATCAACTTCAATGTTTAGATTTATTGTATTTGCTAGGAGTTAAAATTAAAGAATAATAGAATACATTATTAAAGAAAAAGTACCTTTTTATAGGTACTTTATTTCAATTTTTACATCTGTATTTAAAGGGACAAAAATGTCCAGAGCATATGTTTACAGAATGCTAATGCGTTCTGCATACTGAGGCTGTACGAATTAAAATTCAACAGTCTCAGCAAATGTCCCCAAAGGGACATAAAATTTTAAGTTGTTTTAGACAAAACCTCCGTCCCCGTGTCTATATTAAAGTTATTTTATTTTTAGTTTTTTTGATAATATTTTCGTCTTTTAATCTTTTAAATTCTCTCATCATAGCTGTTCTTTCTATCATTAGGTAATCTGCTAAATCTGTTAAAGAAAATGGAAGTTCAAAACTTTTACTGTTACTTTCTTCTGATAGCGATTTAAAATAAGTTAGTAATTTTTCTCTAACACTTTTAGTTGTGAGTAATATCATTCTAAAGTTTTGTTCAGCAATACTATGCATGATAAGATCTGGAAGATTTCTTAAAATATCAATATGATATAAGCAATTTTCTGTGCAAAGTTCAGCTATATCATATGGATAAAATAAAACTTTACATTTCTTTTTGGCTAAAACAAAAAGTTCTCTATCCATTGATATTTTAAATAGAGCTTCTCCAAATATATCGTTTGGTCTGTAGTAATATAAAATTTTCTTATTTCCACTTTTATCATATGTAATAAGTTGAGCGTCACCTTCAAGCAAAATACAAAATTGATTTCTTTTCATTAAGAAAGTAGTTATAATTTCATTTTCTTGAAATTCTTTAACTTCAACTAATTTACAATTTGCTTGTAGTTTGCTTGTAAAACTTTTTATATCTAAATTTTTTCTCATATTACTTTAAAAATTTAATTACTCCTATTAAAATCACACTTTTACAAAATGAAATACGAACTTTTGTAAAAGAACATATATAGTATAACATCAATTTGTTGCTATAGCAACAATTAAAAAATAAAATATTAATTTTAAGCTGTTTTAGGAAATATGAAAAATTGTAACACAAATGTTATATATTAAAATAAACCCTTGAAATACATGGATTTTCTGTAATAATTTGTAAAAAATGAAAAAAGTTGCTAAAGCAACTTTTTTTAAAACCTTTTTACAATAAAATATATACAAATAAAGATAAGAGGTAGCTAATGCAAATAATAAAACGTGATGGAAGAGTTGTAGAATTTAATAAAGAAAGAATAGTAAATGCAATAACAAAAGCAATGATGCAAACACCAGATGGAATTGATCTTGATTTAGCAAATAAAATTGCAACAAGTATTGAAAAACAACTAGAAAATACAGAGCAAATTAATGTATATGAAATACAAGATTTAGTTGAAAAAAAGCTAATGGGTTCTAGTAGAAAAGAAGTTGCTCAAAGTTATATCACATACAGATATAATCGAGATATAGCAAGAAGGTCAAAAACTCAAGAAGTATTTTTAGATATTATAAGCGCAAAATCAAATGAATTTGATAAAAAAACTAATATGGATATTCCAATAATAATGATGATGAGATTTGCATCAGAAGTAATAAAACCATATGTTGAAGCATTTTTATTATCAGCAAATGTAAGAAAAGTAGAAAAAGAAGGTTATATATACATTTGTGATAAAGATTATTATGCAACAAAAGCTTTAAACTCTTTTCAATATCCATTAAATAAAATATTAGAAAATAGATTTGAAGTAGGAAAAGCATTAGGAGCACCACCAAAAACAATAGAAGAGGCCATAAACCACATATATATGCCAATGGTAGCAATACAAAAAGAAATTAGTGGTGGTCAATCAATTCCAGCATTCGATTATTTTTTTGCGCCATATGTAAAAAATACTTATGCAGAAGAAATAAGTAAACAAAAAGAATTAGGAATTAATATAGACAGTAAATACACTGTAGAAGAGTATATAAAAAAAGATTTAAAAGGATTATCAGAAAAAGAGAAAAATATACAAATAGCAATAAATAACACTGTAGATAGAGTGCATAAAGCAATAAGAACATATTTACATGATATGAACATAATTTCAATGACATTAGATAAACAAATTTCTTTTAATACAATTAATTATGGAACAGATACAACACCAGAAGGAAGATGTATTATAAGAGAAGTATTAAACTTGACTTATGAAGGAATAGGAAATAATGAAACACCAATATATCCTATTCAAGTTTGGAAAAAGAAAAAAGGAGTAAACTACAGTCCAGAAGATAAAAATTATGACTTATATAAATTAGCATTAAAAGTTACAGCAAAAAGAAAAATTCCAAACTATATTAATTTAGATGCAAGTTTCAATGAAAACCATTTATGGAAAAATGAAGATGGTCAAAGATGGTATTATGAATGTGCGATTTTAGGTGATGGAGTAAGAATATTTGAAAATAGACATGGTGAAAAGACGTCGATAGGAAGAGGAAATTTAGCTCAAATTGTAGTAGATATGCCAAAAATTGCAATAGAATCAGCATTAAAAGCACAAGATAAACTAGGAGTAAATTTTGAATTAGGTTTAGGAAGTAATTTAACAGAAAAATATAAAAATACAGTAATACAAATATTTAAAAATGAACTAGAAAATTATTTAGAAATAGCAGCAACACAGTTATACGAAAGATTTAAATTTCAAGGAACAGCTATTGCAAACCAATTTCCATTATTAATGTCAGGGATATGGAAAAATAGTAAAACTTTAGATAAAAATGATACAGTAGAAGAAGTAATAAAAAATGGAACATTAAATATTGGATTTACAGGGCTAGCAGAAACATTAATTGCTTTAATAGGAAAGCATCATGGAGAATCAGAAGAGGCTCAAAAGTTAGGATTAGAAATAGTAACTTTAATGAAAGACTTGGCAGAAGAATTTTCAGAAAAATATAATTTGAATTTTGAACTAATAGCTATATCAAAAGAATTAGAAGAAAGATTTATAAGAAAAGATAGATTACTATATGGGGAAATTAAAGGAGTAACTGATTTAGAAAGTTACACAAATAGTATAGATATTCCAAATTGGTATGAAACAGATATAGAAAGTAAAATCAAAATAGAAGCTCCATACCATGAGCTTTGCTTAGCAGGACATATGCTGAATATAAACTTTAAAGAAGAACAAGAATTAGAGAAAATAATAAATTTAATAGATAAATATAATATTGGATATGCTGGAATATCAGCAAACAAAAGTTAAAATTTGGGAGGAAAGAAATGAAAATAATAAAAAGAGATGGATCAATAGTTGATTATAATCCAGAGAAAATAAGAATAGCAATTCAAAAAGCTAATAATGAAGTTAGAGGAAGAGAAAAAATTTCTAAAGAGAAGATAGAAGAAATTATTAAATATATAGAAGAACTTGATAAACCAAGAATTCTAGTAGAAGATATTCAAGATATTATTGAAGAAAAATTAATGGAATTTGAAAAATATATATTAGCTAAAAAGTATATCACATACAGATATACAAGAGAACTTGTAAGAAAAGCAAATACTACAGATCAATCTATTAAAGAATTAATAGAAGGAGAAAGTGAGTATTGGAATAATGAAAACTCTAACAAAAATGCTAAAGTTGTAACAACACAAAGAGATTATTTAGCAGGAATTACAAGTACAGATATAACAAGAAGATTTTTATTACCAGAAGATATAGTAAAAGCACACGATTCTGGAATTATACATTTTCATGATGCAGATTATTTTGCACAAAATGCTCTTCATAACTGTGAATTGATTAACTTAGAAGATATGTTACAAAATGGAACTATAATCAATGGAGTAATGATTGAAAAGCCTCACAGATTTATTACAGCAGCAACAATAGCAACACAAATAATACTTGCAGTTACATCATCAAGTTATGGCGGAGCAACAGTAACATTAAGCCATTTAGCGCCATTTGTAAGAGACAGTTTTAACAAATATAAAGACAGATATTTAAAAAGAGGACTTGACGAAAAAACAGCTAAAAAGTTTGCTAAACAAGATACTAAAAAAGAAGTAGAAGATGGAGTACAAACATTTAATTATCAAGTAAACTCAATGACAAATACAAATGGACAAGCACCATTTCTATCAGTATGTATGTATTTAGGAGAAACTAAAGAATATAAAGAAGAATTATCAATGATAATTGAAGAATTCTTAAAACAAAGAATGCAAGGATTTAAAAATGAAAAAGGTGTACCAGTAACACCAGCTTTCCCAAAACTTTTATATGTATTAGAAGAAGATAATATAAAAGAAGATAGTAAATATTGGTATTTAACAGAGCTTGCAGCAAAATGTACAGCAAAAAGATTAGTACCAGATTATATATCAGAAAAGAAAATGTTAGAATATAAAATAGATCAAAATGGAAATGGAAACTGTTATCCATGTATGGGATGCCGTTCATTCTTAACACCATATGTTGATCCAAAAACAAATAAACCAAAATATTATGGAAGATTTAATCAAGGGGTTGTAACAATAAACTTAGTGGATGTTGCATTATCATCTGGAAAAGATTTAGATTTATTCTGGAAAATTTATGATGAAAGACTAGAATTATGTCATAAAGCATTACAACTTAGACATCAAAGATTAAGCAAAGCAACAAGTGATGTAGCGCCAATATTATGGCAACACGGAGCTTTAGCAAGATTACAAAAAGGAGAAAGCATACATGATTTATTACATAATGGATATTCTACAATATCACTTGGATATGCAGGATTATATGAATGTGTAAAATATGTAACAGGTCGTAGTCATACAGATAATGGAAAAGGTAAAGAATTTGGATTAGCAGTTATGCAAAGACTTAACGATAAATGTAAAGAATGGAAAGAAAAAGAAAACATTGATTATAGTGTATATGGAACACCAATAGAATCAACAACATATAAATTTGCAAAATGCTTAAAAGAAAGATTTGGAATAGTAGAAGGAATAACAGATAGAGATTATATAACAAACTCATACCATGTTCCTGTATTTGAAGATATAGATGCTTTCTCAAAATTAAAATTAGAAAGTGAATTCCAAAGATTAAGTCCAGGTGGAGCTATTAGTTATGTAGAAACACCAAACTTACAAAACAATATAGAATCAGTATTACAAATAATCAAATTTATTTATGATAACATTATGTATGCTGAATTAAATACAAAATCAGATTATTGTCAAAAATGTGGATTTGATGGAGAAATATTAATTGATGATGATTTAGAATGGTATTGCCCAAATTGCGGAAATAAAGACCATAACACATTAAATGTAGCTAGAAGAACATGTGGTTATATAGGAAGTAATTTCTGGAACAAAGGAAGAACACAAGAAATAAAAGAAAGAGTATTGCATCTTGATAATAAAGATGACTAAATAAAAATTTTATGCATTAAAAATTTAATAATAGTAAAAATATAGTCTTAGAAGCAAAACAAGAAAGGAATATTAAAAAATGAGATACAACAAAATAAGAAAAATGGATATTTCAAATGGACCAGGAGTAAGAGTTTCAATATTTATGCAAGGATGTACATTTAATTGCAAGCAATGCTTTAATCCAGAAACACATGATTTTAATGGAGGAAAAGAATTTACAGATGAAACAATAGATAGAATTGTAGAGCTATGCAGTAATGAAAATGTAAAAGGACTATCTGTTTTAGGTGGAGAGCCATTACATCCAAATAATCTTGAAGGAACAACAAGACTTGTAAAAACTTTTAAAGAAAAGTTGCCAGATAAAAATGTATGGGTATGGTCAGGTTTCTCATTTGATAAAGATTTAAAAGATAAAGAAGTATTAAATTATATAGATGTTTTAGTTGATGGACAATATGTTGATGAAGAAAGAAATCCTAAACTAAAATGGAAAGGTTCATCAAATCAAAGAGTAATTGATGTTCCTAAGAGTTTGAAAGAACATAAAGTTTTTACAATTGAATAAAATAAAAAGCGAGCCTAAGAGTTTATAACAAATGGATACTCTAAGGCTCGCTATAATTATCTTAGAATTTTGATAAAAGCTCATATAAAATAATGTTTACTTTTATTCTTGTAATTAAAGTATATAAATTATTTATAAAGAAGAAATATTATGAAAATTTTATTTCTTAATTTTATATTAAAAAATTGTCGAAAATTGTTCTTTATGTTATAATAGATAACAATGAAATATTACAAATATGTAAGAAATACGTAAGAATAATCAATATTAAAGAATGCTAAAGTATTATAGAATATATTTGATATAGCTTAAATTTGTGTACAAGTACAGGTAAAGCTTTATATAATAGAAACTATTATATAAATTTATTAAATATTTGGGGTATTAATATGGAGAAAAAGAAAGTAAAAGAAGAATTAATAGTAATATTTTGGTTATTTATTATAGGAAGTATAATTGGACATATTTTTGAAATGACTGTAGTTTTATTTCAAAAAGGATATTTTGAATCAAGAAGAGGATTGCTATATGGACCATTTATACCAGTATATGGAATGGGAGTTGTTTTATATTATTTAATATTAAATAATATACATACAGAAAAGAAATCAAAAATATATTTAATTACAATGGTACTTGGAGGTATTACTGAGTATTTATGCTCATACATTCAAGAAAAAGTTTTTGGAACAATATCATGGGATTATTCATATCTTACATTTAACCTAAATGGAAGAACAAGTTTACTGCATTGTACATATTGGGGAATCGCAGGTGTGCTATATGCTGTATACATAACACCTCTTATAGCAAAAATAAAGGATAAGTCAGATAATAAAACTTTACAATGGATTACAGTTATAGCAGTAGGACTTATGATTTTAAATGTAATTATTTCTTGGACAGCAGTTTATAGACAAACAGAGAGAAAAAATAATATACCACCTAAAAATAGAATAGATGTATTTTTAGATGAACATTATCCAGATGAATTTATAGATAAAATTTTTGCAAATAAAATAGATGTATAAGGAAATTAATATGAGTGAAGAAATATTAAACTTAAAATCTAAAGTAAATTTAAATTGCTCTATATGTGATAAATGTTGTGAATATAGAGGAGATATAAAAATTACACCAATAAATGTTTTAGAAATAAGTAAGTTTTTAAAAATGGATGTAGAAGAATTTTTAGAAAAGTATACTATAGAAGCAGAAAATGAACCACCAGAAATTGTAATAAAAGGAATTGGAGAAAAAAGAAATTGTATATTTAATGATAAAGAAAACTACAAATGTAAAATAAATAAAGTAAAACCTTTACAATGCATAGTTTTTCCATTAGTACCAATAGATATAAATAGAGATTTATTTATCAATTCTAAGGCTTGCAAAGTAGATACTAAGAAATTTGTAACAGTAAATAAATGGATAAATGGAAATAATAAGAATTATAATAGAAATAAGAGTATATATTTGAAATGGATTGAACTTATGGAAGAAATACAACCTAAATGGGAACGTTTTTCAAAAGAAAAACAAAAAGTAATAAAAGAATTTTTATATAAAGAATACGATTTAAAAGGAAACTTTGAAAAGCAAATAATAGAAAACATAAGAAAAGTAAGAGAAATAATATATACAAAGAGTTTTTAGAAATTGACAAAAAATATAAAATAATTATAATAATATTAGATATTAAAAAATGAATAATGAATTACATGTATGTATGATAAAGTATTAAAATAGATGCAAAAATAAAATTATGCTATAGAACTATTTATAAATGAAAGGAATCAAAATTATATGGATAAGAAAAAGCTTTTGATAATTGCGATAATATTTGTAATAGTAGTATTACTTGGAGTAGGTATATTTATATTTATGAAAAACAATAATGGAATATCTCCAACCAGTAGCTTAGAGGAGTATGCATCTTTTGTAAAAACAGGAGATTATGAATCAATGTATTCATTAATTACAAGTGAAAGTAAAAATAGTATATCTGAAGAGGATTTTATAGCAAGACATAAAAATATATATGATGGAATATCAATGAGTGATTATAACTTAGAAGTAACATCAGAAGAAAAAGTAGATACTGGAAAATATAGATTAAATTATGATGTATCAATGAATACATCTGCCGGAGAAGTGAAGTTCTCTTCTAACTCTTATCTAATAAAAAATAATGAAAATAAAAAATATGAATTAGAATGGTCTTCTAATTTTATACATCCAAGCTTAAATGATACAGATAAAATAAAAGTAAAAACTACAGAGTCTTTAAGAGGAAGAATATTAGATAGAAATGGAGAAGTTTTAGCAGGAGAAGGAGATGTATCATCAGTAGGACTTGTTCCAGGAAAAATGAGCGAAAATAAAGAAGAAGATATTCAAAAAATATCAGAACTTTTAGATGTATCAGTAGAATCAATTAATAAATCATTAAACGCATCTTATGTTAAAAGTGATACTTTTGTTCCGATAAAAAAAGTAGGAGCAAAAGAATATGATTTAAAAGATAAATTATTAGAAATAAAAGGAATAAAAATAACTACAAGCAAAGATAGAGTATATCCATTAGCAGAAGCTTCATCACATTTAATAGGTTATATACAAAACGTAACAGCAGAGGATTTAGAGAAAAATCCAGATAAAGGATATAATCAAAATAGTGTAATAGGAAAAGCAGGATTTGAAAAGCAATTTGAAGATAGATTAAGAGGAACATCAGGAAAAGAAATCAATATAGAAAGCGAAGACGGCGTAATTAAAAAGACTATAGCAACAAAAGAAGTACAAAATGGAGAAGATATAAAATTAACAATAGATGCAGGAATACAATCAAAATTATATGAAGAATTAAAAGAAGACAAAGGACTTTTTGTAGTAATGAATCCAAAAACAGGAGAATTATTAGCATTAGTTAGCACACCATCATATGATAATAATCAATTTATATATGGTATGGGAACACAAAAGTGGAATTCTATAAAAGAAGATGAGAGAAATCCAATGTATATAAGATATGCTAAAACTTGGTGTCCAGGTTCTACATTTAAACCAGTAACAGCAGCAATAGGATTAACAAGTGGAAAGCTAACAGAAGAAGATACTTTTAGTTACAATGATTTAAGTTGGCAAAAAAATTCTAGTTGGGGAGATTATAACATAACAACACTTACACCATATAACGGAGAAAAAAATATAAAAAATGCATTAATACATTCAGACAATATCTTTTTTGCACAAGCTGCATTAAAAATTGGAAAAGATGATTTTGTGCAAGGATTAAAGAATATTGGATTTGAAGAAAATCTAAACTTGAATTTAGGATTATCACCATCAAAAATATCAAATAGTGGAGAAATAAAAACAGAAATAGGATTAGCAGATAGTGGATATGGTCAAGGAGAAATTTTAGTAAACCCTATTCATATGGCAAGTATATATTCAGCTTTTGTAAATGATGGAAATATGGTAAAACCATATATAGAATACAAAATTGATGGTCAAGTGGAATATTTAAAAGAAAACGCTTTCTCGAAAGAAGCAGCAAATATTGTAAAAGAAGATTTAATACAAGTAGTAGAAAATCCAGAAGGAACAGCAACAGATATGAAAATTTCGGGAGTTAGTTTAGCAGGAAAAACAGGAACAGCAGAATTAAAAGCATCAAAAGATGAGACAGCAGAAACATTAGGTTGGTTTAACTTAATAACTACAGATAGTGCAAGTGATAAACAATATGTAATAGTAAGTATGGTAGAAGATGCAAGAGATTTAGGTGGAAGCCATTATTTAATTAAAAAGATAAGAACATTATTTGAATAATACAAATAAGAAAGTAATAATTTTTATCTATAATATTAATATATATAATATGAAGGAAATTATTTTAGATAATATATAAATAACAAAAAAACTTCTAATATATAATATGAAACAAAATATTATATGAAAAAATAATAAAATGATAGATTTATTAGATGAAGGAAATTGTAGTTTATAAAACTATAGTTTCCTTCATTATTATATATAGGAAGAAAATATAATTTAATTAGTGCAATTTCTTTTTTATTTCACATATAAAATAAAATATTAAAAATAATAGCAAATATGCTTTACATAATAATTTACAAATATTGACATTTTGCAAAAAAGGCGCTATAATAGTAATAAGGTGTCAATTTGCGCCTTGATATTAATGTGGCTGTTATTTAAGCCACAGCTTCCAAAAAAACGATCTTTATTTTTTTGGAAAGACGCACGTTCAAAATTTAATATTTTTATGGAGGTGTCAATTATGGCAGAAAAACAAAACAACAATGAAGGAGGAACCAACATGTCTGAAAACAAGAACAACAGACGGAAGTGGCTCTTTGGCGGCGGGATTGCAGCAATGATTATCATTCTCATCCTTTGCCTGAGAAGCTGCGGCAGCACAACAGGTGATGTTCCAAATCTGGACCAGACTCCAACCCCAGCACCAACAGAGAGTGTCAGCGACAACAATCTTGGCAATGAAGATGAAGTCAGCGAAATGACAATGTACCTGATTGGCAAAATTTACAATTACGTTGATTATGGCGAAGAATTTGTAGATGAGGGTGTACGGATCTGTGATGAAAACAAAGAGGAAAAGGCTGAAGAACTGGAAAAAGTATGGACCAAGGTTGACATGGTTGATGCAGATGGCGAAAGTCACGAGGTAACTGCAGAGCAGAATGTAAGCACATGTGAGATTGATACAACCCAGCCGGGAAAATATGTTATCACATACACTTACAAGGGCGAAAGCGGAGACCAGACCAAGACAAGGAAAGTTGTAGTTGCCGAGAATCCTGACTCAGAGAAAGAAACCGCAGGCGAAGAAAGCAGTGAAACAGGAAAACCGGCAGCAACAACAAAACCTACTGATAAAGAAAATCCTTCATCGAAAGATGATAAAAAGGATGATACTCAGCAGGAGCAGCAGCAACCGTCCGATTCGGATCAGGACAACAGTAACAACAATGATGACAGCAACAATGACAGCGACAGCAAAACACCTGATATTTCAGGAGTACAGTTTGACGGACAGACCTTTACCTATGACAAAACGGAGCACTCATTGAAGGCTACCAATGTTCCGAGCGGAATTACTGTAAAGTATCAGAACAATGGAAAAGTGGATGCAGGTAAGTACCTCGTTACAGCGATTTTCTACGATGCAAACGGCAATGAAATCGGAAGATTAAAGGCGTGGCTTGTTATTAAAAAGGCTTCTCCTGCGATGTCAAGGAAAATATTTGAAGGCAAAGAGTTCAAGTATGATGGAGCAATGCACTATCTGGCAGTTGACGAGAGTAAAATGCCTGAAGAAGTGTATGTGGATCATTACAGCAATAACGGACGTTCAGCAGTTGGTCATCAGTGGGTAACAGTTTATTTTGGTGTCTATGATACCAGAAATTACGAAGTACCAAGTTCAATGAAGGCACTGCTTACTATTACCAGCAATGGCGGCGGTGGCGGTGATGAAGATGACGATGACCCTAACCCTCCGAAACCTAGCGAAAAGAAGGATATAGATATATCCGGACTTGAATTTGAAGGTTTGGAGTGGGTGTATGACAGCAAGGAACACAGTATTTCTGTAGTGAAAAGTACAATTCCGAAAGGAATTACCGGCATTACCTTTGAAGGAAATGGCAAGGTTGACGCAGGAAATTATAAAGTAAAAGTACTGTTCACAGTTGATGGAAGTAAGTACAATCAGCTTCAGCCGATTACCATTAATATGGTAATAAAAAAAGCTGATAAGGACATGTCAGGTGTTTCCTTCCCGAGTAGGTCGTACAAATACGACGGCTGGGAGTATTCATGCTATGTGGATGAAACTACACTACCGGAAGGTGTGTATGTAGCCTTTTATGAAGGAAACAAGCAGTCACGTCCAGGTGTTTATGCAGTAACGGCATATTTTGGCGTTGACGACCCTAAGAATTATAATGTACCGAAGCCAATGTCAGCAAAGTTGTCAATTATCAAAGACAGCTCTCCTTCCAAGGAAGATGTTGATATGTCAGGTGTGAAGTTTGAAGGGCTTGAGCATGTATATGACGGCAAGGCACACAGTGTTTCTGTAGTAAGTTCTACATTACCTACTGGTGTTTCTATTCTTAGAAGCACCGGCAACGGAAAAACAGATGCAGGAACGTATGATGTATGGTTCTACTTTACAGTAGATACCAGTAGATATAACCAGATTGACCCAATTAAGGTAACAATGAAGATTGCCAAAGCAAGCAAAGACATGAGCAATGTTGTGTTTGCAGATGGAAGTTTTGATTATGACGGAAAATCTCACAGCATTTTTGTTGATGAGAGCACATTACCTGATGGAGTTCAGGTAGACCGTTATGTAAATAATGGACGGACTGAAGTTGGTTCTCAGAAGGTAACGGCGTATTTCAAAGTTACGGATTCTAAGAACTTTAACACACCGGGACCGAAGAGTGCTATCCTGACTATTAATAAGAAAGAGGAGCCGCCTATCCCTGTTGAAAAAGAAGACATAGATATCTCTGGAATTAAATACTCCGGACTGGCCGTTGTTTACGACGGTACACCGAAGTTCGTCAGCGTTGACCCGCAGACGAAAATTCCAACAGGTATCAAGAATGTAATCTTTGAAGGAAATGGGCAGACAGCAGCAGGCGAGCACCAGATTACTGTGAAGTTTGAGGTAACAGATAGCACTAAATACAATGTTCCTGACAGCATCACAATTGTACAGAATATCTACGACTTGTCAAATGTCAAATTCGAGAGTGACTTCACTACCGAGACAGAAGGCAAGTTTGTAATAACTGCAGATGGAAAGAATCACGGGATTTATCTTGTGGGCGTACCGAGCGGTTTGAAAGTAAGCTATGAGGATGCAGACGGAAATAAGATGACAGGCAAGTATGTTCAGTCAGCAGTTGGCGAGTACAATGTAACAGCAACAATAAGCACTGCAGAAGGTGTAGAGCTTGACAATGGCAATACGGCAACTTTGATTATCAAGGAAAAAGGTCAGCCGCCTATCCCTGTTGAAAAAGAAGACATAGATATCTCTGGAATTAAATACTCCGGACTGGCCGTTGTTTACGACGGTACACCGAAGTTCGTCAGCGTTGACCCGCAGACGAAAATTCCAACAGGTATCAAGAATGTAATCTTTGAAGGAAATGGGCAGACAGCAGCAGGCGAGCACCAGATTACTGTGAAGTTTGAGGTAACAGATAGCACTAAATACAATGTTCCTGACAGCATCACAATTGTACAGAATATCTACGACTTGTCAAATGTCAAATTCGAGAGTGACTTCACTACCGAGACAGAAGGCAAGTTTGTAATAACTGCAGATGGAAAGAATCACGGGATTTATCTTGTGGGCGTACCGAGCGGTTTGAAAGTAAGCTATGAGGATGCAGACGGAAATAAGATGACAGGCAAGTATGTTCAGTCAGCAGTTGGCGAGTACAATGTAACGGCTAAGATAAGTACAGCAGACGGTGCAGAGCTTGCAACTAAGAGTGCAACATTGATCATCAAAGAAAAAGGTCAGCCGCCTGTAGTAACCCCGACATATAAGATTGGTGTAACAACTAATCTGAATGAAATTGAAGTTGGGGATGAAATCTCTGTATCTGTATCCATTTCGGATATAACAGGGGAAGACGACTTTGCAGGTTTCATAGCAGTTGGAGCTAAAATTGCTTATGACAAGGACGTTTTTGAACTCGTTAGATACGAAGGTGCTAATAGCTGGAGTGTCAATTACTTTGACGAGTCAGGAAAATTTGCAGCTGATAGAAGTGCTTTAAGCAAAGAAGATGAAACAATTCTTACAGTTGTACTGAAGGCGAAAAAAGCAACAGAAAGCACTACAATTAGTGTGACTAATGCAGAAGCGTCAGGAGAAGACAAGGTAGATGTATATACGGATGACGTATCAACGACTGTCAAAGTCAATGAGAAGTCATCAGTGGTGACAAAGCCGTCTTTTAAGGTAAGTGCAAGTTCTTCAGCCTCAGAAATTAAGGTTGGAGATGAGTTCATTGTAACAGTATCTATTCATGATGTAGTAGGTCCCGAAGGCTTTGAAGGCTTTATTGCTTTAACTGGATTTATCAGCTATGATGATAATGTACTTGAACTGGTAAGCACAGCTGGTAGCGAGAATTGGGATAAACCGAGCGCACCAGGAGCATTTGCAGTAACAAGAAGCAAAAAAGGAACAGCAGACGAGACTGTATTTACTCTTACCTTTAGAGCAAAAGCAGTATCTGACACAACGGTTTCTATAACCAATGTGACTGCATCTGGTGGACAAACCACAGGAGATGTTTCAACAGCTGATACTTCGGCATCGATTACAGTTAAGGAAGGTGATAAAAAGGTCGTAGATTTGGCAGATATAGAGTTCAACAATGAATTCGAGTATGACGGGTTGTCTCATTCTGTAACAGTAAAGGGAAGCTTACCTGAAGGAGTAGCAGGAGTAGAGTTTGGTAGTAACAATTCTCGTACAGAGATTGGTTACCAAACCATATCGGTTACTTTTACAGCAGCGGAAGGATACACTATAACAGGTGCACCTACGGAAGTTATTCTTACAATCACAGATCCTGAAAATTCTGGAGCAGAGGGGGATAAACCTATTGTTGGAACGAAAATCGATTTGTCGGATATCGAGTTCAACAATGAATTCGAGTATGACGGGTCGTCTCATTCTGTAACAGTAAAGGGAAGCTTACCTGAAGGAGTAGCAGGAGTAGAGTTTGGTAGTAACAATTCTCGTACAGAGATTGGTTACCAAACCATATCGGTTACTTTTACAGCAGCGGAAGGATACACTATAACAGGTGCACCTACGGAAGTTATTCTTACAATCACAGATCCTGAAAATTCAGGAACTGGAA
>CAMXJY010000012.1 GCA_947244325.1 uncultured Clostridium sp. | reverse complement strand
GAAGTTCAAAAAGTTTATAGAAACCAAGGTGTTGATATCAACGATAAACATATTGAAGTTATAGCAAGACAAATGCTTAAAAAAGTTAGAATTGAAGATCCAGGAGATTCTGAATTCTATACAGCATCACTTGTTGATTTACTTGAAGTTGAATTTAGAAACGAAGAATTAATTGCAGAAGGAAAACAACCAGCAACATATAAGAGAGTATTACTTGGAATAACAAAAGCTTCTCTTGCAACAGAAAGTTTCTTATCAGCAGCTTCATTCCAAGAGACAACAAAAGTATTAACAGAAGCAGCAATCAAAGGTAAAGTTGATAACTTAATGGGATTAAAAGAAAATGTTATAATTGGTAAATTAATTCCAACAGGAACAGGTTTAAGACGTTACCAAGATATAAGAATAAATACAGAAGTAGAGCAAACTGTAGAAGATGCAGTTATAGCAGAAACTCCAGTAGTAGAAGAAAAACAAGAAGAAAATATTTAAAAAGCTGAGGTCTTATACATATAGTATGAGGCCTCTTTTAAATTTTGTTTGATTTATATGTATATCAGTATTATAATAAAAATATGTTAAAAATTATTAAAGAGGTAATAATATGGCAGGTTATGTTATACATTTAGCAGTTGCAGAGGAATACTTAAGAAACCATAAAGATAAAAAAGAAGATTATAATGAATTCATAGAAGGAATTATATATCCAGATAGTGTAAAAGATAAATCTGAAACACATTATGGAGATATTAGTGCTAACACTAATTTATGTGAGTTTTTGAAGGATAGAAAAATAGATAACAGCTTTAACAGGGGATATTTCTTACATCTACTAACAGACTATTTATTTTATAATCATTACATATCATGTATTTCAAAAGATATATATAATAACTATGATATATATAATGATTATGATATTTTAAATAAACAGTTAATAGAGAAATATAATTTAGTAATACCAGAAAAAATAAAAGATTTTATAACCTATAAAGAAGGTGAATTAAAGGTACTATCAGAGAAATTGATAGATAATGTTATAAATGATATTTCTAAAATGGATATAGCTCAAATAGCAAAAGAAATAGAAGAAGGAACAGATAAATGGACTACATATAGAAGAATGAATGAAATTATTTATCCAGATTATAATCATTGCATATTAAGTACAATAACATCAATTTTAAAACATTATAATGTAGAAACAAATTATGCTTCTTTGGAGAGTTTAGATAAAATATTAGAAAAGAGATATAAAAATATTGTTTTTGTAGTTTTAGATGGGTTAGGAGAATATCTTTTAGAAAATCTATCACCAAATTCATATTTTTCAAAAAATAAAATTGATTGTGTAACATCAGTATATCCATCAACAACTACAGCAGCACTTACAACATATTATTCAGGAAAGCCACCATATGAAACAGGTTGGATTGCTTGGTCACAATATTTTAAAGAATATGGAAGAGCAATAGATATGTTGCCACATCAAGAATCTTATTTAAAAGAGGATATTTCCAATGCTAAAATGAATGTTTTTGATACATTAGTGAATTATAAAACAGTTTTTGAGCAGATAGAAGAGGCATCAAAAGATGTAAAAGCTTATGAAATAATGCCAACTTATTCTGATAAAAAATCTAAAAGAAGTTTAAGAGCAGATAATATTGATGAGTTAGTAGAAGGAATACAAACTTTATGTGAGCTTTCAGAACAAAAATTTATTCTTGCATATTCAGACAACCCAGATAGTTTATTGCATAAGTTTGGAACAAAATCAGAAGAAGTAAGAAATTTTATAAAGAGTACAGAAAATAAAATAGAAAATATGTGTAAAAAATTATCTGAAGATACAATAGTAATAATTTCAGCAGATCATGGGCATAAAGATATTGAAAAAGCCTATTCATTACTTGATTATCCAGAATTACAAGAATGTTTATACATGCCAGTTTCATTAGAATCTAGAGTAGTTAGCTTTTGTGTAAAAGAAGGAATGGAAAAGACTTTTGAAGAAAGATTTAATAATATATTTAGAGATGAATTCTTATTAATGACCAGAAAAGAATTTTTAGATAGAAAATTTTTAGGATTTGGAGAAAAACATCCAAAGATAGATGAATTTTTAGGAAATTATATAGCACTTTCAGTATCTAGTAGTATTATTAAAATAGAAACTTTCTTAGCAGATGGAAAACCAGTAAAAAAATCAACACATTGTGGGTTATCTGATGAAGAAATGGCAGTTCCAGTAATTGCAATAGATAATAGAAAATAAAATCTTTAAGTATTGATTTAAAATATAGAATAGTATATAATATGACTATTAAAAGAGAAGCAAAAGGAGAATTCAAATGACGAGTAAAAGAGTATTAGTAGTATCAATAATAATTTTTATAATATTTGCAATTATTGCTTTAGTATTAGTTTTAAATAAAGGACATATCGGCAATATGGCATTAGTAAAAATAGAAGCAGTTGATGATAAAAAAGCATCAGAAGCAATACTTCCAAAATTAACTATAGAGCTTGAAAAAGAATATTTATCATCTTCAAACAAAAAAGAAACATCAGGAATAACAGTTTTTAAAGATGGAGAAGAGGTTACAACAGGTGTGGAATTTGAATCATCAGATACAGATATAGTTAAATTAAATAAAAATAATGAATTAGTTGCTGTTTCAGATGGAAAAGCAAAAATAACAGCTACATATGATGGATTAGAAGCAACAGCAGATATAAAAGTAATTACTCCAATAAAAACAATGAGATTTACAACTACAAATAGTGTAGTAAGAGTTGGAAAAGACTTACAAATGAAATTACAACTTACACCTTCAAGTGCAAGTACAGATACTTTAACATATACATCTAGTGATGAGGAAATTGCAACAGTGAATTCAAATGGAATTGTAACAGGTATTGCACCTGGAAAGGTAACAATCACTGTATATGATTCATATACAGAAACAGAAAAATCAGTTAATTTAACAATAAGAAAATAATAAAATTGAACTCATTAAAGAAAACATAATTATTGAACAAAAGTTTAATAATAAGTTTTACTTTGATGAGTTCTTTTTCTTTTGCATTTGTTTAATAATAGTTAATTTGACAAAAATGATTTAAAAGAGTATAATAATCGTGTTATTTTATGTGAATAAGGAGAATTTATGCCTAACACAAATGGAAAAATATTAAAAAATCTTACAGTTAAAAATGCTATATATATAATGATAATTGGATTTTTATGTATATCTTTATGTGTATATGACTTAAGATGGATAATACCATCTATAGTAATATTCATTATGACTGTTATATATACTATGTGGAGCAGTGGAAAGAAAATTACAGAGATTGAAAATCATATACAAGATATAACATCAGATGTTACTACAGCTTCAAGAGGAAATCTTATAAACACACCAATACCACTAGTTTTAATGGAAACAGATGGAAATATTGTGTGGAGAAGTAAAAAATTTGTTGATGAATTTCAAAATATAGATATAGCAACATATTTAACACCAATTATAAAGGAAATAAAACTTGATATAGAAAAAAATGATGAAACAGTAGAAATAACTAAGCAGTTTAACATTGATAAAAAAGTATATAGAATTCGTGGTAGTATTGTAAACTCCAAAAAAAGAGATAGAAGAAAACAAAAAGAATATATATTATCATTATATTTTTTAGATGAAACAAAATATAATGAATTATTTGATAAATACAATAATTCTAAGCCTTGTATTGGAATTGCAATGATAGACAATTATGAAGATATAATTCAAAGAATATTACCAGAAAAGAAAATTGAGTTATTAGCTAAGATTGAAAAAGAAATAATTGAATGGATAACTAAAGCTGGTGGATTAATAATCAAAACAGAAAGAGATAACTTTATTTGTGTTTTTGATCAACAGTATTTATCAGAATTTGAAAAAGAAAAGTTCAATATATTGGATAAAGTAAAAACAATTGAATTTGATGATGGAAAGTTTCAGATTACTTTAAGTATAGCAATATCAAATGAAGGTAAAAGCAATTATGAAAAATATAAATCAGCATTAACAGCAATGGATATTGTTTTAGGACGTGGTGGAGACCAAGTTGTTGTTAGAAAAAATGGAAAATATAAATTTTATGGTGGAAAAACACTTGAAGTTGAAAAGAGAACAAAGGTAAAAGCAAGAGCGGTAGCTCAATCAATATCAGGAATTATTAGTGAATCTGAAAATATTCTTATAATGGGACATAAAAACATTGATATAGATGCATTCGGATCAGCCTTAGGAATGTATAGATTATCTAAAACTTTTGAAAAAAACTGTTATATTGTATCAGAACCAAAAGGAAAATCTTTAGGAAAATTTTTAGAAGTACTCGAAGGAATGGACGAATACAAAGGAGCAGTAATTACTGAATCTGAAGCATTAGAATTAATAACACCAAATACTTTACTTATTGTCGTAGATACTCATAAAACATCATATGTAGAGTTTCCAGATTTACTAGATAAGATTGAAAGAAAAATAGTTATAGATCATCACAGAAAAGCACCAGATTGTATAGAAAATACTTTAATATCGTTTCATGAGGTTTATGCTTCTTCAGCATCAGAGCTTGTAACAGAGCTAATTCAATATGCGCAAGATGATATAGAATTAACACTTATAGAAGCAGAGAGTTTATATGGTGGAATAATGGTAGATACAAAAGATTTTACATTTAAAACAGGTGTAAGAACTTTTGAAGCAGCAGCATATTTAAGAAAATATGGTGTAGATATAATAAAAGTAAAAAAATGGTTCCAAGCAGACTTAGAAAGTTACAATATAATAGCAGATATAGTTAAAAATGTTGAGATTATAGATAACACAATAGCGATATCTATATATGAAAATGAAGATGAAAATGGAAACTTAATTTGTGCTAAAGCAGCAGATGAACTTTTAACAATAAGTGATATAACAGCATCTTTTGTAATGACTAAGATAGGAGATAAAGTATTTATAAGTGGACGTTCTATAGGAGATATAAATGTACAAGTAATACTTGAAAAATTAGGCGGTGGAGGTCATATTACTCTAGCAGGTGCTCAATTAGAAGGATTTACAATTGAAGAGGCAAAAGACGAATTAATAATTAGAATAAATGAATATTTATTAGAAAATGAATAAGATAAATGGGTGTACATTTTAAGTACATCCTTTTTCAATTTAATATATAAAAAATATCTCTTATTGACAGTAAAAGGAGATTAATATACACTTATGAAAGGAAATGAAAATAAGTAAGATGTGAGTGTTGCCACTAAACAACATAGTTTTTGACTATGAGAAAGTGAGGTGGTGTTTATGGTAAATTTTTTACTATTTGTAATTATAGGATTTATGATTTCAGCTACTATAAACGTAACCTTATTAGCTTTAATATACATACTTTGGACAAATAAGGAATAAAAAAGACACCACATTACGCTTTTCGCCGAGCTTTGTGGTGTATATCATTTGGTAGCACACATTTTAGTGGCTTTTCATTTCCTGATATAATTTTACAATGTATTTTAAATTTTGTCAATTAAATTTATAGATTACTAATGATATAT
Source organism: uncultured Clostridium sp. (assembly GCA_947244325.1). Taxonomy (GTDB): domain Bacteria; phylum Bacillota; class Clostridia; order TANB77; family CAG-508; genus Scatovivens. The sequence goes on along the minus strand of CAMXJY010000012.1, from coordinate 63,794 downwards.
AAGTTGATTAATAATTAATTTTGCTTGTAATTTAGGCAAAAATGTTATAAAATACATAAAGCTATAAGTATTAATAAAGAAGGGAGAAAATAATGAAAGTTATTTTAAAACAAGATATAAAAGGTGTAGGAAAGAAAGATCAAGTAATAAACGCAGCTGATGGATATGCAAGAAACTATTTATTTCCTAAAAACTTAGCAGTTCCAGCTGATGATGGAAATATGAATAATTTAAAATCAAAAAATGAATCAGTAGCTTTTAGAAAAGGTGAAGATTTGAAAGAAGCAAAAGAAATAGCTGAAAGAATGAAAAGTATTACAGTAAAAATTTCTGTAAAAGCAGGAGATAATGGTAGATTATTTGGAGCAGTAACTGCAAAAGAAATAGCTGAGGCCCTAAAGAAAGATTTTGGAATAAATGTAGATAAGAAAAAAGTATTATTATCAGAATCAATAAAAGTAGCAGGAGCTACAAAAGTAGATATAAAATTAAACGAAGGAGTTATGGCACAAGTTACAGTAATGATAGTGCCACAACAATAAAATCTATATAAAATAAGAGGGATGTAAATATGGATTTGGGAAAAATACCACCACATGATATAGAAGCAGAACAAGCGATACTTGGATGTATGTTAACAGATAAAGATTCTGTTATAAGCGCAATAGAAGTATTAAAAGAAGATGCTTTTTATAGAGAAGATAATAGAGCAATATATGCTGCTATTCTTGGTTTATATGCTAAAAGTGAGCCAATAGATATAATAACAGTAAAAGCAGAACTTGTAGAAAACGGAAGCTTTGAAAGAGTTGGAGGATTAGAATATCTAGCAAGTCTTCCAGAAAGAGTTCCAACAACTGCGAATGTTGATAAATATATAAAAATAGTTGATGAAAAGGCTATGCTTAGAAACTTAATAAATTCTGCTAATGAATTAGTAGCATTAGGTTTTAATGAAACAGAAGAAGTAGATCAAATAATGGATATGGCAGAAAAGAAAATATTTGATTTATCTCAAAAGAAAAATGCAAAAGGATATACACATTTAAAAGATGTTTTAGTGGAATCTTTTGCAAAGCTAGAAGAATTATATAATCAAAAAGGAAGATTAAGTGGGATATCAACAGGATTTTCAGATTTAGATTTAAAAACTTCTGGACTTCATAATTCAGATTTAGTAATTGTTGCTGCAAGACCTGCAATGGGTAAATCTGCGTTTGCAATTAATATAGCTACAAATGTAGCTATTCAAAGTTCAAAACCTGTTGCAATTTTTAATCTAGAAATGTCCAAAGAACAAGTAGGAAATAGAATTTTATGTTGTGAAGCTATGGTAGATAGCAATAAAATTAGAACAGGTCAAATAGAAGATGATGACTGGGTAAAACTTGCATCAACTTTAGGAAGATTATCAGAAACACCTATTTATATAGATGATACAGCAGGTATTTCAATAATGGAAATACGTGCAAAATGCAGAAAATTAAAGCTAGAAAGAGATATTGGGTTAGTAGTAATAGATTACTTACAGTTAATTCAAGGTAGTGGGTCAAAAAATGCAAGTCGTGAGCAAGAAATTTCTGAAATTAGTAGATCATTAAAAATACTAGCTAAGGAACTTGATATACCAGTAATTGCATTATCACAGCTTTCACGTAGTGTTGAAAAACGTGATGATAAAAGACCAATGCTATCAGACTTAAGAGAGTCAGGAGCCATAGAACAAGATGCTGATATAGTAATATTCTTATATAGAGATGATTACTATAATGAAGACAGTGAAAAGAAAAATGTTGCTGAAGTTATTTTGGCTAAGCACAGAGGTGGTTCAACAGGTACAGTTGATCTAGCATGGCTTCCAAGTTATACAAAATTTGCAAACTTAGAAAGAAGATTTTTTGAAGAAGAATAGTTGAATTTAGAGGATAGTCATAAATTTAAGTATTATGATTATCCTCAAATTTTAAATAAAGGGGAATGTATGTTAAAAGAGATTGTTTTAAATACTATAAAAAAATATAATTTAATTGAAAATGGAGATAAACTTGTTTTAGGAGTTTCAGGAGGACCAGATTCCATTTCTATGCTTAATATACTTAATGAACTAAGAGAAGAAATGAACTTTGAAATAGTAGTTGCTCATATTAATCATGGAATTAGAGAAAATGCTAAAATAGATGAGAAATTTGTTCTAAATTTTTGCAAAAATATAGGAATAGAGTGTTATGTTTTAAATACTAATATTAAAGAGCTTTCAAAAGAAGAGGGACGAGGATTAGAAGAAACAGGAAGAATAGTTAGATATAATTTTTTTGATGAGATACTACAAAAAACAAATTCAAATAAAATTGCAATAGCACATAATCAAAATGATAATGCAGAAACTATCATAATGAATATTATTAGAGGCTCAGGCTTGAGTGGACTGAAAGGAATAGAAGCATCAAATGGAAAATATATTAGACCGTTAATAGAAGCCAAAAGAGAAGAGATAGAAGATTATTGTAAAAATGAAAAACTAAATCCAAGACATGATGAATCAAATGATGAAAATATTTATACAAGAAATAAATTAAGAAACATAGCCATTCCGTATATAAAAAAAGAATTAAATCCAAATATAATTGATACGATAATAAGGTTATCAGATATAGCAAAAGATGATATAAATTATTTAAGTATACAAACTAAAAATGCATATGAAAATATGCTTTTTAAGGAAAGTTTTTCAAAAGAAAATGTATATAATAATGAAAAAGAGGCTAAAATTATATTAGATTTAAAAAAATTTAATAATGAAAATAAGGCAATTCAAAAAAGAGTAATTTTGTATGCAATAAATGAGCTTTTTGGAACAACTAAAGGAATAGAGAAGATACATATTGAAGATATAATAAAGCTTTGTAATAATAATATTGGAAATAAATTTTTGACACCAAACAAAAAAACTAAAATTGTAATCAAAAATAAAAAAATATATATTGAACGTCTAAAATAGCTTTCCGTAAAGGCTTTAAAAATGTAAATATTACAGACTTATTTCTTTTAAAAAAAACTATTGCAAATGAAAAACTGCTATGCTATATTTTAGGCATACAAAAAAGTAGGAGGAATTTAACTTGAAAAATGGAATTAAGACACTAGCTATTTGGTTAGTATTAGGAATAATTTTTATTGGATTACTTAATGCAATATTTAATAATCCAGAAACTAAAATGAGTTATTCTGATTTAATAAGTAAAATATCAGCAGGAGAAGTTTCAGAAATAGAAATATCTTCTGATAAACAAATGGCATATGTTACTTTAAAAGGTTCAGAAGGAACATCAAAAACATCAGGTCAAAAAGAAGTAGCTATACCAAGTGTAGATTCTTTTATGGAACAAATTTCAGATAACTTAGTAAGTGGACAATTAGTATTAAGCCAAGAAGAAGAATCAATTGCAATGACAATTCTTAGTGCTTTCTCACCATTTGTTATATTGATAATATTCTTACTTTTCTGGATTCTACTTATGAATCCAAATCAAGGTGGAAACAAATCAATGACATTTGGAAAAAGTAAAGCAAGAATGTTAAACACAACAGATAGCAATAAAACAAAAGTAACATTTAAAGATGTTGCAGGTATAGATGAAGAAAAAGAAGAATTAGCAGAAATAGTTGATTTCCTAAAATCACCAAAGAAATTTACAGACATGGGTGCAAGAATACCAAAAGGTGTTTTATTAGTAGGTCATCCAGGTACAGGTAAAACATTACTTGCAAAAGCAGTTGCTGGAGAAGCAGGTGTACCATTCTTTATTATAAGTGGTTCTGATTTTGTTGAAATGTTTGTTGGTGTTGGTGCATCTAGAGTAAGAGATCTTTTTGAACAAGCTAAGAAAAATGCACCATGTATCATATTTATAGATGAAATTGATGCTGTAGGACGTCAAAGAGGAGCAGGTTTAGGTGGAGGACATGATGAAAGAGAGCAAACATTAAACCAATTATTAGTTGAAATGGACGGATTTGCAGCTAATGAAGGAGTTATAGTAATTGCTGCTACAAATAGACCAGATGTATTAGATAAAGCTTTGTTAAGAGCAGGAAGATTTGATAGACAAATAGTGGTTGGATCACCAGATGTTAAAGCAAGAGAAGAAATATTAAAAGTTCATGCTAGAAAGAAAAAACTTTCAGATGATGTTGATTTAACAACTATAGCAAAAAATACATCAGGATTTGTTGGAGCTGATTTAGAGAATATTTTAAATGAAGCAGCATTACTTTCTGCAAGAAGAAATAAAACAGAAATTGGAATGGAAGAAATAGAAGATGCTATGGTTAAAGTAACAATGGGACCAGAGAAAAAATCAAGAGTAATAAGTGAAAAAGAAAAGAAACTTGTTGCTTTCCATGAAGCTGGTCACGCTGTAGCAAGTAAATTTTTACCAACACAAGATGATGTACATCAAATATCAATTATTCCAAGAGGAATGGCTGGTGGATATACAATGTATAGACCATCAGAAGACAAACAATTTATGAGTAAATCAGAAATGGAAGAACAAATAATATCATTATTAGGTGGTAGAGTAGCAGAAGCTTTAGTTTTAGGAGATGTTTCAACAGGTGCAAGCAATGATATTGAAAGAGCTTCAAAAATTGCCAGAGCTATGGTCACAAAATATGGTATGAGTGAAAGACTAGGAGCAATTACATTTGGTTCAGGACAAGAAGAAGTGTTCTTAGGAAGAGATTTCACACAACAAAAGAACTTTAGTGAAGAAACTTCAGGATTAATTGATGAAGAAGTTAAGAGAATAATAGACACAGCTTACCAAAGAACAGTAGATATTTTAAATGAAAATATGGAAAAATTACACAAGGTAGCTGGTGTATTATTAGAAAAAGAAAAGATAGATGGAGAAGAATTTAACGAGATAATGAATGCATAAGCTTCTTTATAAATCTAATTAAATACTAAAAATAAAGGGTAGCTTTAAAGCTACTCTTTATTTTTAAGACACGGGGACGGAGGTTTTGTCTAAGCAATAAGACTGAAAAGAAAAATTGAATATTGGTTCTATGACTACATGGGATAGTTCTCCCTGCAGACTAGTTTAATTTAATATAAATTATTGACAAATACGTATAATTTGATTTATAATAAGTCTTGTAATTAATTAACCTATTTAAACTTTATATATGCGCCATTAGCTCAGTTGGTAGAGCAGTTGACTCTTAATCAAATGGTCGGAGGTTCAAATCCTCTATGGCGCACCAAAAAGGACGATTTTTAAAATCGTCCTTTTCAAGTTTCTAAAAGTAAAAGATTATAAATTTGAAACTTCATCTTTTACAGTAGTAATTTCATCTTGTGTAGCGTTTTGAGCTGGAGTATAGTAACCTTTTGATTCTGCTAATTTAAACAATTCATATTGAAAACTTTCAGAAGAGTTTCTTAAATTTTGAAGAGTTTGTCTAAGTTCCATATTAGCAGTTTCAATAATTGCTCCTTCATAATCTTTTAAAGAAGCTTTTGTTGAAGCTAAAACGTCATTAACGATTGCTTTTTCTTCCATTTTGTTCCTCCTAATTTAAAAAAGATATTAATTTTTGTTTTGAATTTAAAGAATCTTGCGCTGCTTTATTTAAGATTTGTTTTATTTGAGGGTCAACGGCAGTATCAGCATAGTGAGTAAGTTTACAATATGAATTTTCTTGTTCTCCAATAAAATGACGCAAATTCTGTAATTCCATTTGATTTAATGTACTCATCGTTTCATCCTTTCTATTTTTTTCTTAGTATTTCAAGAAAATCAATTAATTATTCATATTTATTTAATTTCATAATAAAATATAAAAAAAGTGTATAAAAATTTAATTAATATTTTCCTAAAAAAATTTTTTTTCTTTAGATTCTTACTTCGGACGAAACTATACGGATTTTAGGGATTGAATATCAAAAAAATCATATTGACAATATTTGTTAAATAAGATAATCTAATAGAAGTGAGAGTAATTTAGGTTATTAATTAAGAATGAATAAACTAAATGCGACAAATATAAGCGTTTTAATAGGTTTTACAAGAAAATGATATAAAAATTAAAAATAAGAAAATTAAACTTAAAGAGAGAAAAAAGCAGAAAAAAAGTAAAAAAACATTAAATGTTACATTTTTTTAACATTGATAATAAATGCTAGAAAATATAAAATAAGAATGAAATTTGAATGAAGGGGTGGGGGCAATAATTACTGTATTAAGAAATATTGTAATTTTCTTAAGAGCATGGATGAAGCTTATCATTATGCTACTTATAGGATTTGCAATTATAGGTTTTATAGTTTTTGTCGTATATAAACCGATGTATAGTGTATCCCTAGATGGAGAATTTATAGGTTATACTGAAGACAAAAAGGATTTACAAAAAAAGATTAGTGAATACATAAATAGTGGAGATAACAAAAATATAGCATATGTGGATATAGAAAAATTACCAGAATATAATTTGTGCTTACTAAAAAAAGGACTTACAGCTAATCCAGAAGAAGTATTTAACACAGTAATTAGTTCTGGTGTACCATATTATAAATATTATGCAATACTAGATAATGGTGAAGAAAAATATTATGTTCAATCTTATGAAGAAGCAGATGCAGTTATACAAGGATTAAAAGAAAAAAATAGTCAAAATCAATCAACTATAACATATGCTTTAAAATATGAAACTGAATTAAAACAATTTACAGGTAAAGATGAGATAGTTACAGCATTATATAAACAAATGCCAACTACTAGAAAGGCTAAATATACTACAGCTAAAAAAGTTGATTATTCAAATACAGCATTAGGAATAGCATTAATAGAGCCAGTATCTGGAACAATAACTTCAAGATTTGGAACTAGAAGAAGTGGAACACATACAGGACTTGATATAGCTAATTCAAAAGGAACACCAATAAAAGCAGCTGCAGCAGGAACTGTAATTTATACAGGATACAAAGGCTCATATGGAAACCTAGTAATAATACAACACACAGATTCAATACAAACATATTATGCACACTGTAGTAAAATACTTGTTAGCAATGGAACCCAAGTAAATCAAGGAGATACAATATCATTAGTAGGAAGTACAGGAAATTCAACAGGACCACATTTACACTTAGAAGTACGTGTAAATGGAGTTGCTAAAAATCCACAAAATTATTTATATAATAGATAGAAATATAAAAAAGAAAACTGAACTTTTGAAAGTTCAGTTTTTTTTAGGGGGAATTTTATCTTTAGAGGTATATTTATGTGTAATTAAGAAATTTCTTATTTTATCATGTTAATTTCTTTAATATTTTTCTTCTAATGTTTTAATTGCGTTGTTTTTTATAATAAGTTTACTATGTTCTTCTAGCTTGAGAATAGATAGCTTTGACAAGCAAAGGTTTGTTTCAAATTCAGAAAGAATTGAAGCAACTTTATCTTTTTTATTAGAGTCTTGGTTATTAAATTTAATTATTATAAAGAAATTGTCTTTATATTGATAAAGTGAATTTTGTATATCAAATTTAAAAAAGTTAGTATTAAAGTATTTGCAAAATTCTAATACTTTTTCCATAGTATTGAATCTATAAATTAATTCTTCAGTATTATCTTCAAATTGAAAAGAAAAATTATTAGTGTTTTCTGAATTTTGTGAACTTTTTGGAGAATTTCCTATATCAAGTAGGTTGTATGTACTATTAGATGCTTTTAAAGTAGATTTAAGTAATTTAGTAACAATAACAACAAAATTTTTATTATTAAAAGAAATAGTTTCACAAGAAACTTTACAATTTTGTATATCAAATCCAAATTCTTCATTAGCAATATCTAATATTGCTAAGAAGAGTTTTTGAGATTCAAAAGAATTGGATAAAAATGAGTGTACAGATATATCGTTTTCCTCAAGTTCTGTAGAATCAAACATAACTTTAATTTTATTTTCGCTAACTTTTTCTATTCTCATGAAATTACCTCCGATAAATTTATTATACAAGAATTTTATTAAAAGTAAATGTAAATAAATGTATAAAATGCTTTTGTTCTTTTTAAAATAATGACTTCTATTAATTATATGATGAATTTAAAAGTAAATTACAAAAATGACTTGAAAAATTATAGGTATCAAGATATAATATAACGGTAAAAAATACAAATTTCCGTAAGAAAAAATGGGGGTAAAAAATGGCAACAAAAGAAAAAAATATATGGATTTTATTAATATTTCTTTTATCTGGATTAGTTTTAGGACGGATTACTAGGGGAACTTGCGAAAAGCGTTGATTTCCTTTGGTGGTTAGCATATGGTGAAGAGTTTGGATTATCTAGTCCAGTAACATTAGATTTAAGTATATTAAAAATATCATTTAGTTGTATGTTTAGAATAAATGTAGCAAGCATTATAGGATTAGCAATAGCAATTTTTTGGTATAGAAAAATATAAGAGCATAAAACAGACGGAAAGGAACATATGTCAAGTATAAAAGATATTCCAAATCAAGAAAGACCTTATGAAAAGATGTTAATGTATGGAGAAAAAGTGCTTACAAACATTGAACTTCTGTCTATTATAATAAAAACAGGAACAAAAGAAAGTTCTGCACTTGAAATAGCACAAAAAGTTATGATGAAAGGTGCAGATGAAGAAAATAGTTTAAGGTTTTTACAAAACCTATCAATTCAAGAACTTATGCAAATAGAAGGTATAGGAAAAGTTAAGGCAATAGAATTAAAGGCAGTTGGAGAAATTGCTAAAAGAATTTCTAAACCGCTTATAAATGCACAAATTAAAGTAAATTCCAAAGAAGATATAGCAAATATTTTTTTAGAAGAACTACAAAATGAGAAAAGCGAGATTTTAAAAGTAGTTTTATTAAATAATAAAAATATTATTAAAAAAATTTTGAACATTGCAGTTGGAAGCGAAGAAAATATATCTATCAATATAAAGGCAATTTTAAGTGAACCAGTAAAAATGCAGATTTCAAGAATTATTTTAGTACATAATCATCCAAGTCGGAAATCCAATGCCAAGTAAAATTGATATTATATTTACAGAAAAGATATGTGAAGCAGCAAATTTACTTGATATACAAGTATTAGATCATATAATTATTGGTGATGGTGAATACTATAGCATAATTAATAATTAAGGCAAAGGATTATTTAAAACAGAAGAAAGGAAGAGTTTAATGAATAGAAATAAACAAACAGAATTATTAGGTGGTATTTTTACAGCCATAGTTTTAATACTTTTGATTTTTCTTTCAAATATTGAAATTAATAAACTATCATACTTAGAAACAGTTGCAAGTGCTATAGTAAATCCAATTCAAAGAATTGGAGCAGATATTAAAAATAAAATACAGGGGAATAGTGCTTATTTTTCTAATATGGACAATATTATTGCAGAAAATGAACAGTTAAGAAGTAGAAATAGTGAATTAGAAACAGAATTAAGGGAATTAGAAGTAATAAAAGCTGAAAATTCAACTCTTCAAGAATATATGAATTTATCTCAAAAATATGCGTCATATAGCACAATACCAGCTTATGTAATAAATAGAGATGTAAGTAATTTCAGTAGCACATTAGTATTAAATGTAGGTGCAGAAGATGGTATAAAAGAGAAAATGACAGTAATAGCTGATAAAGGATTAGTAGGTCATGTAATATCAGTATCAGATAAAACTTGTAAAGTACAAGTTATTATAGATGCAGCAAGTACAGTAAGTTGCACAATTAGCACAACACAAGAAAGTATAATTTGCAAGGGTACACTAGAAAATGATCAGATTTTAAGAGCATCATATATACCAACAGGTGCAGAACTTATACAAGGAGATAGCGTTTATACATCAGGAGTTGGTGGAATATATCCAAAAGGAATTATAATAGGAACAATTAAAGATATAATAACAACTAGCAACATAACAGATAGGTATGCGATAGTAACGCCAGCAGTTGATTTTTCAAAAGTAGATACAGTGCTTATTATAAATGAGTAGTTTATAGGTTGCTTTAAGAAACCTAAATAAAAAATAAAGGATTTTAAAATTGAAGAAATTTAGTGTAATACTAGGATTAATAGTAACTTTCTTTTTAATATATTTTTTGCAAGTAGATGTTTTTAACTATTTTACAATAGCAGGAGTAAAACCAAATCTTTTTGTTATTTATATATTATTTATTGGTCTTTTTGCAAGCCAAGTTGTAGGAATATCATTTGGTGTTATATGCGGACTAATATTAGATTTAGTATATGGCAAAGTAGTTGGAGTAACTGCTGTTATGTTTTGTATAATAGGGTATCTAGGAGCATATTTTGATAAGAATTTTTCAAAAGAAAATAAATTAACAATAATATTTATGGTAGCAGGGGCTACATTAATATATGAGCTAGGTGTTTATTTTCTAAACTCAATAATTTTAGAATTTGAAACAGAATATATAACATTTTTTAAGATAGCGACAGTAGAAATACTATTTAATATCTTACTTACAATAATTATATATCCTCTAATACAAAAATTTGGATATGTGGTGGATAGAGCATTTAAAAGAAACAATATTTTAACAAGATATTTTTAAAAATAATACTTGTGGTTATACAGCTACTATATTTGAAAATACAATATAATTAGCTATATTCACATTATAATTTTGAAATATAATATATATGGTTATATAACTACTATTATATAAAACTATATATAAAATCATTAAAAAGAGGTGAGCAGACTGAAAAGTGAATTAGAGAAGTCTAATTTTAGATATAATGTAATAACTACAATTGTGTATTTAGTTGGTATAATTATACTTATACAATTATTTAATCTTCAGATTGTAAATGGTTCTGAATACAGAGAAGTATCAAATACTAAATTAACAAGGAAAGCAACAATAGAGGCAGCAAGAGGGAGTATATTGGATAGAAGTGGAAATGTGCTTGTAAGTACAGAAATGGAGTTTTCATTAGAAATGTACAAATCTAAAACTGATGATGATAGACTTAATTCTTCTATTTTACTTATGACTAATATTTTAGAGAATAATGGTAATTCATATATAGATAATTTTCCAATAAGTATTGAGCCATTTGAATATCATTTTGGTTCAGAAGAAGAATTGATGGCATGGAAAACAAAATATAAAATACCAGAAACTGCATCAGCAGAAGAAGCATTTTATTTATTTAGAGATAAGTATAATATAAAAAATGATAATCCCAAAGAAATTAGGCAGATTTTAGCTATTAGATATGCAATAACAACAATTGGTTATTCAACTACTAGGTCTATAGAAATTTCAGATAATATATCAAGGCAAAGTGCTGTTCAACTTCAGGAAAATTCACAAAATTTAACAGGTGTAAATATTGTTGTAGAGCCAACAAGAGTTTATCATCAAGGAAGTTTAGCTTCACATATTTTAGGATATGTAAGTAGAATTAGTCAAAGAAACTTAGAAGAGTTTGAAAAAAATGGTGATGAGCATGAATATGAAACTAATGATAAAGTAGGCCAAACAGGAATCGAAAAAACTTTTGAAGAGTATTTAAGAGGAGAAGATGGTGAAAAACAAATAGACATGTCTGTTGATGGAACAGTAACAGGTGAATATACTTCAAAAGAAGCAATAGGAGGAGCAGATATTGTTCTTACAATAGATGCAAATCTTCAAGGTGTTACAGAAAGAGCATTAGCTGCTAATATACAAAAAATTAGAGATGGTGGATTTAATAGAGAGCCCCATGAGGCAGAAGGTGGAGCAGCAGTAGTTATGAATGTAAATACAGGAGAAGTTCTTGCAATGGCAAGTAATCCAGATTATGAACCAGCACTTTTCTATAATGGTATTTCAAATGAAAAGTACAGTGAATATAGAGATAATCCATATCATCCTTTATCAAGTAAAGCTCTTCAAGGAGCATATCCACCAGGGTCTACTTTTAAAATGGTAACAGCAATAGCAGCATTAGAAACAGGGAATACAAATACAACTGAAAGAATAAATGATAATGGACCATTTTATGGAATAACAACAGGTACTACAAAACCACCAGCTTGCTGGTATTATAATGATTATGGAAGAGGACATGGACCTTTAAATGTATCACAAGCTATTCAAAAGTCTTGTAACTATTTCTTCTTTACAGTAAGTACAAGAATGGGAGTAGATAATCTAGTAAAATATGGACAATATTTTGGTTTAGGTTCTAAAACAGGTATAGAGATTACAGGAGAAAATAGAGGAGTTTTAGCGAGTAGAGAAGTAGCTCAAGAGAAGAATGAACCTTGGTCAGCAGCACAGCTTGCATATGCATCTATAGGTCAAGGATATAATAACTTTACACCATTACAAATAGCAAAATATATATCAATGCTTGCAAATGGTGGTCATAAATTAGATGTATCAATTATAAAAAGTGTTAATCAATCAAATGGAACTCAAGTTTCTCGTTCAGAAATAGATGAGTTTGTAAATAAAAAATTAGGATTAGAGCAAGACACTTCAGAGGACTTACAAATAAGTGAAACAACAATGCATGCAGTACTTGAAGGAATGAGGTCAGTTACTGAAGGAGAAGGTGGAACAGCATATTCATCATTCGTAGATTTTCCAATATCAGTTGGAGGAAAAACAGGTTCAGCAGAGGCAGGAAAGAAAACACACGGATGGTTTGTTGGATTTGCACCATATGAAAATCCAGAAATAGCAGTTGTTGTTATGATAGAAAATGCTTTCCACGGATATTATGCAGCAGATGTAGTAAAAGAAGTAGTTATAGAATATTTTGGAATGAATGTTCAGCAAGTTACAGAAGATATGTCAGCTTCATCAGAGATGGAGATGTTTAGGTAGTAGAAAGGAGACTATTCTATGCAAAATATTAAAATCAGTCAAACTACAAATGAAATAATATTAAATATAAATGTAGTAGCAGAAATGGGAGAAATCTTAGAAGAATTAGATGCAAAATTACCAAAACTTAGAGATTTTTATCAATCTTCTACAATACCAATGAGAATTACAGGAAAACTTTTTAATACAGCAGAAAAAGAAAGAATAAAAAGAACAATAAATGAAGAAATTAATGTAGAAATAAACTTTGATGAAGTTTCTGATTTATTGGGATTACATGCTATAAAGAAGACTTTTGAAGCAGATATAGATATATCAGAAACAAAATTTGTTCAAAATTCATTAAGATCAGGGCAAAAAGAAGAATATGCTGGAAGCATAGTAATATGTGGAGATGTAAATTATGGAGCAGAAATAGTTGCTGGTGGAAATATAATGATTTTAGGAGCTTTAAGGGGAGTTGCACATGCTGGAGCAAATGGAAACACTATGGCAATAATATCAGCAAACTATATTGATGTAACACAAATAAGAATAGCAAATTTAGTTAGAGAAGTTGGAGAAAAAATAGATAAATGTCCAATTTGCAGAATTGAAAATAATGAAATAGTAATATCTTAAAAATATTTTGTTAGATAAGAAATATTTTGATTAATATGTTAGTATATAAAAGAGTCTTAAATAATCAGTAGAAATAAGGTTATGATTAATATAAAATCATAGCCTTTTTCTGTATTTTTAAAAAAAGTTACTCCTAAATCCAAATCCTCCATAACACTTAATAAATTAGCAATTTTAATATAGCTATCTAACTTTTCTTGTTTATCATTTTCAAGATATGGCTTTATAGCCAGTAGTAAATTATTCCTTGGGGAATGACTACTTTTATTCATCTTGCTTATTATGTCTTTTATTTTCATAATTGTTTCAATATCTAAAGAAAAATCGGAGCTATTACTGTTAGTAGAAGTATTACTACAGTTTTCTGAAGAAGAATTATTAAATTCATTATTAAAGTTTTCAGCAGGTGGAGTGTTTCCACCTGCAACACTATTCAAATCAATATTTTTCTCTTTTAATATTTGAGAGAATTGGCTTAAAACATCTGAGAAATCTTCATTCATATTACTTATTATCCTTATTTTAATTTTTTAGTTTTTATTATCCTTATTAAAATCTTTGTTCAAATTAGAGCTTTCTAATATTTGTTGAGCTTTGTAAATGTTTTTTTCAAGTTCTTCTTTATCCATTTTAGAAATAGCAGAAAGAAGTTTATTTATATCCATGTTATTCAAAATAATGCCTCCTTATAAAATCTATTTATACATTATATGTTAGAAAAAATAAAAGTTGATAAAAACATACGGATTTCCACAAAAGAATAACAAAATGTGGAAAGAAATTATATAATTTTAAAATTTGTAATATAAACTTAACATAACAAAAATGGATTAAAAGGCAATTATTTCCGTAAAAAACACAGGTTTTATATGAGAAAACTTGAATATAGTGGGATTTACAAAACTTCAAAAAAGTAGTAAAATATATTATATAGGGTTACATAATAATTATAGATAATATTATATTATTATTTATAGAAGTCATTAGACGTACTTGCGTCTAAAATTCAAAAGAAAAGGAGAGCGATTAGTATGGGAGTAATTAGAACTAAAAAGAGTAAGTTTTTAGTAATTTTAATCGTTTTCATGATGATGTTTTCAAATTTTGGTTATACATTATCTGCTATTGCTACAAGCGAGGAATTTCAAGTAATTAGCAATGGTATATTCAAGAAAGACGAAATTAAATTTAATGCCTATTTTGAAGATGAAAATGGTAAAAAAATTGATGAACTTATTGGAAATGTTAATCAAAAGCTAAAATTGGTATTAGAAGTTATACCACAAGTAGAGGGGTATTTAAAAAGTGGTACCATCAAAGCAGTTAGTGCTGATGATGAGGATATAAACTTTAAAATATCAGGTGTTAGCGAAAATGTTTTAGAGAGTTTAGATACAACTACGAACACGAATTTAGAAAATGTGGGAGTATCACAAGAAATAGATGAAGAAGGAGAAGAAAATCTTCAAGCAGAAAAAGATTTAATATTAGCAAATGTTAAAAAAGATGAAGATACAAATTCAGCTGCAGCAGATACTAATACAGTTGTAGATACAGATGAAACAACTGATAGTAATGTTGTGGCTTCAAATGCTGTTAGTGATAATAATACTGTAGATACAGAAGAAAATACAGTTGATAATATTGATAATACAGTAGTAGAAGAACCTGAAACAGTAGAAGAAATTGAGCCAGATGAAAATGAAGCTGATATTCCTGAAGAAGATATCTTAGTAGATGAAGATTCTGTAATCGAAGAAAAAGCTGAAAAGGCAAGTAGGTTACAAGAAGAAATTGCGAATGCAAGATTAGATATTAATGTTGCAGCCGATAATGAAATTAAACTAAGCAATATAATTCAAGATACTAAGATTATAGTTGATTTAGAATATGTTCAAGGAGAAGAGTTAAAACCAGAAGATTTATATAAAAATATAAAACTTCAATTAAGTGGTACATATATAAACAGCGATTTAGAAGAAGTAGAAGTTGGAAAAGAAGAAGAGATTGCTGTTGGATGGAAATATTCTAAAGATATAGAATTAGGAAGCGAATATACAAAATTTTCACCATTTGAAATTGGAGAAATAAAAGGAACAATAGTAGAAAATAAAATATCATTAAAAAGAGAAATAAAAGATGAGAAATTTTTACCTATTAAAGAAACAAGATTAGATATTACTGTCCCAAAAGTAAACGGAAAAGCTCCCATTAATATAGATGTTGTAGCAGATAAATTGCTAGCAACAAGAGGTGAAGATACAGGTTATACAACATTTTCTAGAGATAATTGGAAATATGATGCAGAATCTGGAAATCTTTCTATTGTAGTAAGTAATGATTTAAAAGTAAATGCAAGTGGAATAGACGAATATGTAATTATTTATAGATATGAAGACTATATAGATTCAGAAAACTCACATTTAGATAAAATAGTAAAGATAAGAGTAGAAGAATATAGTGCAAAAGAAAATAACATATTAGTAAAAGAAATAAATGATAAACAGGATGTAAAAGTTGATATTGGAGAATTAATTACATATAGTACAAGTTCAACTGAAGAAAAAATAAACAAAGCAAAAATATATGCAAATTATAATTCAGAAGAGCCAATGTATGAAACAGAATATACAACACAAGTTAATGTAAACATATTAACAAGTGATATCTTAGAACAATTAAAAATAGACAGTACAAAAGAATTTTATAAAGATGCAAATGGAGCAGAATTAGAAGCTCAAGGTATCGAATATAAAAGAATAAAATTTAGTTATGCAGAGATAAGTTCAATATTAGCAGAAGGTGGAGAGATAGTAATTACAAATGCAGATGGAGAATTACTATATACTTTAAATGCTTCATTAATAACAAAAGAAGAAGATTGCACAATCAATTTGAATGGAGCAAATGGAATAATTGTATATGCTAATAATATAGCAAAAAACGGAACAATCAATTTTGAACTTACAAAAGCAATTAGAAAATGTAATCTAGATAAAGTAACTTTTAAAGGAATTACACAAATTGAAAGTAGAATAACAGCAGAAGTAAAATATTTAGAAATAGATGAGAAATTAGCGCTTCAAGAAATAGGAACAAGAAAAGATTTTGAAGAAAGTTATACTTCAGCAAATCTATCAATAAGCAAAGAAACATTATCAACAATAAATAAAAATGATAATGTAGAATTAAAAATTGAATTAAACAACGATAAAGAAACAAGCGACCTTTATGTAAATCCAAGTTTTGAGTTAGTATTTCCAAAATACGTAAAAGACGTAACAGTAGAAAATATAAACTTATTATATGAAAATGGATTAAAAGTAAGCGATTTTGAAACATATACAGAAAATGATATTGTTAAAATGAGAATTGAACTTGATGGTGTTCAAAAAACATTTAGTGATAGTTCAATAACAAATGGAACAAATATAATTGTAAATGCTGATATAAAATTAGACGATTATACACCATCAAAAGAAGATCAAATTAAATTATATTATTGTAATGAAGGTGTAAGTAATTATCAATCACAAACAAAATGGACATTAAGAAAAGCACTACCAGATGGAATATTAAAAGCAACAAATGGATTTGATGTAGCATTAATCAATTATCAAGCACCAAATGGATTAGTAGCAATAAATGGAATAGTAAATTATGATGGAAAATTAAGCACAATAAGATCAGTAAAACAAGGAACAGTAACAGAAAAAATAGCTATAAATAGTGCATCAAGAATAGCTACAATGGAATTATTAGCATTGAACAATACAAATAATACTTGTACAGATGTAGTGTTATTAGGAAGAGTTCCATTCAAAGGAAATAGAGATGTTATAACAAATGAAGATTTAGGAACGACAACAAATGCAGTAATGAAAGATTTAATAAAAGAAGATATACAAAATGCAAATATGACAACAATCTATTATTCAGCAAATGAAAAAGCAAACAAAAACTTAGATGATGTATCAAATGGATGGACAACAGAAATGTCAGATTTAGCATCAGTAAAATCATATTTAATAGTAGTAAAAGGAAAAGTTCAAGCTGGACAAGTTTTAAGATATACATATGATTTTGAAATACCAGAAAACTTACCATATGATGCAAGTATAGCAGGAAGTTTTGGAGCTTTTTATAACAATAATACAAATGGTGCAGTAGTATATGAAAGCTCAAGTGCAGATAAAGTAGCATTAATAACAGAAGCTGGACCAAAAATTGAAGCAGTTTTAAGTGTTGATATTGGAAACGGTACAGATATTGGAGAAGCAAGATTTTTAACATATACTTTAAAAGTATCAAATTCAGGAAGTATAGATGCAAAAAATATTGATGTAGAAGCTAAAAAACCAACAAATACAACATTATATGAATTTGAAGAAGAAACTACAGGTGTAGGAAATAATAATTATGTTGTATCAAAAAATCAAGATAATAAAAAATGGCATATAGATAATTTAGCATCAGGAGAAAGTGTAGAATTTGAATTTTTAGTAAAAACAGCAAGTATAAAAACTTATGAAGAATATAAAAATGGCAATGATGTAATTGTAGAAAGCAATGCTACAGTACATGCAGAAAACTTAGGAATTGATGCTGAAAGTAATAAAACTTCAAACAAAATAGTAGAAACTAACTTAGATTTACAAATAAATACTTTTAACTATGATACAAGTGGAAAAAATACAATGGGTTCTGAAATGGACTACAATGTATTTGCTCATAACATATCAGGAAAAGAACTAAACAATATTAAAGTATCATTCAAATTACCTAAAGAAGTAGAATATAAAAATGCGAGTGTATTAGCAGTTAATGGAAGTTTCTATGATGAAAATACATTACAATATAATCAAGATACTAAAGAAATTAGTTTTGTAATATCTAATTTAACAATAGATGGAAGTATACAATTAAAAGTAGCTACTAATGTTGTTAGAGGAGCAATAGATGATCCAATATGCTATGCAAGTTTTACTATGGAAGATGGAACAGAAGAAAGAACAACAGATTGTCCAATAAGTATTTTAGGACCTGTATTAGAAGTATCTCAAGTTTCTAACATAGATAGCATAAAAGAAGGAGAAACAGCAGAATTTGCAATTCAAATTGTAAATAAAGGTAATGGACCTACATCAGGATTAAGAATAGAAGATAAAATTTCAGAATACTTAAAAGATGTAACAGCAAGATATACAGGAAGTTCAAATGGTAAAATTAATTTAAATTCTGAAAATAATCTTGAAGGAGCTATATCTGATATACCTGCAAAAGGAAAAATAGTAATAGAAATTTCAGGAAAAGCAGGTAACTTAAAAGAAGGATTAAAAGAAGACAAAATAACAAATCAAGCAACTATAACAGGAAATTATTTAGATAGTATAGACACAGGAATAGTAAGTATTATATTAAAAGAAAATCCAGATAAAGAAGATGAAAAACCAGTAGAAGATGAAAAATTTGATAATGTTATTAATGGAGATAATAACAGCAATAATGATAACAATAATACAGAGAATAATAACAATAATCAAAATAATAATGGTAATAACTCAGATGATATAAACAATAATCAAAATAATAATACAAACAATAATATAGAAAATAACACAAATAACAATTCAAACAACAATACAAATAATAATAATACACAAAATAATTCAAACAAAAATGATAAAGATAATACATCAAAAGATAATGAAGAAAGTAAGAAAATTTACAGTATATCAGGAAAAGCTTGGCTAGATTCAGACCAAAATGGTAGAAGAGATGATGCAGAAGAAAAATTAGCAACAATAAAAGTTCAATTACACAAAGATGGATCTATGATAAAAGCAACTACAACAGATGGAAATGGTGAATATGAATTTAAAGAATTACAGCCAGGAAATTACAATATTAAATTCCTATATGATGTTGATAAATATGTAACTACAACATATAAAAAACAAGAAGCTACAGAAGAATTTGATTCAGATGCATTAGAAACAGAAGATGGAAATGCTGTAACAGACAATATAAATATAACAGATAAAAATATAGAAAATATAGACATAGGATTAAAATTAAGAAATAGTTTTGATTTAAAAATTGATAAATATTTAAGTAAAGCAATAGTAACTACTAAAAAAGGTGAAAAAGAATATAACTTAAATGATGAAACTATATCAAAAGTAGAAATTAGATCAAAAGAATTAAAAGATTCTAATGTAAAACTAGAATACAAAATTGTAGTTGAAAATATAGGATTAATAGAGGGAAATGCTTTAAA
Organism: uncultured Clostridium sp.; assembly: GCA_947244325.1. Lineage (GTDB taxonomy): Bacteria > Bacillota > Clostridia > TANB77 > CAG-508 > Scatovivens. The sequence goes on along the minus strand of CAMXJY010000012.1, from coordinate 44,003 downwards.
AGTAATTGACGAATTACCAAAAGACATGGCTTTTGATGAGAAAGAAAATGAAGGTTGGTATTTAGGTCAAGATGGAAAATTATACAATGAAACTCTAAAAGACATAGTAATAAAACCAGGAGAAAAAGTAGAGCTTAAATTAATAACTACAAAAGCAATGACAGAAGATAATACAGGATTCTTAAGTAACAAAGTTATTCTTCAAGAAACACAAAATAAAGAAGGACTAAAAGATATAGCAGATAATAATGTTTCAACACAAGAAGTACTTATTACAGTTTCAACTAATGGAAGAATAGTAGCTATATATGGCTCAATAATAGCGATAATAGTAGCAATGGTAGCATTTACAAATCGAGAGAGGTTATCGTTTGATAAGAAATATAAAAATAACATAACTAAAAAAATAAAAACAAAGAAAATTTATAAGTAAGGAGGCGATTAATATGAGAGAAGTAAAAAAAGAAAATATAATTCAAAAATTTAAAGTAATATGTCTACTATTAATTGCCACTCTTGCTAGTGTAGGTTTACTAAACGCATTCGCAGTAGAATTAGAAACAAGAAATGGATTAGATATAGAAAACAGAGTTGGCGGAACAGTAGCAACATATACTGCAGATCATACTATTACACAAGGAGCATTTGATTCAGCAATAAAAGATACACCATATACAGCACTTACAACAAATCGTTCAATATACTGTATGCAACATGGTGGTAGATTATTTGATAATCCAGAAGGTGTATTATCAAGAATGCATGAATCAGCTGTTAGCATGGATAGTGAAATAAATTTTAAATATGGACAAACACCATCATTTAAAAATGGTACTGGAAAATTCAAAGATTATAGAGAAAGAGGAGAATCAAGTACACAAGTAACAGAGAGTAATATTTCATTTGAACCATCTAAAGGATATACTTTAAGTATAACAGAAGCATATGCAACATCATTTAATGGAGAAAATGATGGAGATGCTTGGCATAATAATTCACAATTTGCAATTTGGAAAGATAACATTACTTTGTATAAAGCAGCTTTAGCTGTTGAAGCATTAGATAAAGAAATAGGAGCTCATGGAGAAAGACCAGAAGTTAAAGCTATAAGAGATGTAAATGACCCAAATACAGGTTGTGGTACTATATTACTAGGAAACAGTTATAAAGTAGGACCATTTGAAATGAGTGATTATGCATATGTAAACACACCTAATGTATTAGAATATTCTGGTAGAGATTTAAGTAAATATCAAGAATTAGTAGGTGGAATAGTAGATGGATATATTACATTAAATACAGGAGCTATTGTTAACTTTGATAGTATTCAAATAGAATATATTGAAGAAGGAGATAATAACAGAAGTGAAGGTGATATTTGGAATGCACCAAGTGATTATAAATATCCATGGCCAAATTCAAAATTTTATATAATAGTTGATAGAGGAGCTTGCGGAGTAGATGCAACAACATTATCATCATTTACTTTCAATTTCAGAAAAACACAATCAACAGGAAGTGGATACTACGCAAGAGGACAATATATTCAAACAAATTTTGATATGCAAGATGGTAAAAAGAGTAGTTGTACATATGATTGTACAAATCAGACACCAGGATATGCAACACACACAACAGGACTTTCAGATGGTGGTAGCAGAACATGTACATATGAATGGACTTGTGATGACCATGATGAGGGATGTGGATGTAAAGGAGATCACCATGACCATACTTGTACATATGACCCAGAAACAGGAGAAAAAACATGTAGTGGATCAACTAGATCAGGATGTCATTGTAATTGTTCAGGACATAGTGATACACATACAGTAGTATTTAGATGTGGACATGAACATGAACACTGTGAAGAATTCAACTGGACTGGAAAAATGAGTGTTTTAGACGCTCAACCATTAATGGGATTAGAAAAAGCAGAAACAATAGTTGATGAAAATGAAGTAATAAGTACAGTAGATGTAAGATTAACAACTGACTTAACAATAAATAAATATATTACAAAAGTAGAGCATGTAGGTGAAAGTATAGTAATATTTGGAGATACTTTAGAAAGGTCAAGAGGTGCTGAGAATTCACCTTTTAGACCAGGTAGTCCTCACCAAGTTGATTGGAAAAAAGCAAATTATGTAAAAGCAGAAAGAGGAGATAAGATAACATATAATATTGATATAATTAACAATCAAGACCAAGATGTATCTTTCCAAATTAAAGATATATTACCAGCAGAATGCACAGCTGCAAGCTTTAATCCAGATATAAATGGCTGGTTAGAAGTTAAAGCAAATCAAGTATTTAAAATAGTAGTAACTTTAAGACCTACAGCAGAAACAGGATTATGGGAAAACTATACAGAAATAATTACTAAAAACTTAGGTGGAGTAGATTATAACAGAACAGATTATAGTCCAGGAGATGTTAGACATAATGGACCAGTAGTTAACGTAGCAGAATTAGCTGACGGACCACTAGGAAATATAAAAGATTCTGATTTCTATAAAATTAAAGAATTTAACGTAAGTATTGAAAAATATATTTATGATGTAGAACATAATCAAGCAAATATTGGAATAAGCAGTATAGATACAACATTAAAAGCTACAGATCAAAGATCAGTAGTAAATGGAATGACAGAAGATACAAAACATTCAAATCCAGTATATGTTGAATATGGAGATACAGTTACATATAAAATAAAAGTATATAATACAACAAGTGGAACAGGCTCAAGATTCGATGTAGGAAGAAGCTCAGACCCATATTGGGATCCAGATAAAGTATATGTAAATATTGAAGACAATTTACCACAAAAATATTCTAACTTAGATATACAAGTAAGTGGAACAGGAGTAACAGGAAGTAATTCACACATAATTAGTAAAACAGATTCAAGCTCAAGTGGAGGAACATTTACAATTAAAGATTTAATGGTACCAGCAGGAGAAGTAAGAACAGTAACAGTTAAATTAACTGTAGATGAATATAGAAAAGGAACTGTTGAAGAAAACAGTGTAAGATTTATTGGTACTATGAAAAACATAAATAGGGGACCAAATAGAGGAGACAGTTCAGTACCAGACAATTTATGTGTAATTAAAAATAATTCAGGAAACTTAAGCACAAGTGATTGGTATAAATTAAATAACTATAATGCATTCTTAGATAAATATGTTTACAAATATGATGAGAAAATACAAAAAGAAAACAACAGCAATACATTTACTATTGATGGAATAATAACAAATCCAGATGGAACTTTAAGAACTTCAAGAATGAATGCAAGCACACAAATGAGTGATTTCTCAGATGGAAATGTTGTTGATAAAATAAGAGAACCTAATAATAAAGACAAAGAAAAGAGAGAAAAACCAGTATCAGCAGAAAAATATGAAACATTAGTATATGCAATTAAGGTTATGAATGATTCTAAAACAGTAAGTAAAGGTGTTTCTAGTGGTACAAAACCAGGAACACAAATGAGAACTACTAAGATTACAGATAAGATGCAAATAGGATTAACACAGAAAAATGTTGAAGCTAAATTATATAACGCAGATGGAAGCATATGTACAAGATATAGTGGAGATGGAAATGTAGCAGTTAATGTATCAGCACCAACTAAAGTTAGTGAAAATGGAGTAAATTATAATCAATATGAATATACAATTGGAAATGAAACAATTGTAAACCCAGGAGAATATATAATTTACTATGTAACAGCAGAAATCACAGAAAGCAATATGTATTTATTCGACTTAGAAAATAAAGCAGAACTTACAATATTAACAAATATTAACCATACAGATAGTAATAATAGAGAAGTTAAAAATCCACAACATAATGAAAATATATCAAAACAACAAACATCAAGTGAATATGTAAGAATGAAAGACTTAGTAATTGCTGGTAATGTTTGGGTAGACTTTGATAGAGATGGATTCATGCAAGATACAGCAAATGAAACACAACAAAAATACTATAACTTAAATGCAGATGCTAGAAAGAAAGAAGTTGTAGTTCATTTATATCAATCTGATGGAACATTGTTAAGAACAACAAAAACAGATGAAAATGGTTTATATACATTTGCTAGAGATGAAAGCTTAACATGGTACAAAGAATATTATAACCACGATACAGGATTCTCAAGCAGTACAATGTATCAACGTATAGATAAAGCAACAGATAAAGATTCAAATGGAAATTATACTCCAAATAGCAAAATCTTAAGTTACTACATAGAGTACGAGTATGATGGAGTTCTATATAAGAGTACAGAATTCTATGCAGGAACAGATGGTAAGAAACATCTAAAAGAAGAAGGAACATGCGAGCCAGAATACTTAATAGATTCAAATGCAGCAGAATTCAAAGATGTAAGAGAACAATTTAATACACAATATGAATATATTTCTTACAATGTAGCTTATGATTTAGGATTAAATAAAACAAACGATATGGTTTACGACAAAGTAGGTCATAAATCAGAGTTAATGGAAGATAATTCAAGATTAATGACATCAAGAAGCTTTATAAATGTACCTTCAAATAAAAATGATGCAAACTCAACAAATTACTTATGGTTATATCAATTTGATGATTTCGTAGATAATGAAAAACCAGAAACAGAATATTTAAAACATATTAACTTAGGACTAGAGTTAAGAGAAGATGCAGATATAGCATTAACAAAAGACGTTTATAAAGTTAAAACAACTATAGATGGTGAAGAAATGGAATATAACTTCAACCAAAATAATGGTTTAAACGGAGATATGGGATTTGCAGAAAACTACTCACAAGGAGCATACTTACAAGACTATATAATCGGAAAACCATATGGATTAGAGTTATATGAATCAGATTATAAATATAGATTTGAACAATACAAAGCAAATGCAGTTAGAAAATATAAAGGTCTAAACGGTGAGAGTGAATTAAATGTTGAAGTAACATATAGAATTACATTAGATAATAAATCAGTTACAGATGATGATACAGTAAGAGAAAACAGAGGACCTGACCAACCAGATGTAACAGATACAAAACTAGATGTAAAAGTTCATGAAGTATTAGATTTATATGATGAAAACTTTATTAAATATACAGAAGACGTTGCAAAAGATGTAGTAACAGTAAAAACAAAAGATGCAGACGGATTCTTAGTAGATAAGAAAATAAAAATTGCAGAAGCTTGGTATTACAAACAAGGAGCTCCAGGAGAGAAATATAGTATAGATACAGCAGCAGGAGGAGCAAAACCAATCTTTAAAGCAGACCCTAACGGAGATTATGGAAAAGTAGAATTAACATTATCTAATACATCTTCAAGAGGACCAAAAGGAAAATTCTCTGAAAAAGCTAACGACTTTACAGCTGATGGATATAACACAGTTTATATCACAGGTATGGGAGATGAGATAATACATGAAGGTGAAAATTTAGATATCTATGTTAAATATGTAATTGATAAAGAAGCTTTAGAAGTTGGAATTACAAACGAAAATTATGAAGAAACAGTAAGATCATCTTTAAGCACAGAAACAAATAAAGAAGAAAAACCATCAGGTTCAACAACAATAACTGAAGAAAATGGAACAACAGTTAAAGAAACAAGCAAAGTTTTAGAAAGATCATTAAAAATAGCTGAAAGAACAACAACAGCATATAAAGAACTATATGGAAGAGGTACAGAAAACATAGCTCAAGTAAATGCATACTCTGTATGGTATACAGATGGAAAACCAGCATCATTAGTAGATATGGATTCTAACCCTGGTAATATAGGTATAAGAAATGATAGTACAGGTGTAATACCTGGAGAAGCAGGATATGCAGAAAGTTTAACTTCAGCAGATAATGTAGAATTCTATGAAGATACTACATATAAAACTGGTATTGAAATAGTTGCAGATGCAACAGAAAATACCAAAGAGAAGATTGAAGAAAAATACAAAAAGATTAAAATTGTAGTAGAAATTCAAGGAACACCTAAAATTATAAGAAGCATCTCTGGTATGGTTTGGGATGACTCAAGAACAGACATTTTAGGAACAGGCGGAGATGAACAATACATAGGTGATGGTCTATATGATACAGACGAAATAAAGAATAATCTAGGAAAAGAAAACGAAAGTGTTAAATTACATTATAAAGATGAAAGCGTAGATGAGAAAAAAGACATTAAAGTTAGAAATGCTAGAGCAGAATTTATTGAAATAGTACAAGTAGACCCTACACATTATTATGAAGAAGTCCTTTCAGATGTAACATGGGAGCAAATACAACATATAAGAACAGATACAGATGGTAAATACGAATTAATTGGATTTGTTCCAGGTAAATATATAGTAAGATTCACATATGGTGATACAGTAGAAGCAAACAAAGCAAGTGAAACATATGATGCAACATTAGAGGCACAAAATGATATGTTAATCTTTAATGGTCAAGATTATAAATCAACACAATATACAAATGAAATAAGTGATAATGAAACAGATGTTGATGAAGTAATTAGAAAATTAGAGGTTGCAGATAGAAATGACGGTAGAGACGACGAAGTTAGAAGACTTGAAGTAAATAGATTCTCAGAAGTTATGACAAACGAACTTGCAGAAATATTAAAAGGTGTAGCTAACGGAACAAAATTAACAGAAAGATCTGATAAGAATAATGCTGACCAACTAGAAATTTTAACAGACAATACATATATGGAAGCTGAGACAGTTGAATTCTTAGTTAAAGCTGAAAAATTAACAGATAAGCAAACACCTAAATACATATTCAAAGAAGTTGTTGATTCAGGAAATAATGCAGATGCAGAAGCTCTTGCAAAAGAAATATACTACAAAGAATTAGAGAGAATTCATTATGCAGATACAAATACTAGGGACTTCAAACTTGAAAATATAGACTTCGGTATTGAATATAGACCAGAATCTCAAATAAGCTTAGCTAAAGAAATTGATGAAGTTAAGATAATAACAGAAGATGGAGATACATTAATAGACTTATTCTTCTACACAACAGGAGAGCAAGAGGCAACAGTTCACCATATAGATACAGAAAAATCTACAGGTTTAGATTTAGTACAATTTATCTCAAATGATTACACAGCATTATTAAAAGATTTAACAACAGAAGATACACAAGGATTTATTTACATCCAAGTTGATGACAACATATTACAAGGATCTAAGATAGATATTATGTATAAGTTTAAAGCTAATAACGAAAGTGAAATTGATAGAATAACAACAAACTTAAATGATATTAGATACAAAGAAAATAAAGCAACACAAGACTTAGTAGCAGCATATAATGAAAAAGGAGTTAATATAATCGATACAAACTATACAGCATCTGGAACAGCAAGAAATATGGTATACACAGATATGTTTGCATTTGATGAAAACTCAGACCTTTATAGAAATAGAACAAAAACAATTACAGAAAATGGAAAAGGATACTATGGTACATATGTAGGATATGCATATTATACAGGTAAAGAATCAGATTTAGATACAGTATCAAGCTTAAAATTCGATAAGATATTAGACTATGTTGATACAGACTTAGAATTTGACCAAGAAACAAATAACAATAATTTAGGAGACAAATATTGGACAAAGAGTACAGCATCAGAACTTGTAAATTATGTATATACACTAAAAGGATTAAGAAATACAAAGGCAATGCCAGGAACTTCAATAGTAAGTGATAGTGGTGTAAAACTAATAAATGTACAAGGAATGGAATATACAAACTTAGTAGTATCAGTAGATGATAGAAGAGTTGATATAGGTGATGAAAATGACAAATATATTGTTAACAACCAAGACTTATCAAGATTCTTATTACCAGCAGTAACAGACGAAACAGAAAATCTACATGAATCTAGGGGTATAGTATATCTACCAGTATCAAAGGTTGTATCAGCTGAAACATCAACAGATAATATGACATATGAAAATATAGCAGAAATTATACAATTTACAACTCTAACAGGTAGAAGAACAAACTTTGCAACAACAATAGGTAATGCTAATGTAAATACAACACCAGAAGATCCAAGTAAAGGAAGTAAAGAATTTATAACATCATCATTTGAACCAGATACAGCTGCAACAGAGACAATTACATTAACACCACCAACTGGTATGATGAGAAATAGAAAAGCAATAGTAACTGCAGTAGAAACAGCTAAAGTAAGTATAGGATTAATTGTAACAGTAGCTGCCGTAGTAATTATAGCAATATTTGTAACAAAAACGATAATAACTAAAATCAAAAAGAGACGTTATAAATAAAATCTAGTAAAGAAGAGACTTTTAGGAGTCTCTTCTTTTGTTATTTATTAGGAAAGTTCTCCGAACTTCCTAATAAATAGCCTTTGGCAATTTTGTACACTAGGAAAATACTATAAAGTTCTACTAAGTAAAGACTTTGAAGAAATTTGTAAATTTTATTGTTTATATTACAATTTACAAAAAAATATACAATTCGACAAAAAAAGACATGAAAGGTATTAAAATAAAGATATGAAAATACAAAAAAATTGAAAAAAAGGCAAAAAAAGCCTTGAAATCCTTGAAAAAGTTGACATAATGGTGTATAATAGAAATGTATAGCGTTTTTACGGTAAATTATAAGTAGCTCTAGGATTATGTAATGAAAATTTTATATAAAAAAACATGAAAGTTTTAAAAATAAACATCCGTAGTGGGTTAGAAGTAGAAAATGTTTAAAAGCCACTATTTAGAAGGCTTTACCTATTGACTACTTTTAAAAAAAGAGTAAAATTATACTTATAAAATAGTAAAAAAGAATACTATGTCACAAAATTTGTTATTATGGGAGGAATTAAGATTATGCTTAAAAACAAAATTCTAGAAAAATTGTTAGCAATAATCCTAATATTTACACTAACTTCTGCAAACTTTGCATTTGTTACAAAAAGCTTTGCATCAAGTTTTGCAGAAACACTTTTTGGTGATAAATCTGACACAGGACATAAAAATGTTGGATTTGAAGCTTATTTTGGAACCGAAGAAGAGAAAGAAACTTCGGTTATTAGTGATGTAAATAACGAGGATTTAGCAATAAGCATGAAATTAGATGTTCAAAAAAGTGGATATTTAAAAGATGCTAAAATTGAGATTGCAGAAACAGAAGAAGGAAACGGATTAAACTTTGAGGTAAAAGATTTCAAAGTAGAAGAGGAAGAAGAAACTCAAGAAGATGAGATTTCAGAAGAAGATGAAGTAATAGAAAATGAAACATCAGAAGATGAAGAAAACGAAGAATCTTCAAAATATGAATTACCAGATTATGTTCAAAGTTTGGAAGATAATACAATTACAATGCAACAAATAAATAGCTCAAAAGAAATTAGTCTTTCACTACCAATAGGATATAAAAACGAATCATATGTAAACGAGAATAAATTTACAAATGATTGCTTAGTAAAATTCACTGGTATATATGTTGATGATGATGGTGATGAAATAGAAGTTTCAAGAGAAATTAAATTAAATGTTTCTTGGAAAGATGAAAGAGAAGTTAGAGTAGAAACATCAGTAGAAAAATATATAGATTTTGGTAGAGGTGTTATTTTACAAACAGTAGTTAAACTTGATTCTACTACTGAAGAAAACACATTACCAATAAAAGAATCAGATGTTAAAATAAAAGTTCCAACATTTGAAGGAATAGCTCCTTCAAATATAACAGTTGTTCCTAATTCTACATCAGGAACAAATGGGGAGACAGCTGGAAACTTAAACTTTAATGAAGATAATTGGAATTATAATCAAGAAGAAAATAGCTTAGAAATAAAAGTTACTAATGAGAAAAAATTAGTTGAAGTAAACGAATATGAAGATGAATACTTAAAAGATGCTGAAAAAGAAGTAGTTGAAGAAGAAAGATATTATAATGAACCAGGTGTAGACGAATATTTAATTACATATACTTTTGAGGGTGCTAAAGCATCAAATACTGAAATAGAATCTGAAATTGAAGCTAATATAGTAACTTTTAGCGGTGTAGAAAAAGATGATAATATTAATGTAGTAACAAGTAGTGATAATTATGAATATTCAGTAGATAAACAAATTGGTGACATAGTATCTTTGAATATAGAAAACGAAACTAAAGAAGTTTCAAAAGCTTATGTTTATTCAAACTATAACAGTAGTGGTAAATATGAGATTCAAATGAATTCAAAAACAATAATAAATGTTTCTTATAAAGATATTGTTGAAGGTATAGAAGTAGAGGATGTAGCAAATGAGTATATAGATAAAGCAGGAGAAACTCATGAAAATGAAGATTTATACTATAAACAAATTTCTATATCAAAAGAAGAATTTGTAAAACTTTTAGGTGAAGAAGGAGAATTAAAAGTACTAAACCTAGAAGGAAATGAAGTAGCTGTTATAAATAATGAAACAGAAGTAAATGAAGAAGGAAATATAATAGTTTCTTTTGAAGAAAAACAATCAAAATTAGTTTTCAAAACAACTAAACCAGTAGGAGAAGGAAACTTAGTAATAAACAATGTAAAAGCAATATCAAATTCAAACTTAAGTAAAGAAGAATTTGCAGGACTTGATTCTATAAAAACAAAATCTATAATAAAAGCAGATTATGCTTATGTAGATGAAATAGTTGAAGTAGGACAATCAGAGTCAAAAACAAATTTATTAGATACAGTAACTAAAGCAAATTTAGTTATGGATAGAGATAATCTTTCAACACTTGCAACTAATGAAGACGTTGAATTAAGAATAGAATTAAACAATGCTACAGAAAAATCAGATGTATATGGAAATTCAGTATTTGAAGTTGAATTACCAGAATATGTTGAAAGCTTAGAAGTAACAAATATAAGTGTTCTTTATGGAGAAGGATTAGAAGTAGTAAATGCCGAACAAGATGGAAGAATAATAAGAATAACATTAGATGGAAAACAAGAAGGAATTAACTCAGGTGTATTAACAAATGGTACTAACATAGTAATTAATGCTAATATCAAAGTTAACTTATATACACCAGCAAAATCAGATATTATTAAATTAAGATATAACAATAGTGAAGCTACAAATTATAAAGATGAAGGAGCAAATGAATTACAATTTATGTACTCAGCTCCAACAGGACTTGTAGCTGTAAATAGTACATCAAACTATAATAACTTAGGAACAACAGTAACATCTGTAAGACAAGGTGTACAAGAAGATGTAATAGATATTTATTCAGATGCTAAAACAGCTAGCATGGAAGTTATTATAATGAACAACAATAATAACACAGTTTCAAATGTATCTATATTAGGTAGAATACCTTTTAAAGGTGTTAAAGATATAGCTACAGGAGAAGATTTAGGAACAACACTTGATACAAAATTAGTAAGTGGAATAGTTCAAGATGAACACAATAGTACTTTATTTAATATATATTACTCAGAAAATGGAGAGGCAACTAAAGATGTAGATGACAAGCAAAATGGATGGACAATGAATCCAGATAACTTAGATGTAGTTAAATCATATTTATTAGTACCAGTTGATTCAGATTATGAAATGGAACAATCAGAAATTTTAAGATTTACATATGAATATGAAATTCCTGGAAACTTAACTCATAATGAAAATATTTATGGAACATTTTTAGCATATTATACAAACAATTCAGAAATTGCTGTAACAGATGAAGAAACAAGCCCAGATAAAATCGGTTTAACAACAGGTGAAGGACCAGAATTAAATATAGAAGTTTCAGCAAATAAAGAAGTAATTAAAGAATTTTCAGAAGTACAAGTAAATGTAGTAGCAACAAATGTAGGAAATACTAAAGCAGAAAATGTAAATGTAGAATTTGAAGTTCCAAGATTTGCAGAATATGTTTCATACGAGATTGAAAATGAAGATGTTAATATAATAGAAGAAAATGGAGTTATAAAAGCTTCAAAATCAATATTAGAAAAAGACGAAAAAATTGAATTTAAAGTAAACTTAAAGGCAAATGATATTCCAACACTTGAAGAATATTATAGAGGAACAGAAGGATTTGGAGAATATGATGGACAATATAAAATAATAAAATATGACGAAGAAGGAAATGTAGTAGACGAAAAAGTTATAACAGAAATGCCAGAAGTTTATATAGAACCAAAAGCCAGTGTATCAGCAAAAGATTTAGGTGCTACACTAACAGCAGAAGGTACAAAAATTAAAGTAACAGAAGCAGCTTTTGAAATTACAATAGATAATAAATCAGATATAGATGATGATTTAGATGTTCAAAAAGCTGGAGATGAAGTTTTATTCCGTGTAGGAGTTGAAAACTTAACAGAAAAAACAATGAAAAATATTGTAGTAACTCAAGAGTTACCACAAGAATTTAGCTTTGTAAAAGCAGCAGTAATTGGTTATGAAGAAGATGGATTAACAAGTGCAGAAGTAGCACAAGGAAGTTATGATGAATCTACAAGAACAATTACATGGAAAATTGATAAATTAGATGAATATGCATATGTATCATTAACATTTACAATTAGAGTAAATGAAATTGATGAAAATATAACTAAAAAAGATATTGAATTAATAGCAAAAGTTAGTGCTGATGGAACAGATTCATATGAATCAAATGGTGTTTTAACTATTATTGGTAAACCAGTACTTGTTATTACTCAAGTATCAGAAAATACAGATACATATATAAAAGAAGGAGATAAAGTAAATTACATATTTACTGTAAAAAATGAAGGAGATGCAGTTGCAGACCATGTAAAATTAACAGATGTAATACCAGATGGAATAGCTGTTAGAAAAATAACATATGTTTCAGATGGAATAGTAGGAAACAAAAAAGTTTCTTCAAGTAGAGAAGCTGTTATAATGGCAAATATTAAACCTAAAGAAGAATTAGTAGTAAATATTGAAGCTGTTGCATCAAATTTAGGAGGAGTTCAAGAAAAAACAGTTACAAACTTTGCTACAGTGTCTTCAGAAGAAATAGAGGAAATGCAAACAAACTCAGTAACACATATAGTTGAAGCTTCTGAAAAATCTATAGTAGCAAGTGAGCTTCAATCTTCTTCAAATAATAATTCAGTAGCACAAAATAGTAATATATCAAAAACATATAAATTAACAGGTACAGCTTGGGTAGACTCAAATAAAGATGGTATGAGAAATATAGGAGAAGAATTATTATCAGGAATAGTAGTAAGATTAGTAAACAGCGAAACAGGTGTTATCCAAACTTCTACTACAACAGATACTAATGGTACATATACATTCTCAGGAATAGAAAATGGAAATTATTTAGTAATATTTGAATATGACACTGTAAAATATACAGTAACAGCATATAAAAAAGACGGAGTTGAAATAAATGTTAACTCTGATGCAATCACAACAAAACTTGAACAAGATGGTAAAACAAGAAATGGTGCTATCACAGATGTTATAACAATAGCAAATGGTAGTGTATCAGGAATAGATATAGGTTTAGTTTTAGCAGATACATTTGACTTAAAACTAGACAAAGGAATAACTAGAGTAACAACTCAAAGTGTTAAAGGAACAACAAATGACACATATGATAGTATTGATTTAGCAAAAACAGAAATAGCAGCAAAATACTTATCAGGTTCTACAGTAATAGTAGAATATGCTATAAAAGTAACAAATACAGGTGATGTTTCTGGATATGCTAAAAACATAGTAGATTACATACCAGAAGGTATGACATTTAATTCTTCATTAGGTGATAACTCAAGTTGGTACACAGGTTCAGATGGAAATCTTTATACATCAGCTCTTGCTGATAAAGAATTGGCTCCAGGAGAATCTGCAACAGTAAAATTAGTATTAACAAGACAAATGACTGCAGAAAATGCAGGTATCGTAAATAACTTAGCAGAGATATATGAAGATTACAATATATATGGAATCTCAGATCATAACTCAACACCAGCAAATAAAGCACAAGGTGAAAATGATTTAGGCTCAGCAGATATAATTATCTCAGCAAAAACAGGAGAAACCTTCATATACATCTCAGTAATAATAACAACAATATTATTAGGAAGTATAGTAATATTTATAGCATATAACAAAATTGTCTTAGCAAAAAGAAAAGGGGGTGTTTAATATGAAAAATTTTAAATCAAAAGTTTCTACATTATTTATATTAATGTTAATCATATTAAGCACTGTAGGAGTATGTAGTGCAGTATCTGAAATAGTATATAAGAAATTATATGGTGAAGTAATAATAGAATCAGAACATATACATACATATCCAAATGGAAGTTATATACCTTTTAGTGATTTAGACAGTTACTATGATGTATTCTGTTCACAAAAAGGTACAGCACTACCAAGTGATAATCAAACAGAAGTAGCATACTGGATAGGAAAAGTTAAAACAGACCCTCAAGGTGTAAGTTATCCTCATTTAACAATGGCAGATATAGGAAAAGAAATATTACGTAAAAGTTCTACATCAGGTTCACCTTTTGAGCATTCAACATATACTAATAAAACAATAGGTAGATATAAAATAACTGCAACAAAAATTGCAACACCAAAAGAAGCATATATTTTATCAGAAATGATAAAAGTTGAAGGAATGGGTGAACTTAACTATGAACAATATGCTTGGTGGACAACTGAAGCAGGAAGTCATGGAAATTCAGTAGCAGCAAATGATATGTCAAAAGAGGCAGATGCTTTTGAAGCATATATATTAGAAGTAGCAGAAGCAGCAACTACAGACCAGTTAAAATATACAACAGTAGAATTTGATACACAATCAGGAGAACATAAAACATATGAAAATGCTTTTGACTTTGAATATAAACCAGAATGGAAAATAGATGGAGAATATCAAACACCAACAGTTGTATGGGATGGAGATGCTTGGAAAGTAGGACCATTTTCAATAGATTATGTTGGTTCTACAGAACAATTTGGTGAAAGAGAAGAAGTTCAATTTGCTGGAATTACAAAAATGGAACTTTATACAGATGATTCACCAGCACCTTTACAATTACATCAAGATTGGGAATTTGTATGGATTGAAGGAGAAAGAACAGATCCAGATATATCAGAATTTCCATTAGCAAATGAAAAATTCTATATCAAATTAAATTATCGAGAAAATGCAACAAAAATAACAAATATAAAAACACAATTTAGATATATGAATGCTTGTGGTGTGTACCAAGATTTACAAGGAACATACTTTAAAGCAACATGGAAAGAAAAATCAAAAGATTACTATGATACATGGACAGATGAAGAGGGAAATCCACAAAGTAAATATAATCATTCAGAATATTGGTTAAAATTAACAAGTATGAAAGAATATCCATCACAAATGTTAGCTTTAGGTATGAATGGTGCTAGATGGTATGAATATATTGAAATGGATAGAACATTAGAGCGTCATAGTGGAAAAATAATAATAGAAAAAGACCTTGTTGATGAAGACGGAAATGAAGTTAATGATGATAATAAATTCTTCTATTTTAGAGTTAATGTAAATGGAGCAGATAATGGTGGTTCAGAAGTAGTAAGAGTTAAAGCAGGAATGTCTGCAACATCAAAAGTTTATTACTGGGATGGAGACAATGTACCTTCATATACAGTAACAGAAATTGGAAAAGATGGATATGAGCAAGTAGATATATCAAATGCTTCAGGAACATTAAAAAAGGATGGAGCAGTAAAAGTTACAGCGAAAAATAGAAAAGAAAATCAAGGCAGCTTAGAAATAGTTAAAAAAGTTAAGAAAACAATTATAAATGGAAAAGAAGTAAACTTAGATGGTAAAACATTTAACTTTACAGTAACTTTAAATGGTGACTTTAAATATAATGGTACAAGATATAGAAACACATCACATCAAATAACAGCTACACTTACAGTAAATAATGGAGTAGGAAAATGGAATTCAGGAACAATTAAATGGTATGGAAATAAAGCTCCAACATACTCAGTATCTGAAATAAAATCAGTAGGAGCAGAAGTAATTTCTATAACACCAACATCAGGAAGTTTAGCAAATAAGCAAACTGTAGTAGTAACTGCTATAAATACACCAGTACCAGATAAAGCAAAACTACATATTATAAAAACATTAGAACATGCTAATATGTATGATGAAAAAGAAATAATGGACATGAAATTTAGTTTTGATATTGCAGTAGAAGGATATACTACTCAAAGAATATCAATAAAACCTATAAGAAAAGATAATACTTTTATTTGGGAATATACTACAGGAGAGTATTTATGGGAACATGGAAATAATCCAAGTTATACAATAACAGAGGTTGATTGTCCAGAAGGAACAGAATTTGCAACAGCTACAAGTGGTGATACAGAAATATCAATATCAGGAACATCAGTAACTGGTAAACTAGTAAGTGATGAAAGCAAAGGTTATACAGTAACAAATAATATCGTAAATAGACCAACAGATATACATAGAGGAAAAATAGATTTAACTAAAAATGTTGTAGAAGATATTTTAGTTGATAAAGATTATAAATTCGTTGTTACAGTAAGCGGAAAATTCGTTTATAAAGGCGTAGAATATAATAATAAAACAATTCAATTAACTAACGATAGTTGTGTTGAAATTCAAAATGGAAATTATGATGAAAATAATTTTGTTGTAATTCATGTAGACAGCTCAAAAGTTGGAAAATGGTTATCAGACGAATTTACATGGTATGGAAAAACAGCACCAGAATTTAAAGTAGAAGAAAATACTTTAGGTGAAGATGTAATTTCATCTATAGAACCTTCAAAAGGATTCTTATCAGATAGAGTTGATGGTTCAGATGCTGTAAAAGTAACAGCGTGGAACAGAGATGGAGCAAAATCTGGATATATTCACATTATAAAAACACTAGAAAATGCTGAAAAATATTCAACAGATTATATAAATAGCTTAGTATTCAAATTTAAAGTATCAGTAGAAGGATACGAACCATATATAGTTTCATTAAAAGCTGAAAAAGTAGATAATAAATATGTATGGGAATATACATCAAATGCATTTACATGGAAAAAAGACCAAGCACCTTTAAAATACACAATAGAAGAGGTTGAAATTCCAGAAGGAGCAGAATTCGTTTCAGCAAGCGCTGAAGGAGGAACAGTTTCAGGAACTTCTATTAGTGGAGTATTAAAAGAAAGTAAAGCAGATAGTTATTTAATAACTACAGATAATAGTTTCATAAATAAACTTACAGAGTACACAGGAGATTTAGTTATTGATAAAAAAGTAACAAGTGGATCCCTAAATGGAAAAGAATTCAAATTTAAAGTAACTTTAAGAGGAGCTTTTGAATATAATGGAGTTTCTTATGGACCAAACACTGGAAATGGTGAAGAATTAGTACTTGAAAATGTTGTAGTAAAAGGTGGAGATAAATGGAGCTCTGGAACAATTAAATGGTATGGTTTAGCAGCACCAGAATATGTAGTAGAAGAGCAAGAATCTGATATAGCAAAACCTGTATCTATACTAAATGCAACAGGATATATGAAACCAGGAGCAAATGCAACAGTAGCAACATTTACAAACGAGCCAAAACCAGCTCAAGGTTACTTACAAATAACAAAACAAATTGAAAATGGTGTAACTTCAGATAATGAATACACATTTAAAATTACTGTAGACGGATATGAACCAATTATAGTAAAAATAAAAGCAAATCAAACATATAAATCAGATGTATTTACATGGGATGCAGCAGCAGGAGCACCAAAATATAAAGTAGAAGAAATTGACCTTCCAGAAGGAACAAGTGTAGTAAGAATAGATAACGCAGAAGGAACTTTAAGTGCAAATTCTACAATAAATGTTGTAGCTATAAACAGAGAAGACGAAAAAAATGGTAACTTTAAAGTTACAAAAGAAATAATAGCAGATGAAAAATTATTAGATGGTTTAGCATTACCAACATTTGATTTAACAATTACAATATCAGGAACATTTGAAATGAATGGGGAAAGTGTTGTTAACTCAAGTAGAGTAATAAAAACATCATTACAAGGTGGACAAACTTATACATCACCAAATATTAAATGGTGGGGTACAAATGCACCAACAGTTAGTGTAGTAGAAAATAATATACCAACTGGATGGAAAAATATAGGTATATCTAATAACGGAGCTGAAATAGCTGATGGATTAGAAATAGTTGTAACAAACAGATTAGAAACACTTACAGTAATTGATTTAACAATAAAACTTGCAGGTGATGTATGGGAAGATAAAGCACAAGACCCAGATAGTAAAAATACTGAAGATTCAGTAGCTAATGGTAAAATAGATGCAAACGAAGAAGGTATAGGTGGAGTAGAAGTTTATATTTACAACAGTAACGGTGGTTTAGCTACTGTATATGATGATGGAGTAGAAATTTCTCAACCTATAATAACAACAGATAATGGACATTGGGAAGCACCAAGTTTAAAAATGCAAAAAGGAACATATGATGTAGAGTTCGTATATGACGGACAAACATATGAACCAACAAAATTCTTAGCAACTTCAAATGGAGATGCAGGAGCATATAAAGGAGCATCAACATCAGGAAGAGATGCTTGGGCAAATGATTCAATGGCATTAGATTATAATAGAGAAGAAGTAAATAGTAGAGTACAAGAAGTTATAGGAAAAACACCTATAGATGGAAGTGGAAATACTACAGGAGCTGTAGTAGGAAGTGCTGGAGAACAAACAATTAATTATGAAAAAGCTTCAAGCTCTATAAATGGAAATCAAAGAGTTGTATCAAAATTAATAACAACAAATGCGAATGGAAGAGCATTAGATGTATTTAAAGCAAAAGCTAAAACATCAGTAGGTGGATTAACATATCCATTTGATAGTAAAATCCATTTAGAAAGTTTTGATACATATATTAGTGAGCTTGGATTAGTACAATATTATAAATATTCAGCAACATATAACTATTGCTTACACATAAACTTAGGACTTGTAAGAAGAGAAGAAGCAGACGTAGCTGCTACAAAAGATTTAGTATCTGCAAAAGTAGTAGTAAATGATAGATTATTAAATTATAAATTTAATACATTAGACGATATAGGTAAAGATTGCTATAGTAGACAAACATATGCTGATGCAAATAAAATCGAATATCAATTAGGATTATACAAAACAGATTACTACTATAGAGCTGAAATATATCAAGCAAACTCTAATATAGCAGGATATGATAAATTAGAAAGCTTCTACAAAAATTTAGGACTAGGAATAGATACAACAGAATTAGAAGTATATCTAACATATAAAATTAGCTTATATAATGAATCACCAACATATTTAGCACAAATAAATTCTGTAGATGACTACTTTGATAGTTCATTTGGAAAACCAATTGATAAAAAAGTAGAAAAATATATTAAAACTACAGATGGAAAAGAAACAGATAAATTAACAGAAGTTGCAAATGCATCATATTTAACAGCATCAAACGGTACAAATGCAGGTGTAAATTGGTCTGTTATAGATAAAGGAATCAAAGGTTCTGATGGAATAACATATAATAAAATGAAAACAGACTTAAAAGGTTTAAGCCTTGCAAGTGGAGAAAGAGCAGATATATTTGTAACATTCGCATTAGAAAAAACTGATGTAAATGGAGTACAAAGAGCTATTGAACTTGGAAATAAATCAAATGTTGTAGAAATATCAAGTTACTCAACATTTAATAGGGATGGAAGTATAGCAGGAAAAATAGATAGAGACTCTGCACCAGCAAACGTAAATATCGAAGACCATAATGAAAAATCATGGTATGAAGATGATACAGATGCAGCACCAGTATTAGAATTAACATTACTTGCAGATAACAGAGAATTAAATGGTAAAGCATGGGAAGACAAAGCAGAAGATGGAAAAACAGTAGGTAATGGAATATATGATAATAATGAAGCCTTAATTGGTGGATTAACAACAGAACTTGTTGAAAAAGTAAAAGTAAAAGATGGTGGAACATATACAGAATATGACTTCTTATGGCCAACAAGCAAATCGCTTGATGCTTTAGGTGGAAAAACTATGGAATACTTAACAGGATTTGATAGTACTACAGAAACATCAAGAGTAGCAACAGATGCTAAAGGAGTTGGAGAATATGACTTCACAGGTGTTCCAGTAGGAAATTATGTAGTAAGATTCTTATATGGAAACGATAAAACAAAATTAGAAGATACATTTGAAATAACAGGAGATGCTGTAGCATTAAAACCAGATGGAACAAGTTATTCAGGAACAGACAAAATATTAATAGCAAACTATGACGAAGACAAAGAAGGAGCTACAGGAGCTGTTTATAATGGTCAAGACTTTAGAACAACACTTTACCAAGTAGGATTTGCAAGCACAGATTCTAATGGATATATAAATAATGAATGGCATGATTTAGATAGCCAAGATTTAGCTAATGCTAAAGTTTCAGATGCAAGAGATAGTGAATCAAGAAGATTAGAAATGATGTCAAAATCAGAAATCATTACAAATGTAAATGGAACAATACTTGCAAGTGCAAATGATGTAGCTGGAAATCACACAGATTTATATAATGACTACTATATGTTTGCAGACACAGCTAAAATGAACTTGAATATTAGAGAATTCGGAAGTGGAGTTCAAAAAGAAGAAGTTCAAGGAACTGTTTTAGAAAATGGAAGTGTAAAAGTACAAGAACAAATAATTGATTACATAATTAATAATATTGATTGTGGATTAATTCAAAGACCTGAAACAGAAGTTGTTTTAGATAAAGAAATAAGCTCAATTAAATTAACAACAAATGATGGAAGAGTAATATTTAATGCATCATATGATATTGATTATGTATTAAGAAACGACCTATTTGGAAATACAGACGACAAAGTTGTAATTGCAAAAATAGGTGGAAAATATCTAGTTGCTGATGTAAAATTAAACGAAGTTTCAATAGGAACTGATGTAATGCAAGCAATAGATAAAAACGAAAACAAATTAACATATATTGATGAAACAAATGGAGGAACACAAAACTTCAGATTCATTAATATAGACGATACAATATTACAAGGTACAACTATAGAACTTAACTATTTAATGACAGCATTAAATGTTGGTGAAGTAGATATGACAAGTAATATGTTAGAAAATGAAATTTCTACAATAGCTAAAAACAATGGAACAAAAGTAAAAGACGAAATATTAAACTTAGCAAATAAAGTAGAAGAAGAAAGTAGAAACTCAAGCACAGTTGATAGCATAGTTAAACTAGGAGAATACTTAGGAACAACATATTATACAGGAAATACAGGAGCAGATGTAGTAGTTACTACAAAAGTTCGTCAAATAGTAGATTATGTTGATAATGATGGAATATTTGCTACAACTGATAATATGACACCAGATCATAGCTGGAAAAATACAAGTGTTACAGAGTTAACAGGAAGCGGATATGAAGCAGATAGATTATTAAGCAAATATATAACAACAGAAAACGAATTAATAGATAAAAATGGAGTTGCTTATATAACATCACAAAGAAATAATGTAGTACTAAGTGTAGACACAGAAACTCAAGATGCTAGAGATCAATTACATAACTCAGGATTTGAAAGCAAATTAGTACCATTTACTCAAGATGAAAATGCTTATAAATCACAAATTGGATTAACAATTACAAAAACAGTATCTGCAGAAGATGACGCAGACAACTTAAATTATGATAACATAACAGAGGTTGTAAAAATTGAAAACTCAGTTGGTAGAAGAGATGAAGTTGCAGTTCCAGGTAATGCAAATCCAAAACTTGGAGAATTTGAAATATCACTAGAAGAAAGAGATACAAGTGCAACAGAATTAGTAACATTCACACCACCAACAGGTATTGAAGCACAAAGTATTATATCAATACAAATCTTAATAGTTATAGTGGCATCACTTGCAATATTAGCAATAGGAATAGTAATTATAAAGAAAAAAGTATTAAGATAAAATTTAAAAGAGATTTACTTAAATTAGTTTAAGTAAATCTCTTTTTTTACTACCCAAGAAATTACCTAAGAAACAATGTAAACATTTCAAGAAAAAATGCTAATTTCCTTAGAAATATCAAGCAAAAACACTTGTCTTTAAAAATCAAAAATGGTATAATTATAAATAGGTGTATTATGTATAAAAATACAAATTATACATAATATGTAAGAGAAAATAGAATATATAGGAAAGGTGAAACTTATGAAAAATTTGGGGAAAAGAATTTTAATAGTATCGTTAATGGCATGTCTATTAATATTAGGAAATTTCTATTTTTCAAACACATCACAAGCAGAAACATCAGCACAAGCTGATGCAGGGCAAAGTGCAGGAAAATATGTTTATTTATCAGATATGCCTAGGATGAGTAAATCGTATACTAGATATGGCACAATACTTAGTGATACGACTTCAAGTAATACCAAAATTTCTGTAAAAATTGGTGGAACAACTACAGAATTTGATAAGGGTATTTGGGCACATGCTACATCAGATTTATATTATGATTTACACAATTATCAAGAATATGATTACTTTTATGCATATCTTGGTTTAAACACTACTTCAAATGGTGGTAATGGTGTTACTTTTAGCATCTACACATCTGAAGATGGTGAAAATTGGACTGAAAAAGCTAGAACAATTAAACTAGCAGGAGTAAATGCAGATGAAGTAAGAGTAAATATAAAAGGAGCTAAATATTTAAGACTTTATGCATATGATAATGGTGCAAATGGTAAAGATCATTCAGTATATGCAGATGCTAAATTAATGACAGCAGACTATAGTGATGGAACTGGAATTCCTACTATATTTGATTTAGATGATAAATTAAAATCAATAAACGAGAGTGATCCAGAGTTTGAATATACAGTTTTACAAAGAGAATTTATATCAAGAATTGGAAGAAATACATTAGTTTCTTTCATTAATGAAGGTGAAGCAAATAAAGAAACATTACAATGGTTAATGGGAGATGCAGAAACATTAGGTATGTACTTCTATGGTAGTACACCTTATGGTGGTTACAAAGCTTCTTTAAATGTTTTATCAAGGCTATATCAATCTTATAAAGCAGATTTAGCAGATACAGCAGTTGTAAGAGAAAATGTACGTAACTGTGATTTATATAAAAAAATGATAATGGCAATAGCACATACACATTCTACAAAAGTTCGTTCATTTATGCCTAACACAGAAGAAGATGGAGCATTAAATCCAAATCGTAATGATCCAAATAACTCACAAGTGTCTGACCCTGTAAGAAGATATTCAGTTTATAAAAAAATGCACTTAGATGGAAAATTAGATTCTACCTTCTATAAATTAGAAGTTGATGAAATGAAGCTTGTTATGAAAACTATGATATCAGATTATGAGATTGAATGGTTTAGAGATTATATTGTAAGTAGAGGTGGCAAATATAGTCATTCTTGGATAAGATATATAGTAGCTTACCAATTTTTTAATGATAAATATTATAGTGAAGAAAATAAAGCTACTTGGAATAATAAATATCATTTCTTAGAATATGGTATTCCATATAAAAAATATTATGCTCCACAATGGTTAGCTTTTGCAGAAGGTACACAATGTGTTGGTATTTCAAATACAAGTGCTAATGCATATAACTCTATGGGTATACCATCTCTTACAGTACATCAACCGGGACATCTTGCTTATGGTCTTATGAGTATGGATGCAAATGGAAATGGTTCTTGGAAATTATACACTTCAAGTTGGACTTGGGGAGAATCATCTTATGCTGTTACAACTTTTGAAGACGCAAGAATAAATTCTCCACTTAAGCAAACACCATATAATTATAGAGGATTATTAGGTTGGGGACAACAATATTCTACTGGTTGTTCAAATTTGAGTTATTTAGCAATTGCTCAAGAGGCTGTTAATGATTGGAATGGATATAAAAAAGCAGAAAAATATGTAATGGCTGCAAATGCATATACAGGTGATTTATCAAAACAAGAGGAAATGTATCGTAAAGCTATATCAGCTCAAAGGATAAATGTTGATGCTTGGTGGGGCTTAGTAAAATTATATGCAAATAATAGTGAGTATACTGAGCAAGACTGTTTGAATCTTATAAAAGAATTCCAAACAGTATATAGAACTAGGCCACTTGCTTTTTATGATTTCTTTGGTATGTTGATAGGAAAAATAAAAGATCCTGTTTTAAATGCAGAAGCAGTTGCTCTTAGAACTTCTACTTTACAATGGGCAGAAATTAATGCAAACAGCATACATAGTGGTGTTGCAAGAACTTTATTAGGAAAACAAAGAGAGGAACTTGCAACTTTCTCGTTCGATGGACAATATGCAGGTCAAATAAGATTAGGTTCAATGTTTAATGCAGAAAACCAAGCAAGATGGGAATATTCATTAGATGGTGGAAAAACTTGGACTGAGGTAGATACATTATCTGTACAATTAACATCTACTGAATTATTAGGTATAAATGAAAATAACGGTATTAAAATACATATTGTTGGTACAGAAATAAATTCTACTATAAAAATAACTAGAAATTTAACTATAGGTATACAAGACGTTTGGGCAAATGATGATGAGAATGCTCTATTCTTGTATAATAGTAACAAAAAAGTGGAATGGAGATATTCAGATGATTCTAGTGGTGCTGCAGCTTGGAAAAAATATGATGAGATAAAACCTACTTTAGTAGGAAATAGAAGCATAGACGTAAGATTTGCGCCTTCTGGAACATCTTTACCAAGCAATACCCAAACTTTTAAATTTACAGATAATAAATATATAGCAAAAGAGACTTATATTAAAGCAAGTAATTTATCAATTGCAGGTGTATCAAGCGAAACAAGTAGTACACCAGCAATAAATGCAGTAGATGCAAATTTTGGTACTTGGAAAGATGTGCTTTATGTTCGTGATTATAGTAAATGGTTATCAGCAAATGATGATGAAAATAAGTTTATTACAATTGAACTTAAAGAACCAGCTTATGTATCAAGATTAGATTATTTTCCATCAGATGCTCAAGATCATTCAACTAATAAGAATAAACCAAAAACTGGTAGAATTATGCAAGGTGAAGTTCTTGGAAGTATGGATGGAGAAACTTGGACTAAACTTGGTGATATAGCAAACTGGGCAAATAATAATAATACAAAAACAGTTAAATTTACTAATCCACAAAAAGTAAGATATGTAAAAGTTGTGGTAACGGAGACTAATGACGGATATGTAGGAGCAAGAGGTTTCAATCTTTATGAAGATACAACACAAGGTGGACCTCCAACAGCAGAAATTACATATAGTACAACATCAAAAACAGGAAAAGCTGTTGTTGCAACTATTGGAAATTTCAGTTCAGATACAGTTGTAGTAGAAGAGGGAATAACAACATATACCTTTACAGAAAATGGAGCATATACTTTCCATTTAAGAGATACAGCTACTGGAAGAACAAACGAAATAGTAGCAAGTGTTGACTGGATAGATAGAACAGTTCCAACAGCTGGTATACAATATGTAGATTTACCAAATACCAAAGGTTATGTTCAAGCAAAAATTGTAAATATTGACAAAAATGTATTTATATTAGATGAAAATGATAGACCACTTAGATACATAGAAAAAACAACTAGATATATGTACGAGTTTAATTTTAATCCTGAAACTAAACAAGTAATCAATATGGTTCAAAAAGACTTAAACGGTAATATAACTTTAGTAAGGGGATATAAATTATTAGATCCTAGCAAACCAATAAGTAATTTAATGGAAAATCCTGATTTGAATTTTACAATGCAATTGGGTAATACAAGTGATACAGAGTATCGTATAGAATATACTGCTATTTATAGTGGTGGTAAAATAACAAGACAAAATGTATTTAATGACAATCTTATGAATATAACAAGCACCAAGACAGAAGAAGAAATTGAAGAATTAAGACAAAAATATACAACTGGTGTAGAAGAGGATATATTAAAATATGTATTTACTAAAAATGGAGAAAAAATTTATAAATTAAGAGATAGAATAGGAAATGTTGCTGAGATTAAGATGGTAGTAGATTGGATAAACAGAGGTCCATATATTGCTGAAATCTCTTATGATAAAGAAGGTGCAACAAATGAAGATGTTACAGCAACACTTACTTTCAAAGAAGAAGGTGTAAGAGTAACAAATCTTGATGAAGGCGTAGTTGAAATTGAAAACGGTGCAAAATACGTATTTAAAGAAAATGGCGAATTCAGATTCAAGATGATAGACTCAGAAGATGTAGAAAGTTACTTAGACGCTAAAGTAACATTTATCGATAAAGAAGCACCAAATGGAATTATCACTTATAATACAACAAATCCTACAAATGGAAATGTTGAAGCAACAATTACTTTTGACAAAGCAAATGTAAGAGTAACTAATAATGAAGGAAGTACAACACATATATTTACAGAAAATGGAGATTTTACTTTCGAGTTTGTAGATGAAGCTGGAAATACTAACACAGCAATAGCAACAGTTGATTGGATTGATAGAGCTACTCCAACAGCGGAATTATCATATAGTACAACAGATCCAACAAATCAAGATGTTGTTGTAAGTATAGTAGATTCTAGTAAATATATAACTATTACAAATAATGATGGAAGGGACACATATATATTTACAGAAAATGGAGAATTTACCTTTGAATTTGTAGATGAAGCAGGAAATACAGGAACAGCTACTGCTAGAGTTGATTGGATTGACAGAGAAGAAGTTATACCAACAATTACTTATAGAATAAATGCACCAACAGGAAAAGATGAGACAGCAATTATTACTTTTAATAAAAACAATGTAACAGTAACAAACAATAATGGAAAAAATACACATAAATTTGAAGAAAATGGAAGCTTTATATTTGAGTTTAGAGATGAAGCAGGAAACACAGGAACAGCAACTGCAACAGTTACATGGATTGATAAAGTAATTCCAACAGCAGAAGTTGAGTATGATACAACTGATGCTACAAATAAAAGTGTTACAGCTAGACTAGTAAATCCAAGTGAAGAAATTAAGATAACAAATAATAATGGTAGTGATACTTATGTATTTACAAAAAATGGAAGTTTTATATTTGAATTTGAAGATGAAGCAGGAAATCCAGGAGAGGTAGTAGCAGAAGTAACATGGATAGATAAAGAGGCTCCAGTAGCTACTATTGAATATAGTACAATAGAACCTACAACAGATGAAGTTATTGCAACACTTCATTTAGAAGATCAAAATATAGTAGAAGAGAATAAGACACAAACTTATACTTTTACAAAAAATGGTGAGCATACTTTTGAATTCCAAGATATACTTGGAAACAAAGGAACTATAGTAGCAAAAGTTGACTGGATATTTAGTGGAGATTTAAAAACAGATATCAAATACACTAAAATAGATGAAGGAGTTATAGCAGAACTTGTAAATGAAAATAGAGAAATAACAGTAACAAATAATGGTGGTAATAGAACATATTTACTTACAGAAGAAGATAGTATATTTACATTTGAATATGAAGATATTTTTGGAAACAAAGGTATGAAAGAAGCTAAATTCGAGAATATGAATGGTCCTGCGACAATTACTTATGCTATTACTTCAAGTTTAACATCAGTAAATGGAAAACCAACAGTTGTAGTAAAAATGAAAGCAACAATCGATTTACCAACTGGATATGAAATGAAGAGCAACAAGAGCAAAACATATACTTTCTCAGATAAAGGAAGTTATGTATTTACTTATATAGATTCAACAACTAAAGAAGAGTATAATGCAACTGCAACAGTAGATTGGATGCCAGAAGCTAGCGTTGAATATAGTACACAAGAGCCAACAAAAGATAGTGTAGATGTTATAATTCACTTCAATAAAGAGGGAGAAGAATTAACATTAATGAATGACTTAAGCTTAAAAGGGGATGTAAATGATTTATATCCATTAAGTTATTATATAGAGAAAAAAGAAGGAGCATTGAATACTTATACTTTTAAACATAATAAATCAACTACTTTACAATTTAGTTATCAAGGAGTAAAAGTACTTCAAATACCAATAAATATAACAAATATTGATGAAGTAGAGCCAGTAGGTACAATTACTTACAGTAATACAGAACAAACATATAGAAATGTAACAGCAACAATAGATTTTAATAAATCAAATGTAAAAATTTTAAATAATAATGGTCAAAACACATATAGATTTACAGAAAATGGAAGTTTTACATTTGAATTTGAAGATGAAGTAGGACATAGAGGAACAGCAACAGCAAATGTAGATTGGATTTTAGAAGATTCAGGAGAAGTAGTGCCAACAATCATATACAGTTCTACAAAACTAACTAATAAAGATGTAATAGCTACAATTACTTTTGATCAAGATGAAGTAAAAATCGTAGATGATGAAGGAAATGAAATTCCAAATGGTGATAAATATACATTTACAGAAAATGGAACACATATATTTAAGTATGTTGATAAAACAGGAAGAACTGGAACAGCAACAGCAGAAGTAACTTGTATAGATAAGAAAGTTCCAGAAGCAACAATCACATACAGTACAACAGAAAAAACAAATAAACCAGTAACAGCTAGCATTACTTTTGATGAAGAAAATGTAACAGTGGAAGGTGGAAATACACATACTTTTGAAGATAGTGGAGAATATACTTTTAATTTTGTAGATAGAGCAGGAAATAAAGGAACAGCAGTTGCAAAAGTAGATTGGATACGTAAAACACTTCCAAATGCAACAATAACATATAGTATTGCAAATAGATTAACATGTGAAGATGTAGTTGCAACAATAAGTTTTGACTTAGAAGGAGTAACAGTAGAAGGCGGAAATACGCATACATTTACAGAAAATGGAGAATACACATTTAACTTTGTAGGACCATATGGAAATTCAGGTTCTGCTAAAGCTAGAGTTACTTGGATTGACAAAGTTCCACCAGTAGCTACAATAAGATATAATATAGAAAACCCAACAAACCAAAATGTAGTTGCAACTATTAGTTTTAATAAGCAAAATGTAACAGTAGTAGGTGGAAGAACATATACATTTACAGATAATGGAACACATATTTTTGAATATATGGATGAAGCAGGAAATAGAGGAACAGCTACAGCAGAAGTTAACTGGATAGATAAAACACTTCCAATTGGAACAATTGAATACAGCCCAGCAAAACCAACAGAAGATGGTGCTAAAGTAGCCCAAGATGTAACAGCTACAATAAGCTTTAATAAAGAAAATGTAACAATATTAAATAATGAAGGATCAAATGTATATACATTTACAGAAAATGGAGAATTTGAATTTGATTTTGTAGGACCAGCAGGAAATAGAGGTTCAGCACTTGCGAGAGTAGATTGGATAGATAAAGATGTACCAAGAGCAACTATTAGTTATGATAAAACAGAATTAACAAACGAAGATGTAACAGCTACAATAAGTTTTAATAAAGCAGGTGTAACAGTAGAAGGTGGAAACACATACACATTTACAGAAAATGGAGAACATGAGTTTAATTTTACAGGTCCATCAGGAAATAAAGGAACAGCAGTAGCAAAAGTAACATGGATAGATAAAAAAGTACCAGAAGCAACAATCAGTTACAGTACAGAAAATCTAACAAATGAAGATGTAATAGCAACTATAAGCTTTGACGAAGAAAATGTAACAGTAGAAGGTGGAAATACACATACATTTACAGAAAATGGAACATATACATTTGAATATGTAGACCAAGCTGGAAATTCAGGAACAAAAGTAGCGAAAGTAACATGGATAGATAAAGATGCTTTAATAGCAACAGTAAGTTATAGTACATTAGAACAAACAAATGGTGATGTAATAGCTACAATAAGTTTCAACAAAGAAAATGTAACAGTAGAAGGTGGAAATACACATACATTTACAAAAAATGGAACATATACATTTAAGTATGTAGACGAAGCTGGAAATTCAGGAACAAAAGTAGCAGAAGTAACATGGATAGATAAAGATATACCAGTAGCAACAATAACATATAGCACAACAAATCCAACAAATCAAAATGTAATTGCTACAATAAGTTTTGATAAATTAGGAGTAACAGTAGAAGGAGGGCTTACACACGTATTTACAGATAATGGTGAATATACATTCAAGTTTGTAGATAGTGTAGGAAACACAGGAACAGCAGTTGCAAGAGTAGATTGGATAGACAGAAAATTACCAGTAGCAACAATCACATATAGTACAACAAATAAGACGAATAGAGATGTAGTAGCTACTATAACATTTGATAAGCATAATGTAGAAGTAGAAGGTGGAAACACACATACATTTACAGAAAATGGAGAATATGAATTTGCATTTATAGGACCAGCAGGAAATATAGGAACAGCAATAGCAAGAGTAACATGGATAGATAAAGAAGTTCCAGTAGGAAGTATTAGTTATGACATAACAAAACCAACAAATCAAGGAGTAATAGCTAGTATAAGCTTTAACAAAGATGGTGTAGTAATAACAAATAATGATAGAAATAATACTTACACATTTACAGAAAACGGAGAATTTACATTTGAATTTATAGATGAAGCAGGAAATATAGGAACAGCTACAGCAACTGTAACATGGATAGATAAAGTATTACCAGTAGCAACAATCACATATAGTACAGAAAATCCAACAAATGAAGATGTAACAGCTAGCATTAGTTTTGATAAAGAAGGTGTAGAAGTAGAAGGTGGAAACACATATACATTTACAGAAAACGGAGAACATGAATTTGAGTTTACTGGACCTGCAGGAAATAAAGGTGTAGCTATAGCAAAAGTGACATGGATTGATAAAAAAGTACCAGAAGCAACAATCACATATAGTACAGAAAATCCAACAAATCAAGCTGTAACAGCTAGCATTAGTTTTGATGAGGAAGATGTAACAGTAGAAGGCGGAAGCACATATACATTTGAAGAAAATGGAGAACATGAATTTAACTTTGTAGATAGAGCAGGAAATGCAGGAACTAAAGTAGCAAAAGTAGATTGGATAGTAAAAACTTTACCAAATGCAACATTTACTTATGATATAACAGAATTAACAAATCAAGATGTAACTGTAACAGTAACATTTGATAGAGAAGGTACAACTGTTACTAATAATGATGGAAATACAACATATACATTTACAGAAAATGGAGAATTTACATTTGAATTTGTAGGACCATATGGAAACAAAGGAGTTGCAACAGCAATAGTAAATTGGATAGACAAAAAGGTACCAAAGGCAACTATTAGTTATGATAAAACAGAATTGACAAATGAAGATGTAACAGCAACTATTAGTTTTGATAAAGAAGGTGTGGAAGTAGAAGGTGGAAATACACATATCTTTACAGATAGTGGAGAATACACATTTAAGTTTACAGATAAAGCAGGAAACAAAGGTGAAGCAATAGCAACAGTAGATTGGATTTGCAAAACATTACCAAATGCAACAATCACATATAGTACAACAAGTTTAACAAATCAAGATGTAATAGCTACAATTACTTTTGATAGAGAAAATGTAATCGTTTTAGGTGGAAATACACATAGATTCACAGAAAATGGAGAGTATGTATTTGAATTTGTGGGACCATATGGAAATAAAGGAACAGCAGTAGCAGAAGTATACTGGATAGATAAAGTAGAACCACAAGCAACAATCACATATAGCACAACAAATAGAACAAATCAAGACGTTATAGCAACAATTACTTTTGATAAAGAAGGTGTAATAGTAGAAGGTGGAAACACACATACATTTACAGAAAATGGAGAATATGAATTTAATTTTGTAGGACCAGCCGGAAATAAAGGTGTAGCAATAGCAACTGTAACATGGATAGATAAAACATTACCAGTAGGAACAATTACTTATAGTACAGAAGAGCCAACAAATGGAGATGTAACAGCAAGCATAACATTTAATAAAGAAGATGTAGTAATAACAAATAATAATGGAAGCAATGAAGTTACATTTACAGAAAATGGCGAATTTGAATTTGAGTTTATAGGACCTGCAGGAAATAAAGGTACAGCAATAGCAAAAGTAACATGGATAGATAAAAAAGTACCAGAAGCAATAATCAGTTATAGTACATTAAATCCAACAAATCAAGGAGTAATTGCAACTATCAGTTTTGATGAAGAAGATGTAGAAGTAGAAGGTGGAAACACATATACATTTACAGATAATGGAGAACACATATTTAACTTTGTAGACAAAGCTGGAAATAAAGGAATGAAACTCGCAAAAGTAACATGGATAGATAAAACATTACCAGTAGGAACAATTACTTATAGCACAGAAGAGCCAACAAAAGAAGATGTAATAGCTAGCATAACATTTGATAAAGAAGATGTAATAGTAGAAGGTGGAAACACACATACATTTACAGAAAACGGAGAGTTTGAATTTAGATTTGTAGGACCAGCAGGAAATGTAGGTGTTGCAGTTGCAAAAGTAGATTGGATAGATAAAGAACCTATCGAAGCAACAATAACATATGATATAACAGAATTAACAAACAAAGATGTAACAGCTAGCATAAGCTTTAACAAAGAAAATGTAACAATAACAAATAATGAAGGAAAATATGCATATACATTTACAGAAAATGGTGAATTTGAATTTACTTTTATAGATTTAGTAGGAAATGAAGGAGCAGTTACAGCAAAAGTAGATTGGATTAATAAAAAAGCACCAGAAGCAACAATCACATACAGTACAGAAGAATCAACAAGTCGACCAGTACTTGCAACAATAAGCTTTAACGATGATGATGTAACTATAACAAATAATGATGGTATGGATTCATATGTATTTGAAAAGAATGGAGAATTCACATTTGAATTTGTTGATAGCTTAGGAAATAAAGGAACAGCAACAGCAACTGTAACATGGATAATTGAAGAAAAAGAAGAAGACAAAATTACTTCAGATGTATACAATATAAAAGATGAATATATAACAAAAATTGAATTAGGAACAACTCTAAAAGAATTTAAAGAAAAAGTTGAAACAGTAGGAGAAGTTGTTATAAAAGATAAAGATCAAAATATAGTAACAGATGACGAAGTAATTAAAACAGGAATGACAATTACAGTTGGAGAAACTCTAAAATATTCACTTGTAGTAGCAGGAGATATAGATGGAAATGGAAGACTTACACTTACAGACCTTGCTAGAGCAAAATTACATTATATAGGTGAAAGAGAATTAACAGGAATTGAATTACAAGCAGCAGATATAAATTGTGATGAAAAAGTTTCAATTACTGATATAGCAGGATTTAGATTAAAATGGATTAATCAATAAAAATAAAAAGAAGTGCCTCAGCACCCTTAGTAGGTGTTGAGGCATTCTTCATTCAGCATTACTGCTGCCAATTCTCCCCTGCATATATAAGAATAGCTAACAGCAGGGTCTTCCAGAAAGTCTTCTGAAGAAATTATAGATTTTTCCTTGAATAACTCGATAATCCGATTATAAATTTCCAAGAGCTTGCTATTATCGCACTCTAAAAACACAGCTGTACGAACAGCATAGCTAGCCAAGAAGTCTACGGCAGCCTCGTGATTAAAAAATTTATAATGATTACCGTTTTCCTTAAAGCATACAATCTGCGCTGTTAAAACTGAATCCATTGCCTTGTTGTATACTTCTTCATTTGTTGTTAATGTTGATATTGCCATAATGTTATCCTCCAATCTATTTCAAAACAACGGTTAATATAATTATAACATTAAAAATTAATTTATGTCAACTTTAGAAAACAAAATACGTTATTAATTTATTTTATAGGAAAGTATTTTGCTAATATTTGTACACAATTTTAATAATGTCCACTTTTGTCCTAATAATGTTACCTTTATAAATTATTTACACACTTTGAAAATGGTATAAGTATTTTTCTATTTTTGCCATAAAGGCTTGTGTTTTTGCTATAAATGTAATAAAATAAAGAAAATTATCACAAATTGTAAATAACTTTTCATATGTAGATATTTAAAATGACAAAATCTTTTTTTATGTTGTGATTAAATATGTATATATTAAAGTTTGAGAGGTGGTTAAGGATGTTTCAAAATATTGCAGATATGGGCGGAGCAGAAGAAGAAAATATTAATAAAGAATCAAATAATATTAAATATAGATTAAAAGAAATTTTTAAGTATCAGAATATAATTATATATATTTTAACTTTATTTATGTCTACATTATCAATTAATGGAGAAGTATTTCCATTTGGAATAAGTTTAATAGCAGCATGTGTAGGAGAAACTTTGCCAATTGTAGGTGTATTTTTAATGGCTCTTATTGGGACATGTATTGGTGGTGGAATTAAAGCTTTAGGAAATTTTATAGCAACTACTATATTGTATTTCATATTAGTTTTATTTTTTAGAGCTAAAGTAGCGGTAGATGAAAGAAATGAAGTTGTAAAAACAGGTGGTAAATTATTTATATCATCACTAATAGTTAGTTTAGTAAGCTCGTTTACAGGAATATTTCTAATGTATGATGTTTTTATGGCAATAGTATCTTCTGCGATTACATATGTATTCTATAAAATATTTGTAAATGGCTTAACTCTTATAAAAGACTTTAATGTAAAAAAAGCATTTACAATAGAAGAATTAATAGCAGGAGTTCTTATAATTGCTGTAGCAAGCACAGCATTAAATAATATAAGTGTTTTTAACTTGAAATTAAGTAATATAATAATTATATTTATGATAATGGTACTTGGTTGGAAACATGGAATGATGATAGGCGCAGTATCAGGAATTTCAATAGGATTAGCAGTAAGCTTTATAGATGGTACAAGCTTTATACAAATATCTATGTTTGCAATATCAGGAATATTATCAGGATTTTTAAATAGATTTGGAAAAATAGGTGTAATAGTAGGATTTATATTAGGAAATGCAATTCTTACATATTGGGTAAGAGGAGCATCAAATATGATACTATATTTTAGAGAAATATTTATTGCATCAATAGGGCTTTTATTAGTGCCAAGTAAAGTAAAAATAGAAATAGAAGATTTAATAGGAAAAACTAAACTAATAGAAAATACAGGAGATAATAGACTAGAAGGAAAAAATGAAGAGGTATCAGAGAAATTAAAAACAATTTCTGATATGTTTAATGAGTTAATGAGTTCACAAAACAAAGATGAAATTGAGGAAAACGAGAATTTTATTCAAGATTTCTTAGATAACCTAGAAGAATTAAAAGATAATATATTTTATGAAGAAATATCAAATGAAGATACAGGAATAGCAAGAGATATATGTACTGTACTAAAAACAAATGATATTTTAGTAGATAATGACTTAGTTGAGATACTAAAAGAACATAATAACTATGTAATTATGAGAGATGAAACTATAAGAAATGATTTGCAAGAAGTAGTAAAAATAGCAAATAGAACTTTGAAAGTTTTTCAAATTAACAAAGCAAAGGCAGAAGAAAGAAAAAGCAATATAGAAACAATGAATCAAGGCTTAAAAAGTGTAACTAAAGTTATAGACAAGTGTGCAGAAGAAATAAAAGAAAATAAAGTAAGTGAGTTTGCAAAAAAAGAACAAGAAATAGAAATGCTATTAAAAAGTAAAAAGATTTCTATTAAAAACTGCAAAATGAAGAAAATAAAAAATGAAAAATATATTGTAGAATTAGCATTAGATTATCAAGATATGAAAGTTAGAGAAAAAGATGTAACAATCAATATAAGTGATATCATATCAAAAAGTATAGGTAGCAAAGTAGTTTTTCAAAGAGATAGAATAGATGAAGAAACAAGAGAGTACAATCAAGTTTATTCAAGTGAAGATAAATTTGTATTACAAGTAGGAAGTGCAAAAATAACTAAAGATGGAAGTGAAGTTTCAGGAGATTGTAGTCTTCAAATAAAATTAGCTGATGGAAAGTATTTATTAGCAATAGCAGATGGAATGGGAAGCGGAGAAAAGGCAAGAGAATGTAGTAAAGTAACTCTAAGATTAGTAAAACAAATGTTATCAGCAGGATTTGATAAAGAAGAATCAGTAGAAATGATAAATTCAAGAATGAATTTATCAACAAACTCTGAAATTTATTCAAGTTTAGATATGTCTATATTGGATTTATATGTAGGAAAAATAGAGATTCTAAAAAGTGGAGCATGTAATACTTATATAAAAAACAAAAAGAGTATAGAAAAGATAAAAGCTGAAAGCCTACCAGTTGGAATTGTTAATAATATAGAACTAAAATCACAAACAATCGATATATCAGATGGAGATATCATGATAATGTGTAGTGATGGTATATTAGAGGCAAAAGATGATACAAAGAAAGAATGGATTGAAGAGTTTTTAAGAAATGTTAGTACTAATAATGTACAAAAACTTGCTGATTTAATTTTAGCGGAAGCAATTGATAATAGCTATGGAATAGCACAAGATGATATGACAGTTATTGTAAGTAAGATTATGAAAAAGAAATAAAAAAAGCTAGGTTTTAATAAGATAGCATTATAAAATTTATGTGAATTTTACACAAATTTCTCTATGCCCTTAAAACCTAGCTTTTTTTTATTAGAAAAGATTATTATAAAATTATAATGATACTTCTTAAATTTTATTTCAGATTTGTTTTGAATTAAATATTTTCTAAATCTTTTTCTGTAAGTTCAGTTATTTTTATAACTTCGTCTTTATTCATACCAGAATTAAGTAATTTTTTAGCAATTTTAATTTTATCTATTTTTGCTTGCTCTAAACCTTGTTTTAATCCCTTATCAAATCCATATTCCTCACTATCACGTATTTCATTTTCTGCTTTTTCTCTAAGTGCTATAGCGAGACTTTCATATCCAAGTTTTATTAGTTCATCTCTTAATCTATCTAATTCTTTTTTTGCTAGTTGTATATCTCTATTTCTTTGCATTTCAACCACCTCCAAACTATCTGGATTAAGTAAAAACTTTGACCAGATTGCTAATTTTTTATCATGATTTTCTATGTATTTATTTTTTAATGATTTTTCAAGCTTCCTTAATTCAATTATATGAAGTTCAAACACATTAGTCAATACGGTATTTTGATGCTTTTTTTCTCTGATTTCCCATACAGTATGAAAATCAGGAATTTTACTTAAACTATCAAGTTCAAAATTAGCAATTAAAATTGATATAGTTTTCTTTAAAGATTTAAAATCTTGACCAGATTTTATACTTCCAGAATAAAGTTTACTCCAATAATATAGCATTCTTTTCTCAATATTTTTATTGTTACACATCTGCATTTCTATATCACATAAAATGTTTGAATCTAAAGTAGCTTTAATATCTAATATGCCAGACTTCTCATCTCTTGAACTTTTTTCTAAAATAGTATTTCCTTCTAAATTAATTGAAGTTAATTCTCTACCTATAATGGAACTAACAAATCCTTTAGTAATTTCTTCATTACCAACATGACCGAAGATGCGCTTAAACACGAAATCATTAGTTGGTGCTATTTTTATATTTTTATTTTTAACAATTATCATCTCCTATCATAAATAAAAGTATTTATGATAAGAAAAATAAAAGATATAGAAAAATTAATATCTTTAGCTTATCAATTAATACTTATATTTGTTTTTTTATTT
This sequence comes from uncultured Clostridium sp., assembly GCA_947244325.1. Lineage (GTDB taxonomy): Bacteria > Bacillota > Clostridia > TANB77 > CAG-508 > Scatovivens. The sequence continues at coordinate 6,164 of CAMXJY010000012.1, read as the reverse complement.
TGATAAATTCGGCAGAAATGCCAGAAATCTGAAATAAAATTTGATTATTATAATAGCATGTTTTATTTAAAAAATCAAGTGAAACTTTTAATTAATAAAAAATGGGATGGAGCTTTAGAAGAAACTCTATCCCAAAACTTTTATATTAAATTTAACTTTTTCAAAAATCTTATTGAAGGCTCATTGTGCTTGTAATCTAAAAGATTTTCTTTTGAAATCCATAACAATTCTTTAGCATCAGAGCTAGCTACGCCTTCAAAATCTTTTATTTCTGCAGTATAACGTAAGAATATTAGTTGTGTTAGTTTTCCTTTGTACATTGCTATATCACTATCAAAATCAAAAGGTGTAACTTTATCTAAATTTATATTTACTTCTTCTAAAGTTTCTCTTTTAATAGCTTGTTCAGGTGTTTCATTATTTTCAATTTTTCCACCAACAATATGTAAAGCGTCTTGATATACTCCATCTTTTTTATCTTGTTTAATAAATAAATACTTATCTTTGCATTTTATTAAAACACTAACAAATAATTTATTTGGTATTTCATTTATATCATCAAATTCACTGATTAAAGTTTCACAAATATTTGCAGTAGCATTTGGTTTTGCTAAAACTTTGGCATTCTTTTTCATAAGTTTCATTTTATTAGTATCTCTAGCAAGTTCTTTTAAAGATCTTGCAATGCTATCACCTTTTTTTATCCAAATTGCAACATTATTATTTACTAGAAATTCTGCATTTTCTTCTTCTTGACCAGGGATAGGGTTTATAATAACAATAGGAAGTCCAGATACTAAGCATTCTGTTATAGTAAGTCCTCCTGGTTTGGTTATTACACCAATAGAAATATTCATAAGTTCAGGAACTTTATTTGTGTATTCAACGATTTTTACTCTATCAGAAGAATTTGTAAGTTCAACTAAGTCTTGAAACTTTTTATTCATTTTCTTATTTTTTCCTGAGATAGCAACTATTTGAAGTTCTTTAAACATTCTAATTAAGGCTTTTAAAACCATATATGTAGTATTTCTTCCTAAACCAAATTCACCACCAGCAAAAAATAAAACTGTTTTTTTATCTTCAGACAATCCAAATTCTTTATAAATTTCAGATTTTTTAAATTTATCAGAAAATTTTTCGGAAACTGGGATTCCTGTTACAAAAATTCTTTCATCATTTACGCCTTCAATAATCATATCTTTTTTCATTTGTTCATTAGAAACAAAGAAGTAGTCAACAAATTGGTATAAAACTAACCATTGAGCATGAATATGATAATCAGTTAAAACAGTTGCAAGTTTACAATCAATTTTTTCTTTTTTCTTAAGGATAGCACACATTTGAGTTGCAAAAGGATGTGTTGATATGATTAAATCTGGTTTAAAATCTTGAAGAAGCATGTTTAATTTGAAAGACATTAATTTATTTGTAGTGTTGCTGATATGAGATAAAGCACCATTTTGTGAATTTTTATATACATGTTTCCATGCCCATGGAGCTTTTTTAGCCAGTTCTTTATATGCTTCTGTTGAGACTTTATTAATATATTTATTTATGTATTCTATACAATCTACAGTTTTTACTTCAACATGTTCTTTATAGTTATCTGTTAAATATGAACTAATGGCTTTAGCAGCTGAAAGATGTCCACCGCCATAAGAACCATAAAATACAAGTATTTTTTTCATTTTTTACTTTTCTCCTTAAGTAAAATTATGGGCTAATTATACCACTAATTAGTATAGAATTCAAGAAAGTTAAGAAAGGTTTAATTTGAAAGAATTTTATTTCAAAACATGATGCGTCTACTAAGCAAAGCTAGAAAATTAATATATAAAAAAGTACTTCAAACAAATAAATTATGTGTGATATTATTATAACGCAAAACAAAAAAACGTGATATAATCACGAATTTTATATAGAAAAACGTGGCTATATCACGTTTTTTTTGACAAAATGCATATAGAATAGTATAATTAAATTAGAAGAAATACCATTTAATAGATGAAATAGAGGATAATTTGAAAAAATGTGTGCTCCATAGAGAAGCAAGAAAGGAATATATTATGAAAAGAAAATTATATAATAATTTAATAAATTGGAAAAAAAATAATATTAATATGCCATATATGTTAGTTGGAGCAAGGCAAACAGGAAAAACATATATTATAACAGAATTTTGTAAAAATGAATTTGAAGATTATATATATATAAATTTAGATTTAATGGAAAATGTAAAAAAAGTATTTGAAGACACAATAAATCCAGAAGAAATCATAAAAAGTATAGAAATTATATTGGAAAAAAATATTGATATAGAAAAAACAATAATTTTTATAGACGAAATTCAAGTATCAGAAAGGGCAATAAGTTCATTAAAATATTTTTGTGAAAGTAGAAATCCATATAAAATAATAGTTGCTGGGAGTTTATTAGGAGTAAAAATAAATAGATTTAAAAGTTCATTTCCAGTAGGAAAAGTTTGGATAGAATATTTATATCCAATGGATTTTGAAGAATTTTTATTAGCTATTAATGAAGAAAAACTATTAGAATTGATAAAAGAAAAATATGCTCAAATGTCTTCACTTCCAGAAGCAATACATCAAAAAGCACTTAAATTATATAATCAGTATATTTGTATAGGAGGAATGCCAGCTTCTGTTTTGCATTATTTACAATGCGAAAAAGATATAAGTAAGTATGATGATAATATTTTAAATATGATAGTAATGTCATATTTAGCTGATATGTCAAAATATACAGAAAATATTGAAGCTATTAGAAATAATAAAATATACAATTCAATTCCAGTACAACTAGGAAAAGAAAATAAGAAATTCAAATATAGTTTAGTAGAAAAATCAGCAAGAGCTAGGGAATATGAATCATCTTTAGAATGGTTAATCTCAAGTAATATGCTTTTGAAAGCTCAAGGAATACAAACACCAGAATCACCACTCAAAGCGTATGTAGAGAATAATTTTAAAGTGTATTTAAGTGATATTGGATTGCTTAGAGTTTTATCAAAAATAAGTATTAATGAAATTATAACAGATAAAAATATGTTATATAAGGGAGTATTTATAGAAAATTATGTAGCTGAAAATTTGTATAGTAAGCATAATGAGCTATATTATTGGAGTATAGATAATATGTATAAAGTAGATTTTTTAATAAATATTGAAGGAGATATTATCCCAATAGAAGTAAAAGCTTCAGATAATACTACTTCAAGAAGTTTAAATTATTATATAAATAGATATAAACCTAAATATAGTATTAGATTATCTACTAAAAATTTTGGAGAAGTAAATGGGATAAAATCTATTCCATTATATGCAAGTTTTTTAATATAAATCAAAATATCGTGTTGACATCTAATACAGAAAACAATAAATCATTAAAGGAAAGCAAAAAATATTTTAGTGAAATAAGTGATCCAGAAGAAAGAGAGTGGATATTATTAAAAAGACAAATGGCAAGAATGGACAAAAAGGCAGTAGAAGATGCATATATAGAAAAAGGATATAATAAAGCTAAAGAAGAATACAATAAAGAAAAACAAGAAATGATTAAAAATTTTCTTTGATATTAACTAAGATAAAGAATAAAACATAGGCTTATAATATAAGTGATTTTGATAGTTATATAAAAAATTAACTATAAGAAAAACACTATTTATAAGTCTATTTTTTTATGCCAAAAGAAATTAGTAATAAAAATGAAAAAAACGCAAAACCTGAGTAATGCGTAGAAAAAGTGCAAAAAGCACCAAAATTTGTAAAATTATTTTTATATGCAAAAAATAAAAAGTGTTGTATAGTTAGATAAAAGAAAACAGGAAATGAGTACCAGTTTTGAGGTGAGATCTTAAAGCTAACTCAAATCCAAATCATTATTTTGAGGTGAGATCTCAAAATAGTGCAATGCAAAATATAGTGCGTTGGAGTGAGATCCCAAAGTACTATGCAAAAAATTATTATTTTGGAGTGAGATCCCAAAATAATAGTTAAGTCTCAAAAATTAAAGTATTATTTTAAGGTGAATATTAAAATAAAGTACTTACCAATAATAAAATGGACCAGATATTAAGGACAAAAGTTGATAGCTTTTATAGGTACCATTTTATAAGTACTAATAACTTTAATAACAATTTAAAATTTATTAAAATATTTAATTAGTAAAAAAGATTGTTATTAAATTAAAAACTTTAATTAAAGAGGCTTAAACTTTTTAAAAACTTATATAAAGATTTTTATATAAGTAAACAAATGAATTAAACTTTTAAATTAAGTGTAGTTCAAGATATAAGAGGAGAGTATGTGATTATGAAAAGACAAAACTTTTATGCTAAGATTATGTTAATCTTGGTGGTTGTATTAATTGCGCCAATTTTTATGCAAACAATTAGCGTTGCAATTGAAAGTGCAAACGATACTTTACAATTAAATAATCCAGTAGAAGAAACTTCACAAAATGATAATGAAAACTTATTATTAGATAGTAGTGAAAACTTAAATAATAAGATTATATTATCAGATTATGAAAATAGTGAAACTTCTTCTCCTCAAAATATGGAGAAGGCTAAACTAAGTGATAATGACACTGATTTAATCCGTGAAAATGATGTAAATCTATTAGAACAAGTAGTTACATCAAACGGCAAAAGTGAATCATTTAGATTGGTCTTTTTATGATTTTATAAATATATATTAATAAGTTTATAACAACAAAGTTGTTTAACTTAATAAGAAAATGAACTTAAAATAGAGTTAATTTATAAAAGAGGAGAGTATGGATTATGAAAAGAAAGGAATTAAAGTATAAAATAATATTTGTAATAGCAGTAATTTTATTTGTAGTGGGATTAGTACAGATAAAAAGTATTGCATCAAGTGTAGAACATACACATATATGGGCAAGTAAATATGATACAACGAATCACTGGGAATATTGTACAGTGTGTAACCAAACAAGAAATGTGACAGCACATACATATACAGAACATTGGACTACAGGGAAAATGAATTGTACAGATAGTAGTTTAAGAACGTGTTCTTGTGGTTATAGTTATACTTATAGACCAGCTCATACAGTTCCAGATAAATGGAATAGTAGTGGTTCACGTTTACAACATTATAAATATTGTACAGCATGTGGCGGTTGGACTGATATAGGGGATTGCTCAAATGAAAAAGGTAAATTATCATGTAAAAATCCAGGTACTTGTAGTACATGTGGAAATGTAACTAATAGTGCTAATCATTGGATAACTACAGATGGATATTGTAGAGATTGTAGTGTACAGTTTATGTCAATAACTACACCAGCTATAACATATGCATCAGATTATTCAACAGCAACTGTTGTTTTTACGGTTACACCAATGTTTGACTATGTTACTATAGGAAATCCACTTTGTCATTCTAATAATGCTTGCTGGAGTTCTACTAAGTGGACAACAACAGAAAATTCTAATAGAAGTAAAACTTTTACAGGAGTGTTTACTTTTAATCCATCAATACAAAGAAAAAGTACAGTATTTTATGGAAATGGACATGGAGTAACAATTAATGGAGTTACATGTTTTATGTGGGATACAGTAAAAACATATTATTTATGGCAAGACCATACAGCACCAGTAGTAAATAATCCAACATTAACACCACAAACATCATTGAATGGCTGGGCAACAATTTCTCAATTAAAAATAACAGGAACAGAAAATTTATCAGACTTAGTATATATAACAGTAAAAGATAAGGCAACAGGAAAAGTTTATGTAACAGATGCAGCAGCAAATGTTACAAATGGTTCATATACATATACATGTACACCAGCATTAGAAGGAGATGCAAGTGGTAGAACTTATATAGTAAGTGTAAAAGATAAGATAGGAAATATTTCAAATAAAGAATTTACAGTAAATAAAATGGATGGTTCGGCACCAGAATTAAAATCAGAAACATCATACACAAGTTGGACAAAGGAAAAGAAAACAGTAAGTTTACAATTTAGTGATTATGGTTCAGGTGGAATTCAAGTAAGCTTTAATAACCAAACAAGTTATCAAGCGGTAACAACAACAAATGGAGTAGCAACATGGACAAGAGACTTTTCAACAGAACAAACAGGAACAAGTAATTATGATATATACG
>CAMXJY010000011.1 GCA_947244325.1 uncultured Clostridium sp. | reverse complement strand
TAAACAAATACATAAAAGTTAGCAACCAAATTAGTCATTGAGTTTAGGCATGGGGGAAAATTCACTCCATCCCATAGCCTAAAATAATCTCACACCACATAAGCTAGATTATAGTAGAAGTATTATAATCTAGCTTTATTTTATACGAGGAAAGCGCAGATCAATTCCTATAAAATAAAGGCTTCGTCAATATCAAAATATCGCATTGTAAAAATACTAAAAATTTGCTATTATATTATAAAATTATAAAAAGAAAGTAATAAATTGCAATATATAACGAATTTAGATAGAAAAATTATGAGCATTATAGATCAAAAGAGATGCAGGATTTGGTACACCTGCCAAATAACTAAAAAAGAGTATTATAAAGTTTTGCATATGCTTTATAATACTCTCTTTTTATTTAGTTTTACTATTAAAGTATAATTCGTTACAAGATAGGTCTAATTCATCATTCCATGAAATACCATAGCCACCAACATCGACTTTTACTTGTTCAAATAGCCCTTGTATGTTTTTTAAATTTTTAAATACTAACCATTTTTCAAATAAAGGTTTTATGTCGTAATATTTAATTTCGTTATTTTCAAATATTATTTCTAAAATAAAATTTGATAAAGGTTTTACTGATTTTACTTTATAAAACATATATATATCCTTCTAAGTTAAAGGTGGTATTTTTTTAAAATTTTGTGTATTCCACATTTCTAATAGTGTAATTCTATTAATTATTAACCATTCTTGTACTAATTTTAATGCACGTATAGGCAAGTTTGCTTCTAATAGTTTTCCATTTTGAATATTTATAATTCCGATATATTCACCATATATTGCATGAATATGAGGTGGATTATGCTCAGATTCTCTAAAATACATTTTTATTATTATTCCATAAAAATTTGATAGTATGGGCATATATTTATATTCTCCTTAAAAATAATATTTGCCCCTAACAAATTCATTATATAAGAAAAATGCGAATATTTCAATATTTATTAAAAATAAATATTACAATAGTATTGATTTTTTATTAATGGCTAGAATATAATCAAGTTGAAAAATTAAAAAAATAAGGAGAGTAGTTTGAAAGAATTTTCTTTCAATACTATATGTGTCTTATGAGCGAAGCAAGAAAGGAATGGATTTTATTATGAAGAAAGTAGCAATAATGTTAGGAGAAGGATTTGAAGAAATAGAAGCGTTAACAACAGTAGATGTTTTAAGAAGAGCAAAAATAGAATGTGATTTAGTGAGTGTAAAAGAAGAATATGTAAAAGGTGCACATAATGTAGTAGTAAAAGCAGATAAAGTAGTACAAAAGGATTTAATAGATTATGATATGATAGTTTGTCCAGGTGGAATGCCAGGTGCAGAAAATCTTGCAAATTGTGAAATATTAATAGATACAATTAAGAAATTTAATAATAATGATAATAAATATATTGCAGCAATTTGTGCATCTCCAGCTGTAGTTTTATCAAAAGCAGGAATTACGAATGATAGATATGTTACATCATATCCAGGAGAAGAATTTGAGGGAGTTTTAGAAGATTCAAATTATGTTGAAGAATTGGTTGTTGTTGATGGAAACTTAATCACAAGTCGTGGACCTGCAACAACATTGTTATTTGCATATAAATTAGTGGATATTTTAGGTGGAAACAGTGAGAACTTAAAGAATGGAATGCTATGGAATATGCTTGAAGAAGAAAAAGAATAATACACATAATTGAAAAGTAAATAAATAATAAAAGATTGTATTAAAAATGTATAAGTGCAAATTTTAAAGAATGCATAAGTTACAAAAAATACCAAAAGCCTTGCAAACTAACAAAAATCGTAGTATAATTATCAATTGAGAAAATAATACAAGATAAAGGAGATAGAGTATTATGATAGGAAAGAGAAAAATAGTATTAGTTGGAACAGGATTTGTAGGTATGAGTATGGCTTATGCTATAGTAAGTCAAGGAACTTCAAGCGGTGTTAATGAATTAGTTTTAATTGATGTTATGAAAGAAAAAGCAATTGGTGAAGCAATGGACTTAGCACATGGATTACCTTGTTCATCAAGTCATATGAAAATAAAAGCAGGTGACTATGATGAATGTGAAGATGCTGATATAGTAGTTGTAACAGCTGGATTAAGTCAAAAACCAGGTCAAACAAGATTGGAATTATCAGAAGCTAATGCAAAAATAATGAAAGATATTACAATTCAAGTTGTAAATAGTGGATTTAAAGGAATTTTCTTAATTGCATCAAATCCAGTAGATTTAATGACAAAAGTTGTTCAAGAAGTTTCAAAATTTCCAACAGGAAGAGTAATAGGTTCAGGAACAGCACTTGATACATCAAGATTAAGATATATGGTTGGAAAATACTTAAATATTTCTGATAAAAATGTTCATGCTTATATAATGGGAGAACATGGAGATTCTTCATTTGTTCCTTGGGAGCATGCATATGTAGGTTGTAAAAGGATAACTGATATTTTAAAAGATGCAAATAAAGATTTAGCTGATCTTGATAAAATATATGTTGATGTTAGAGATTCAGCTTATGAAATAATTAATAGAAAAAAAGCTACTTACTATGGAATTGGTTTAGGATTAGCTAGAATAGTAAGAAATATAATGAATGATACAAACGAAATATTAACTGTGTCTGCTTACTTAAATGGAGAATATGGTCATAAAGACATTTATGTAGGTGTTCCAGCAGTTATTAATAGCAATGGAGCAAGAGAATTATTAGAACTTAAACTTGATAAAGAAAATCAAGATAAATTAGATAATAGTTGTAAAATTTTATCTGAAAACATGGAAAACATTAGAAAAGCTTTAAATTCATAGAAAAATGTGCTATAATAAATACTATCAAGCGATAGGAGGTAGCACTATGGTAAAAGTTGAGGTTCGGTATTTAACCACACAAATTTCCGATTACGAAACCTTTATGGAGATGCATCAAAGTTTCGCCTATATACATGAAGACGAAACTTTTTTGGAACGTAATCCTGTGATTAAGGACTATGAAAGTTTCAAAGAACATGCACAGAATGAAGAAATCTTTGTCGCAATGTCTGAAGGACAAGTGATTGGATATGCGATTGGTTATGGTTACACAGAGGGAGTTTGTAAGATTCATGAAATTTATGTGAAGCCAGAAGCAAGAAGAAGAGGTGTTGGAAGAAAGTTTGTAGAGCAGATAAAACAGGTTGCAAAAAACGAGGGATTTAGAAAAATCCAGCTTAATTCTGTGAGTATGGCTACGGACAATTTCTGGTCATCATGTAACTTCAGACCATTGAATTATAGTGCATTATACGAGTTTTATTTTTAACAAAACAAAGAAAAGCGGTGTATCCCAGTTTAGTATGGGATGCCCGCTTTTTTTACATATTTCATAGTTAGACAAAACCTCCGTCCCCATGTCTACGTGTCTATTTAGAGATATCATCTTTTTCAGAAGTTTTAATTTTTATATAACGATTATTATCTACTTTTTTATTTAATTTATCATAAAGAGCAGATATTTCTGAATATTTTTTTATTCTAGCAATCAGTTCTTCTCTTACTTTTTTTGCTAAATCTAGTGTACTCATTTTTTGATTATCTTCTTTGTAAATAGTAGGTTTTGATAGCTTAGAACGTACTTGAGAATCTGCATAAGGTAATTTATCAAAAAATGTATCAAGTTCAGATAGCATAAATTTATCTTCAATTTCACAAGCTTTTGAAAAATCTTCTGAATCTATAATTTCAGATAATTTATCTTGAGATTTTTTTAAAGTTTCTGGATAATGTTCTTTAGGCTCACAATGTATTTCTGGTGAAATACGACTTTTTAAGTGCATTTTAGAAGTATGATATAACTCATAATCTTGTCCAGAAAGTTTTGATTCCATGTTTTGTCCGAATTCTGGATAAACTTCAGAAATATTAGTGAAAAGCTCTTTTCTTAAATAAACTTGAAAATCTAATCTTCGGCTTGCTTTTATATTTTTTCTAAAATTATTTTCAAAAAATTTATGATTTTCTTCAAATATTCTATCACGTTCTTCTTGCGATTTACTACTTGAAGGGAAAATAATAGGTGGTCTTATCATTAAACAATCATCTGCTAATCTTGCAACAGTTAACATATCATGATAATTTAATAATAAAGCTTGTCTAGTAGAAATATTATTTTTAATTCCAGTATATGATGGTTCTTCATATGTTGTATGGCTATGAATTGTATTTTTAGTATCCATAAATTTACCTCCAAAGTACAAGTATAGTCTTGTTTGAGTAATTTGTCAATACTAAATGTCGACAAAAATCGATTGCTGTCAACGTTTGTTGTAAAATATACTAAAATAATAAATTAATCATTCCTAATATAAATCCAATTAATGCTCCTAAATTTACTAATGCGTTTAATTCTTTTTTCATAATAAATAAGATAAGTTTTTCAAGTTCTAAAATATCCATAGAATTGATTTTTTCTTTAACTATATTAGAAATATCAATAAATTTTATGATTTCAGGTAATTTCTCTGTAATGAAATTTTCATAAATATTCATTAAAATATTTGCAAAATTAATACTAGAATTATTAAGTTTAGAAGTAATATCAGATACTTTTGAATTTGATATTTTATCAACTTCTGATACTACCATTTTATTTATTAATTCTTTACCATTTGAATCAAGATATTCATTTATTTTGATTTCAGCATTTTCAGAGATTGCTGATATTATAGCTTTTCCACCTACAAGACCAAGTATGGAGCCTTTTAACCTTTCTTTTGCAGAAATTATAAGTTGCTCTGCAACCACATTTCCTAAGTTAGAATTTTTTACAGTTTCAAAAATGCTAGAAGTTAAGTTATTTTCCATAATTTCTATCACTTCATTAAAATTGTTTTCACTTATATATGAAGAAATAATTTTGCTAATAGGAGTTTCATTTTTACTAGAAGAATCTAAAAAAGTTATAATATTTTCTTTTATTTTTGATTTTACTGAATCTGATAATAAAGTATTTTTTAAAGTTTCTTCTGTTAATAAATTATTGCTAATAGAATCTCCAATAGCTTCTGCTAATCTTTCTTTATTTTTTGGAATAATTCCTGGTGTAAAAGGTAATGTAAAGTTTCCGATTTTAACAGGCTTTAGAGGTCTAAACATCATTTTTACAGCAATCCAGTTGGTTATATATCCAATACCTGCTCCTATTAAAGGTCTAATTATAATAGAATAATTCATATAAAATTCATTCCTTTCTATATATAAGTTATTAAAATTTATAGCAAAGTCAAGTTTATGTACTATTAGAAGATGATTTTTTCTTTTTATATATTAAATATTGTCGATTATTATTTTAGTAAAATACTTTGTATGCTATATAAAATAAAATTTTGTTAATTTGATTATATAATCTTCATATAAAAATTGCAAATGATAAATTTACCGTTTATACAGTATAAATTAAATTATTATAAAAGTCTTTCACATTTTCTAATAAATAAAGATTCTGTAAAATATTGATTAATATAAAAAATGTCTAAAATAAAAAAGATTGTAAATAATAATTTTAGAATATTTTGATTTTTATTGCATATATAGATTATGTACAACTTAGATTGTAGGAAGAATATTTAGCCAGAATTAATATATTTATAAAATAAAGGCTTTGCTAAGTTTGTATATTCTATGTATAAAATTTTACTATAAAAGGAGAGTATGATATTCAGTCATACAAAAATTATTATGATTTTAAATTTTTTATTTATAATAATAGGATTTGCACTCTTAGTAAAAGGAGCAGATTTTTTAGTTGATGGTTCAAGTAGTATTGCCAAGAAATTTCATATTCCAGAAATAATAATAGGATTAACAATAGTATCAGTTGGAACATCAATGCCAGAATTAATGGTAAGTTTAACATCAGCATTAGATGGTCATTCTGATATGGCAATTGGAAATATAGTTGGAAGTAATATATCAAATTTGTTTTTTATTTTGGGAGCATGTGCTGCAATAAGACCATTAAAATTTAAAGAACAAACTGTTAGATTAGAAATACCGCTTGTAATATTTTTAACAGCACTATTATATATTTTTGGAAATAATGGAACTGATAATATAATAACAAAACAAGAGGGATTTATATTAGTTGTTTTTTGTGTTTTATTTATTTTTTATAATATTTTTATGGCAAAAAGAGAAGGAATAGATTTAACTGAACAAGGAGAAGAAAGTAAAAAAAGTTCAAGTTTAAAAGCGATATTTAATATAATAATTGGAATTATAGCATTAAAATTTGGTGGAGATTTTGTAGTTGATAATGCATCAGCTATAGCTGCAAAACTTGGAGTTAGTGAGAAAGTAATTAGTTTAACAATAGTTGCTTTTAGCACAAGCCTGCCAGAATTAATAACTTCAATAAATGCAACATTTAAAGGCGAAATAGATATGGCAATAGGAAATGTAATTGGATCTAATATTTTTAATATTGTACTTATTGTAGGAGCAACAGCTTTAATAAATCCAATAGCATATTCAACATCTTATAATAAAGACATAGTTATTTTTATGTTAGGAATGATTGCACTTGGAATAATTCCATTTCTTGGAGAGAAAAATAAGATTTCAAGATGGAGTGGAATGGCATATGTAATTTCATATTTTTCATATATGGCAAGTTTAGTTTATGTAAATATAGTGTAAATTTTTATTTATTATCAATAAAATATGTAAAATTTTATATAATTTACATAAAATTCACAAAAAAGTATTTATTTTCTTCACAATTTGTGATAAAATATATTTGTTGAGTGTGCAAAATTTAAGAGATACTTAATTTTCAACATACACTTATGAAAAAAATAAGCATTAATTGCTTTTTGAAAAACTATAAATGTAATTACATATATAGGAGGAAATATATGACGAAACCAAATATGAGTTTTGCAGTTAATAAGGATGCAGTAGTATGCAATTTAATAAGTGGAGAGTATAGAGCTAGAATAGCATCAAGAAAAAATCCAGAGAAAAAAGAATTATATAGAAATCGTAGAGTTATGGATACAACACCTGCTATAACTAGATTTATACAAAATCATCAAGGAGTTTTTTCAAATAGAAAATTAATTCATTCAGATGGAACAAATTTCTTTGGAGAGATAGTACCACTTGCATCACTTGCAGGAACAGAGTCACACAAAGAAATGCTAAAAAGCAGATTAAAATATGAGTATGACTTATCAGATGAAGAATTACCAGAAATGGATAGGTTTATAGAAGATTTATATAGATTAAATCAAGAACCAGAAATACAAAGTATTGTTAATGAAACTAGAAGCTATAAAAATTCTATAGAAAGAATTTGGAGATTAAATGAAGCATCAGTAATGAGACATATAAAATCAGTTTTAGGAACATACGAACCAGAAACTTCAGGAAAAGTTAGTACATATATAATGTATCCTAATTTTGATACACATAGAAGTTATCAATTAACAGGGAACAAAACTTTCTTATTCTTTGCTAAATCTGGAGAAAGTAATCCAAACAAGATAATAGCATCACTTGCACATCAAGCAGTACATCAACCAATGTTACCATATAAATCATCAATGACTAAAAAAGAAAAAGATGAATTTCATGCATTTATAAAATTCTTAACTGATAAAGATGTATATAATCAATTTTCAGGAGAGAGTTATTTAGATATAGTAACACAAGGTGAAAATGCAGAAGTGATGGGAAGAGTATATCCATTTTGGCTTGGATATAGATATAGAAACGTTGATAAAGAAGGGTTAGACCCAGTAGAAGAAATAGAAAAAGCAATAAATAGAGATAAAAATTATTTTGATAAATTACCAATAAATTCTAAAAAAAGAAAATTATATGAAAAATATGAATTTGAAAAATTAGACCCAGAGAAAATTGCAAAATTCTTTAAAGCAAGAAGAGCAATAACACCATATGAATTTGCAAAACTTGATTTTGAAGATAAAAATCATATATATCAAGATAGATACTTAGAAGATGCGACTTATCCAATGTCAGGAGTAAGATAGAAAATCCAAAATTATCATATATACTTAAAAAACTGTTATTACTAGTCAGTAATAGCAGTTTTTTGTTTGTATAGCGAAGTGCTTAGAATAACAATAAGTTGAAAATTGTATGTGTTCAATTTGGTTGTTAAAAAAGAGAATTTATGATAATATATGTGAATAAAAATAACAAATAAAACAATACTAATAAAAAAAGGAGAGTTTTAAGTTGAGTAAAAAAAGTTTAGAATTAAAACAAGGAATAAAAGCACATTTTATAAAAACAGATTTATATAAAACAGATCTTACATGTATAATATTAACTACTACTTTAAAAAAAGATACTGTAACTAAAAATGCATTAATACCATTTATGCTTAGAAGAGGAACAAACAGACTTCCAAATCAATATTTAATAAATAAAGAGTTGGAAAATATGTATGGAGCCTCTTTTAATTGTGGTGTTGATAAAATGGGAGATAATATTGTTTTAAAATTTTATATAGAATCTATAAGTAATGAGTATGCTCTTAATAATGAGAATATTTTAAAAATGAATATAGAAAATCTTTTGGAATTAGTATTTGATCCAGTAAAAATAGATAATAAATTAAATAAAGATTTCTTAGAAATTGAAAAAGATAATTTAAAAAAGGTTATTGAAAGTAAGATTGATGATAAAGATTCATATGCTTTAGATAAATGTATTTCTGCAATGTATGGAGATAACGGATTTGGATTATATAAATATGGATATTCAGAAGAGGCAGAAAAAATAACAATAGAAGAGATATCAGAATATTATGATTGGTTAATTCAAAATTCAAAAATTGATATATTTATATCAGGAAATATTGATGAAGAAGAAACAAAAAATCTTTTATTAGAAAATGAAAATATAAAAAAATTAAGACCTAGAATTGAAAACTATACATTGAATAATGAATTCACAGAAAGTAAACAAATTGTGGAAAACGTTAAAGAAATTCAAGAAAATATGAATGTTACTCAAGGAAAATTAGTGCTAGGATTAGATATTACTGAAAGTATGGATAATTTGCAGGCAGTTAGCTTAGTATATAATGCTATTTTAGGTGATGGGGCAAATTCAATGATGTTCCAAAATGTAAGAGAAAAGGCAAGTTTAGCATATTCTGCAAAAAGTACTTTTGTAAAACAAAAATTAAACATATTTATTAGATGTGGAATACAAATTGAAAATTACGAAAAAGCATTAGAACTTATAAAAGTACAACTTGAAAATATTAAAAATGGAGAATTCACGGAAGAAGATATTGAAAATGCAAAAACATATTTAATTTCTGGAATAAGAAATGTTGAAGAAGAACAAGACACAGAAGTTGTATTTTATATAGGTCAAGAAATATCAAAAACTAATATCAGTTTAGAAGAATATATTAAAAGAATAGAAAAAGTATCTAAAGATGATATTTTAAAACTTGCAAATTCAATTAATCTAAATACAGTTTATTTCTTAAGAAATTAGATGTTTTGCTAATTTTGTAAAATTAAATAAAAGGAGATATTAAATTGCAAATAATAGAAAATAATAAAATTAAAGAAAAATTATATGTTGAAAAATTAAGTAATGGATTAACAGTAATAATATTACCAAAAAAAACTAGAAAAAAATATATTGTGTGGAGCACAAATTTTGGGTCAATAGATAATAAATTTTATGGACCAGGTGATGAAGAATTAACAGTTGTTCCAGATGGAATAGCTCATTACTTGGAGCATAAATTATTTGAGCAAGAAAATGGAAGAAATAGTTTAGATGTACTTACATCAATAGGTGTTGATGCAAATGCATATACAACTAATGACCATACAGCATATTTATTTGAGTGTACAGATAATTTTGATGAAGCATTAGATGAATTTATGAACTATGTCCAAAATCCATATTTTACAGATGAAAATGTTGAAAAAGAACGTGGAATTATTGGTCAAGAAATAATGATGTATGATGATGAGCCAGCATGGGCTTTATATATGAATGCTTTAAAATGTATGTATAAAGATAATGAAATAAATATTGATGTTGCAGGAACTGTTGATACAATAGCAGAAATCGATAAAGACAAATTATATAAAATATATGATTCATTTTATAGACCTGATAATATGTTAATTGTTCTTGCAGGTGATTTTGAGCCAGAAGCAAGTTTAGAAAAAATAAAAGATAGAATGACATTAGAGGCAGTTGAGGAAGAAACTAGAAGAATATATAATGAAGAACAACCAGAAATAGTTCAAAAATATATAGAAAAAGAAATGGATATAAGTATGCCATGTGTACTTATTGGATATAAAGATAATGATATAAAATCAAATAAAATAAAGAAAGATATTTCAATTGAAATATTAGGTGCTCTATTATTTGGCAAAAGTTCAGAAATATTTAAAGAGTTATACGAATCAGGAAAAATATTATCAGAGCCAAGTATTAATTATGAATTTTCTAAAACATATGCACACACATTAATTCAAGTTCAAACAAACTATGTAGAAGATGTAATTAAAGTAATAGATGAAAAAATCGAAAAAATAAAGAAAACAGGAATTAATGAAGAAGACTTTAGTAGAGCTAAAAAGAAAATATATGGAGAATTTATTAAAGATTATAATGAAGTATCAACAATATCAAGTATTATAGTTGCAGACCATTTTAAAAATATAGATTCTTTTGATTACTTTGAAGAATTTAAAGTTGTAAGCAAAGAATATGTAGAAAAAGTTTTAAAAGAAATATTTGTAGAAGACAGAAAAGTAGTATCAGTAATAAAACCAATTAGTAAGTAAAATATGTATAAAGATTATTTTATAGAAAAGCGATTTGTACTTTGGAGTAAATATTGCTAATATTAATTGTATTATTAAAAATAAGTTTTGAATTAAAGGTAATTTAATTTTATGAGTGTTATAGAATTTCCAGGAATTAATTTAAAATTAGAAATTTCAAAAATAGCTTTTTCTATGTTTGGAATTGATATATATTACTATGCAATTTGTATAGTAACAGGAATTGTAGTTGCATTAATACTTGCAAGAATTAGCAAGGAAAAATTTGAAATAAATTTTGATACAGTTTTAGATAACATGATAATTGGTTTGATATTTGGAATAATTGGAGCAAGACTATATTTTGTATTATTTAGTTTGGAACATTATTCTAAAAACTTGCTAGAGATATTTAATTTAAGAGATGGTGGACTTGCAATTTATGGTGGATTAATTTCAGGAGCTGTAGCGATAGTCATAAATTGCAAAATAAAAAAAGTAGATATATTAAATTTTTTTGATTATATAATACCATTTGTTGCAATAGCTCAAAGTATAGGAAGATGGGGGAACTTCTTTAATGTAGAAGCATTTGGAAGTAGAGCAACCAATTTTTTAAGAATGGGAATTGTAACAAATGAATACATAGAAGTACATCCAGTATTTTTATATGAATCATTATCAACATTTATAATTTTTTTCATATTAAGAAAACTTCAAAAAAATAGAAAGTTTAAAGGACAAATTTTATTAATTTATTGTTTGTTATATTCAGGAATAAGAACAATATTAGAAAATTTGAGAATAGATAGTTTAATGTTATTTAATTTCAGAATATCGCAAATATTGTCTATAATTATATTTTTTATATCAATATTTATTTTGTATAAAAAGATAAAAGATACAAAAAAGTATGAGAATAAAAAGTAGAAAAATAAGATAAAAAAGATAAAAAGG
This sequence comes from uncultured Clostridium sp., assembly GCA_947244325.1. GTDB lineage: Bacteria > Bacillota > Clostridia > TANB77 > CAG-508 > Scatovivens. Next base: position 63,963 of record CAMXJY010000011.1, on the reverse strand, counting down.
TAAAAGTAGGTAAAAAAATATATAATATTGTCGAAATGTGTATGACGAAAACCTTAGAAAATACTGAGGTTTCGTTGACTTTGCTGTAACAATATGTTATTTTTAATATATACAAAAGATAAAAAATAAGAAAAGGAGAGTGGTATTATGTTAGATGAAAAAATTTGTAAATTAAGGGATAAATTAAATAAATGTATTTCAAATGGCGAAGATTACTCTGTAATATATAAAGTAAGTGTTGAACTAGACGAACTTATAGCACAATATTATGCTAGTGGTATGATTGAGCTTACAAGTGAATAAATAAAATAAAAACTCTGATTCTTTTTTGAATTGGAGTTTTTTAGTTTTAGTATGGTTAAATCAAATGATAAATGATATACTATTTTTAGTAATAAAGTCGAAATTGGAAAAATATAAAATATGTATCATATAAGGAGCCAAAAATGAATGATATAAAAAAATTTGCACATGAAATATTTAATTTAAGTGAAGACACAATATATACTATTATTAATAAATTCAATAATAATCAAAATGTTGATAAATCATTAACATTTGTATATATAAAAGCATTTTATTTGCACAACATAAAAAGAGACTTAGAAAATAAAAATAAATTAGAAAATTTTGATGAAATATATTCAGAGTACAAAAGTGAAATAAGTAAATATTATAAAACTAATAATTCAGGTATTAGTGAAGAACTAATAAATGATATTTTAGAAGCTTTTGATAAATCTTTTGAAATTATAGAATCAATTGGATTTAAAGATTTAGACGAAAGTTATGAGTTTAGACATTACATAGTAATTGTATTTGAACTTTTAAGAAAAATATTAGAAAAAAAATCAAAAGAAGAAATAAGAGTTGATATTTTTGAGAACTCAATTTCTAGTTTAAAAGATACAGCTGAGAAAATAATTGATTATTCAAGAGATCAGAATTAAAATATAGTATTATAAAAAACCAGAATCAAGATTTTGTACGCAGTGTAAACTGCTACAAAATCTAACTTCTGCCATAATTATCTAGTACAGAAATTTATCCCACAGGGATAAATTTCTTACTATATAAAAATAAAGGTGCTAAAAAATAGCACCTTTTAAAATATTTTTAAGATTAATGAAACCAAATGGGCATTTTTATAATCTTATATATAGATAGAAATTTATGGAAAGGAGAAAGTAATGCTTAACGAACTAATAAAAAAAGCAAAAAAAGGCGATAATGAAGCATTTCAAGAACTGATACTTTATTATAAAAATGATTTATATAAGATAGCCAAAACAAGACTTTCTACACCAGAAGATATTGATGATGCAATGCAGGAGACAATTATTTCTGCATATGAATCAATACATAAATTAATTGACATTTCAAAGTTTAAGTCTTGGCTTATAGCTATATTAATAAATAAATGTAAATTTATTTATTATCAAAAACAAAAAGATAAAGTTGTTTCATATGAAGACATAGAAGGAGAAAAATTTATGTCAGAAAATGAAAAATATAGTTACAACATTAAATTTGATACTTTATTAGAGCCACTTAGTAGTGATGAAAAAACAATTGTAGTTTTATATTATTATGAAGGATATAAAGTAGAAGAAATATCAAAAATCTTAAAACTTAATAGTAACACAATAAAAACAAAATTATTTAGAGCTAGAAAAAAGATTATGGATGATTTAAAGGAGGGGTGTATAGATGGATAATATTGATGATTTTATAAAAGATATTGTATCAAAAGAATTAAAGCCACATGATAGTTTTGATAGTACAATATATTCAACCTTCGAGACACTTGGAAAAAGAAAAAAATCAAAATTGCATAATTTAAAATTTGATTTAGCAATTGCATGTTGTTTTATGTTTTTAATAACAGGCGTAGTATTTGCAAAAGAAATAGAAAATTTTGTAAAAGCTCAATTTGAAAATTTTGGATTAGGAAGAGGTGTTGATACTGCAATAGATAATGGATATGTAGGAAAACCAGAAAATGATGACATATCACAAAATGTCCCTATTATTGAAAATAATGAAGTTATAGATAATATAAATGTAAAAGTAAAAATTGATGAATTCCTTATGACAGATTCATGTTTAAGTTTAGACTTCTACTTTGAATTTGAAAATAAAATACATGATTATGTAAGTTTAGGAGAATTAACAAATGGCAATGTAGATTATGAAGGTTCACATATTATAGTACTATCAGACTTATTTATTGTAGATGAGAATAATGAAGTTTTATATTTTAATCGTTGGGATTGTGAAAATTTCAAAAAATATTGTGAAGAAAATAACATGAAATTTGATTATCCAGAAAATACTATATTTAGTATTAGAAATATGCCTAGAGAATATAATAAAAAAGCAGAAACATTAGAGGTAAATAATATATATTCTATTAATGATGAATTTCATAATCATAAGAAATTAAATATATATTTTACAAAAATTGATTTAATAAATGATGAAAGCCATTCAAGAACTGAAGATTTTAGAAATATTACATTACAGGGAGATTGGAAATTTAGTTTGGATGTTCCTGAAAATATGTATAATCGTACATCAGATTCATATAGAGTAGTTAGTTGTGATAATGAAGATTTTAATCTTTATGAAGCTGAGTTAACAGATACAGGGCTTAATATTGGAATAGAAATTTCAAATGTAGAAAAAGCAAAATATCCAGCAGAATTAAATGAAATAGATCAAAAAGCTATTGAAGCTAATGGTGGAAATTATAATAATTATCGAAAAAGCTTTAATACAAGAGAAGATGTAGTTGAATTTTATGGAAGTGAAGAGTATGCAGATTTATATGAGAATTATTTGAAAAATGATTTTTTGTTTGATAATATAATTTATTATTTTTATCCATGGATTGATTATAAAAATGAAGGTTCATATCTTATAAATTCAAATGGAGAGGAATTTATAATAATGATATCTGGACGGTAGTTCAAATTCATATAAGGAAAATAATATATATGATTATCGTGCTACTTGTGATATAACTAAGTATGATGATTATACAGATAAAATAACTTTAGTATTATATTTTAAAGGAGACCCTGTTAAAATTGAGTTAGAGAAAGCAAATAAATGATATTAAATTTTTAGTGAAATGGTTTCAAAAAAATAAAAAAATTTAAAATTAATGAAACCAAATGGATATTTTTATAATCTTATATATAGATAGAAATTTACATAAAGATATGATATTATTAATAGTATAAAGTAAATATTATTTTATATAGTAGAGGGGAAAAATATGAATAATAAAAAGAAATTAATAATAGTAGGAATTATTATAATTTTATTAATAGTTCTTCCAATAATAGTTTTAGGAAGTATTAGAACATTAAAATATAATGAAGAAGGAAAGCCAATAGTTCATTCTACAAAAGAAATGAATGAGCTAGAAGACGGAACAAAATTTGTATTAGCAGTTCCTAGTAGCGATTCAGAAAATAAAGAAGAAATGGAAAGAAAACAAATAGAAGAAAAGAGAGCAGCAGAAAAAAGGTCAGAAGATATTAATAATGGAATTTTGCCTATGGATGAATCAGAAGATATAAATCTAAATGCAAGAGATGTTGAAAAAAGACCAGAAGATATAGAACTTGAAAATAGAGAGAATGAGGTTAAAGATATAATAAGAAAGTATTATGGAACAGAATATGCAGAGAATCTATTTAATAATATAACAAAAGAAATCAATGAACATGAAGGACAATATAAAATTCCAGAAAGCTCAAAAGAGTTATTAAGAAAAATTATTGATTTATATAATGATACACAAGTTACAAGTGAAGAAAGAGAAGCATTAAAATATAGTTTAGAAATAATAGATACATCATTTATAGAAGATAAAGACTTATTAGAAGCGATAGAAAGTACAGGTGTAGAATTAGATTAGTATAATTAAATATATTTAAAAAAATTACTCCAATTGTTATAAAAAAATTAACAATTGGGGCAATTTTTATTTTTCCAAAAAAAGGTATACATTTTTATTCTTTTAATATATAATTAATTTGAATTATTATGAGGAGAAGAATTTTGAATAAATTAATTAGTGAAGAAATAAAATATAACGGACCTAGATTTAATATTGTTCAAAAAATTTATGAACGAAAAGACAAAGTAAAATACGTTAGAGACTGTGTAGAACCAGGAGATGCAGTTGTTATTTTACCAATAAATGATAATAACGAAATTATATTTGTTAAACAATATAGAGAAGTAATAGGAAAAGAAGTACTAGAACTTCCAGCAGGAATGATAGATAAAGGAGAAAATCCTGAGCAAGCAGCAATAAGAGAATTAGAAGAAGAGGTAGGAATAAAAACAAAAAATATAGAATTTTTAGTTGATTTTTATGCATCTTGTGGATATACAAATGAAAAAGTTTATGTATATGTTGCAAAAGATTTTGAAAAAGGAAAGCAACATTTAGATGATACAGAAGAAATTTTAAGTATAGAAAAAATTAATATAGAAGATTGTATAAAGTATGCTTTAGAAAATAAATTTGAAGCTGCACATGTAAATATAGCAATTTTAACATATTATTTAAAAAATAATAAACGGAGGAAAAAATGGAAGAATTGAGAGAAATGCTAACATCAATTGATTTAGAAAATTTGCTTAAAATTTTTGATATACAAATCGGTTTAGGCGTTTTAGTTTTCTTCATAATTTTTAAATCACTTTTTGCTAAAATTTTAATAAAAGTATATTATAAATTAACCAAAAATAAAAAGAATCCAAAAGATAGTACAATGTATAAACCTTTAAATTGGTTCTTTTTATTATTAGGTATTTTTCTTATGATTAATATTTTGCCAACAAGCAAAAGATTTATACTTATATCAAATGCAGTATTTGAAACTATAGTAGTTTATTACATAACTAAAGCAATATCAACATTAATAACAGAAGATTCTATTGTTTATAAAAAGTTTTTTAAATCTGAAAATAAAGCTATAAATAAGTTTACTTGTAAGTTACTACGAGGAATTCTTTGGATAATATCATTTATTTTTGTAGTAAAAAAAATATATGGATGGAATATAGATTTTGGTGGAATTGGAACTTTAGTTACTGGTTTAGGAATAGGAAGTGCGGCGATAGCTTTAGCTGCACAAGATATGGTTAAAGGTGTATTGAGTGGAGCTGCAATTTTAACAGATAAACCATTTGTAATTGGAGACTGGATAGAAGTTGGAGAGTTTCAAGGAACAGTAATAGACATAACATTTAGAAGTACACGTATAAAAGCAGCTAATAATACAGTTATAACAATTCCAAATTCAACAATAACTTCAACATCAGTTATAAATTGGAATAGATTAACAAGTAGAAGATTTGATTGTATTTTAAATTTAAGTTTAGAAACACCATCAGAGAAGGTAAGAAAAGTTGTTAAAGAAATTAAATTAGTTTTGCAAAATAATCCAGAAGTAATAAAAGAAACAGTTGAAGTAAATGTAGATGCAATATCAAGTTGTAGTACAGATATAAAAATATTTTTATATGTTAGACAGTCAGAATACGTTAAATTTTTAAAAGCAAAACAAGATATATTATGCAGTTTATTATTTTTAGTAGAAAAAGAAAATATAGATTTAGCATATCCAACACAAACTTTATATGTAAGAGAAGGAAAAGGAGAATCGGAAGAATAAATGAGTTTAGGAGTAGCATTAGCAGGCGGAGGCTTAAAAGGATTAGCTCATATAGGAGCACTAAAAGCATTAGAAGAATTAGGAATAAAAATTGATTATTTATCTGGAACTAGTTCAGGAAGTATATTTGCAAGTTTTTATGCAATGGGATATACAACTAGTGAAATAAAAGATAAAACAATGGAATGCTATAAAATGCTTACAAAAATAGAGAAAAAGCCAATATTTAAAGCAGGATTTTCATATGTAACTTCAGGAGTAGCTAAAATTGAAGGATTAGTACCTGGAGAAAATATTGAAAATTTAGTAAAAACAGTGTCAAAAGACAAAGAAATAACTAATATGAATCAAATTAAGATTCCTTATGCAATTGCAACAGTAGACACAATATCAACAAAAGAATGTATATTTTTATCAAAGAAAATAAATAAAGAAGATGATGATATTGATTATATTTATGATGCACCAATTGCAACAGCTACAAGAGCTAGTATGTCTTTTCCAGGAGTATATACGCCATGTCAATATGGAAAATATAATTTTATAGATGGCGGAACAAAAGATAATTTACCAGTAAAAGTTTTAAAAGATATGGGAGCTGATAAAACTCTAGCTTTAAGTTTTAGAATAGATGATTATGAACCTAAAGAAGATATACTTGCAATTTTACTTAGAACTGTAGATATATTTTCTTTAAAAGATGTTAGAAAAGCTCAAAAAGAAGCTGATTTAGCAATTGAAATAGATGCAAGAGGAGCAAGTCTTTTAGAAATAGATGATGCAGATAAATTAGTACAAACAGGATATGATACAATAATGAATAGAAAAGAAGAAATATTGAAATTAGTTAAATAAATTTACAAATGAAAGTTAGTATTTGTAAAACTTTGCAAGTATAAAAAATAGAGATTAGGAGTGATAGATTTGTCTGGCAATAATACTATGATGCAATATTTTGAGTGGTATTTACCTAGTGATTCTACACTTTGGAATAAGCTTACAAAAGATGCTAAACATTTAGAAAATATAGGAATAACTCATCTTTGGTTACCACCAGCTTATAAAGGAGCGGGCGGAAAAGATGATGTAGGTTATGGAGTATATGATTTATATGATTTAGGAGAATTTGACCAGAAGGGAGCTATTCCTACAAAGTATGGAACAAAAGATGAATATGTAAATGCAGTAAAAGTGTTGCGTGAAAATAATATAAAAGTTTTAGCAGATATCGTGCTTAACCATAAGATGGGAGCAGATGAAACAGAAGATGTTTTAGCTGTTGTTGATGATGCTTCTAATAGAAATATAAGCTTAACTGAAGCAAAACCAATTAGGGTTTGGACAAAATATACTTTTCCAGGAAGAGGAAATACATATTCTGATTTTAAATGGGATTGGACACATTTTCATGGTATTGATTGGGATGAAAATACAGGGACTGCAGCAATTTATAAATTTTATGGCAAACATTGGGATGAGAGTGTAGACAAAGAAAATGGTAATTATGATTATCTAATGGGAGCAGATATAGACTTAAATAATTTTGATGTTATAAGGGAATTAAAAAAATGGGGAAGATGGTATTTAGATACTACTTCAGTGGATGGATTTAGATTAGATGCAGTAAAACATATTAGAGGAGAATTCTATCCAGAATGGTTAGGAGACTTAAGAGGATATACAGGTAAAAAATTATTTTCAGTTGGAGAATACTGGAGTACAAACATAGATGTAATAAATGAATACATAAACAAAACAGAAGGATGCATGAGTTTATTTGATGTACCATTACATTATAATTTTTATAGAGCATCAGTAAGTAATGGTGAATTTAATATGAGTCAAATATTTGATGGAACAATAGTTGCATCAAATCCTAGTAAAGCAGTTACATTTGTTGACAATCATGACACACAGCAAGGTCAAGCACTAGAATCGTGGATATTAGATTGGTTTAAGCCACTTGCATATTCACTTATATTACTTAGAAAAGATGGTTTTCCATGTGTATTTTATGGAGATTATTATGGAATACCAGAAAAAGAAGTTTCTCCAAAACAAGGAATTTTAGATCTTTTATTAAAGTTAAGAAAATATTATGCTTATGGAGAACAGTATGATTATTTTAACCATAGAAATGTAATAGGATTTACAAGACTTGGAGATTATGAACACCCTAATTCAGGATTGGCAGTTGTTATGTCTGATGAAAGAGGTGGATGTATACAAATGAATGTTGGAAAGAATTTAGCAAATTCAGTTTTTTATGATTGTACAGGGAATTTATCTGAGCCAGTATATGTTGATAATGAAGGAAATGGAATCTTTTATTGCGGTGATGGAAGTGTATCAGTTTGGATAAAAAAAGTAGATAATGTAAACTAAAATAGAAACTCTTACAGTATTTGTAAGGGTTTTTATTTTTGAAAAAATTAGTATTATATAATATATCAAATTTTACAAATATTAAATTAAAATATCTTTTATGTTACTTTTATCTTATTTGAATAAATTAATGCTAGAATAGTATTAGAGATATTATTTTTACAAGGAGACTATTATGGAAGAACAAAAAATTACAATAATGGGTAAAACAATTGATTATAGTAATTTTTCTGATGAACAATTACTTAGTTTATATAGAGAGCTAAAGAAAAGAGAATCAATTTTATATAAAAGAGTTATGAAATATAATGAAGATTATAATTTTTTACCAGAGATAAATTAAAAGTAGATATGTAATGTGAGGGGATACAAAATGGAAAATTTAGGAACTAGATTAATGACTCAAATAAGAGATTTAAGTGAGTTAGAAGTTCAAAAACTAGAAATACAAATAGCCAAATTTAATAAAGAGATTAGTAGTTATTATGAAACTAAAATTAGTACAATAGAAGAAAACATCGATAGTCAAATAGAGTACTATGGAAAAAATGTTAGTGATCATGAAAATGAAAAAAATCGAATATTAGATAAATATAAAAAAGAATTTCAAAAAATCTATGATATAAGAAAAGAACAATTTTTTAATATACAAGTTGAAATTCAAGAACTTCAAGCTAATCAGAAAATAGCATTTGCTAATTTTAAAAAAGTTGCAGATGATAGAAAAGCTTTTGAAGAAAGTTCAAAATATTCTGAATATATATTAAAAAGACAAGAACTTGAAAATATAATAAATTCAACAGTAAATAAAGAAGAGTTTGAAAAATATAGTGAATTATTAGCAAACTTAAAAGACCCATTAGAAACTTATACATCAAAATTAGAAGCATTAGTAAATAAATATGCTGGATATGATGAAATAATATTAGAATGTGAAGCAAAATTAACTGATTGTATTTTATCGGCTAAAAAAGATTTTGATGAAATTGCAAAATATAGAAATACAAATGTAGCAATATTAGAGAATGGCAATTTTATTACAAATCTAATAAATAAGATATTAAGTAGATTTGCAGGAAAATCAAAATTTGAAAAAGATGTTATTCAAAAAATGGAAAGTGAATTAGTAGAAGTAGAAAAAAGTAATCTTGAAATTACTAATGCTATTAATGAGCAAACAATATACTTAGTAGCAAAAATTGAAGAATTAAGAGATGTAATTAATTCTGAATTTAATATTGCTATTAATGAATAGGAGAAAAATATGAATACTGAAAAAATTGGTGAGATATTTGTAGATGGAAGAATTGTTAATTTAGATGATTCTTCAATAGAAACTCTAGATGCTATGCTAGAAAAAATAGATTCTCAAAAGAAAAATATAATGAAAAACATTGATACAATTTTAACTGAAATACAAAATTAGGGAGAAACGATTATGAGTGAAAATCAAGTGAATAGTACAGAGGAAAATATTAATAACTTTGTTGAATTAAATGAAGCTTTTAAAAACTGTACTAAAGAAACAAAAGAACATATTAAAAAAGACTTGAAAAATTTTGCAGATCTTGTTCCACAAATTCCAGGAATTACAGCTGCTGCAATTAATAGAGGGTTAAAAAAACAAGTAGATAGAATAAATGAAGAGTTTGGTGAAATAGATACTCAAAGTATAGCGAACTCATTAGAATTAGGTGCTCAGGCAGGATTAAAAGCTAAAGAAAATGAATATTGGGAAAGTCAAAATCCAAAAAAGTCAAAAGTTATTACAAGTAAAGTTACAGATGTAAAAAACAAATCTTTAGATAAAAGAGCAAAAAGAGTTGATAAAGCAGTAAAAATAACATCTGGAATTGCCAAAGGATTAGCTTTGTTTGGACAAAAAGGATTAGCAAAAAGAATGCAAGATGTTGTAACTGAAAAAGGTACAAATTACATAATGAAAGACTCAAGAGCTGGAAAAATATTAGAAAATGTAACAGATTTTGGATATACAGTAGCATTTGGAGCAAAATGGACAGGAGAAACAATAGTAGAAGGTGCTAAATTTGTTAGAAATAATGTAGAAAATGGAATAGAAACTGTAGTAGAAAAGGCTGTACAATATGGAAAAGATGTAAAAGAAGGACTAGAAAATGTAGAGGTACAAAATGACTTAAATTATATGAATTTAGCTAGAGAAGCAATTGATAAAAATCAAGAAGTAGAGCAATGGCAAAATGCACATAAAGATAGAAATTCAGGTGTTACAGGAGCGGTAAAAGGAATTACCAAGGCTTCTACTAGATTTAAAGCTTTTTTTGCACAAGGAAAAATAAAGGTATCGTCTTTAGCAGCTAAAGGTGTTGCACTTTCTGGAAAAAAAGGATTAGCAGAAGAAATAGCTGCAAAAGGATTTAATACTGATGAAAATATGGTAAAAAAAGAATCCAGAATTGCTAAATTTGCTCAAAGAATGGCAGAAAGTGGATTTATGAAAGCTGATAAATTTAGAGCAGGAGTAGATCATACTAAAGAAATGGCAGGAGCATATGCAAGAGCAGGAGTTTATACAGTACAAGAAACAGCTCATAATGTTAAAGATACAATAGATACAGGTATAACATCTGCAAAAAATGGAGTTTTAGACTTTGGAAGAGCAGCAAAAAAAGAAACTTTGGAATTTGGAAAAGCTACTTACAAAGGGGCTGCAACAGCAGTAGCAATAGCATCAATTCCATTAGAAGCAGTAGCTGCAGGTGCTGTTTGGTCAGCAGATAAAGTAGCCAAAGGTGCTAAATATACTGGAAGTAAAATATTAGATGGAGCAGAAATTGCAGGAGAAAAAATATCTGAAGCGAAAACTAAGATTTCAGAAAATAAAACAAAAGCAAGTAAAGGCATAAAATCAATGATGCGTAGCTTTGCTAGTTCTATTGTTGAAAAATTAGGAAATTCAATAGAAAAAGATGATGAAAAATTAAAACAATTTGGAGAACCAGAAAAAGCTGCAAATACTAAAACAGTAGAAGATGTAGGAATGGAAATAGGATAATAAATAAAAATAATTTTAATTATAAAAGCATAAGGTTAGGTGTAATATATCTAACTTTATGCTTTTTTTATTTAGCAGGAAAGTCATTTGTACTTCCTACTAAATAAAGCTTTCGGCAATTTTGTAAATTGAAGTTTACAAATCCTAGAAAACATTGTATAATTAGTAAAATTTTATAGTATTACGTAAAGAAATTTTTAGCGTGAAACTATGAAAAATATTTTATGTGAGGTGATAAAAAAACAAAAAAATCGGAAACAAGTTAACATGGCACTTTTAGAAAGGAGAGAGAAAACCTTAATTGTTTAGAACAGTAAAACAATAAAAAAGAGAAGGGAGAACTTTATATGGTACATACAATAAGAAATAGAACTCTTGAGAAGGAAGAAAGAAATCAAATGATTGGGGATCGGGTTGTTAAAGGCTCAATTGTCAGGATAAAAGATGATAAAAAAGTGGTCCACATTGTTATAACTAATATTGAACGGCAATGGTATGAAGGGGGAAAGATTGTTCTTACATCAGAGCATTACAATCCTGATACAGAGGTACTGCTGATAAAAGGCGAGGATGCTGTTTACAGAAACTCTAACTATAAAAAAGAAGTTAGGGTTTTACCTGAGCTTATAACAGGTTTACAATATGAAAACTTCATTCATGGTCAAGGAGGCACTATTGTAGGTAGAGTAATAAATGATGAGACATTACAACGTATTTGCGATAATGCCTATCATACCAAGCCAGCAGGCAATGAGGAGATTTGTTCAGACGAAATCAAGCACGAAGAAATTACATCAGTTGCTGAAGAAATCAAATTAGAAGAAGCTGTACCTGCAACTGAAGAAAATCGACCTGAAGAATCTGCGGCAATTACCAAAGAAAACGAAGGTGTACAAGAACAATCTGAAAGAGAAGGCTCTGGATCAAGTGTATTGCCTACAGAAAATGAAATGATGGCTGAACAGCCAAGTGCAGACAAATGCATTCCTGACGAAATGGCAGATGAAGCCAAAGTCAATATTCAAAAGACACTGGCCCTTGATTTTGAAAAGGTTGTTTCAGAATCAGAGAATGTGGAGGCCTTAATCTCAGCATTAGGCTTAGAGAATTATGAGATGCTGAAAGAAGGAGTGGAGTGTGCTATCAGAACAAAACAGGGAAAGCTCAATAAACTTTTAGCAACTATGCATGTACAGAATCGTAAGCTTAATCAAAATGCTATCAGGCTTACGATGAATGGGGACTTTTCTGAATGGATAGCCGAAAAAAATGTCCAGATGATTGAGTTTTCAGTGAGCTATATGATGAAAACTATCGTTAAGGGCATGAGGTAACAGGCAAAAGATATAGGCGAATTTGTTTTAGATTTTATGTTTTAGAAACTAATGTAAAAGTATTTTGCGGTGTGGTGGAACTGTCTGTCACACCGTTTTTTTAATTAAGTATTAGAAAGAATTTTATATAGGAAAATGAATACAATTTTTTTCCTTGACAAAACTATAAAATGAAATATAATAACTTTATAGTTGAAAAGGAGATAATATGAGAGTTTTAATTACTGGTGCGTCTTCTGGAATTGGAAGAGATTTAGCAAGAGAGTTTGCAAAGAAGAATTATGAAATAGTTTTAGTTGCAAGAAATATAGAAAAACTTGAGAGCTTAAAAAAAGAATTAATGGAAGAATATCATGTAAAAGTAGAATATTTAAGTGTAGATTTATCAAGTAGAGAAAATTGTATAGATTTACACGAAAAAGCAAGAGATATAGATATTTTAGTAAATAATGCAGGATTAGGAGATTTTGGAAATTTTACAAATACACAATTAGAAAAGGATTTTACTATAATAGATACTAATATAACAGCTATGCATGTACTTACAAAATTATATTTAAAAGATATGAAAGAAAAAAATAGTGGAAAGATTTTAAATGTTGCATCAATTGCAGGATTTCTGCCAGGTCCACTAATGGCAACATATTACGCATCAAAAAATTATGTAGTTAGACTTTCAGAAGCGATAAGAGAGGAATTAAAAAAAGAAAAATCAAATGTTAAAGTTAGTATTTTATGTCCAGGACCAGTTAGAACTAATTTTAATAATGTAGCAAATGTAAAATTTGAAATAAGCTCTCTTTCTAGTGAATATGTAGCAAAGTATACAGTAAATAAATTTTTAAAAGATAAATTTTATATAGTACCAGGATTTCAAATAAAATGTGCTAAGTTTTTCTCTAAAATAGTTCCAACTCCAATACTTGCAAAATGTACTTATCATATGCAAAAAAGAAAAGAAAAATCAAATTAGTAGAAACTAAAATACTATCATAAAAATATAAATACTATATATGAAATGAAAATAAGGAAAAAATAAAATGATTGAATATTTTGAAAAATTAGACCCATTAACAAAAGAATATTTTAATATTTTATCAAAAGAAATACCACAGTTTATATATGATTATGTAGATACTGATGCTATGAAAAGAATTGATGGTGTAGGATGTGGATGTGGTACAGATTATACTAAATTATACACAAAGAATTTTTTTTATTCTAATCTTAGACATAGCATAGGAGTAGCTTTAATAATTTGGAATTTTACAAAAGATAAAAAGCAAACTTTAGCAGGTTTATTTCATGATATATCAACACCAGTATTTAAGCATTGCGTAGATTTTATGAATGGTGATTATGAAAAACAAGAATCAACAGAAGAGTTAACAACAAAAATGATAACAGAATCAGAAGAAATAATGAAATTACTAAAAAGAGATAATATATTAATAGAAGAAGTTGCAGATTATCATAAATATCCAATAGCAGATAATGACACTCCAAAGCTTTCAGCAGATAGACTTGAATATACATTAACACACAGTATATGTTCACGTAATATATGGAATTTAAAACAAATAGAAAGATTTTATAAAGATATAACAATTTTAAAAAATGAAGATAATATAGAAGAACTTGGATTTAAAACACTAGAAATAGCAGAAGAATTTGTTGATGGTGCTAAGAAAATGTGGATGAATTGGATATCAAATCAAGATAAATTAACATTAAAATTTTATGCAACTATAATGAAGAAAATGAGTGATAAGGGATTAGTTACATTAAAAGACTTATATACATTATCTGAAAAAGAAATGATAGAAAAAATAGAAAATTGTGAAGTAGATAATATAGCAAATTCATTTAAAAATTTTAGAAATGCAACAAGAATTTATGAAAGTGATGAGCCTGCAAAAGATAAATTTTGTATTAGTGTAAAAACTAAAAGAAGATATATAATTCCTTTGGTATCAGATGGAGTAAGAATAGATAAAGCATCACAAAAAGCAAAAGAGATTATAGAAGATTATTTAAGCTATGAAACACCTAAATATGCTTATTTGGATTTTAATGTTTAAAATTTAAGAAAATGCAATAATTTATAAATTGTGTATATTACGTACAATGAGAAATTATTAAATTTATATAGAAAGGGCGCAAATATTATGGAAAAAGTTATATTAGAAGTAGGGTCAACTTGTACAAAAGTAGATTTATATGATGGAAAAGAAGTAAAACATTTAGAAACAAAAACTATTGAATTTAAAAGAAATTTTAAAAAAGAAAATAAATTAGATTCAAATGATGTAAAAGAACTAATAAATCTAGTAAAAGAATATAAAGAAAAATACAATAATGTATACATATGTGGAACAAGTGTGTTTAGAAATTTAACAGATGACCAAAGAAAAGAATTTTTAGATTTATTTTATAATGAAACTAATATAAATTTTGATATTATTTCACCAGAAAAAGAAAATGAATTAACAGTATATGGAGCTGTTAGAAAAGTAAATCAAAAAGTTGCTGTATTTATTGGTGGCGGTGGCTCAACAGAAATAGCAATATATGATAATGGAGTAAAAGAAATGGTAAATACGCCATTTGGAGTTATAGATATAATGAATAAATATCCAGATTTAGGTGAAGACTTAGCAACTACTAAACTAGAAAAAATAAGAGAAGAAGTTAAAGAAAAGCTTAATTTGCCAAAAGAAAAAGCTGATATATTAATTTTAGCAGGGGGAGGACATAAGCTTTTTGCATTAGAATCAGGGATTACTTATGAAAAAAATACTTTATTTGATGATGAGCTAGAGCCAATAATGATGGATATAGAATCAAGAAAAAAAGATACAAAGAGATATTATGAAGAAATATCTTTAGATGAGATAAGAAGTAGAGTAGAAGATCCAAACTGGTGGTATGCAACAAGAGCAATGAGTGCATTTGCATTAAATGTAGCAGAAGAAATTGGAGCAAAATATATAGTTCCAACAGATATTTCAATGGTATATGGATTAGTAAATAATGAGGAAAATTAAATGGAAGAATATTTAGATAGCTTAAATCCCAAAATAAAAGAATATTTTAAAATTTTATCAGAAGAAATACCAGGATTTTTAATTGATTATATAAAAACTCCAGAAATGCAAAGGTTAGATAAGATAAGTGCACTAGTTGGAAATGATTATACAAAATTATTTAATGTTAAATTTTTTTATTCAAGTTTATCACACAGTGTAGGAGTGGCTCTAATTATCTGGAATTTCACAAAAGATAAAAAACAAACATTAGCAGGATTGTTTCATGATATAGCAAGTCCTGCTTTTAGGCATTGTATTGATTATCTAAACGGAGATTATTTAATGCAAGAATCAACACAAATTAATACAAGTGAAATAATAAAGAATTCTAAAGAAATAATGGAATTATTAAAAAGAGATAATATAAAATTAGAAGAAATAGATAAGTATGGAATATATCCAATAGCTGATAATAGTACTCCAAAACTTGCAGCAGATAGACTAGAATATACTTTTTCAGATATTTTAACATTTATAGATGGTTGGAATTTAGATGAAATTAAAGAAATCTATAACGATATTTGTATAATGAAAAATGAAGATAATATAGATGAATTAGGATTTAAAAGTCTAGAAATAGGAGAGAAATTTGTAGAAGGAGCAAGCCTACTTTGGTATTCTTTTCAAAGTAATAAAGATAAATTAAAATCACAATTTATTGCAGATGTCATAAAAAAGATGAACACTTATGGTCTAATTGAGAAAAAAGACTTATATTTATTATCAGAAGAAGAGATAGTTAAGAAAATAGAAAATTGTGAATACAAAGAAATTTCAGATGCTTTTAAAAAGTTTAGAAATGCAGATAAAATAGGAGAAGGAGAAACTAAACCAAAAAATAAATATTGTGTTAGTTTAAATATAAAAAGAAGATATATAGTGCCATTAGTGTGTGGCAAAAGAATAAATGAAATATCAGTAAAAGCAAAAGAAATAATAGAAAAAGTATCAAATTATAATTCATCAAAATATGGATGGTTAGATTTTGATTTTTAGGAAAGAGGAAGAATATGGAAAATAATTATGCAATAGTTACTACATCATGCAATGATGAAGAAAATGCAAAAGAAATTACAGAAAGATTATTAGCAAAAAGATTAGTAAGTTATGTTCAAGAAAGTAAAAGATTCAGCTCATACTATTGGAAAGGTGAAATAGTAAGAGAATATGAATATTTTTTAACAATGGGAACAAAAAAATCATTATTTAAAGAAGTAGAAAAAGAGATAAAATCAGTACATAAATATGATGTTCCAGCAATTACGATGTATGACATTTTAGATGGAAATAAAGAAATATTTGATTGGATGAAAAAAGAGATAATCTAGCTTTTATAACTTTACTAAAATATTAAAATATGATATAATAAAGTATGTACGTTTTTTGCAAATTTGCACATGCAACACTAAGCAGACTTGCTTAAACTACGACATAAGTATTAAAAATAAAAAGCAATGGAGGAGGACAGAATATGTCAAAATTATTAGAAGCTGTGTCTAAAGACTACTTGCAAATGCTTTTGAATGGCGAAGTTGAAAATAAGTTTGATTATGATACTTATATTCATGTAATTGCCAAAAGCCATGCAAGAAGACAACACGAAGCGTGGTGCAAAAATATGTTCAAGCGGGGATATGTTTATGGAGAGCAGGAAGATGATGAAAACCAAACCAGCAATTTGTTGGTAGATTTTAATGATTTGCCTGATAACTATAAACAATCCAAGATTGATAACGCAAAGGCAGTGCTGGAAGTATTTATGCACTGTGGATATGCGATTGGTGGGATACAAGTTGATTGGGAACAGGAAGAAAATTTAATATCATCAATTGCTGAATCAATTCATACCAAATGGGTACTAAACAAACTGAGAGCAGGATATGTGTATAGTGAGACAATAAACGAGAATCCTGAAAATGGTCCACTTACACATAGGAATATGATTCCGTTTAAAGTATTATTGGTGTACTATCCCGAAGACGCAGAGAAGTATATGCAGACTGCTAAGAGCGTCATCGGACAAATGCTTGAAAAAGAAGAATATTATCTGGTGAAATTTGCTGGATGATGTTTATTTGGCTGACAGTCACCAAGAAACCTGGACATGGTCCAGGATTTTTTGGTTTTTACAGTTTTATTTCAAAAAACTATTTACTTTTTTTCAATTAAATAATAAAATCTTTATATATAAAATTAAAAGGAACAAAAGAAAATGAAAAAGTATTATCATATGGCTCCACTAAGTAATGTACGTTCTATTAGTCATTTAGGACTTACACCACAAAATGGAGATAATAATAAAGTTAATGAAAAAGTAAGTTTTTCAGAAGGAATGACAGGAGCAGTAGCTTTGTATACTGACTTACAAAAACAGTATGACCAAGTAAAATCAGGTAATGTAGGAAAAGCTCCAAAAGATAGAATAGAAGCAATACAAAAAAGCAGTTCTATGGAAGAATATTTAGGAGGAGAAGGAGTTTATTTCATTTTTGATGGAACAAATGTAGAAAATGAAAAGAACTTTATGGATGGATGCACATCTCAAACTATATTACCACAAGAATTACAAGTTTGCTTATTAAAAAATAATGATACAAAAGAAGTTTCTTATTCAAGATATGATATTATAAAATATATGATGGGAAAAGTTCCAGTAGAAACAATTAATTATTCTGGAAAAGACGTAGAACCAGAAAATGTATCAAAAGTAACCTCAAAAATACAAGAAAATGTTAATGATTATTATAAAAAGCATGAAAAAGAAATAAATTCTTTCAAATATGGAAATTATACAATGGAAAGTGTTCCTGTAAGAGAATTTTGTGAAAATTATTTATCAAATAAAGAAAATAATTTAACAGGGCAATCTGTTGGAAAAAATACAATGGATTTATTAAAAGATGTTGAAGCAGTTTTAGCAATGGAAGCAATACTAGATAGAGATGCAAGAGCAATAGAATTAGAACAAGAACAAAGTGTTCAAAAAGAAACTGAAAAAGTAAGAATAAAAAAAGATAATCAATAAGGGGTGATTACTATACAAAAGAAGAATACTGCATATGCACAAGTATTGGAAATATTGAATTATATGAAAATAGAGGATTATTTCAAAATTCCAAGAGAACTAATATGTGCATTAGAAGCTAATAAAGATAAAGATTCAGATTTTAAATATAATAAAGAAAAAGATTTTCTTGAGCAAAATGTTTCTGCTGAAGCCAAGTTAATATTGTCAATATTTTTTAAGCGATATTGGGCTACAGATGAACAAAAAGCTAAAATAAAAGTATATGAAATAAATAAAATCACAGCAATCGAAGAAGAAAAAAAGAAAATATATCCCAAAAATATATTGAGCGATAAAATAATTGAGGAAAAACTAGAAGAGAAAAGAAAAAATCAGTTAGTTCTAATGAAAGAGCATAATTGGTTTAAAAGATTGCTTATTAAAATAAGAAAAAAGTTTTCAGTTAAAGAATAAAAAACTAACCTATCATTATGTGATAGGTTAGTTTTTTGGGTTTAAAATATAAAATTGATATATTTATAATAAAAATTTATTAATAGTTATATATAGATAAAAAATAATTGATACTTAGTAATTTATGTGATATATTTTTATTGTATCTAAAAAGATACAATAAAAAAGTTCTAGTATACCTAGAACTAATATTCACCTAAGTGAAACCAATTAAAAATTGGCATTAAAGGTTAAAACCTTATTTTAACTCGATATGCTATTTTAGATAGTAATTAAATAGCATTTAAAATATATCATATGAAAGGAAAATAGTCAAGTGAATAAATATAATATTGGATTAGATATTGGTGTTGCATCAATTGGTTGGTGTGTTACAGATGAAAATTATAATTTATTAAAAAAATCAAGAAAAAATATGTGGGGATCAAGGATTTTTAAAGAAGCATCAACAGCAAAAGATACTAGACTAAAAAGAGGAACAAGAAGAAGACTAGATAGAAGAAAAGAAAGAATAAATATATTACAAAGTTTAATTAATGAAGATATGGAAAAAGAACATCCTAATTTTTTTCCAATACTTAGAGAAACAGCACTTGATTTAGAAGATAAAAAAATATCTGAGAAAATTTTTGGAAAAAAATATAATATTTTTTCTGATAAGAAAATGACAGATATACAGTATTTTCATGATTTTCCAACAATTTATCATTTAAGAAAATATTTAATAGAATGTAAAGAAAAAGTTGACATTAGATTAGTGTATTTAGCAATTCACCATATTATTAAATATAGAGGAAATTTTTTACATGAAGGAAATTTTGCGGATAATACAGATGAGGTTATAATTGAATTTGAGAATTTAATTAATTTTTTAGAGAATAATTTTGAAATAGTATTTCAATGTGATGTTAAAGAAATATTAAATATATTGAAAAATAAAAATATTTCAAAGGCTGATAAACAAGAACAAATTATTCAAAAATTTAAATTTGATAAAGATAATAAGTCTGCTATTCAAAATGTAGTAAAGGCTTTTATCGGTTATACATTTGACTTAAATAAAATTTTTGAAATAGAGCTTGAAAATAGTAAGAAAACATTTTCAAAAGAAATTGATAATGAAGAGGAAATTATTACTATATTAGGAGAAAATTTTGAAATATATCAAAGTTTAAAAACTATATATAGTTGGTATGTTTTACAAGATATTTTAAATGGGAAACAATACATATCAGATGCAATGATTGAAAAGTATAATAAATATTCTGATGATTTAAAATTATTAAAAAAGATTTATAAAAAATATTTTCCTTTACAGTATAATGATATGTTTAGAGAAGAAGGAAAAGATAATTATGTAGCATTTAATGGTAAAAAGTGTAAGAAATGTAAACCAGAAGAATTTTATAAAATGTTAAAAAACAAAATAAATCTTTTACCAGATAATGAGATAGAAAAAGAGCGTATAAAACTAGATTTAGAGGAAAATAATTTTTTAGTGAAAATTAATGTAACAGATAATGGAGCAATACCACATCAATTACATCAAAAAGAATTAGAATTTATATTGAATAATCAATCTAAGTATTATAAATCTATAAACGAAAACAAGGAAAATATAATAAAATTATTTTCTTTTAGAATTCCATATTATATAGGTCCTTTATCAAAAGAAAATGGAAAATGGTCATGGATTGTTAGAAAAAGCAATGAAAATATTCGACCATGGAATTTTGAAGAGGTTATTGATGAAGATGCAACTGCAGAAGAATTTATTAAAAGGATGACTAATAAATGTACATATTTAATTAATGAAGATGTAATACCTAAAAATTCTCTATTGTACAGCAAATATTGTGTTCTAAATGAATTGAATAATATAAGAGTAGAAGATAAGCATTTTGATAGAAGAACAAAAAAAATGATAATAGAAAATTTATTTTATGAAAGAAAAAAAGTTACAAAGAAAATGCTTGCTGATTATTTAAAATCAGAGGGATTGCCTTATGAAAATATTACAGGACTTTCGGACAATAATAATTTTAATTCATCAATGTCGTCATATATTGATTTTAAAAAGATTTTTGAAGAAGTTAATGAAAGTAATCAAGAAATGATAGAAAAAATTATTTATTGGATTACGATATTTGAAGAAAAGAAAATTTTAAAACGAAAAATTCAAAAAGAATATAGAGATATTACCAATGAGCAATTAAATAAAATATTAAAATTGAATTATACAGGTTGGTCAAGATTGTCTAGAAAATTATTAGTTACATTAAAGTCTAATAAAAATGAAAGTATAATGGAATTACTAGAAAAAAATTCAATGAATTTAATGCAAATTATTAATAATAAAAATTATGGATTTAAAGAGAAAATAGAAAATATGTTACCCAAAAACGATAATAAGATAACATATAAAGATATTTCTGAAATTCCAACTTCACCAGCTAATAAAAGAGCTATTTGGCAAGCAATAAAAATTGTTGAAGAGATTGTTAAAGTAAATAAATGCGATCCAGAAAATATTTTTATTGAATTTGCAAGAGCAGAAGAAAATAAAATTATGAAAGATAATAGAGCTAAGCAATTGATTAAAAAATATGATGAAATTGAAAAACAAATTAATGATTTAAAAAATTATGATCATCATGTATTTTTAGAATTAAAAAATCGTCAAAGTGATAAGGTATTAGCCGAGAAATTATATTTATATTTTATGCAAAATGGTAAATGTTTGTATAGTGGAAAGCCATTAGATATAAATAATCTATCAATTTATGAAGTTGACCACATATTACCACAGTCTTATGTAAAAGATGATAGTATAGATAATAAAGCATTAGTTATAAAAATGGAAAATCAAAGAAAAAAGGATAGTTTATTATTATCAAATGAAATTATAAATGGACAAAGAGAATGGTGGAAAAGTTTATTAGATTGTAATTTAATTTCTCAAACTAAATACTACAGATTAATAAGAAATAAAATGTTTGAAACAGAAGATGATGAAAAAAGATTTGTTCAAAGACAATTAGTAGAAACTAGACAGATAACAAAATATGTTACTAATATATTAAATAGTATGTATAGTAATTCTAAAATTTTAACTTTAAGATCAGAACTTACACATGGATTTAGGCAAAAATATAAGTTATATAAAAATAGAAATGTAAATAATTATCACCATGCACAAGATGCATATATAATTAGTGTTATAGGAAATATAGTTAATAATAATTTAAAATATACTGATGAGTTTGAATTTGGAAAATACATAAAATCTTATAAAAATTCAACTCTTTCACATAAAGAAAAATATGGAATGACACTAGGATTAATTAATAATAATATTGATATTGCAAAAGTAAAAAATACAATGAATTATAAAGATTGTTTTGTAACAAGAATGCTTGAAGAGGATACAGGAGAATTTTATAATCAAACTTTATATAGTCCAAAAGATAATCCTGTAATTCCACTTAAACAAGGATTAGATGTGAATAAATATGGTGGTTATTCAGGACAAAATATTGCATATATGGTAATAATTAGTTACCTTAATAATAGAAAAAAGTTAGAATATAAATTAGTAGGAATTCCTATAAAAGTTTCTTGTGATATAAAAAATAAAAAATATACTTTAAAAGAATATATCGAAAAAAACATATTAAATAATGTTGAAAATTCTAATATTGAAATATTAAGAAGTAAAATTTTGAAAAATCAGCAGTTTATAGATGAAAATGGACAATATATGAGATTTTGTAGTGATTCAGAAATTAGATCAGATAAAGAACTTGTTGTTAATGAAAAAATGAGTAGATTAATATATTTAATGAATTGCGAAGAAAGCAAATTAGATGATAATGAGCTTTCAGAGTTAAAAGATAATTATGAAAATATGTATGATTATTTAGTGAATAAATTGGGAACAGAATACAGAGTATTTGAAAGTATATATTTAAAATTATTAGAGAAAAAAGTAGAATTTATGAACTTGAATGATGCTAATAAAAAAAGTTTAATTAAGGGATTGATAGATTTAATGAAAACTGGTCAAGGCAATCTAAAAGTGATTGAGCTTTCTGATAGAGCAGGTAGACAAAGTGGTAAGAAATTTGATACAAGTAAATTATTAAAAATGAAATTAATAGATAAATCTATTACAGGTATGTATGAAAGGAGGTATAGTGTAATTGGGCTGGAGAACAATAGTAATAAATAATAATTGTAAGTTATCGTATAAAAATAATTATTTAATAGTAAGAAATGATACTTTAAAGCAAATACATTTATCAGAAGTAAACATGATTATTGTTGAAAATTGTATGGCATCAATTACATCATATTTATTAAATGAACTTGCAGAAAGAAAAATAAAAATAATATTTTGTGACGAAAAGCATAATCCTTCATGCGAAATGATTCCATATTATGGTTCATTTAATACTAGTAAAAAGATTTTAAATCAAATAAAATGGAATGAAAAAAGGAAAGATTCTGCTTGGAAAGAAATTGTAAAGTTTAAAATTATTAATCAATCTATGTTATTAAAAAAGTTAGAGATTCCCAAATACGAAAAGTTATTGGAATATGCTAATCAAGTTGAAGATGGTGATAGTACTAATAGGGAAGGACATGCTGCAAAAGTGTATTTTAATTTGTTATTTGGTACAAAATTTATTAGAGGTGAAGAAAATAATGTAAATAAAGCTTTAGATTATGGATATTCAATAATATTATCAGTTTTTAATAGAGAAATTATTAGTAAAGGTTATATTACACAACTTGGAATTAATCATCATAATGAATTTAATCAATTTAATTTCTCATGTGATTTAATGGAAATATTTAGACCACTTGTTGATGAAATTGTATATAATAATAAGGAAAAGATATTTGATAAAGAGTTTAAATATAAACTAATAAATTTATATAATCAAAGTGTTGAAATTAGTCAAAGAGAACAATATATAACAAATGCTATTACAATATATTGTAAAAGTGTTTTTGATTATTTAGATAATGAAAAAGAAAGTAAAATATTAAATTATGAGTTTTAGATTTATGAGAATGTTAATTTTTTTTGATTTACCAACAGAAACGCCAAAAGAAAGAAGAATATATAATAAATTTAGAAAATTATTAATTTCTGAAGGTTTTATTATGATGCAAGAATCAGTATATACAAAATTGGCTTTAAATAATTCAATAGTAAATTCAGTAAAAGAAAAGATATACAAAGATAAACCATCTAAAGGCATTGTACAGTTATTAGTTATTACGGAAAAACAGTTTAGTGATATAGAATGTATAACAGGAGAAAATTCATCTAATACTGTTAATACTGTAGAAAGGTTATTAATTATATGAAATTAAAAATTTTTGGACTAGATAATTATGCTAAGTTAAAAGAAGAAAATGTTCTTTTAATATCGATTAATGATGTGAAAATGTTTACTAATATAATAAAATTGTTGAATAATAAAATTAATGGAATTGAAGAAAAGGAAATTATTTTATTAGATGATGAAAATAAAGAGATTAATATGAAGTCAAAATGTATGTTACTAATAGATTTATTTAATATTGATTACAATTCTAAAAAAGTTTTAAATAAAATATATGAACTTATTGAAGAAAAGATAAAATTAAATCAAGATTTGCAATTAGAAAATTATATGTTAAATATACGTAATTATTTAATTGAAGAAATAAATGAATTACCATTTGAATTTTCTATGAAATCAGAATTAGATATTAGTGAAGTTTTGAAATTATTTAATGTTAAAATTGATACAATTAATTATGAATCAGTTTTAGAAAAAATAGAATTTTTGATAGATATTGCATGCACATTGAAAATTGCTGATATTATATTTATTCCGAATTTAAAGCAGTATTTAAGTAATGAAGAAGTAGTTGAATTATATAAATATTCATTATACAAAAATATAAAATTGGTTATTATTGAAAGAGAAAATAGAGAAAAAGTTGAATATGAAAATGTATGGGAAATAGATGAAAATTATTGTGATGTAATTTATTAAACTTTTCTAAAATTAACATATCGGAGTCGATAACCGAAAAAACTTTAAAACACAATTGAGGTTTTAGAGATATGTTATTTTAGATAGTAGTAAAACATATTGTTGACCAGAATGAACTGAATAATCGTTTTAGAGATATGTTATTTTAGATAGTAGTAAAACAAACTCTTTTGCCATAGATTCAGTAGTTATGTTTTAGAGATATGTTATTTTAGATAGTAGTAAAACATATATTTTACTATTGACTATTGGTCAACAGTTTTAGAGATATGTTATTTTAGATAGTAGTAAAACCAATACTTTTTCCCAATAATCCATATGGTTGTTTTAGAGATATGTTATTTTAGATAGTAGTAAAACTGATAATAATCAGATATATTTTTGTTCTCGGTTTTAGAGATATGTTATTTTAGATAGTAGTAAAACTCGTCCTTCTGGTTCTTGCAAATTTCATACGTTTTAGAGATATGTTATTTTAGATAGTAGTAAAACTAAGTTAAAACCGCGGTTTATCTTCAGTTAGTTTTAGAGATATGTTATTTTAGATAGTAGTAAAACATAAAACAACTTTGTATGTCAATGTTTGAAGTTTTAGAGATATGTTATTTTAGATAGTAGTAAAACAATTATTGAATTTAATAGACAAAGAGATGGGTTTTAGAGATATGTTATTCTAGATAGTAGTAAAATATTGGTTAATAAGTAGAATAAAATAATGGTTTATGAGGATGTTTTTGATGAAGATAGTAAAAAAGTTAGAAGATTATAAAAAAAGATTTTCTAGATGGATTTTCTTTAATGGAATTTTAGGGAAATAAAAGACAACTATTAAAAATAATAGATATGCTTATAAATCATAATAAAGAATATCATGTAATATATGAAGAAAATGAGGATTATTAAAATTATGAAAGGAATGATGAAATGAAAGTATTAAATGCTAGATGGATAAAATATTTATCTTATGAAAAGGACGAAAGGGGAAATGCACTATTAAGAGAGGATACGCCAGAAGAAATAAAAAAAGAATATGAAGAACATAAAAAAATGAAACAGAGAAAAAAAGAAGAATATATGAAAAGATGGGAGCAATAGAATAAACAAATTTTAGAAATATGTTGTTTTAGATATTATAAAAGCTAAATTACTAGTTAAAAAAATTGATATTTTTTTTATGAATATAAAAATATTTAAAGAAATAATTAAAATTATGAAAAAAATGATAAAATAAAAGTTTTAAATGGAAGATAGTTAAATTATTTTTCATATTAATAAATACAAAATGTGAAACAATTTTATTAAAAAAATCAAAATTGTTTCACATTTATGTTTTATTGAATCATTCCAGTAACTAAAATACCTAAATTTTCTCTATAAATACCTGCAAATTGAGAAATAGGAAGAGGATTTTCACCAAGACCAACTTCAATAGTAAATCCAGGTTTATTGTAGTATAAAATAAACCAATCTTTATATCCAGCAAAACTAGAATTTGTTGGAACATCTTCAATAGTATAACCAGAAATATCAGCAAATTTTTTAGCAATTTCCTCACTATTTGGTGGTGTTTGATCTTGATATTTATAATAAATTACACGACCTTGTGTATGATATGTTATCATTAAACTAAAATTATGTCTAAGTGTGAAATTGTATAAAGCAACAGCTTCTGGAGCAGTAAGAGGACCGAAACCTACAAAATCACGTGGAGCAGGTTTATCAAATCCTTGAGCATATTTTATTTCTTTTGCTTGAGCCCATCCAGCTGGAAATTGAAGATTTAAGTCAATCCCGCTCTATATTTGCTTTCCATCCATTAGTAAATGGTATACTAGGAAAATTATCAGCAATTCTTTTTGCATTATTATATATAACAGAGTTTTCATTTATAAATCCAGTTACCAAATCAACTCCATCAGGGTTAACCATAGGTACAATATATAGCGATACATTACTGAAAAGGTCTCTAGCATTAACTCCAAAGATGTTAAGATTATTTACATAGCTCTTACATAAATTCTCCATAAATTTCATTAATAAGGGACTGGTAATCCATTCATTCGCGTGCGTTGAAGCACAATAAAATACTTCTTTTTGACCATTACCAAACTTTATGCAGTGCATTCTTCTACCAAGAACACTAGTACCAATGGATGATATTTCAAGAAATGGATAAACTGTTTGAAGAGCAGATATGTTAAGACCTAAAATTTGTGAAGTATATCTAATATTTGTTGGTACTATACTTCCAAAAGGTATAATAATTTCTTCTCCAATAGATAAATTATTGTAATCTACATCTGGATTTGCATAAATAATTGCATCAACAGTTGTAGAATATTTTTGTGCTAATTTATGAAAAGTGTCTCCTTCTTTAATTGTATAAGTAGTATTACCGTTAATATAAGGCATTAATGCATTCCAAGTGTTTGTTCCAACAATGCCATCTACTGAAAGTCCAAATTGTCTTTGAAAATTTTGCACAGCAGTGAAAGTTTGAAATCCAAAAATTCCATCAATTGCCCCATTATAAAATCCAAGTTTTTGCAGAGTGCTTTGTAGTAAATCTACTTCAGGACCACGAGAATTTAATCTTAAAGTATTCATATATTCCTTCCTTTCTAAAACATAGGTTAAATAAACCAATTCTTGAGTTATATTATTCTTCAAAATTTTAAAAAGTTACAAATATTGAAGAATAATACTCTAAAATTTGGATAAAACTATGATAAAAAAGGAGTGGTAAATTATGATTTATATTAAACCAATATCAGATTTGAGAAATAAATATCCTGAAGTTGAGGACTTAGTATTAAAAAAAGATGAAGAAATTTATTTAACTAAAAATGGTTATGGCTCAATGGTTATAATGAGTTTAGATAAATATTCAAAATTAATGGATAAGATTGGAACAGATAAGGCATTAGAGGTTACATTAGGTAATATAGAAAATGCATTAATTGATGAGGAGACGAGTGCTTTATAAGAGAATAATATTCAAAATATCTCCCAAATACTTGAAAAATTAAAACATTTATTATAGAATAAATTTGAAAAAATGTACTATATATGAGGTGAAAAAAGTGCTAGTAGAAGCAGAAATAAAAGAACTATCAGAAAACAAAGAATATACAAAAGTTTTTAATTATTTTCATGATGAATATACAGGACTATTAAAAAATTTTTTAGAAAGACATGATGTAGAAGTTAATGAAAATGATTGTTTGATTGATTATATAGTGAAAACTAGGTTTTTCATGCCAAAATATAATTCATATACAATACCAATTTCAAATGCTATGTATAATGAAGATTTAACAGAAGCAATGAAATATGAATTACTTATGAGTAGCTATAAAGATGTAATAAGAGCATTTAGCAAATAAATATAGATATATTTGTAAAAAGAGGAGATAAAATGAATAGAGTTGCAAAATTTTTAGCACATGAAGGAAGAGTAAGTTTAGTATGTGCAAATACAACAGAATTAGCAGAAGAAATAAGAAATCTACATGATTTAACACCAACTACTACAGCAGCAATGGGAAGATTTGCTACTATAACTGGAATGATGGGATTTACAGATATAAAAGAAAAAGATGATTATATTACTTTTCAAATAAATGGTGGTGGTCCAATGGGACGTTTGATATCAGTTGTTAGAAGAGATAGTACTACATCTAAAGTAAAAGTATGTGTTGATAATCCACATGTAGAATTACCATTAAAATCAAATGGAAAATTAGATGTTGGTGGAGCTGTTGGAAAAAATGGATTTTTAAATATCATTAATAAAAATGATGTAATTGATACCAACTATAATGGTTTAGTACCACTTGTTTCAGGAGAAATAGCAGAAGACTTTACAGAGTATTTTGCAAAATCAAAACAAAAACCAAGTGTAATAGCTTTAGGGGTTTTAATAAATAAAGATGGTGTAAAAGCATCAGGTGGATATATGATACAGTTAATGCCAGATGCTACAGAAGAAGATATATCAAAAGTAGAAAAAGCTTTAGAAAATGCACCAAGTATTAGCCAAATGATTTCAGAAGGAAGAAGTTTAGAAGATATAGCTCGAACTATTACAGGAGATGAAGATGTATTAATTTTAGCACAAGAATTAGATATGATATATGAGTGCGATTGTAGTAGAGAAAAACTTGAAAAAAGTCTTATTTCAATAGGTAAAAAAGAAATAACAAAAATAATAGAAGAAGATGGAAAAGCTGATATAGTATGTCATTTTTGTAATGAAAATTATCATTTTTCAAAGGAAGATTTAGAAGCTTTATTAGAAGAAATGTAAAAGATAATATAGAAATAGGTGATAAACAAATGATAAAAAAATTCGCAAATGAGGCTATGCTAGAAGGAAACAAAAAATGGGAACAATCAATATCAAGAGTAGAAAAATTATATGATCCTGTTTATGGTGATGCACCAATGCGTAGCGAGTTTGATAGAGATTATACAAGAGTAATAAATTGTAATGCATATAGAAGATTAAAACATAAAACACAAGTGTTTTTTGCTCCAAAGAATGATCATATATGTACAAGAATTGAACACGTAAACTTAGTTGAATCAATAAGTAATACAATAGCAAATTATTTAGGCTTAAATACTGAACTAACAAAAGCTATTGCAGTTACACATGATATAGGTCATAGTCCTTTTGGACATCAAGGAGAAAGAATATTATCAACAATTGCTGAAAGAGAATATGGAGAAAAGTTTTGTCATGGAAGAAATGGTGTTCATTATGTTGATGATTTAGAACTTTTGCAAGATATTGCAGGTATAAAAAGAAATTTGAATTTAACTTATGCTGTTAGAGATGGAATAATAGGACATTGTGGGAATCCTGATATAACAGGACAGAAACCAAGAGATGAATTTATTAATTTGGACAAGTTTACAAAGCCAAATCAATATGCACCGTTTACATGGGAAGGATGTGTTGTAAAACTTGCTGATAATATATCTTATTTAGGAAGAGACTTAGAAGATGCAAAAGAAATGAAACTTCTAACAGATAGAGATATAAATAATTTTGATAAAGCAATAGAAAATATCAGAATAAATAATTCAAGTATAATAGGATATTTAACAGGGGACTTGTGCAAAAATAGTACAGTAGAAGAAGGTCTTAAATTTTCAGATGAAGCATATAGCACTATGGAAAAAATAAGAAAATTTAATTATGAAAAGATTTATAGAAATGATAAAATTCAACCTACAATTAGATATTTTACTGTTTTAATGAATGAAATATTCTATACATTAAAAAATGAATATAATGGAATTGCTACAATTAAAAATATAAAGAAAATGAAAAGATATTATCCAGTTTTGGCAGAGGAATTTGCAAGTTGGCTTGAAGAATTTTCTAATTCAGTAGATAGAGATGATAATAAATATTCTAACAAAATCGTATATGATTTGAATAATATAAAAGATTATAGCAGAGCGATAGTTGATTATATGTCTGGAATGACAGATCAATACATAGTTAGAGTTTATAATGAAATTGTAAGTTTTTAGTTTGATAATATATAAATGTAAAGTTTTTAAATATTTTTAGAAAAAATGTAAATTATAATAAATAAAGAAATATTAATCAGGAGGAAGATATGGTATATAAATATGAACCAAAGGGTGTTTGCTCAAGAGAAATGGCTATAGATGTAGAAGGAGATACAATAAAATCTGTTAAGATCATTGGTGGATGTGATGGAAATACACAAGGTGTATCTATATTAGTTGCAGGTATGAATATTGATGATGCAATTAGAAAATTAAAAGGAATTGATTGTAAGGGTAGAGGAACATCTTGTCCAGATCAACTTGCTAGAGCATTAGAAGAAATAAAAGCAAAAATGTAAATTAATAATTATAAATGCACTCAATATATTAGAGTTATCTAACATTTTGAGTGCATTTTAGTATTTCTATTGTTCAAATCTAAAAAGTAAGTTGGCAATAAAGAAAAATATTGACCACTTTTTAAATATTTAATTTATCTGAAAGATTTCCAAATTGTTCTAAAGTTAATTGCTCAGCACGGATACGAGTATCTAATTCTAATTCATTTAAAATATTTTCTAAGTTTTCTTTGTTTGAAATTCCTGAGTTTGATAAAGAATTTATTAAAGTTTTTCTTTTTTGCATAAATGCACATTTTATAACTTTAAAGAATAACTCTTCATTTTTTACTTGAATTTTTGGTTCTTGTAAAATATTTAATTTTATTACAGCAGAGTCAACTTTTGGACTTGGAATAAAACTATCTTTTGAAACATCTAATACTAATTCAGGATTAGTATAGTAATTTATGCTATAAGTTATTGCACCAGTTTCTTTTCCTCCTGGTGTTTCTACAAGTCTTTGGGCAACTTCTTTTTGAACCATTACAGTAATACTTTTTAAATCTAATTTATTTTCTAAGAGTTTCATAATTATTGGAGTAGTAATGTAATAAGGAAGATTTGCAACAACTTTTACATTTTCAAATTCAGAATTGTTTGATATTAAAGCTTGTAAATCAACTTTTAATATATCATCATTTATTAATTCAAAATTATTATATAAAGAAAATCTATCATTTAAAATTTCAAGCATTTTTTTATCTAGTTCTACACAAATTACTTTTCCAGCTTTTTCTAAAAGTAGGGAAGTAAGAGTACCTAAACCTGGACCAATTTCAATTACTAAATCATTTTTATTAACTTCTGAACTCATTACAATATTTTCTACAACATTTTCATCGATTAAAAAATTTTGACCGAAATTTTTATTTGCAGTTATATTATATTTATTCATAAGAAAATGAGTTTCGCCAGTTAGATTCATAATATATTCCTTTCTTTTAATTAGTTTAAATATATAAATGAAAGATAAATTCTTTCATAAATAATTTACATAATGTATTTTACTACAAATTTATAAAAAGTTCAACAAAAATATGAATAGGAATTATATATAAATTTTATAAAATATAAAACTCGGGAGCAGATAGTACATTGCCCCCGAGAACTTCCGTTTTTGTCCGTATTAAATTATTCGCATCTTTCGATAAACTGTTTTATTTTGTCTGAGTTTATTACATCTGGTAAAGGATTACCAGCTGTCACCATTGTCTCTAAAAGCTCCCGCAGCTGCAATGCACGCTTCATCTGATCTATTTCCGCAAGTCTTTCAAGCAAGGAAGAATTTTCAAACTCAATCAATATGCTGATGAGTTTTTGGCTTGAAAGTGTGTCTTGATAGAATGAGATGATATTTTCGTCAAGTGAATCTAACGCTTTCTTGAATTCATCATCTTCCTCGTCTTTTCCCCACCTACGTATTAATAGTTGCAATTGCATCAATGGTTTTTCAAGACAATGATTTTTACGATAGACAGTTTCTATAAAGTCTATCTGCTTACGGAGTTCAGCTGTCATAGAAGTATATCTATCAATTGCCTCGATATAACATTCTTTTAAGCTTTTTTGTTGACAGTTACCTTTTTTTTCATACCGCTGTTTTACATTCATACTAATACTCCTTTATAATGAAACCAATTTGTAGTAACAAGGCTAGCTATTAGTTAGCCTTTAACGGACTTTGATAAAAAACATATCAATTTATTATAACATATTTTAAAGAATAAGTCAAAATTATGTAAATTAACTAACATACAAAATAATAAATAAACTGACCATACATATATTGACTTTGGATTTTAAAAAATATATACTGTAACTATCAAAATAGATTAGATTTGATAGGAGGTTATAATGAGTAATTTAATCGAGATTAGATGGCACGGTAGAGGCGGTCAAGGTGCAAAAACAGCCTCACTACTTCTAGCAGATGCAGCCTTCAATACTGGTAAATATATTCAAGGTTTCCCTGAATATGGTCCAGAAAGAATGGGTGCTCCTATTACAGCGTATAACAGAATTAGTGATACACCTATTACAGTACACTCAAATATTTATGAACCAGATTTTGTAGTAGTAGTAGATGATACACTTTTAGATTCTGTTGATGTAACAGCTGGATTAAAACCAGAAGGAGCAATAATAATTAATTCTACTAAAGATGGAGACGAATTAAAAAAATCTTTAAAAGGTTATACAGGAAATGTATACAAAATTGATGCAAGAAAAGTTTCAATGGAAACTTTAGGAAAATATTTTCCAAATACTCCTATGCTTGCAGCAGTAGTAAAGGTTAGTGGAATTATGTCTGAAGAGGCATTTTTAGAAGATATGATAGGATCTTTCAAACATAAATTTGCTAAAAAACCAGAAGTTATTGATGGTAATATGAAAGCATTAGAAATGGCTTTAAAAGAAGTGACTAAAGTTTAGAAAGGAGCTAAAATAATGACAGAAGATGTATTAAATAGTAAAACACCTTGGCAAGATCTTACTATAGGTGGAAATATTTATAATGCTGGTAATGCAAAAGAATTTAAAACAGGAGATTGGCGTTCAGTAACTCCTATTTTTAAATCAGAACTTTGCAAACAATGTGGACTTTGTTTTCCTGTTTGTCCAGAAGATTCAATTCCAGTAAATAAAGAAGGAAAAAGAGAAGATTTTGATTATAACAGTTGTAAAGGATGTGGCGTTTGTGCTAAAGTATGTCCTTTTAAAGCTATCGAAATGAAATAAAAAATAGAAAGGAAAAAAATTATGGGAATTAGAGAAAGATTAAGTGGTAATGAAGCAGCAGCTATTGCTATGAAACAAATCAATCCTGATGTTGTTGCAGCATTTCCTATTACACCTTCAACAGAAATACCACAATACTTTTCAAGTTTTGTAAGCAATGGTCAAGTTGATACAGAATTTGTTGCTGTTGAAAGTGAACATAGTGCAATGAGTGCTTGTATTGGAGCAGAATCAGCTGGAGCTAGAGCAATGACTGCAACTTCTGCAAACGGATTATCTTTAATGTGGGAAATGATTTATATAGCATCAAGCTTAAGATTACCAATCGTTATGTCTTTAGTAAATAGAGCAGTTTCAGGACCTTTAAATATACACAATGACCATTCTGATGCAATGGGAGTTAGAGATGCAGGATGGATAATGTTATTTTCAGAAAATAACCAAGAAGCTTATGATAATTTATTAATGGCACATAGAATAGCAGAACATAAAGATGTACAATTACCTTTAATGGTTTGCCAAGATGGATTTATAACATCACATTCTATCGAAAATATAGAATTATTAGAAGATGATAAAGCAAAAGCATTTGTTGGAAAATATAAACCAGAACATTATTTATTAAATGACAAAGAGCCTATAGCTGTTGGACCTTTAGATGTTCAAACTTATCTTTTTGAACATAAAGTACAACAAGCAGAAGCTATGAGAAATGCTAAAAAAGTAATTGCTGAAGTATCAGCAGAATTTGAAAAATTAACAGGTCGTAAATATCAATTTTTTGAAGAATATAAAATGGAAGATGCAGAGCTTGTAGTAGTTTGTATGAACTCAACAGCAGGTACAACTAAAGCAGCTATTGATGATTTAAGAAGTAAAGGAGTAAAAGCAGGATTATTAAAAATAAGAATGTTTAGACCTTTCCCGTCAGAAGAAATAGCTAAAAGTTTAAAAAATGCAAAAGCTATTGCAGTATTAGATAAAGCAGATTCTTTAAATGGTGCGGGTGGAGCATTATATGAAGATGTTACATCAGGTATGTTTGTAAGCAAAGTAAATGTTCCAACTATAAACTATGTTTATGGTATAGGTGGTAGAGATACTACTGTTAAAGATATAGAAAAAGTATATAATGATTTAGAGGAAATAGCAAAAACAGGAAACATTGAAAATCCTTATAGATATTTAGGTGTAAGGGGGGAAGTTTAAGTTATGGCATATAATCCAAAAGAAGTAATGACAAATAGACCTTCAAGATTTACATCAGGTCATAGAATGTGTGCTGGATGTGGTGCACCAGCTGTAGCTAGAATGATTTTAAGAGCGGTAAAACCAGAAGACCATGTTGTAGTTGCAGGAGCTACAGGATGTATGGAAGTTTCTACTTTTATTTATCCATATACAGCATGGACAGATTCATTTATTCATACAGCTTTTGAATGCGCTGGAGCTACTTTAAGTGGAGCAGAAGCTGCATATAAAGCAATGAAACGTCAAGGAAAATTACCAGAAGATAAAACAACAAAATTTATAGCATTTGGTGGAGATGGTGGAACTTATGATATAGGACTTCAAAGTTTATCAGGAGCAATGGAAAGAGGACACGACATGGTTTATGTTTGCTATGATAACGGAGCATACATGAATACAGGTATACAACGTTCTTCAGCAACACCAAAATTTGCTGATACAACAACATCACCAGCAGGAACAGCAGTTCCAGGAAAAATGCAATCTCGTAAAGATTTAGCTAAAATTATGGCAGGACATCATATTCCATATGTAGCACAAACAATAGCATTAAATAATTTTAAAGATTTATATGAAAAATCAGAAAAAGCAATTTATATAGAAGGACCATGTTTCTTAAATGTACTTGCTCCTTGCCCAAGAGGATGGGGATACAATACAGAAGATTTAATGCAAATTAACAAATTAGCAGTTGAAACATGTTATTGGCCTTTATATGAAGTAGTTGATGGAGTTTATAAAATTACTTATAAACCAGCTAAAAAGCTTCCTATAGAAGAATTCTTAAAACCACAAAAAAGATTTAAACATATGTTTAAACCAGGTAATGAGTGGATGATAGAAGAATTCCAAAAAGAAGTTGACGCAAGATGGCAAGAACTTCTTGATTTAGAAGAGATTACAAATAAAGAGAATTAATATATTTAAAATGGGACTGTAAATGAACTCTACTTTTTGGGGTATAGTTCAAAAAGGTCCCTTTTGTTATTTTATAGGAAAGTGCTTCGCACTTCCTATAAAATAAAGGCTTTGCCAACTTTTGTACACAAATTTACTAACGTAAATTTGGCACAGCGAACAAATTTACTGAAAAAATCTAAGATTTTTTCAGATTTGTTCTATAGGATAAAAACCATTTAAGTTAGTAATATTTATGCAAAAAGACCATTTTTCGGTATATTTTGAGAATGTTTTATGAATTAATGTTATACTTATATTGTTTTTTCAAACAATTCTATGCAAGTTCTTGCAATTACTTTCACACAAAATATTTTAATTCAAAAATAATTTAATTCTTTATACAAAAGAAAATTTAATATTTTTTTTCTACAAATCTACAAAAGAGTACAATAGATATTAAAAGTATGTGATTTTATATTAGATAAGTTACATGCTTTTTTTTTATTTAGTACCAAAGTCCTCTGGACTTCTTACTAAATAAAGCCTTCGGAAATTTTGTACACAAATTTACTAATGTAAATTTGGCACGCAGAACAATTACGTGGACGATTCAGTATAGTTTTGTCTTTTGCATATTAAATATCGTCCACTATTGTTCTTTTATAATAAAATGCTCTGAACTTTCCTATAAAATAAAGGTTTCGACAATATTAAAAAATATAAAAAATTATAAAATTACGATTAAATCTCACTTCTGTATTTTTATTACAAAAATATTACAAAAATGTATCAATATTGATTGACTTTTAACGAAAAAAAATATAAGATATATATGTTCAAAAAATGATAATTAAGTTCGTAGTTTTAAAGGAGGAAATTTAAGTGGGAGAAGTTATCGTTATTACATCTGGAAAAGGAGGAGTTGGAAAAACAACAACAACAGCTAACTTAGGTTCAGCGCTAGCTTTAGCAGGTAAAAAAGTAGCATTAGTTGATACTGATATAGGACTAAGAAATTTAGATGTTGTTTTAGGATTAGAAAACAGAATAGTATACGATTTAGTAGATGTTATAGAAGAAAAATGTAAATTAAGACAAGCTCTAATTAAAGACAAAAGATTTAAAGAGCTATTCTTACTTCCAGCAGCACAAACAAAAGATAAAACAGCTATTAATGAAGAACAAATGAGAGATTTAATACAAAAATTAAGAGCAGATTTTGATTATGTAATTATTGACTGTCCAGCAGGAATCGAGCAAGGTTTTAAAAATGCTATTGCTGGAGCAGATAGAGCTTTAGTTGTTACAACAGCTGAAATATCTTCAATAAGAGATGCTGATAGGATAATAGGATTGTTAGAAGCTTCTGAAATAAAAAATCCAGAATTAATAGTTAACAGATTAAGACCAAGCATGGTAAAAAAAGGCGAAATGATGGATGTAAACGATATTGTAGATTTATTAGCAATAGATTTAATCGGAGTTGTACCAGATGATGAAAATATTATAACTCAAACTAATAAAGGAGAACCAGTTATTTCTAATAAAAGAGCACCTTCAGGAAAAGCATATTTAGAAATATCAAGAAGATTATTAGGAGAAAATATTGAAGTTACAGTACCTGGAAAAGAAACAGGATTTTTCGCAAAGCTAAAAGGCTTATTCGGAAAAGCATAGATAAAAAAGGTTGGAGGTAAGAAAAAATAATGTTTGAAAATATAGGACATTTTTTTAAGAGAATAGTAAAAACAGAACAACAAAAAGAATTAGGGTCAAAAGATGCTGCCAAAGAAAGATTACACTTAGTTCTAATGCAAGATAGAGCTAATGTATCAGCAGATTTTTTAGAGCTTATGAAACAAGAAATAATAGATGTAATAAAAAAATATATTGTAGTTGACGAAGCAGCCATAGATGTTAGGCTAACAAATCAATCAAATGAAGATGGAACAAATGGAGCTCCTGCTTTATATGCAAATATACCAATTGTTAATATAAAAAATGATATGATGGCTGAAAAAATAAAAGATTTTGAAGGCGTTGATTTTAATAAAGAGATGGGAATTACAGTACCAAATCAATCTGAAGAAGAACCAAAAGAAGAAAAAATAGAAACACCAGAAGTTATAGAATTATCTGACAGTTATGAAGAAACAAAAGAAAATGAAAACTTAAATCAAGAAGAAACAAATAGTGAAGTAAAAGAAGAAAATAACGAAGAGATAAAAGAAGAGAACGATAGCAGTGAAGAAATAAATAACGATAATGAATCAGAAGAAAGTGAAGAGCCAGTTGAATTATTTGAAGAAGTGGACGAAGATGAAGATGATGACGATGTAACTTTTGATGATTTATTAAAAGCAGCAGAAGAGGAAGACAAAAATTTAGAAAATGTACAAGAAAATAATAATAGTAATAACAATAATAATTATAGTAAAGGTGGAAAAAAAAACCATAAAAAATCAAAAGATAAACGAAATAGAAAAAATTAGGAGTATATAATAAATGGGAAAAAAATTACTTAAGAATACAGAATGGACTATTCTTATTGTAAGTGCTATTTTAACAATTATAGGATTAGTGGCTTTATTTTCAGCAACTCAAAGTACAGAATATGAAGAATTCAAAAAGCAAGTTCAATGGATTGTAATAAGTATACCATTTTTAATATTAGCATCAGTAATTGATTATAATGTAATTGTTAGATTTTCTACTTTAGCATATATAATAGTAATAGGTCTATTAATTGGAGTTTTATTTACTGCTCCTATAAGTGGTGCAAGCAGTTGGTTTAAAATAACAGAGAGCTTAAGCTTTCAACCATCTGAATTAGGAAAGGTTATAACTATATTATTTTTAGCATTTATAATGAATAAATTACAAATAAGAGGGAGACACGAAATCAATAAAATTTGGAAGTTAGCAATATATTTAATTTTTGCAATTGTTCCAGTTTTATTAATAATAAAAGAACCAGATTATGGTACAGCAATAGCTTATATGACAGCAATATTATTTATATTATTTTCAGCAGGAATAGATAAAAAGTATATAATAGTTGCTATTCTTTTAGTAGTTATAGCTGCTCCAATTGTTTATAATATGTTACCAGCTCATGCATTAAAAAGAATAAATGTATTTTTAAATCCAACAGAAGCTGATAGAAGAAATGAAGGATATAACTTAGAACAATCGAAATTAGCTGTAGGTGCTGGAGAAGTTTTTGGAATGGGACTGTTTAAAGGAAATCAAACTCAACTTGGATTTTTGCATCCAAAAACAACAGATTTTATATTCTCAGTTATTGGAGAAGAAATGGGATTTGTAGCAACAGGAGCTATTACGATTTTATATATAGTATTAGTTACAAAATCAATTTATGTAGCTAAAACAGCAAAAGATAATGTAGGTTCATATATTGCTATAGGAATAGCTGGAATTTTCTTTTTCCATATGACAGAAAATATAGGAATGACAATAGGATTACTACCAATAACAGGTGTACCATTACCATTTGTAAGTTATGGTGGAAGTTCTCTAATTACTAATTTTATTTGTATTGGACTTTTATTAAATATTAGTAGTAGAAGGCAAAAAGCAATTTTTGTAGAATAGATTATTAGTGGAATTAAATATTTATATTTAATTCCATATTTTCTTTATATAATAGGAAAATTCTATGTATTTTGCTACTAAAGAAAGCCTTTGATAAATATATATTTTTTCTAGAGAGGTAAAATTTAATGTACTTAAAAAAATTAAAAATAGGAAATGTAGAATTAGAAAATAATATAATATTAGCTCCTATGGCTGGAGTTACAGATTTGCCATATAGAATAATTTGTAAAAAGTATGGTAATCCAGGATTAGTTTGTAATGAGATGGTAAGCGCCAAGGCTATATGTTATAAAGATGAAAAAACATTAAAAATGATAAAGTCAAATAATGAAAAAAGACCAATATCAATGCAAATATTTGGAAGTGACCCAGAAGTTATGGGCGAGGCTGCCAAATTTATGTGTGATTATACAGATATTTTAGATATAAATATGGGATGTCCTGCTCCAAAAGTTGTAAAAAATGGAGATGGAAGTAAATTATTATTAGATTTAGAATTAGTGGAAAAAATAGTAAAAAATGTGGTAGAAAATTCTACTAAACCAGTAACAGTAAAAATAAGAAAAGGTTGGGATAATGATAATATTGTTGCAGTAGAGGCAGCTAAAATTATTGAAAAAGCAGGTGCAGATGCTATAGTAATCCATGGAAGAACAAGAGATGAGTTTTATTCAGGAATAGCTGATTGGAACATAATTAAAGATGTAAAAGATGCAGTAAAAATTCCTGTTATAGGCAATGGAGATATAAAAACAGAAGAAGATGCAGTAAGAATTTTTGAGCAAACAGGTTGTGATGGAATAATGATAGGAAGAGGCGCACTTGGAAATCCATGGATATTTAAACAAATAGAGTATTACTTAAATAATAATGAGAAAATGGCAGATATTTCAAATAAAGAAAAATATAATGTTATATTAGAGCATTTTGAATTATTGTTAAAAGAAAAAGGAGAATACACTGCAACTCGTGAGATAAGAAAACATATATCTTGGTATGTGAAAGGAATGCCAAATGCTACTGTTATTCGTGATAAAATAAATTCTGTTGAAACTGAGAAAGCGTTTAAAGATATTTTAAAACAATATTTTGAAGTTTAAAATTTATGAATATTTAAAAATAAAAATAATATAGTTTAAAGAATAGGTTTTACTATTCTTTTTTTTTTATAGGAAAGTGCTTTGCATTTTCTATAAAAGAAAGGCTTCGCCAACTTTTGTACACAAATTTACTAACGTTCTTAAGTCTAAATTTAATAATTTTATGATACATATTTTAATTATATATTGCTTTGCTGGTTATTTATGGATTTAAAATAGATTGAAATGTTTTATATTAAATTGTGTTATATAAAAATTGCAAAGAAATTATAAACTCCCATGGCTGCGCAACTTCTATTTAATTAAAATATGTATCATAAAAATTTATTAATATTAGTTATAGGAATTTAAAATCTAAAATTTAATAGTTAAATTATACAAATAATATAAATTTGTTTATATTTGGTTAAAAAATTATAGATTATTTGAAAAGAGGTTTTTATGAATTTAAAAAAAATTATGTTTATTTTTGTTTTTATTTGTATGATTATTTTTGGTATTTTTTATTATAATTTTTTTTATTTGGGTAATAATATCATTAGTAGAAGTCAAGAGGAAATTGTTGATAATATTTTAAATGATTTAAGTTATTATGAAGCGGATATAACTGTAAAAGTTATTAGTAATAAAAACGAGAATTATTATAATATGTATCAAATTGTTGATAATGAATACAGCAAATGCACTATTAATAGTCCTGACAGTATAAAAGGATTAAGTATAGAACTAGGAGATGGAAAATTAAAAATATCAAATGCTAAACTAAACATGGAAAAAACATATGATAATTATGAATTAATACTTAATAATTCACTATTTCTTAATGTTTTTATAAATGATTATAAAAATAATGAATCTAAAAACTATGAAGAAAATGATTATATAGTTTTTTCTAGTAAACTTAATAATAATCATAGTACATATATAAAATACAAGGAATTATATGTAGATAAAAAAACAGGTATTCCAAAAGAATTAATAATTAAAGATAATACCAAAAAGACATGTATCAGCATAATATATAATGATATAAAAATTAAATAATTTTAATATTTCAACAATTCTATTCTATATGTAAATTAATAGGAGAGA
Source organism: uncultured Clostridium sp. (assembly GCA_947244325.1). Classification (GTDB taxonomy): domain Bacteria; phylum Bacillota; class Clostridia; order TANB77; family CAG-508; genus Scatovivens. Next base: position 22,252 of record CAMXJY010000011.1, on the reverse strand, counting down.
AACTTATGGTAATAAAAAGAGGAGATATGTTTTATGCAGATTTAAGTCCAGTTATTGGTTCAGAACAAGGGGGAATTAGACCAGTTTTGATTATACAAAACGATACTGGAAATAAATATAGTCCAACCGTTATAGCAGCAGCAATCACATCGCAGACAGGTAAAAATAAATTACCTACGCATATAGACATAGGATCAGAAGACAATGGTTTAAAAGCTGATTCTGTTGTTTTAACAGAACAGATTAGAACAATAGATAAAAGCAGACTTAAAGAAAAGATAGGTCATATTAATGATACTAGTGTTATGGATCAAGTGAATAATGCGATAGGAATAAGTTTCGGTTTGGAGAATTAAATCAAAATCAAGATTTTATAGTAGTTTTAGCTATATATGAAATCTTGATTTTTTATTTAGTAGAAAAGTCCTTCGGTCTCCCTACTAAATAAAGCCTTCGGCAAATTTGTAAAAATTTACACTTTTTATGAAAAAAAGAATTAAAACATTTTACTATTTATCAAAAATAGTATATGATAATAAAAAAAGAAAAGGAGCTATAATATTTTAAACAAATAAAGTTTGATGTACAAAAGAATAGTACAAAAGAAGGTTTTGTTTTTTATTATGTATAAAAAGATGGAATTTAAAAAGTATGAAACAAAAGAAAAATTTTTAGAGGAAAATTTAGATATTTTAGTAAAGGAAGAAGCAAAAAACGATATAATTATAGGAATTGTTTTTGAACATGAATCGGAAAAAGTTAATAATTGGCTACTTGGAAGAATTGAAGAAGAAGGCGAAGTAAAAGCAATTTTTATTGTTGATGATGATAAGTATGGATTAGCTATATATTGTCCAGATGGAGAGATGACAGAGAATACAGCAGAATTTTTGGTAGATAATATTGTTAGTTTAGATATAAGACTTGCAGAAATATTAGCTGAAAAGCAACATTTACAATTAATTGCAGATAAATATATTAATAAAGCAAATGCAGAAGTATTTTATTCTTATTATTCATATACTCTAAAATTAAATGAAGTTAAAACAGAATATCCTTTAGATAAAAATGAGAAATTAGTAAAATTAGTTGATGAAAAAGATAATCCAGAGCATTTAATACCTTTAGTAAAAGAGATATATACGGATATTTATGAAGAAGAGGAATGTTCAGATGAAGAGGCTTTAAAGGTAGCAAAGATATATTTAAAAAAAGGAATATATTTATTAACAAATGACAATGAAAATGAAATATATACACAAGCAGTACATGTTAGAAAACATGTAAATGGTGGAGCGATAGGTGCAGTAATTACACCAAAAGAGCATAGAGGAAAAGGATATGCAAAAAAATGTGTTTCACATGTATGTAAAGAAATTTTAAAAGATAATGAATTTGTTGTATTACATGTTGATGTTGAAAACGAATCTGCAATATCAGTTTATAAAAAAATAGGTTTTGAAGAAATTGACGAAACAGGAAAAATAATATTCAAATAATATTGAAGTTTTTACAACATTTCTATATAATATTGAAAGATTAATATCGGAGGAAAGTTTATGGATAATGTAGTTATAAAAGAGTTATACAGAAGCGGAGAAAAATATTTTGGAAAAGAGATAGAAGTATCAGGTTGGATAAAAACAGTTAGAGATTCAAAAACTTTTGGATTTATAGAAGTTAATGATGGATCATTCTTTAAAAATTTACAAATTGTTTTTGATAATTCATTATCAAATTTTGATGAAATATGTAAATTGACATTAAGTACATCAATAACAGTTATTGGTGATTTAGTTAAAACTGAAAATGCAAAACAACCTTTTGAAGTAAAAGCTAAAGAAATAAAAGTAATAGCAGTTTCTTCTCCAGAATATCCTTTACAAAAGAAAAGACATACAATGGAATATTTAAGAACAATAGCACATTTACGTCCTAGAACAAATACATTTAATGCAGTATTTAGAGTACGTTCAGTAGCTTCATATGCAATACACAAATTTTTTCAAGAAAATAACTTTGTGTATGTTCATACACCAATAATTACAGGAAGTGATGCAGAGGGTGCAGGAGAAATGTTTAACTTAAACACATTTGATTTACAAAATGTGGATAAATTAGAAGATGGAACAGTTGATTTTACAAAAGATTTCTTTGGAAAACCAGCACATCTTACAGTTAGTGGACAACTTAATGTTGAAACATATGCATTTGCATTTAGAAATGTATATACATTTGGACCGACATTTAGAGCTGAAAACTCAAATACAGTAAAACATGCAGCAGAATTTTGGATGATAGAACCGGAAATCTGTTTTGCGGATTTAAAAGATGATATGGACTTAGCAGAAAGCATGTTAAAATACGTAATAAGTTATGTATTAGAAAATTGTCCAGAAGAAATGGAATTTTTCAATAATTTTATAGATAAAACATTACTTGAAAGATTAAATACAGTAGTAAATTCAGAGTTTGGAAGAATTAGTTATACAGATGCTGTAAAAGAACTTGAAAAGCATAATGATAAATTTGAATATAAAGTATCATGGGGAACAGATTTACAAACAGAACATGAAAGATACCTAAGTGAAGAAATATTCAAAAAACCAGTATTTGTTACAGATTATCCAGCAGAAATAAAAGCATTTTATATGAAATTAAATCCAGATGGAAAAACAGTAGCAGCAAGTGATCTTTTAGCACCAGGAATTGGAGAGATAATTGGTGGAAGTCAAAGAGAAGATAGTTTAGAAATTTTACAAAATAAAATTAAAGATTTAAACATGGATGAAAAAGATTATTGGTGGTATTTAGATTTAAGAAGATATGGAAGTGTACCACACAGCGGATTTGGACTTGGATTTGAAAGACTTATGATGTATATAACAGGTATTCAAAATATACGTGATGTAATACCATTCCCAAGAACACCAAAGAATTGTGAATTTTAAAATACGTAAACAAAAGAAGTTGAAAGGAATACAAAAAATGAAAAAAGTATTATTTGATGTAGATGTACTAGATAAACATTATTGTATATATCAAGACGAAGAAACAAACAATTTATTTGCATACGCAATAAAAAAGAATGAAAAAGAAGGGTATGCAGTAAAAAAAGAAGGAGAAATAGAATTCTTAAATAAAATTGTTGAAAGTCTTAATAAAAAATATATAAAAAGAGAAGTTATAGATTACAATAATGAATACTATTATAGATATATCAATAAATATAGCCAAAAGAGTTATTTTTCTAAAATAGTAGATGGTAATGAAGAGCCATGTTCATATGAAAGTATAAAAAAATTATATGATTATTATAATTCACCTAAAGTACTAATAAGTAAACGTAAAAAAGTAACTAAAATAGATTCAAATGATTGGAATTATTTTGATTATACTGAAAATTTTATGAATAATAGAAAAAATCAAAGTAAATCAAAATTACCAATGAAAATAGTTGTTTCTATTTTAGGAGTGGCAGCAGCCGTAACTGTTGGACTTGGAGGATATCAATTACTTTCTAAAACAATATTACCAAATGTATCTATTTCAAAAGAAGAGATAGGAATTGAAAAAATAGGTGGTCTACTAGGAAAAAATACTAATATAGAAAATAGTCAAGTAGAAGGATATAAAATAGCAGATGAAGCAATTTCAGAAAAATATAAAACGATACAATCACAACTTGAAGAAATCGGATTAGAAAATTGGGAGATAGCAGTAGAACTTGATGCGGCATCTGCATTTAATTTTGAAATGGATGATATATCTTTTTATTATGATGGGGATAAAGATGAAATAATATATGTAGATGGGATAATAGAAAAAGGAAAAGAAGATTCTGATAATGATGAAATTGATAGAGATTCTATACCAGAAAATGTACAACAAATATTAACAGCACTTAGGTCTAATGAAAAATTATCTTATGAGGAAAAAACATACATAGAAGAAAGATATTTACTTGACTGGATACAAAATAGTGAATATTTGCAAACAGAACAACTTGCAGATTCATATGCAAATTTAAAAATAAATTATGATTATAATCCAGAGGGGAAAGAAAAAGATAATTTAAGTTATATTCCAAAAGGAACAAGAGCAGCTGGAGAAGCATTTATTGGATTAGATAAAATAAATATATATGTAACAGATCATTTTGAACCAGGAAATACAACAATTGACCATGAAGTAAAGCATTTTAATGGAAGATTTAATATGTATGAATCAACATTATTAAATGAAGGATATACAAGTTTAGATGTAGACAGTTCATATGCTACTGAACAATTAATGGTAGGATTACTAATGGAAACTTTTGGAAGAGAACTTATAAATGAAGGTTATTATTCTTCAAATTTAAAATCTTTGGTAGCCAATAATATTGTTGAAACTACAGGAAAGACTATAGAAGAAGCAACAAAAGAGACTTATGACTTTTTTGATGATATACAGAATGTTTTATATAGGACAGAAGAACTTGGCGATAATTATAGAGAAGATTCTGAATTAATGCAAGATTATGAAGATATTTTTAATAAAATTGCTATTTATTATGAAGCAAATAATAAAAAAGAAATGAGTCAAAATGCAATAGCATTAATTATAAAAGATGAAATTATGGGAACAAATGATACACAAATGCTTGAAAGTAAAGAAACAGTTGATGGTAGTAGATATAGCGGAGATGGAACTCTTGAAGTAAGAATATCAAAAAATGAAGGTGATATAGAATATTATCAAGAAGGAATTGGAATTGTTAGATCGGTAGATAGAACTTATGAAAGAACGCTAACAATAAATCAAGATGAGAAATATAATTCACTTCAAAGTATATTTGGTCGTGTAAAAGATGAAGATATTGATTATGTAACTAGATAAGTTGAATATAAAAAACTCTTAATTATTAATAATTAGGAGTTTTTTTTTAAAAGAAAAAGTATAGAAATAAAGTTCTATACTTTTATAATCCAAAATTTTCAATTCATTTATAATAGTAACTTTAAAATTTATTATAAAATACAGTTTTTTCAATAGGTTTCCTATTTTCATGCATAGCACTTGGAGATGCATCTTTAGATGGATATCCAACAGGCAAAATAGAAATGATTTCATAGTTATCAGGAATATTATAGACTTCACGAACTTTAGAAGGATTAAAAGCTCCTATCCAAGTTGTACCTAGACCTAAATCTTCTATTTCAAGCATCATATGAGTTGTAATAATACTTGCATCAACACGACCCTCATCATGTCCATCATATTTGTTTTTCCAAGAAACATTTTTATCATAACAGATAATCATTATAACTGGAGCTCCCCAACCAAATTTAGTACATTCACTTAATTTTGAAAGCTCAGCTTCATCTGTTAAAACAAGTATTCTTTGAGGCTGAAAATTACAAGCAGTTGGTGCAATTCGTCCAGCTTCTAAAATTTTATCTATTTTTTCTTGTTCAACAGCTTTGTCTTCAAAGCTTCTACAAGAATATCTTTTTTTAGCTAATTCTAAAAAATCCATAATTAATCCTCCTTACAAAGACGTGAACATTTGCAATAAGTTTTGTCTTTTGCATATTAAATATCGTCCACTTTTGTTCTAATATTATATCATAAATTTAGAAAATATAAACAAATATATTAAATTAAAACTAAATAAAGCCTTCGGCAATTTTGTACATTTCTTAGCTGTGTGAAACAAAGTTATTCTAACTGTTAAGGCTTTGCCTGTTACAGTTAGAATATACAAAGTTGAACTACAGATAAGTTATGCACACAGAACATTTCTTAGCTCTAGGAACGTTAGTGACATAGATATCCTAGCTGTATGAACAACGTGAATTACAGATAGGTTAAGCTAAAGCTGATAAGTTATACAGAGGAAAGACGTGGACATTTACAATAAGTTTTTTCTTTTGCAATTTTCATAATGTCCACTTTTGTTCTTTAGCTTAATTTTGTATATAGAAATTAAGTTAAAATTGTGGTAATATATTAATGAAATAATTATAGATATAAAATTATATTAGACTATTTAAGTAATAGTTTATAGGAGAAAAAATGAAAAAATCACTAAAAATATTAATATTTTTAGTAATTGCTATAGCAATTACTATGATTGTTTTTATGAAATTTAATACTAAAGAAAACGAAGAAATACTAGATGAGAAAGCAGGAATGAGAATTACTTTAGTTGCAGGAGTTGCTATCCCAGAAAATGGAAATCGTAATTCAAATTCATATTTAATAAGAACCAAAAATGATAAACTTATAGTTGTTGACGGTGGAGAAATTAATGATGCAGATTTTCTATTAGAATATATTATGAAATATGGAAATGGAAAAGTAAATTATTGGTATATTACACATCCACATAGTGACCATGTAGGAGCATTGTGTGAGCTACTAGGAAGAGAAGATTGCAATATAGAAGTAGAAAATTTATACTATTCTTTTAATGAATTAAAATGGTATGAACAATATGATAAAAGAGGATATGAATCAGAAAAATTAATGTATGAAACATTAGAAAATCCTAAAATTATTAATAAAATATCATGTACAAAAAATCAAGTTGTAGATATGGATAACATTAAATGTGAAATAATAAGAATAGCTAACCCAGAAGTAACTAATTCAGATAATGGAAATGACAGTAGTATGATTTTCAAAATGACAGCAGTGGATGTAGATAAAAGTATAATATTTTTAGGTGATGGATTTAATTATACAAGTAAAGAATTATTAGAAGAACCAGAAAAATTAAAAAGTTATGCAGTACAAATGGCACATCATGGACAAAATGGTGTAAAAAAAGAAGTATATGATGCAATAGCACCTAAACTATGTTTCTTTAATGCACCAAAATGGCTATATGATAATGATAATGGTGGCGGATACAATTCAGGAAAATGGAAAAGCATTATTACTAGAGGATGGGTAGAAGAATATGGAGCAGATTCAATATGTGCTTTTGAAGGAGATAAAGTAATTAGATTAACAAAAGAAGGATATGAAATTATAGAGGAGTAAGGATATAGATTAGTTTTAAATTTCATCTCTTTAAAAAATTGAATTTAAAGATTAAGCAATGTTTCCAAACAAAAAACTTGCACATTTTAAAAATATGTGCTAAAATATATAAAAATTAAATATGAACAAACCGTTGATTTAGAGTAGTAAGTATAATTGAAGAAAATAGAGAGTAATTGTTGGTGGAAATATTACATTGGATATTTTACTGAATGGACTAATGAGGGCAATCCGAAATTAATTAAAGTAGGCGTTGACGAGATTCTAACTCGTAAAAAGTAGACATATATGTTTGTATATGAAGAAATGAGTGGGCAATATAGCCAAATAAGGTGGCACCGCAGGAATTATACTCCTGTCCTTAAATATTTAAGGATAGGAGTTTTTTATATGCAAAAAAGATATTATATGAATAAAACAGAGAAAGATTGGTGTATATAACTAATTAAAAAATATAATAAAATTGGAGGTACAAAAATGAATGAAAATAAATTAACAAAAAAAGAATGTGGAAGAATAAATAGTGCATTAAATCAATCAAGATTAGAATTATTTGATATAGAAGGTAATTTAAAATCAAAAGAATTAGGAGATAGAGTATGTAGCTCTATGGATAGATGTACATCAGATATCAAAAGAGTTTTAGATGTATTTTTATGTTCTACAACAACAAATCCAGAATACAGGAAATTATTTAAAACAATAGATTCAAAAGGAGTGGAAAATATTTCTGGAATATGTAGTAAATTGGAAAGTAAACCAGATGCTTTAAATGAAACTGCGATAAGAACAGTTTTTGGTGGTACAGAGAAAATGCCGTTTAGAGCATTTGTATATTTATTACCAGCATTAAATATGTGTGAAGAATTATTAGAAAGTGGAAGTAGTAGTGTTCCCAATATAGAATACTTTTTTATGAATGGAGCAGGTATAATAACAAATGCACTTGATCCAGAAATAGCAAATAAAGAATCATCAGAATTTATAAAAATAGCTCAAAAATATATTGAAGAATATCATCCAAGATTAAAAGATAAAGTTAATTTTTATACAGATTTAACATTTTCAAGTAATATAATAGGAACACCAGAATATAGAAAAATTTATGAAACATTAGAAAGAAAGTTAGGATATGAAGATGATTTAAAAACAGGTTTAATGGAAATGGGAGAAAGAAGAAAAAAAGCAGAAAACTCTATAAAATATGCGGCAATACATAGTTTTGTTCATGATGGATGTATTGATTCATCAGTTGCTCAAATGTCTAACTTTTTTGGAGGAGACGCACCAAAAGAATGCGATACTATCATATCTATTGGAGCAAAACCAGAAGAAAAATTTTATAGAGTAAGAAAATTATTAGCAGAAGAAGTAAAAACAGTTCCTTATTTTACACCAAAAGATACTGTTCAATATATTGCTAATATAAATGTGCCACCATATTCACCACTTCCAGAAGGAGAACTATATTTAAAAGATGTTATGCAAAATCCAAAATTGATAATGGATGCAGTAAAAGTATCACAAGGAGAATATAGCGAGTATCAAACTCCAGTACAAAAAGCAGTAGAGAATATATTAGATGATGTAGCACATTCAGATAGTTATAAAAGTATAATAGAATTTATTGAAGATTATAAAACATTAGAAAAAGATAAGCAAAAATAAAGCTAAATATAAGAAAATTTAAAAATATATAAATACTAATAAGCAAAGGTTTATAGTAAACTAAATATATAAGGAGAGAAATTTAATGATAGATAAATATTATAAAGAATTTAGAGTTAGGGATTATATGGATGAAGAAGGATTAAATAATAGTTTAAGAAAAGATATTATAGATTGCTCATTAGGAACTAATCCATTTATTGATGATGATTTAATAAATAGTTATTTAACTGAAAGTGTATGCGAAATTAATAAATATCCAGCTGTACAATATGAATTATTGAAAGAAGAATTACTTAAATTTTATAATGATGTGCTTTATCAAGGTGTAGATAAAAATAACATAGCATTTGGTTCTGGAACTATGGGAACAATTAGGAATCTTGGACAGTTTTTAATGAGAGATGGAAAAAAAGTATTAGGATGTGCACCTCAGTTTCCAAGATTTATATCAGAAGTTGAATTGCAAAAGGGAATTTATGATTATTATAAGTTTGAAAAAAAGAATAACTATAAATTTGTAGTAGAAGATTTTATCAAAATGATAGATAATACATATGATGTAATATCAATAGAAAATCCGAATAATCCTACTGGTCAGACTATTGATATTAATGATATTGAAAAAATTGTAGAAAAAGCTAGAGAAAATAATATTATTGTTTTAGTAGATGAAGCTTATGGTGATTATATGACTAAAAGTAATTCAGCAATAACATTAGTAAATAAATACAATAATATTGTTGTTATAAGAAGTGGCTCAAAGTTTTTTGGATTGCCAAATCATAGAGTAGGATATATGTTTGCTGATAAAGAATTGATAAAAATATATAATGAAATAGCAATGCCATTTCCATTTTCAGATTTATCTGCAAGTATATTTATTAAAGCTTTACAAAATTATTCTAAGATAGAAGATACAAAAACTATGGTAAGAGAGGCAAAAGAGAAAATATGTAATAGCATAAAAAAAGAAAATTATATATATACAGATATGGAAATACCAATTTTTACTATAAAATCAGATAAATGTGAAAATTTAACTAAAAAGCTTATGGAAGAAGGAATTATAGCTGAAAATTGTAGTTATTTTATAAATTTAGATAGTACTTATGCAAGAATAAGAATAAATAAAGATTATGAAAAAATAATAGAAATTTTAACAAGGATATTATAGAGTTTAAGTTAAAATTTATTGTGTATTTAAGTTAAAAATAGGCAAAAACTGTTATTTTATGAAAAAAATATATTGACAAAGATGGGTTACAGATGTAAACTAATTATAACAAGTTACATTTGTAACTCATTTCTTTTTATAGCTTAAATCATGATATAAAGAAATGTATAGATTACAGGAGGTATTAAATGCAAGATAAATACGATATAACAGATAGTGAATTAGAGATAATGCAAGTTCTTTGGAGTAATGGAGCTTGCGGACTTACAGAAATTGTAGAAGAATTAGACAAAATAAAAGAAAGAAATAAAAATACAGTAAAAACATTACTTTACAGATTAGTAGATAAAGGTGCAGTAAAATCTAAAAAAAGCACAGGTCAAGGATTTTTATATAGTGCGACTATTACAGAAAAAAAGTATTTAGCAAAAGCAAATACATCATTTTTACAAAGATTATATAAAGGAAATGTGCAAAAGCTTTTATTAAACTTTGTCGAAGATAAAACAGTTTCTAAAGAGGAGTTACAAAAATTAGTTGATATGTTAGAAAGTGAGGAATAGTTATGTTAGAAGAAATTTTATCTAAAATAAGTTTCATTTCTCCTATATTTTATCAAGTTTTATACATGACAGTTGTAGGAAGTATTGTAGGTTTATTAATTTATTTTATAAGAAATATATTTGATAAAAAGATATCAGGTAAATGGAAATGTATAATGTGGTGTATTGCTTTAGTAACACTTTTAATACCAATAAGAATTGAAATAAAAACAGATAAAGCAGTAGTTATGCAAAGTGAAATTATAGATAGTTTTGAAAATATTAAGTATATAAATCAAGAATCTTCTAGAGTAACAGAGCCGAACAAAGAAAAAAATGGAATTTTGGATTTTAGTGATTCTGATGATGAAGTTAGCAATAAAAAATCATTTGAAAATATGAATCAAGTAGTAAATGCAGACAACAACATGACTTCAATACAAATTGCAGAAGAACAAAAATTAAATACAGATATAAAAGAATTAATATTAAATATACTAATTCCAAGTGTATGGATGTTTGGAATATTAATATTTATAACAACTTTTATAAGCGGAAGTAGAAGAATAAATAAAAGAATTTCAAAAAATATTTATAAAGATGAAAGATTAGAAAATATATTATCAATGTGCAAAAAACAGTTAGTAATAAAGAAAAAAATTAATATAGTACTTCAAAGCTATAAAAAAGTACCAAGTATTTTTGGAATATTAAATCCATCAATATTAATAACAGAGGAGACTTTAGAACAAGATAATCAAACAATAAAATATATTTTCTTACATGAATTATCACATTATAAAAGAAAAGATTTAATATTTAATTATATATTATTATGTGTATTATCAATGCATTGGTTTAATCCAGTTGTATGGTTTTTATTTAAGAAAATTAGACAAGATATTGAAATTGGAGCAGACGAGCTTGCATCCAAAAAACTAGATAAAAATGAGAAAAAAGAATATGGAATGGTACTTATTAATTTATTAAAAAATCGTACAGGAGAAAATTATACTGCAAGTATGCTTTGTATGTCTGATACTGGTAAAAATATGGAAAGAAGAATACATATGATAAAAGGAAAATCTAAGAGTGCAATTTTGAGTTTTATTTTGGTAATAATTGTTTTTTTAGTAGTTGTAAGTTTTATATTTATAAAAGTTATAAAGGTTGAAGATGTTGTAAATGTTAGCAATCAAAATAATTTAGATAGTGAAATTAATAAAGAGGAAGAAGAGTTTAATTATGAAATACCTGAAAAAGTAAATGAAGTAGGAGATTTAACTTTAAATATAACTAGAGGAGATAACTTTTCAGAAGGAATAGCAGCAGTTACTATAAATAATGAACATGGATATTATATAGATAAAAAAGGAAATATAGTTTTAGACTCTAAAAATATGAAAATAACAGGAACATATACAGAGGGATTAACAGTAGATGCTATAGAAGTTTCTAAAAATAAATACAAATATGGATATGTAGATAAAGAAGGAAATATAGTAATTGATTACATATATGATGAAGCATATTCATTTGAAGATGGATTAGCTCCTGTAAAAAAAGATGAAAGATATGGATATATAGATAATAAAGGAAATTGGATTTTAGATTTTAAATATGATGGAAGAGCAAATTATTTTCATGAAGGATTATTATGGGTTAGCAAAGACGGAAAATATGGATGCATAGATAAACAAGGAAATGTAGTTATAGATTTTAAATATGATGGTGGTTTTTTATTTTCAGAAGGACTTGCATGCGTAGAAAAGAACGGAAAATATGGATATATAGATAAAACTGAAAATGTTGTTATTGATTATGAATATGATGATATACAATATCCATTTTCAGAAGGATTAGCATTAGTATATAAAGATGGAAAGTATAAATATATAGATAAAAAAGGAAACGTTGCTTTAGAACCACCATACCAATATATGTCCAGTTTTTCAAATGGGCTTGCATGGGTAAGAGATGGAGATAAATATGGATTTATAGATAAGCAAGGAAATTTAGCTATAGATATACAATATGATGCTATATTAAGTAGTTTTTCAGAAGGACTTGCATGTGTGGAAAAAAATGGAAAATGTGCTTATATAAATTATGATGGAAAAGTAATAATAGGTAATTTAGGAAATAATACTGTTTCAAATGAATTATCAAAACCAAATAATAATAATGAAGTAAGTGATAATGATAAACAAAAAATAACACAATATATAGATATATTATGTAATGATGGATTTTCAAGAAAAATTTCAGAATTTGAAAATATAAATGATGCAGATAAATACTGGATATATGGACACTTAAGCCCTCAAAATGAGGAATACAGTAATGAAAATGTATGGATATTTCCGTATTCTACTAAAGAGGAATTAGAAAATGAATTAAAAGATTTATTTGGACCTGAGTTAGTAGTTAACTTAGAAAAAGATATAAATGAAAATGAAGATTTGTTATCTAATTCTAAAAATATTAATTATAATAAAGAACATAATGTATATGAATTTAGCCCATATGGCATATATGTAAGTAATTATTATGCTATAAATTCTATAAAAAAGAATAATAATGAATTTATAGTAAATGTAGTTGAATACATGGAAACAGATAATGCAGTTACAGGAAGATATATAGATACTGGAAAATATTATCATCTTGTTTATTCTACATTAAATGGTGATAATATTGATGGAACATCACCAGAAATTGCTAAAAAAGAAGCTATAGTTTCAGAAAGTAAAGAAGATATAAGAAAATGGGCTGATAGTGAGGTTTTAAAACAAAAAAATCAATTTAAGTCTTTTAATATTATTCTTATGCAAAATAATGATGGAAAATTTTACTTAAAAAGCATAGAAAAAGAATAAATAGATACATCAAAATATCGTATTGAAAAAATATAATAAGGTATGTATAATATGTGAAACCTGAGTAATTAGGTAATCTAACGAAAGGGGCGACAGTATTGAACAGCTATAGCTTAATATTTGTACTATTACATAAAATTGAAGAACTACAAAAAGAAGTACAAGAATTTAAAAACCAATTATCAGAAAGAAAATAATACATAGTATGGTTCAGGTGGTATCGTTACATTAGCCACCTGTTTTTATATAAAAAAAGAATATGTGTCGTTACTCACATATTCAATGACAATATGAACAGCTATATTCATAAATTTAAGTAAATTATAAATTAATTTAGATTAAATGTCAAATGATATTTTTTACTTATGCTATATGAATAAACTATTGATAAAACAAGAAATAATATATATAATTTGTATGTACAATAAGAAAGACATGTATATGTTTATTAAAATTTAATTAAATAAAAGGAATATGTATGAAAAAGAAAATAATAGTAATAGGAATTATTATAATAATTTCAATAATACTTGCAAAAGTATTTGTATTTTATGATAAATATAAAATGCCAAAAGGTGCTGAAATTAATATATCAAATGAAGATATAGATGTATATGATGAAACTAATTTATATGATTTAATTAAAAGTAATAATGTGGAGATATTAACAGAAGATACAAAGTTAGATTATATGACAGTTGGAGAGCATACAATTACAATAGAATATAAATATAAGTTAAAAAAATATGTTTATGAAATAAAATATAATGTTGTTGATAATGTAAAACCAATTTTTATTAATGCACAATCAACAAAAACTTTATATGTTAATGAAGGAAATGAAGAATCATTAACTAAAAAAGTAAGTTATGCAGATAATTATGATAAAAAATTAGATTTTAAAATCGAAGGAAATGTTAATTTTAATGAAATAGGAACATACAAAATAAAATATGTTATTACAGATAGTTCAGGAAATAAAGCTACAAAAGACACAGTAGTTAATGTAAAAGAAAAACCTAAAAAAGAAGATACTGAAAATGAAGATGAGGAAGAAGAGGAAGATGACGATTTTATCAATATAGAAGAGCAAATATCAAATTATAAAACTAATGATACTATGATAGGAATTGATATTTCAAAATGGCAAGGTGAAGTTGATTTTGAAAAAGTAAAAAATGCAGGAGTAGAATTTGTTATTTTAAGAATGGGAGTTATGAAAAATAAAGATACTCCAATTGCTATTGATAATACATTTAAAAATAATTATCAAAAAGCTAAAGAAGTAGGATTAAAAGTAGGAATTTATGTTTATTCAGAATCAAACACTACAAAATCAGCAGTAGAAAATGCAGAATTTGTTATTGAAACTCTAAATGGAGATAAATTAGATTTTCCAGTATGCTTTGATTGGGAATGCTGGGCAAATTTTAATGAGTTAGAAATAAATTTATATGAATTAAATGAAATGTATGATGCTTTTTCAAATAGATTAAAAGATGCAGGATATGATACTATGTTATATGCTAGTGAAAACTATTTGAATAATACATGGCTTACATTAAAAGATTATACAATATGGGTAGCAAAATATTCTACTAAAACACCAGTAGTAAATGATAAAGAATATATATTATGGCAAAATAGTGATAAAGGTCGTGTTGATGGAATTGAAGGAGATGTAGATTTAGATATTTATTATAAAAATAAAAAATAATTATAGTGGATTAAGCTAAAAAAATAATCGGAAGAATTAATTAAATATTCTTCCGATTGTTTTTTAGAAAGTTTAAATTGCAAATATATAATTTTTCTTTATAATTCTTCAGTTTTATAAGTAGTATATCCTTCATAATGATAACTTGCATCAATACCTTTCATATATACTTCTCTATCATTTATTTTATCAGTTAAAGCTTTTCTTAATATTTCTTTAATTTCAATATCTTTTATTGGGCTACGTTCCATGGCAAGAAGATAATCCTCTTTATTAACTTGACTCCAATCTATAACAAGTTTTAGTTCTTTTTTTAGTATTAAATCAAGCCATATTCGAGTGCTTCTTCCATTACCTTCTCTAAATGGATGAATGATATTCATTTCAACATATTTTTCTATAATTTCATCAAAACTTGATTGAGGCATTTTTTCTACATTATCTAAAGCATTATTAATATAAGTAATAGGAACAAATCTAAAATTTCCTTTTGCTATATTTTGTTTTCTAATTGTTCCAGCAAAATAATAAATATCATTAAATAAATATTTATGAATTTTAGATAAAGCATCAAAAGTTCCTGCTTCTAAAGTTTCTAAATAGTTTGTTTCAAATAGTTCTTTAGCTTTTCTTTTACTGATTTTTTCTTCCTCTCTAGCTAAATCTGCTTCATTAGTTATATTTAATTTATTTTCTAAAGCCATAATACGCCTCCAATGATTATATTTTAATAGATTTATTTAATTATATCAATAGTTTTACTAAAAATAAGAAAATATAATATAGATTATTTGTTAGAACTGTTGAAGAATGCAGGATATTATGATATATATTGAATATAATACAAAAGGAGAAATTTGTAATGACTTTACTTTTAATTATATTTATTATTGTTCTTTTTATGCAAATATATTTTATGGCAATAGGAACAATTGCATTAATGATAATTGCCGTTATTATTGCTATTATTGCTTTAATTTTTAAAATATATAAAAATAAAATAATAACTAATTTAGCTTCTACAGAAGAAAATAAAAAAAGATTAGATAAATTTATACTAAGTAGAAAAGTTTATCAATATATATATATTGATGAAAAAAACAAGTTATGGTGTGTTCCAAAGTTGGACTCAAATGGTAATATAAAAAAGAAATATACAATTGTGTATGCATACTCTGATTTAATTAATTTTAGAATACAGGAAAATGGGAAAATAATATACGCATCGGATGGATTATCTAAAACTATAGTTGCTTCAAATATTGCGGCTCAAAGAGAAAATGCTAATTATTCTGTTCAAATAACAGTAAATGATATGGTGGTAAATCCTAATATTAATATTAAAGTAGAATCTTTATATATTGCTAATGAAATAAATGCTATATTACAATTAATACAATATGAAAATGAGAGTATTAATACAGATACTAACACATCTATAACTAATGAAATTAAAAAGTATAAAGAATTATTAGATATTAGAGCTATAACAGAGGAGGAATTTGAATTAAAGAAAAAAGAATTGCTAAAATTAGAAAGAGTTTCTCAAAGTAATTCTGAGGAACTGGAAGAAATAGAAGAAGTAACACTACTTGAAGAGAAAAAAGAAGATTCTAAGGTAAATTCACATATAGTATCTGAAAATGAGCTAAAAGAAGAAGTGAATATGAAAAGTATAATAAAAGAGGAAGTTAAGAATACAGAATTTTTAAAAATTGAAAAAGTTCATCAAAGTAATTATGAGAAACTGGAAGAAATAGAAGAAGTAACACCACTTGAAAAGAAAAAAGAAGATTCTAAGATAAGTTCACATATAGTATATGAAAATGAGCCAAAAGAAGAATTGAACATGAAAAGCATAATAAAAGAGGAAGTTAAGAATGCAGAATTTCCAAAAATTGAAAGAGTTCCTCAAAGTAATTCTGAGGTGCTGGAAGAAATAGAAGAAGTGACACCACTTGAAGAGAAAAAAGAAGATTTTACAGAAAATTTACATAGTTCATATGCAAGTGATTTACAAGAAGATGAAAGAAGAAAAGAGACAGAAGGTTTAAAAGAAATATTAATTAGTTTTTTTAAAGGTACTTGGAATGCATTTAGATATTTTATGTCATTATTCTTTATTTTAGGTGGGATTTTAACAGTAGAACCATTATTTTTAATTTTAGGAATATCTCTATTTCCTGCAATTTATAAGAGTGCATTAAAATATAATAAAAAAATATCAAATAAGACTATTAAAAATATTTCTATTGTGTTACCAATAATGATACTTTTTTTAATAGGTATATTTGGTGAAATAAATTATTTTAAAGAGGAAAATTTGAATTTAACTGTAGGTCAAAATTATGAAATTGATTTTTTAGTAAAACCAGAAAATTATAAAATAGTTTCTTCTAATGAAAATGTAGTGGTAATAGAAGATGATAAATTAAAAACTAAAAAAAATGGAACAGCAACAATTGAATTGTATATAGATGGAGAACAAAAAGATTCAATTGAAATAACTGTTGAAGATTTTAGAGAATAACAAAATATAGATAATAAAAAATCCAGTCTTTAGACTGGATTTTTGGTAGCGACGGTGAGATTCGAACTTACGACCTGCCGGGTATGAACCGGATGCTCTAGCCAACTGAGCTACGTCGCCATAATTGCTTAGCAGATATTATTATAATAGTATTATTAACGTTTGTCAAGTAAAAAATTCAAATATTGCAACAAAAATCCCTAAGTTTTAACTTAGGGATTAAAATTTACTAATCTTCATCTTTTTTGTTGTTATCTTTTTTCTTTTTAGCAAGTGGGATTATAACTTTTTTCTTATTTTTAACAGAATCTTTTGGTCTTAAGTCATTCATACAATCTCCAACTTCTGAAATGTTTAATATAGAATCATCACCGATAACAACTTCGATATCATCATTATTTGTATTATTACTATCTTTTTTAGACATTTTTTATCACCTCATAATTAAATTCTACATTTTTATTATAGCATAGCTAAAATATTATGTCAATTAAAAAATATTGAAAATAGGCTGTTATAATAGAAAAAGCGTGATTTTTAGTAAAATTAATAGTTGACTATCACTTAATTTCATGTAATAATATAAGAATAATACTTATGGAGGATAATATGGAATTTAGCAAAGAACAATCAATAATTGAAGCAATGCTTTTTGCAGCTGGACGTGAAGTAAGTGTAAAAGAAATTATGAACGTTTTAGAGCTAGGTGCAGAAGATATTGATAAAATTATTTTAAACATGAAAACTGAATATGAAGCTAGAAACAGTGGTATTGAAATAATTAAAGTTAATGATAATTATCAATTATGTACAAAAAAAGAATATTATGAATACATATATCCATTATTTGATAATAGAGCTAAACCTAATATTTCTAATGCTGCATTAGAGACTTTAGCTATAATTGCGTATAATCCTAATATAACTAGATCAGAAATTGAAGCAATACGTGGTGTTAGTACAGATGGAACAGTATATAAATTACTAGAATTTGATTTAATAGAGGAAGCTGGAAAATTAGATGCACCTGGAAGACCAACAATGTATAAAGTTACAAGCAAGTTTATGAAAATGTTTGGAATTTCAAGTTTAGAAGAATTACCAGAACTTCCAAGATATAAATTAGATGAAAATGAACAAATTGTAATAGATGATGTAATGGAGGCTCCAATGCCCGAAAGGGAAGACGAAGATATTAAAAATGGAGAAAATAAAGTTTAAAAATTGGAGGTTAAATTATATGGGAAAAGAAGAATTTGTAAAAGAGATAACAAATATAGAGGATAATTTTGCACAATGGTATACAGATGTTGTAAGAAAGGCAGAACTTGCAGATTATACAGATACAAAAGGTTGTATAGCTATAAGACCTTATGGATATGCAATTTGGGAGAACATTCAAAATTATGCAGATAAGAAATTTAAAGAGGTTGGTGTAACAAATCTTTATATGCCAGTTCTTATTCCAGAGAGTATGTTACAAAAAGAAAAAGATCATGTTGAAGGGTTTGCTCCAGAAGTAGCATGGGTTACTATTGGAGGTGGAGAAGAACTTGAAGAAAGACTTTGCATAAGACCTACTTCAGAAACAATGATGTCAACAATGTATTCAAAATGGGTAAAATCTTGGAGAGATTTACCAATACTTGGAAATCAATGGTGTAATGTTTTAAGATGGGAAAAAGAAACAAGACCATTTTTACGTTCAAGAGAGTTTTTATGGCAAGAAGGTCATACAGTTCATGAAACAGCTAAAGAAGCTGAAGAAAGAACTTTAATGATGCTTGATATATATGCAGATGTTATTGAAAATCTTTTAGCAATACCAGTATTAAAGGGAAGAAAAACACCAAAAGAACAATTTGCAGGAGCTGATAGCACATATACAGTTGAAACAATGATGCATGATGGAAGAGCATTACAAGCAGGAACATCACATTATTTTGGACAAAACTTTACTAAACCATTTGAAGTAAAATTCCAAAATAGAGAAGGAAAAGAAGAATATGCATATCAAACATCTTGGGGAATTAGTACAAGATTAATAGGAGCTGTTATTATGGCTCATGGAGATAATAGAGGATTAAAATTACCACCAAGAGTAGCTCCAATTCAAGCAGTTATAGTACCAATTGCACAACATAAAGAAGGTGTATTAGAAAAAGTAGGAGAAATATATAAAGATTTATCTAAAAATTTTAGAATGAAATTAGATGATAGAGATAATTGTTCAACAGGTTTCAAATTCAATGATTGGGAAATGAGAGGAGTACCAGTTAGAGTTGAAATAGGTCCTAAAGATTTAGAAAATAATCAAGCAGTTTTAGTAAGACGTGATAATGGAGAAAAAGAGATAGTAGAACTTTCAAAATTAAATGAAAGATTAGAAAGTTTATTAGAAGAAATTCAAAATAGTATGTTTAACGAATGTTTAAAAAGAAGAAAAGAAAAAACAACTGTAGCATACACATTAGATGAAATGATAAAACAAATGGAAGAAAATCAAGGATTTTTAAAAACAATGTGGTGTGGGGATGTAGCTTGTGAAGATAAAATAAAAGAAGTTACAGGAGCACATTCAAGATGTATGCCATTTGAGCAAGAAAATTTAGCAGATGTTTGCCCAGTTTGCGGAAAAAAAGCAACAAAGATGGTAGTTTGGGGTAGACAATATTAATAAAATATTGAAATTCTATGAAATATAAATTTGAGATTTATGAAAAGAACAAAAGTGGACATCATGAAAATTGCAAAAGAAAAAACTTATTACAAATGTCCACGTCTTTGTTCTGCGTGCCAAATTTACGTTAGTAAATTTGTGTACAAATATTGGCAAAGCCTTTATTTTATAGGAAGTGCGGAGCACTTTCCTATAAAATAAAAAAGATAATCCTATATATGGATTATCTTTTTTTGGCATATATAATGAAAATTATTTTTAATGTATAAAATTTTATTAAATATTTATATTCTTAATCTTTTGATTTGTTTTACTTCATCATATAATTTTGTAATATGAGCTTTTCTAACTTTATATGCTTCTTCAAATTCTTGTAAGATTTGTGGTATTTTTTCAGGATCTTCGTGAGGTTTTAAATAGCATTTAATTTCTGCTTTATAGTATTCTTTTTTGTCTTCAGTTATAGCAGATTGCATTCTGTAATAATATTTTTTAGCATCATCAATTCTTTTAATTTCTTTTTTTAAGAAGTTTAAGTAATCTGTTCTTGCAACGATTTCGTATTCTGTATCATCTATAATTACTTTAAATAAAGCTTTTAACACTTTTTTATCTATCTTACCTACACCACCAAGACTAGCTTTTTTTACAGCATCTCCAAAATCTTTAGCAACAGTAGGTCTAGCGTGGTCAATTAAAATGTTTAAGGCATCTACAACTCCAACGTGAGTTTTGTATTGACGTTTAGCCGTTATAGCTTCAAATTCATCAGCTACCCTTATAATTTGAGCTTCATATGGAATTTTATTACCAAGAACTCCATGTGGGTATCCGCTTCCATCTAAGGATTCATGGTGATATAAAGCTCCTGCTGCATATGGTCTTAATTTTAAATCATTCATACAAATTTTATAACCAATTGATGTATGAGTTTTCATTATTTCATATTCTTCATCAGTTAATTTTGAAGGTTTTTGTAATACTGCTGGTGGAATAAATATTTTTCCAACATCATGTAGATATGCACAAGTTGTGCAATATACTGTGAATCCTTTTGACATTCCTAATTTTTCGCAAAGTCTACAAGTAATATTTGCTACATTTTCAGAATGACGTCTAGTAAAAGCATCTAAACCATCAAGCATTTTTAATTGATAACGAATTGTATCATCCAAATTGTATGATTTTATTGATGTACTATTATAAAAATCAAAAACTTCTTTCATTTGTGTTTCTCCTCATTTTTGATAAAAATTAAATAACATGTGAATATATCTAAAATAGTTATTTTTATACAAATTAATTATATATTAGTTAAAAATAAAAGTCTATTAAATAAGTATATCATTTTTGTTTCTTTTTCTTTAATATCCAATTAAATAAAATTTGTATAGATAATAGTAAAATTATGTTAATGTTGTATATAAATAAATTAATTAGTAGTTACTAATTCTTATGTTGAAAAAAAAATAAATAAATGATAGAATATAAAAATATTAAAGTAATAGAGGAAAAAATAATGTATTTAAAACGATTAGAAATGTATGGATTTAAGTCTTTCGCTGATAAAACAGCATTGGAATTCATGCCAGGAATCACAACAGTAATAGGACCAAATGGCTCAGGAAAAAGTAATATATCAGATTGTATTAGATGGGTACTTGGAGAGCAAAGTTTAAAATCTCTAAGAGGTGCAAAATCTGAGGATATAATTTTTGCAGGAACACAAAATAGAAAATCTTTAGGATTTGCAGAAGCATCTTTAGTTATAGATAATTCTGATGCAAAATTACCTATTGAATATAATGAAGTTGTTGTTACAAGAAGAATTTATAGAAGTGGTGAAACTGGTTATTTCATAAATAAAACACCTTGCAGATTAAAGGATATTTTAGAACTTTTTATGGATACAGGTATTGGAAAAGATGGATATTCAATAATTGGACAAGGTAAAATTGAAGAAATTTTAAGCAATAAATCAGAAGATAGAAGACATATTTTTGAAGAAGCAGCGGGAATTGTAAAAT
>CAMXJY010000010.1 GCA_947244325.1 uncultured Clostridium sp. | reverse complement strand
ACTAAATCTTTTAATGCTTTACCAGCTTTGAATACTGGAGCTTTTGATGCAGGTATTTTGATTTCTTCTTTAGTTTGTGGGTTTCTTCCTTTTCTAGCTGCTCTTTTTCTTACTTCAAAAGATCCAAATCCAACTAATTGAACTTTGTCACCTTTTGTTAAAGCATCTGTTACTACGCTAACGAATGCGTTTACAGATTCTTCTGCAGATTTTTTTGTTTCTCCTGTTTTTGCAGCTATTGCTGCGATTAATTCAGCTTTGTTCATTTTAAATTTACCTCCTAATAGATTTTAGTTGTTATGTAGAATATCTATTAATTTGTTCTACAATATTTTTATTCGCCAAAATGTGCTAAAATCCTTCTTTTTTTTATATTTTTTTATTTTTTTTATTTATTTTTCAAGTTTTTCACCGTTTTCATTTCATGTCTTTCCAGTATTTTCAGCACTTTGCTGGTTTTTCAAAAAAATCGTTTTTATTTATAATTTTCATACTAAAACAGCAAAAAACATATATTATTACTGCACTAAAGATAGAAATTATTGTACAAAAAGTAATATTAAAATTTTTAATATATAAAAATTTATATATATTTTCTGAAACAAATATCATAATTATACTTGCTATAATTGGTTTTATACTATTTTTTAAAATATTTAATCTTATTTTTATATTTTTCTTTAAAACTATAACTACAATTATAAAAGAAATCATATTAGATAAAATATTTCCTATTATAGCTCCTTTTTCATAGATTCCATTAATTGGTATTAATATAATATTAGATAAGATTTTAAAAATCAAACCAATTATTGATGCATAAACTGGTACATTATTTTTTCCTAATCCTTGCAGAACTCCATTTAAAGTCTGTACTAATAATGAAAATATTATACTAAATGATGCTAAACTTAAAAGTTTTGCTCCTTCATTTGCTCTTGGATACAATAAGTCAAATATTCTACCAGAATAAAAATACATTCCAAAACTACATGGTATCCCTATTATAATAGTAATTAATATAGAAGTTTCTATCTTTTTTATTATCCCATCTAAATCATTAACTGCTCTTTTTCTAGATATTTCTGGTATTAATGCTGTAGAAATAGCAATATTAAATGAAAGTGGTAACGCTATTAATATATCCACTTTTGAACTTAATATACCATATTTTGCTATAGCAATTTCCTCACCTAAAATTTCTTTTAATATTCTTACCACTGTAACTGAATCTACATTTTTTCCTAAAGATGATAAAATTGCACTTGTTGTTATTGGAATTGATATTACTAAAACTTTTTTTACTATATTAAAAATTCTTTCTCTTGGAAAATTAACTCTATCCAAATAAATATTTCGTTTCTTTATCTTTATGTACTCTTTAAATATAAATATTAAACTACAAAATGTAGCCATTGTTGTTGCAAAATTTGCAACTGCTGCCATTACTTCTTTACTTGACTTTGAAGATTTTGAAACTATTTCTACAAAAGTAATTGTAAAAATTGATTTTAAAACTTGCTCAAAAAACTGTGATTTTGCTGTTATGTATATTTTATTTTCTCCATTGCAATATCCCCTAATAACAGATGAAACTGATACAAAAAAAATTGCTGGAGATAAAACCATCAGACTTAGCTTCGTTTCTGGTATTTGTAGAACTTCTTCAGCTATAAATTCGGAAAACATAAATAACAATATACAACCTAGAAATCCTATAATAGAAAATAAGAACACAGATATTTTAAAAATTCTATCAGAATTTGTATAATCTTTTATTGATATTTTTTCTGAAATAATTTTAGATATTGCATTTGGAACTCCAATAGATGATATTGTAAGAAGTAGCGCATATATCTGATATCCGCTCATATATATAGCATTTCCTTCATCTCCAAACCCACTTTTATTTGTCATGTATAAACTATATACAACTCCAAAAATCTTTATAAGAATTTGTGAAATTACAAGTGATAATATGCCTTTCAAAAAATCTGTTATTTTCAAGCTTTCCTCCATATTTTAAGTTTATATTCTAATTAATTTTATTAGATATTAAAACTTATATTCTTTTTATTATAAATCTATGAATATTTTATATTTTAAATTAATATTTTTTTGTAAAATATATATCAAAACAAACATTTTTTTCTAAATTTGGATAATTGTTATAAGATTTATTTTATTACCACATAAAATTTTTAATTTTTCTTACGGAAATCTAGGTTTTTTACCGAAAAAGCTTGATTTTTTTTCGTTTTTGTAGGATAATATATATGTATATTTTTGAAAAAAGGATTTTTTAAATTATGATTATGAAATACATTGATAAATTTTTAAAGAAACTAAAAACAGATAGAAATACCTTTGCTACATATGTATTAACACTAATCTCTATATATTTATGTGTAGATAGAATTGTAGAAGTGTTATTCATGATATTCTCAGGTTTATCTGTTTCATATTGGGGACCTATTACATATACAATCGCATTAGCTTGTCCTGTATTTGCATTTTACTTTTCACCTGCATCAAAATTCGCAGAAAGCAAATACACAAAAACTACATTCTTTTATATATATGCTTCCGCATTACATATAATGGTAGTTTCAATGATTGTTCAGTGGATTAATCAAATAGGTTGGTTATTACTTTTCTCAGTTCCAAATTATCCATACATAATTACTACTTTTATGGATCTGATAAAACCTGCATTTTCAGCACTTGCTTGGTATGTACCAGTATGTACAATCTATCCTTTCTTTAAATGGTTATATCTTAAAGTTCAAGATACTTTATACATACAAGAATCAATTTGGGATTATAGTGGAATAGATTTATCTGATAAATCCATTGGTATGGGCCCATTTACTTGTGAAATGTTCATATGTAAAGATAGAGAAACTAATAAAACAATTAAAATACCTGAAGCTAGAAGATTTGAATCTACTTTAATTGTTGGTGTTTCTGGTTCAGGTAAAACCTCAATGATGTTTGAGCCAATGATTGCAAGAGATATGGAGAAAAAATACTTCTTTAAAGAAACTTCAAAAGAATTAGGATATACTGCATTACGTACAAATATTGCAACACTTACTTGTCCTTTTTCTAACGAATATATAAACGAAAACTTTACTTTAAATATGATTACTCCTGTAGCAGGTAAAGAAAAAGTATATAAAGCATATTTTTCAAAAATGCTTTACAACTATGATGGAGAAAATTCAATTTATAAAAATCTTGGTATAACATATATAGCACCAGATTATGAATCAATAACTCATATGAAAGAAGTTGCTAGTAACTTTGGAATCAAATATCATATAATAGATCCAAATGATAGTAGCTCTATTGGATTAAATCCATTTACATATGAAGACCCTATAAAAACATCTATTGCTATTTCATCTATTTTAAAAAGAATGTATGCTTCTGAAGAAGCACCTAATTTCGGAAATCATGATGAAGCTTTCATGGAAAATATTGTTACTCAAGCAATCGAAAACTTAGTATTATTATTAAAAGAAGTTTATCCAAGAGAACATGAAGGAGCAATACCAAACTTAGAAGATTTATTAGAATTATTAAATGATTTTGATTTAATAGAAGAAATGTCTGAAACAATGAAAAAATATCCAGACCTTGTAGAAAAATATAAAATCCAACTTGGATATTTTAAAAAGACTTTCTATAAAACAGCTCATGGTAGAGACGAAACTGAAAGATATTTACAAGCATCTGCTTCTCAACTTGAAAACTTATTAAGATATCCTGGTGTTAGAAATATCTTATGTAATAGAGTAAATAACTTAAATTATGATAAAGCTTTAGCAAATGGAGATGTTACTCTTGTTTGTACTCGTCGTGGTGATTTAGGAGCTAGTGCTCATAAAGCCTTTGGTCTATTCTTTATATTGCTTATGCAACAATCTGTTTTATCAAGACCTGGAAATGAAAAAACTAGAATTCCTCACTTCTTATACATTGATGAGTTCCCTCCTTTTGTATGTAAAGCAACAGAAGATATATTCACTTTATATAGAAAATATAGAGTTGGAACAATTATATCTTCACAAAACTTATCTCAATTTGGTATTAAAAATGATTACAACTTTAGACAAACACTTCTTGCTAACTGTACTACAAAAGTTGTATTTGGTAACAATACACCAGAAGATAACGAATGGTGGGAAAAAGAATTTGGTGATAAGAGACGTTGGATGTTTACACACGATTATAAAACTGATCAAGGTAAATACGATGATACTTATAAGAGCATCAAGTGGCAATGGATTCCAAACTTTAAACAAGGTAAAGTTCAAGCATTAAAATTCAAATTTATAATTTACAAAACAAAAGACTTGAAAGGAAAGAACCTTGTTGGTCAAGCAAAAATTGATTTCTTGGAATCAAGATATAAAGAAAAACAAAAAATCAAAAACTATAACTTTAGTAGATTTACAAATGGAATTAGTACTAATGAAAGTGATGATTCAAATAAACATAGATTTGATTTAAAGAATGTAAACTTCCATGCTAACCCAGATAATCCAAATGATATGGATCCAATTCAAAATAATGAATCAAATTTGTCTTATAAATTTGATGATGAAAATGCAATAACAACTTTCAATTCAAATAACGAATAAGGATAAAAACAATCCCCTAACATATAGTTAGGGGATTATTTTATACTAATATATTAAAAGTCTCTTAAATTCAATTCTCATTGCAAATAAATGTATTTTTAGTTCAAGTACTTTTCTAATATAGAACAAAAGAATATGAAAAAGACAAAACTTTACTAAATCGTCCTCGTCTTTCCTTTGTATAACCTTTTATTTAATCTTCTTCATTATTTTCATCTTTACTTGGTAATATTATTTCATCCTCTTTTTCTTCTTTAGAACTATTTTTTACACTATCAATTATATTAATAAATTTAATTGCCTCTCTTTCCTCACTAGATGCAAAATTATTATAATTATTTGATAACTCTTCCATCTTCTCTATTCTTGTTACAGTATTTTTTAAATCTCCATTTACAAAATTGTGTATTTTCTTTATACCTTCATTATTAAATTTCTTAATACCATCTACCAAAGCATTACTTCCTTCTAATAATGCATTTGTTCCGTTTGATAATTCACTTGTTCCATTTCTTAATGCTACTGAACCATCTGATAATTTTCTAGCACCTTCATCTAATACTACAGCTCCACTTGCCAAACTTGAAGCACCATCTGCTATTGTAGTTGCTGCTTGAGTTAATTGATTGTTAGCATTTGTTAATCCATTTGTAGATGTCTCTAAACTATTTAATCCTGCTTTTACTTGAGTTGAACCTGCTGATAATGAATTTATAGCTCCTACTGCTTGAGAAACTCCTGCATATACTCCTTCTGCCCCTTGTGCTAATCCTGCTGAACTTGTTGCTAAATAATTAATTGTTCCTTTTAAACTTGCTAAACTATTTGCATCTATTCCACTTGCACTATTTACTGTATATGATACTGGTGTATTTAAACTTGCAATCACTCCTGATAAAGTATTATTATTTGCTTGTAATGAAGCTATAGCACTTGTATTAGAAGCTATTTGAGCACCTAAACTTGCTTTTACACCTTCATCTTCTGTTGCATCTATTGCCATTTGTAAACTTGCATTTGTAGCTCCTAAAGTATTTATTACTGCTTCATTATTTGCTATTACATTTTGTATTTCTGGTATTTTTTCAGTATTATTTGCTACTGATACAGTCTGCTCTGATGTAGTATTTATTCCTCCTATTATAGCATCAAGTGTACTATCTACTGTACTTAACCCTGCTGATAATGCTTTTGCTCCATCGCTAACTCCTTTAGCTCCATCTACTAATGCTGGAGAACTTTGGTTTAACGCTGCTAATCCATCATTAATTCCATTATAGCTTGAATTTAATGAACTAACACCACTTGATACTTGATTCATCGCACTATTAAATTCTTTTGATTTACTTGTATATTCTGCTGTACCTGTTTTTAATGAATTTGCTCCATTAGTAATTTGTGAAGTTCCACCTTTTAATGTATCTATTCCATTGTTTAATTCATTTGCCCCACTATTTAAACTTTGAGCTCCATTATTTAAAGTAACTACACCATCATTTAATTTTATAGCTCCATCTTCAATTTGTTTACTTGCACTTTGTAATTCATTTACTTGATCAAAAAGTTCGTCTGTCTTATCTAATATTTTATCTAAATCTCCCTCTTCAAAAATTTTAGGACTACAAAAGCTCATAATATTACCTAATTCAAAATCTTTACTGTCCATTGTAATTTCTATTTTGCTAGGTATATCTACATCTTCTTTAGAAATATTTAAGCTATCTTGCATACCTGGCGCCGCAAATCCTATTACTATTGTTTTACTTCCATCATTTATAACTTTTCCTGTTGAAACTTGAACATTTTTATTATTTTCATTATCAATTATTGCTCCAGAAACTACAAAAAATGGTGTATATATATCCTCTTCTTTTCCATTTATATTAACCTGATTTAACTCTTTGTTTACATATTCTAATGTGATTTTTACTTTTCCTGTTTTTCCAGCTAAATCTTTAGCATCTATTTGCTTTCCATCTAATTCGTATGTTATCCTACAATCAACTGGTAATTCTTTATCTATTTCATTTTGAATTATATCCTCTGAGTCTGAATAAGTACTTACTATTGATTTATATTTTTCACCACTTGAATTTAATTTTGAATAAATAGTTTCTTCATTAGCAAAAGCAAATATAGGCATTGTATAACCTAACATTGTAATTAAAACTGTACCTGAAATAATCTTCTTTTTAAAATCATCCTTCATAATTTTCCTCCTAATTTTTTAGATAATATCTTCATATCCTATTTTCATAGGTTCTTTTACACTATCTTTTTCTAATAAATTTTATTAACGAATTTACTTTAATTTATTTTTATAAAAATCTAATTTTCTAACTTAGTCATTTTTGATGTTGTTTTACAAATTAATTTATCAAATAATAATAAAAATGCTGGTAAAACAAGAACTACTGTAAACATACTAACAATTGCTCCTCTTGACATTAATGTGCATAATGAACCTATCATTTCTATTTTTGAATAAATACCAACACCGAAAGTTGCTCCAAAGAAGCAAAGTCCACTTACTGCTATAGAACTTATTGATGTTCCTAATGCTAAATTAATTGATTCTTCTTTATTCTTTCCTTCTTTTCTAGCTGTAACATATTTTGTAGTTATTAAAATTGCATAATCTATTGTTGCTCCCAATTGAATTGTTCCAATAACAATAGATGCTATAAAAGGTAATATTGTATTTGTATAATAAGGAATTCCCATATTAATAAATATAGCAAATTCTATAACACAAATTAGTATAACTGGCAATGAAATAGATTTTAGTACAAATATCATAATTATAAATATAATTCCTATAGAAACTGTATTAACACTATTAAAATCATGATCACTTATCTCTACTAAATCTTTCATTAGTGGTCCTTCACCAGCAAGTATTGCATTTTCATCATATTGTTTTAAAATTGCATTTACTTTATCAACTTGATCATTTAATTCATCAGTTGCCATTTCATAATTTGAATTTATGATTACTAATTGATATTTATCATTTTCTACCTTACTTAAAATATCATCTGGTAACATTTCTTTTGGAATACCTAAATCTGCAATTTTAGATAAACTTAAAGTCCATTCTATTCCATCTAATTCTTCTATCTTATCAAGCATTTCATTTGTTTTTTCATTAGATATGTTTTTATCTAATAAAACAATTTCTGTTGATACCATATTAAATTTTTCTTTTAATTCTGTATTTGCAGTTATACTTCCAAGAGTTTTTGGTAATGATTTGTCTAAGTTATAATATATATCTGTATTTTTATATCCATAAAAAGCTATTGGTAATATAATTAAAAATGCTATAATTATTAACTTGTAATGTTTGATTGTAAACTCTTTTAGCTTTGTAAATTTAGGCATAATTTCTCTATGTTTAGTTTTCTCTACTAAAGTGTTTAATTCAAGTATCATACTTGGCAAAACTGTTACAACACAAACAACTCCTAAAAATACACCTTTTGCCATTACTAAACCAATATCTTTTCCTAATGTTAAATCCATACTACATAATGCTAAAAATCCTGCTATTGTTGTTAATGAGCTTCCAACTACTGAAACTAAAGTTTTTGAAATTGCAGAAGCCATTGCTTTTTCTATATCTTTATTATTCTCTTTTTCTTGCATATAGCTATGATATAAGAAAATTGCAAAATCCATTGTAACACCTAATTGTAAAACTGCACTAATTGCTTTTGTTATATAAGAAGTTTCTCCAAGCAATATATTACTTCCCATATTATAAAGAATTGCAATTCCTATATTTAAAAGTAATAAAAGTGGTGCTATATATGAATCTAATGCTATTTGTAAAATTAATAAGCAGAATATAACAGATATAACAACATAAATTACCACTTCTGAATTAGATAAATCTCTTGTATCTAAAACAACAGCAGACATACCACTTATTTTGCATCTTTCATCTGTAATTTCTCTTAAAGTTTCTATTGTTTTTAATGTTTCATCAGAAGATATTGCTTCTTTAAATGTTGCCATCATAATTGTAGAATTTTCTTTATAAGCCATATCTTTTATATCATCTGGTAACATTTCTACTGGTATACTAGTTCCTAAAACATCTGCTATACTCCCTACCATTTCTACATTATCTATTTTTTTAATTTCATCTTCTAATTTTAAAATTTCTTTTGTAGACATATTATCTAAAATTATAATTGAGAAAGCTCCCATATTAAATTCTTCTGATAATATATTTTCACCTTTGATTGTTTCTATATCATCTGGCAAATATACTAATATATCATAGTTTATTCTAGTTAGTTTAATTCCTATTATTGATGGAATTAATAATACTAGAGCTATTATTAAAATTATTTTTCTATATTTGCATATAAATTCACCAAACTTTTCCATTTCTTACCTCCTTTTATATTTATGACCATTGGTCACTTCAGATATTATACTCTTATTATGACCATTAGTCAATACTTTTTATATATTTTATTGACTATTAGTCATTTTTATGACATAATAGAGTTAGCAAGTAAAAATAAATAAAATTAAAGTTTAGCAAAGATTTTATACATATATAATTAAATATTTTTATATTAGATATCTTCTAAATATATGAAAGGAATTAAATAATGAAAAATCAGGAAACAGAAAACAAAGAGTCAAGACTACTAAATACAGCATTTAAGCTATTTACAGAAAAAGGTATTAAAGATACTTCTATTCAAGAAATAGTTGATAATGCAGACGTTGGAAAAGGAACTTTTTATTTATATTTTAAAGATAAATATGAAATAAGAGATATATTAATTGCTAAAAAATCACATAAACTTTTTAATGATGCTTTAGTAGCTCTAAGAAAAAATAATAAAAATAATTTACCAGATCAAATTATTTTTATAGTAGATTATGTTATAGATGAATTAAAAAAGAACCCTATTTTATTGAAATTTATATCTAAAAATTTATCTTGGGGAATTTATAGTCAAACTGTAAAAAAAATATATGAAGAAACTGAAAATAATGAAGATAGACTTTATGATTTATTTTTAAAAGGTATTAAAGAAAATAATATAAAATTGAAAAATCCTGATGTTACTTTATTTATGATTATAGAACTTGTAAGTTCTACTGCTTTTAATTCTATTTTATATAATGAACCATTACCAATTGAAGAATACAAACCATATTTATATGACACAATTAGAAAATTAATTTCAGACGAACAATAGTGGACAAATATTAGCAAAGCATTTATTTTATAGGAAGTGCAAAGCACTTTCCTATAAAATAGGAAAAAAATAAATTTTCCAAAATTAGTAAACCTAAATTTATTTCTATTAATCTTCTAATTAAAGTTATTTAAAAATTTCTCTGCTATTTTTGATTTTGTAGTTATAAAAAATTATTTGTATTTATGCTTTTTCTTCTTTTAAATTAAATTTATTTATCATTTCTTTAGTAGCAAAACCGTTATGTTCTTTTACTTTTTCTAAAAATACTATTCCATCTAAATGGTCACATTCGTGTTGTACATCTCTTGCTGTAAATCCTTTTAATTGCTTTATGATTTGTTCCCCCTTTTCATTATAATATGTAACTTCAATATTTGTATATCTTTCTACTTTACCTCTTATAGATGGAACACTTAAACAACCTTCAAATTCAATTTCTTTTTCCTCTGATAATTTTCTCCATGTTGGATTTATCATTACTGTAGTTGGTACATCTTCACAATCTTTATATGTGCACTTTTCTTTATCAACTTGAACAATTACTATTCTTCTATTAATTCCAACCTGTGGTGCTGCAATTCCAAACCCTTCTGTAAAATTTAATGTTTCCTTTAAATCTTCAATTTCTTCTAAAATTTCTTTATTAATATTTTTTATATCTACATCTTTACATTTTGTACCAAGAACAGGATCTCCAACTTCTCTTACTTTCAATATTTTCCCCATATTATTTATCCTCCAAACTAATTTTTATACATAAATAATTCCAAAATTCTTTATTTTTTCATAAAAAATTAACAAAACTTTTATATTATATAAGTGAAAAAGAGTACTTTACCAATAATTATTCTTATTGGGAGTACTCTTATCTGTTTTTCTATTCTAAAATTTTAAATTCTACATTTTTAGCAACAAATTTTCCAGTTGACTCGCTCTTAGCAAATTCTGTTAATGATTTATCTAAAGAACCTGCATTTTGTTTTAAATCTGTAGTAAAATAAACTTTAATTTTTCCTAAATCTAAATCATTTTTTATAATTTCTTTAAATGTTTCTACCATATGTTTTTCATCTTCACAAACTAAAATAAGTTGTGGTCTTGCTTCATATCCAGAATCAAATTGAACAAAATTCTCTAAAAAATCTTTATATAATCTCATTCTTTCTACAAATTTGGTTTGCCAATCGTCTTCTCTTCTAACACATTCAAAAATTAAGCTTAATGATTTTCCTGCTTTAGAAATCTTAACTTCACCATGACATTTGAATGCTTTTCCTGCCATTTTTGCTGTTATATTTGGTTTTACTTTATATGAATCAAAGTTTTTAGCCTTTCTCATATATGCAACAATAACTTGATTTCCTGCCAATCTTTTTTTAATTAGAGCTACTGGTTTTGTATTATCTGTAGGTTGCCATTTACATTCTACTTCTTTAGAATTAAGTAAATATTTACCCATTTTTTCCATACAATAAACTCTATATATACCTTTTCCTTCTTCTGAAGTAAAATAATATCTTGTTAAAATTTTTGTTTTAACTAATTGTTCTAACTTAGTATTTAATTTGTCTTGAGATTTTATTTCAACTCCCCTATGCACAAGCATTTGATAAATTTGTCTTGAAGTTAAAAATTCAAATTCATTTACTAAATCTAGTATTTTGAAATGTACATCTGATATATGTCCTAAATTAATTTTGTGGATAATCTGATTAATAGATACATATCCATCCTTCCCATCAAATGTTTTTATTTCTCCCTCTCTAATAGCGAATGGAGAAACGGTAGTTTTTATTTGCTCATCATCTACCATTTTCTAAAACCTCCTTAAATAATTAAAAGTTTAATTTTTTTTCTATCTTTTATAATTTTCTTTATATAAACATTTACTCTTTGTCCATATTCTAAGCCTTCTTTATATTCTGCTAGACCAACTAAATTAGGTTTAAGTTCAATAAAAATTCCGTTTTTATATTTATCAGCTTCTTTTACTGTGCCTTCTACAACAGTTTTTTCATTGTATTCTTTAATATTTTCTTCCCAATCTCCAAGTAATTCTTTATATGACAAAACAACTTTGTTATTTTCGTTGTCAATAGATTTTATCATAACATTAATTTTTTGTCCAATACTAAATCGTTCTTCTGGTGATTTTATTCTTGAAACCGAAATATCTTCTATATGAAGTAATCCAACAATTCCACCACCTATTTCTACAAATGCTCCAAATTTTCTTATATTCTTAACTATTCCATTTACTACCATTCCTGGCTGTAAATTTGCTTTTAACCAATTTAATGCATCTTGTTGAACACTTTTTCTTGAAAGAATAACACTATTGCATGTATCATTTATTTCTTTTACTTTAAATTGAACAAAATTATTAACTTTATTTTTACAAATACTAGGATTACAATATCCAAATTCATCTACATTTATGGCTTCTAATTCATTTCTTGGAATTATTCCTTTTATGTTATTACCTAAATCTATATGTAAATTAAAATCTGAATCACAATTATTTACTACTCCTTGTAGTACTTGTCCATCAGAAAATGCTGATTGAATTAAACTCTTATTCAATTCATCTTTTGTGTCTAACCATCCTTCTGGAATAAATTTTTGATATTCCATTTTCTTCCCTCTTTCGTATTTTCTTTAGACATGGGGACGGAGGTTTTGTCTAAACAAATATTAGTATTCTCATTTTATCTAAAATAATTTAGACAAAATCTACGTCCCTGTGTCTTTTAAACTAATTTATTTACTTCTTCTTTAGTTAAATATCTCCATGTACCTATTTTTAAATCTTTTACTCCAATATTTCCTATCTTCGCTCTATGAAGTGCTATTACTTTTTTTCCTATTGCTTCACACATTTTTCTAACTTGTCTATTTTTTCCTTCATGTATTGTAATTTCTACTCTTGATATTTTCTTTTCATTGTCTATCTTTAATATTCTAGCTTTTGCTGGTTTTGTTATATACTCTCCATCAATTTCAACTCCAGATTTTAATTTTTCTATATCGTCTTCTGTAACTATTCCAATCAATGTTACTGTATAAGTTTTGGTTATTTCGTGTTTTGGATGTGTTACTTTATATATAAAATCTCCATCATCTGTTAAAATTAATGCTCCCGATGTATACATATCCAATCTTCCTACTGGAACAATTCTTTTATCTGTTTTTATTAAATCAAGTACTGTTTGTCTATCAAATTGGTCATTAGCTGTTGTAACAACTCCAATAGGCTTATTTAATAATATATAAGTATAATCATCTTTTTCTAATTTCACTATTTTTCCTAAGTATTCTATTTTATCTTTTTCTGGATTTACTTTTCTACCAAGTTCTGCTTTTTCTCCATTTACTAATATTTTACCATCTTCTATTAGTTCTTCACATTTTCTACGAGAAGCTATTCCCGCTTGAGCTAAATATTTTTGCAATCTAATTTCTTCCATTAATTATTACTGTTTTCCTTTCTTAGCTCCTCTAATACTTTTTCAAAATACTCTGGCAATTTTGCCTCTAATTTCATTTCTTTTTCAGTAATTGGATGCTTAAATTCTAGTTTTTGACTATGTAGCATCTGTCCTTCTACTCCAAATGGATTTTTCCCATTTGAATAAACATAGTCTCCAACTATTGGATATCCTATTTGAGACAAATGAACTCTTATTTGATGTGTTCGTCCTGTTTCTATATTTACTTCTAATAAAGTATAATTTTTAAATCTTTCAATAACTTTAATATGAGTTACTGCATTTTTACCATTTTTAGATACTGCCATTTTTGTTCTATCTTTTGTACTTCTTCCTATTGGCATATCTATAGTTGCTTCATTTTCTTTTAGTTTTCCTCTTACTAAAGCTATATATGTTTTCTTAACTTCATGCTCTTTCAATCTATCACTTAATACTATATGAGCTTTATCATTTTTTGCAATAATTAAAAGCCCTGATGTATCTTTATCTATTCTATGTACAATTCCTGGTCTGATTTCTCCACCAATTCCAGACAAACTATCTTTACACTTATTCATAATAGCATTAACCAATGTTCCATCTGGATTTCCATTTCCTGGATGTACTACTAATCCCTTTTGCTTATTTACTACTAATATATCACTGTCTTCATAAATTATATCTAATGGAATATCTTGTGGTTTAATTTCAACTTCTTTTGGTTCTTCTTTAATTATAGTTACTACATCATCTAAATTCAATTTATATGAAGATTTAGTAGGTTTTCCATTTACTAAAATATTTTCTTCATCAATTAGACGTTGTACACTAGCTCTAGAAATTGAAGTATCTTTCATACTTACAGCTTTATCTAATCTTATTCCTGCTAATTCTTCATTTATTTTATAATCTTTCTTTTCCAAAATTTTTCCCCTATTTGCTAAATTTTCCTTTTGTTATATCTTTTGCAATAATAATTTTAAATAAATATATTGGTAACACTACCATTCTAAAAATTCTTGAAGGCTCTAATATTAATCTCCATAGCCATTCTATACCTAACTTTTGAATTACTTTAGGCGCTCTTTTTATTCTTCCTGCCTCATAATCAAATGTACCACCTTGACCTGCTGCAATATCTACTTTTAATTCATTTTTATGTTTTGCAATCCATTTCTCTTGAATTGGTGCTCCCATTGCAACAAATAATACATTAGGTTTTAATTCATTTATTTCTTGTATTACTTCTTTTTCACTATCCTCTTCAAAAAAACCTTCATGATATCCTACAATATTTATATTTGGATAAATCTTTTTTAAATTTTCAGTAGCAATTTTAGGAACTTCTCCTCTTCCACCAAGTAAGTAAAAAGTCCAGTTCTCCTTTTCTCCTACTTCTAAAACTTTTCTAAAATATTCTTGTCCTGGTATTCTTTGTTTAAAAGGATTTTTTTGAAATTTTCCACCTAACATTACTCCAACACTATCTGGAGTTGCAAGTTCTGCACTTTGTAGTATGTTATAAAACTCCTCATCTTTTTGAGCCATCATTATAAATTCTGTATTTGGAGCTACTACAATCTTACAAGATTTATTACTTTCTTTTATTAATTTTTTAGTTATTTCTCCTGCTTCTTCAATAGTAATATTATCAATATCTACTCCTAATATTCTAACTATGTTTCGCAATTCTACACCCCTATTTTTTCTTTGAAAAATCTATTAAAAATATTATCAATAATACCCAACCAATTACTACATATAAATCAGCTATATTAAAAGTTGGAAATTTGTATATTTTTATAAAATCTAAAACTCCACCTCTAAAAAATCTATCAATTAAATTACTAATTCCACCTGCTAAAACTAATGATAATGATATTATTGTTTTTTTATCAAGTCTTTCTAATTGATTTTTTATAAAATTTATAACTATTGCTAAAACAAAGATGCTTAAAAATATATTTCTAACATTGCCTTCATTAAATCCAAATGCCATCCCTGTATTTTTTACTGTTTCGATTTTTAAATAGTCATTTCCTATTCCCTCTGGAAATAAAGATACAATTAAAAATTTACTTACTTGATCTATTACAATTAATATAGTTATAATAATAACTAAACTTCTAACTACTTTATTTTTCAATATTTTTCCTCCATTAATTGTAATTTTACTAACTGTTATGAATGCAATGAATTACAGTTAGTTAATATGGCTGTCTTTTTGTATTTAAAACTTTCAAAATTGTAATTTTACTAACTGTTATGAATGTAATGAATTACAGTTAGTTAATATGGTTGTCTTTTTGAATTTAAAACTTTCAAAATTATAATTTTAATTTTTAACAGCATCTAATTTTTCAAAAATTTTAAAATTACCTTCACTATAAATTCTTCTATAATCTGCATCATCTTCTAATATCATTGCAAGTTTTGAGTTTTCATATAATATTATATGTGTTACTCCATATTCTTTAAATTTTGTCTTATAATCAACAGCTATTCCTGCTATATTTAAAGCATCTGAAAAAATATCTCTTCCATTTATACCATTTTCTTTGTCTTCATTAAATTCTGGTGAATATAAATCACATCTTGAATCTATAAATACTGGTATTCCTCTAAATAATAAATAACTTCCATAATTATATTCATTATATAATTTTATGTTTTTTACATCTAAATTGCTTAACATCCAATCTGCAGCTGCTACTGGATATGTTGACTCATCTATATAATCACTTCTAAAATGTGGTTTTACAATATTTGTAGAAAGTATTATAAATAAACAAATTACTACTGTTGCTCCAAACCATCCAGATATAAAATTTTCTAATTTTTTAAAGTTTTCTTTATCATATTTTTCTACCATTTGAGCTATTAGATTTGCAAGTATTGGTCCACAAAAGATTGCAAACATTGATACTTGTCTTCTTGACTTAAATGCTAAAAATGTTATTCCTGCAAGCATAAATAAATCTGATAATTTTATTTTTGTATCAGTAAATATTAAAATCATCAAAAATATTATAATTGATACTGCAAATTCTTCATTCTCAATTAATGTAAGTGGTAAATGTTCATTAATTGACTCAGTTGTATTTCCTTGCATTGTTTTATATAAATAAGTAAATGCTCCATCTCCTGCTGGGTTTAAGAAACCTGTAAGAACTGCTATTGCCATTATTGCAATAAGTAATAATATAGCATGATTTTTTTCTGTTTTAACTTTATATGGATTTTCTCTTAATTTATCTCTTTTTATTGTTCTTTTTGAAATAGCTAATTTGATTTTTTCTAATTTAGTATCACATTTTTCTTTTGTTTCATCTTTTCTAGAAAGCTTTTTCTTTATTTTGGTTATTAATGAAACAAATCTTAAGTCTAAATCTTTTTCATCTAATATTACACAAACATATTCTCCTATGTAAGGTAAGAATAAAACAAAGTAAAACGGAAATACTGCACAATGTAAATTTGCAATTAGTAAAGGTATTAATACAAGCATTACTCCATATCTTTTTTTCTTTGTTTCTAAAAATTTTTCTATTGCATATACTGCTAAAACGAATAAAATAAATGTTACAAGTTGCGCTCTAGCTGCAATAAATGATTTCATTAAATATATTGAAAATATAGTTATTATTAATGATACTACTTTATTTTTTGATTTTTTATTACTTAAAAGATATATTGAAAATCCAAGTAAACTTGTAAATATCATTGTTGATGCATAAATTCCCGGTTGTCCAAATGAGTTATATATTAAAAACATTCCTAAATCATAAAGCCAATGTGGATAAGTATATGGAAGTTCATGCCAAGAATATAAATCTGTAGTTAAATCTGATATTCCATTATTGTATATATACTCACCTATTGTTACTGTATAATATGTATCGTTTTGTAATGTTTTTGGTGATATTGCTGCACAAAATAATGCAATACATATTAGAGCAACAATATGAAAAACAATTCCTTTTATTTTTTCAAGTTTGGCTAATGATTTTTTTTCATCTGTACCTTCAGAAGTATCCTGATTTTCTTCATTTTTAAGGCTAACTTCTGATTCTACTTTTTCTATTTCTTCCTCGCTTTTCATGCAAAACTCCTCTGATTTATAAATTTACTTGGATTATATCAAATAATAATAAAAAAATATATACCTATAACATAAAATTTTTGTATTTAATACAAACTCTATATTCTACTATAATTATCTAAAAATTAGATAACATATTTTTGATTACATTCATTTAATTTATTCTTTAAAAGTTTACTTTCTGTCTCATATATTCTCTTAAAGAAATCTTGTTTTGTAACAAAATTTTCATTTGTCATATAATTTAATGTTAATGAAGATATGTTTGAACAATGATCCATAATTTTTTCACATATAATTAAAAGTTCTAAAAAAGCAATCCCACTTTCTACATTACATTTTCCGTTTTTTAATCTTTCTATATGTGCATTTTTATATTCTTCTCTTTTAACTTCTGAAAACTCTTTTAACGCTTCTATTTCTACAACATATTTTATATTTTTTTCTTTGTATGCTTTTATTGTGCTTGAAATAGCATCTTCAGTAATTCTATATACTAATTCAAACTCTTTATATGCTGTATCTGAAATCTTAACATTTTTTTCATTCATATTTTCTACTATTTTAGAAAACTTATATCCATAATCTCCAATTTTTTCAAATTCAGATTCCATTTTAAGTAATGTTGATATCATTATGCTTTCTTGTTCAGAAGTATCAAGACTTCCAAGCCTAATTAAAAATTCTGTAACTTTTTCTTCTAACTTATCTATTGCATTTTCTCTTTCTAAAATTTTATCTAATTTTTTTGATTCAAATTCTTCTAATAAAATATTAGATTTTCTAAAATTTTTTTCTGCTATTTCTCCCATTTTTTCTATAACTATTGTACTGTTAGTAATAGCTATTTTTGGCATTTTTAATACTCTATCATCTAGCATATTTAATACTGATAAATAATCACTTTCATCTTCATCATCATTTGATTTTTTATCTTTTATAGTAATTAAAGTTAATTTCTCAATTAAATTAACACATGGTAATAATATTATTGTTGACACTACATTAAAGATTGTATGGAAGTTTGCTATTTGCCCCATTTCTATAGCAT
This sequence comes from uncultured Clostridium sp., assembly GCA_947244325.1. Lineage (GTDB taxonomy): Bacteria > Bacillota > Clostridia > TANB77 > CAG-508 > Scatovivens. Next base: position 68,411 of record CAMXJY010000010.1, on the reverse strand, counting down.
CTTCCCAAAATGAAAATCCTATAAAATATTGATATGTGTATATAAATATTAAAAATATTATTGTTCCAATTAAATTAAAATATAAATGAACTGCTGCAGCTCTTTTTGCATTTTTTGTTCCACTAATACTTGCACATATTGATGTAAAACATGTTCCAATATTTTGCCCTAATATAATAGGAATAGTAGTAGAATAAGTTATTATTCCTGTAGTTGATATTGCTTGTAAAATTCCTACTGTAGCTGCTGAGCTTTGAAGTACAACTGTAATTAATGCACCTGCTAAAACTCCTAATATAGGATTAGACAATTTTGATAATATTTGTGATAATATAGGTAAATCGCTAAATCCACTTGCAATTTCAATCATAGTTATCATTCCTGTGAATAATAACCCTATTCCCATTATCATTTCACCAATATTTTTCATTTTTTTATTTTTAGCAAGCTCTATTAGAAAAACACCAACTAAAATAAGTATTGGTGCTATTACAGCTGGTGTAAATAAAGATATAAAGCTTCCATTATCTAAACTTGTAAGTCTTAATATCTGCGATGTTATAGTAGTTCCAATGTTAGCTCCCATTATTATAGGTATTGCATTTTTTAATTTTAAAATCTCTGAATTAACAAGCCCTACTACAAGCACCGTAGTTGCTGCAGAACTCTGAGTTGCAACAGTAATTAATATACCTGTTAATAATCCTTTAAATATATTATCTGTAGCTGATATTAAAAACTTTTCTAGTTTTCCTCCTGATATCATTTTTAAATTAGTACTCAATGTTCTCATACCATAAATTAATAAGGCCACTCCACCAAGTAATTTTATAACTGAAATTAGTATATCCAAATTTTCCACCTCAAATTTTTCTGTTTAAATTCTTATAAATCTAATCTTTGGTATAGTTTTAACTTTCTCTACCTATTATATTCAAAAAACTAATAATGTCAATATTAATTTAGACACGAGGATGGAGGTTTTGTCTAAATTATTTTAAATTAAATTTAGACAAAACCTCCGTCCCCATGTCTAGTCCCCATGTCTAAAAAAGAAAACGTCCATATACCAACCTTTGTTAGCACATGAACGTTATATAATTTGCTAAAATTTATATAAATTAATTTATATACTTAAATATATTAAACAACTTCTGCTTCAACTTTTTCTTCGTTTTCATTTTCTTCTTCATTATTTGCTATTTCCATACTTGCAATTGAAACTTCGTAAGCAACTCTTGTTTCAACAGTTCCATCTTCAAATTTTTTCTCATAATTTCTTGATTGAACTCTACCTGTTATTTTTACTTCTGTTCCAACTTCCATGTTTTGGCAAAATCTTGCATTTCTTCCCCAAGCTATACTTGGTATGTAATCTGATTTATTGTATGCTCTGTTTACTGCTAATAAAACATCTGCAATTTCTCTTCCAAATGGTGTTTGTCTGTATATAGGTTTTTTACAAATATAACCTATTAAAACAACTTCATTTGTAAGTTCATCTTTGTCATCTTCAACTTCTTCTACTTCAATTATTTCTTTTGCAAAAACAGTTAAGATTAATCTGTTTCTTTCGTTTTCATAATTGTTGTAAGATCTAAATTGTCCTTCAACTTTTACTTTTTTTCCAATACTTAAATTTAATTCTGTTAATAATCTTTCAGATATTGTAATTGGAATAATATCAACAGTTGAACTTAGTCTAACAACCTCTAAATTAAAAACATAAAATTTTTCTCCATAAATTTCATGACTGTAACTCTTATCACTTACTACCTTTCCTACTAATACTAAGTGATTATTTTCTGAATAATTTGTATTCAATTCTCGTTCCTCCTTAAAATTTATCTACTGTATTTCATATAATGTTTTATCTATTTTCGTTTTTTACCCTAAAACACTTATAGTATAACACATTTTTAAACTTTTGTCTACATAAAATTGGATATTTTTAATTTTTTTACCAATTTTATAATATTTTATCATTAAATATTAGCTCTTTATGGCAATATTTTTGTAAACTTATTATTTGTAACTTGTTTTAGTTTATGTTAATTAATTGTTAGAAGATACATATTTTTTAAATAAATTTCCTCTTTCCTCAAAGTTTTTAAAATATCCATAACTAGATGCAGCTGGAGAAAGTAAACATACCATTCCTTTTTTAGTTACTTGTTTAGCTAATTTCACTGCTTCTTCTAGTTCGTTTGTAAATTGTACATTTTTACCAGAATCTATCAAACCATCTCTTATATACTCTCCTGTTTTTGGAAGGCATATTATATTTTCAATAGTACTATTATTTTTTAATGCATTTATTAATTCATGAAGATTTACTCCTCTATCTTTCCCACCAACAATAATTGTATTAATATTATCTATAGCTTTCATATCACTTATAGTTGCCTCTGGAATTGTTGCTATTGAATTATTATAATAATCTATACCATCAAAATTTCCTACAAACTCCATTCTATGTTCTAACGGTTTAAAATTCTTTATTGTATCTACAGTTTTTTCTATATCTAAATTTAAAATATCACAAACTGCAAAAATAAACATTATATTATTAATGTTATGACTCCCTTTAAGATTTATTTTTTCATTTATATCCATAACTTTTTTATTATTACAATATATGAAATTATTTTCTAAAAATACACTATTTTTAGTATTAGGTTTTTGGCTAAAGGAAACAGCATAATCATTTTCTTTATATTTAAAATTATAATTTTTCATAAATTCATTATCAAAATTGTATATTAAATAATCACTAGATTTTTGATATTTAGCTAAATTATATTTTGCTTCTATATATTTTTCTAAAGATTTGTAATGATCTAAATGTTCTTCAAAAATATCTAAAATTATTCCAATATTTGTTGATTTTTTTACAAACTCTAATGCATGTGATGAAAGCTCTATAACTCCTATGCTCTCTTTAGTAAAACTTTCTATATCATTAAAAATAGGCTCACCTATATTTCCCAAAAGAAATGCATCTTTTTTCTGGTCTATTAATATTTTATACATTAAAGATGTGGTTGTACTTTTTCCTTTTGTTCCTGTTATTCCTATTGTAAATATTGGCACATACTCTAAAAATAATTCTAACTGACTTGTAATCTTATTTTCAATTTTTGAAATATCTATATCTTTTAGTGAAATTCCTGGAGCTTTTAAAATTAAATCATATTCCTCTATACCATTTAAATAATTTTCACCTACTGATACTTCTACATTAATATCTTCCATTAATTCTGGTTTATTATCTAGTAAATCTATTTTTTTATCAGCTATAAAAATTTTTTTATCTGGAAAATGATTTCTTAAAAATCTATAACTAGATTCACCTTCCATCCCAAATCCTAATATAACTATATTTTTGTTCTCTAAATAGCTTAATAATTCTTCTAACATTCATTCTCCTTTTAAATTTCTTATTATTTGATATTTTTAAAATCTTTCTTTAATATTAATTAATAATAGTCTTAATAATTTTTAAATTCCGTAATTTACTTTTTAAGATTTTTTCAAATTCTTTTGGAATATTATTATTTTCATTATAATATGTTAGTAAATTTTCTTTTGATAATTCAAAATTATTTTTATAATATTCTAATAAAAATGGTAATTTTCCATCACATTTTTTTATTGTTTCAGTTATAGCAAATCTAATCTCACTATAAGTTCCTACACATTCAAAAGGTTTAGTTTCTCCATATCCACAAAGCTCTATAAAAGTTTTTAATAAATCTTCTCTTTCAAATAAGTCTTCTCCAAAAATATTTACAAGTTTTTCTTTATATAAAAATGGACTTAAAATTGTATATACAAATAAGCATTTTGGACAGTTACAACACCATTTCCAAGGTACTGATTTACTTCCAACATTACAACTTTTAAAAACATTATGATACTGCTCTATTTTAGAAAATAACATTGCAATTTGTAATTCACTTATTGGCCTTAGCATACTAAAATACTCTACATTTGCTTTTAAAACTTTTTTTCCATATTCCCTAAAATCATTTTCAAATTCAATAGTTTTTGAATACTGATGATTGATATTTTCTCCATCAACATTAGTTTCATTTGCACTATCTTCATTTGACAATGCTATATATTTTTTTCCTAATAAATATGAACAAAGATAAGTTAAAAATGCAACTATTCCTGAAAATGGTGTATGACCATTCAAAAATCCTCTACTATTTAGCTCTAATAAGTTTTTATCTATAGTTCTTTTTACTTCAATCAATTCATCATTGCTAAAACCTGCTACTTTAGCACATCCTTCTGATACACTATTATTTCCTATACGAAAAACAAGTGAATCTTTTTTGTAATCTTTTAACAAATCTAAAGTAACATTAGAATCCTTACCGCCACCAACAGGAATAATAATTCCACTTAAATCATCTGCCTGCTCTTGTACTTTTATTTCTTCGCCTTCTGAAATAAATTCTACCCAATCATCATTAGATATATTAATATTATTTATATATCTAAATTCTCCAAGTCCAACATAAAATAATTTTTTAAACCATCTTTCTTGGAATTCGTTTAGTTTTCCACATTTTATAAAAAACTGTGGAGAACATGTCGCTTTAAAATAACTAATTGCTTCTACCATTCCCATACTAAAAACAATATTTTTTACAACATCTGAATTTATATCTTTAAATTTAAAATTCTTTTTTAATATCTCTATTTTAGGATTAAATTTTGATAAATTTTCAATTTCAAATTCGTATTCTATATATATTTTATTCTCATCTTCAAATATTTTATAATCATTATATAAAAATTTTGGATATTCTTTTCTTAAAACTTCTATTTCCATAGTACACTCCTTCCAAAATTATCCTATTCATTATAATTTAATTTTGATATAAATATCTTTATTAAATTATAATTCTTAGACTATAAATATACACCTATTTTATATTTTTGTAAATATTAGGAATTTTATTCTGTAATTAACTTTTGATAATAAATTTAAAATTTGATTATGTCCCAATAAAATTATATTATTGAAATTTTCTCCTAATAAATAACCATTTCAAAATAAAAATCATAAACTTTATTATGACAATAAATATTGTTTAAATAAATTTGAAAGGATAAAATATTATGGAATTTGAAAAAAAAGTTATCGTTGATGTTGACGGTGTTATAGAAAAAGGAAAACAATTTGACTTAGATTTAAGATTACCAGAAGATGACAGAAATGTTGTTTATGGAATTATAAGAGATTGTCACGGAGATCCTGTTTGTGACGCTGTTGTAAAATTAGTAGAAGTTTGTAAAGATGAAAGAAAACCTGTATCTCATACTTTTACAGATAAAGAAGGTGAATTTGTTTTTGGACCACTTTGTCCAAACAAATCTTATGCTATAGAAATATGGGTAAACAGAGTTAAACACATCAAAATATGTAAAGTGTGTGACCATGAAGGAAAATGCTTAAAAGGTGTTGATTTATGCTGTGATAGGGATATGATGCCAGAACCAAAAAAAAGATTTGAAGAAGAAGAAAAAGAAGATTGTGGTTGCGAAGAATAATCTTTTAAAAACTTTTTTTAGTAATATAATTAATCTTTTTATATTATAATTTTTTAAAGCGAAGTTTTCTATCGAAATGTATTTAAAAGTTTATAACTTTTTATACTTTCATTATTTAAAACTTCGCTTTTAATTTTGAAAAAAATCACTTAATATAAAATTAACACAAAATCTATATAATACAAAATATAACTTTTCTATTATATAAAACATCTACATTGACATTTTAATTCTTTTTGCTAATTGTTTTCCTTTTTTCATCATTTTCTTTTTATTTTCATCTACCCCTTCTGAATACATCATCATTGTTCCTGCTGTAATTAATGTTCCTACCATAATACCTTTTACAAAATTCATAATCAATAACCACCTTCCTTATTTTATTACTAAAAGAAAACTTTAGTTTACTAAAATGTACTATCACAAAATTAATTTTTATTACGTACTTAAATATATTTTTCTATCTATTATTAACTGCTAGTAAGATCTTTATTTTATAAGAAATGAGAATCACTATCCTATAAAAGTCTTCTTTTAATACTATCTAATTTTATTATTTTCTTTTTTCTTCAATATATACTGTTTAAAAAATGAATAAATTTCAAAAATTGCTATGCAAAGTAAAAAAATTCCAAAATATTTTTTAAGTGCTGAATTATCTATTTTAAAAGAAAGTTTACTTCCTAAAATTGCGCCTATAATTCCTGATATAATTATAATAAATGACATTTTATAATTTATCGTTTTATTTTTTACATTCATATAAATTGCTGTTATTGAAGTTGGAATAAAAAATATAAGATTAGTCCCTTGAATTAAATGTTGTCCCATACTTGTAAATATTCCCAACAACAAAATTAATATTGTTCCTCCACCCATTCCTAAAGCTGCAACAGTTCCAGAAATAGCTCCAATCAAAATTTCTTTCATATAACCTCTTCAATTTTAAAATCATATATTTTATCAAATATATTGTTATGCAATAATTAATAATATAATATTTTACTTTATTTTCTAAATAATCATTTTTATTCCAGCATAAATTAAAAAAATAACAAATAATATTCTCAATATATTTTTGTTTAAATTTATAAGTAATTTAGAGCCAATATATCCGCCTATAACTCCACCTATGGCACACTTTCCAGCAATCCACCAGTCTATAGAATTCTCTTTAAAATAAAAAAAACTACTAGTTAAAACCATAAAAAATATACACATAATTGTGGTAGCTCTTGCTGTTACTTCACTTTCTTTTAATAAAAAAGTCATAAACGGTACAAGTATAAGACCACCGCCAGCTCCAAAGAATCCACTAATCATTCCTGCAAAAAAACCTGCAATTATACATAAAAAAACACTCTTTTTCATAAGAGTATTTTTTGCTTTTTTTAATTTTTTATTCAATTTTTGCTAGACAGGGGAACGAATTTTTTTCTAAATCAATAAATAAAAATTCCGTCCACATGCCTATTCAATATTTTCATCTTTAATAAAATATTTTGTTCCAAGCATTTTATCTGGCAAATATTGTTGTTCTACCCAATGACCTGGATAATCATGAGGATATTTATATCCTTCTCCATATCCAAATTCTTGCATTCCTTCAGCTGGGGCATTTCTTATATGCATTGGTATTGTTCCAGTATCTTTACTTGAAACATCTGCAATTGCCATATTTATAGCATTATATGTAGCATTAGATTTTTTTGAATTTGCAACATACACTGCAGCCTCTGATAATATAATTCTTGCTTCTGGCATTCCTACCATTGCTACTGCTTGCATTGCAGAAGTTGCTACTACTAAAGCATTTGGATTTGCAAGTCCTACATCCTCTGCTGCTGCAATTACTATTCTTCTTGCTAAAAATACTGGATCTTCTCCACCATTAATAGCTCTTGCTAAATAAAATACTGCAGCATCTGGGTCACTACCTCTCATAGATTTTATAAAAGCACTAATATTATCATAGTGACTATCTCCTGTTTTATCAAACATCGCTTTTCTTTTATTTAAGCTTTGACTCGCTATTTCATTTGTTATTTCTATAACTCCATCTGAATTCATTTTAGTAGTTAAAACAGCAACTTCTAATCCATTTAATGCTGTTCTAACATCTCCCCCAGAAACCTCTGCAATAGTATCTAATGTTTCATCTGAAATTTTTATATTGTAATTTCCTAATCCTTCTTTATTTGTGATTGCATTTTTTAAAACTTTTAATATATCTTTCTTTTGAAGTGGTTCTAATTTTATAACCATTGATCTTGATATTAAAGCTTTATTTACTTCAAAATATGGATTTTCAGTAGTTGCTCCTATTAAAATTACTGTTCCATCTTCTACAAAAGGAAGTAATGCATCTTGTTGAAGTTTATTAAATCTATGTATTTCATCAATAAATAATATACATTTTCCACTTGGATTAAGTAATGGATTTTCAGCTTCTTCAACTGCTTTTTTTATATCTCCTACACCTGATGTTACAGCATTTATTTTAGTAAATTTATATTTGGTTGTTTCACTAATAACTTTTGCAAGTGAAGTTTTACCACATCCTGGAGGTCCCCATAAAATAAGACTAGATAATCTATCTGCTTTTATAGTTCTATATAATAATTTATCTTGTCCAACAACATGCTCTTGACCTACAAATTCTTCTAAAGATTTTGGTCTCATCCTATATGCTAATGGTTGATTTAAGTCCATTTTATTATTCCTTATATAATAATTATTTAGGTTTTTTTTAGATTTACCTATAAACCTCTAATTTATCTAGCAAGTAATGATAATCCTTTTTTGATTAAATCTTCAACTGATAAGTCTGCTTTATCTATATTTTCAAATACTTTATCAATTTCCTTTTTATTATATCCTAATATTTGAAGTGCTGCTATTGCCTCAGAAACAGTTTCATCATTATTATATTGTATATTCATTTGTGCATCATCATCTACTTTTGCAATTTCTTGTTCAGCTTTTAATTTATCTTGTAATTCTAATACTATTCTTTGTGCAGTTTTTGGTCCGATTCCTGGTACTTTTTTTAATTTTGCAATATCATTTGAAACAACTGCAAATGCAAAACTAGATGGTGTTATATTTGAAAGCATTGCTATTGCAGATTTTGCACCTATTCCACTAACTGATAATAAAAGTTCAAACATTTTTAATTCTTCTTTAGTTAAAAAACCATATAAACTAATATTATCTTCTCTTACATAATAATATGTATGTACTTTAACATTTTTCCCTACTTCACCAATTTCATTTATGGAAATGTTAGACATAAAAATTTGATATCCAACTCCTCCTACATCTATAACTACATAATTGCTAGATTTTTCTTCTAAACTTCCTTTTATATATGCAAACATTTTTCTTTCTCCTTTTATTTATTTTTCCATTATAATTGTTACAGGTCCATCATTTAATAAACTTACTTTCATATCTGCTCCAAAAATTCCACTTTTAACAATTGGAACCTTTTTCTTGCATTCATCTATTATATACTCATATAATTCATTAGCGTACTTTGGCTCTGCCGCTTCAGTAAATGATGGTCTATTTCCTCTTGAGCAATCTCCATATAACGTAAACTGAGAAACTAATAATAATTCTCCATTTATTTGATTTAATGATAAATTAAGCTTGTCATTTTCATCTTTAAATATTCTTAAATTTACCAATTTATTTATTAAATAATCTGCTACTTCTTTTGTATCATTGTGTGTAATTCCTATCAATACTAAAAAACCATTTTTTATTTCTGAAACTATTTTTTTATCAACTTCTACACTAGCACTTTTTACTCTCTGTATTACAAATTTCACTTTTTTCCTCCATTTTTAATAAATTATTTAGTTTATATATAATATTAAACATTTACATTATAACAAATATTCTCTTTTTATGAAATAGAAAAAGAAAAAGAATTTAATTAGATATTAATTACTTTTTATATTATGTTCATATTTTTTATAAAAAGCATGCATTTTTTTAATATTTTTCTTACAAAAGCTTGACTTTTATAGAATTTTATATTAGAATAATTAAGCATTATATGTAAATATAGGTAACATTATATAACTTCTCCCCGGTAGTTATATAAATTATTTAGATTTACAATAATATAAAAGTATAAATTATTTTAAAATTTGAATGGAGGGTATTAATACCATGAATAATACTACATATAGCCCAAAAAAAGGCGAAATTGAAAGAAAATGGTATATAATAGATGCAACTGATAAATCATTAGGTAGAGTTGCTACTGAAGTTGCAAAACTATTAAGAGGAAAACACAAACCAACATTTACACCAAATCAAGATGTTGGAGATTATGTAATAGTAACAAATTGTAAAGATGCTGTTTTAACAGGTCATAAATTAGATCAAAAAGTTTATAGACATCATTCAGGATACATTGGAGGAATGAAAGAAACTTCAGCTAGAGTAATGATGGACAATACTCCTGAAAAAGCTATGTTCTTAGCTGTAAAAGGAATGCTTCCTCACACAAGATTAGGAAGACAAATGATTAAAAAATTAAGAGTTTATGCAGGTAGTGAACATGACAATATAGCTCAAAAACCAGAAGTTTGGGAGGTAAAATAAAATGGCAAAAAAATCTGAAAATATAGTATTCCAAGGAACAGGTAGAAGAAAAGAATCTATCGCTAGAGTAAGATTAATGCCTGGAAAAGGTGAAATCACAGTTAATGGAAAAAAATTAGATGAATATTTTGGAACAGAAATATTAAAAGTTATAGTTAACCAACCTTTCGCTGTTACAAATACAGTTGGAAAATATGATGTAATAGTTAAAGTTGTTGGTGGTGGTTATACAGGTCAAGCAGGTGCTATAAGACATGGTATAGCTAGAGCATTAAATGAAGCTAATTCAGAATTTAGACCAGCTCTTAAAGCTAATGGATTCTTAACAAGAGATCCAAGAATGAAAGAAAGAAAAAAATACGGTCTTAAAAAAGCTAGAAAAGCTCCACAATTCTCAAAAAGATAATATTGGAAATATTTACAAGAAACTCATTGTATTACAATGGGTTTCTTTTTTTATATAGCAAAAAACAGGGAGACTCTCTCCTTCCCTGCTTTTCACCTGCATTTCGGATCTGTTCATTTCCTGTTGCCTATTTTCAGATATTTAATTACTAAATACATAACTGAAAAATTCATTAAAATCATATCTGTCCACCATAATACTGGAAGTATTTTTGGTATTTGAACACGATTTTCAAGCGCAACCTTGATTACCATGGCAATCGCAAATATCCATATAGTACACTGGATCCGCTTTTGCACATTTTAGTAAATCTGTCAATCAATATAAATAGCTTAAAATTTATATTTCTTAACAAGAATATAGAATTTATTACTGTAATTTCTATAAAAGAAGAAAGCACTAACCTTATTTCTAAAGTTAGTGCTCTCCTCTTTCCGCCAAATGTCAATGTAGCTTAAAGAAAATCAAATCTTGAGACATATTTTTTATTGGGCTTTAAAATTTTCCATCCCCAATGATGCTTGATTCTTTCCTCAAGCTTCGCAATGCATTCATCTTCTGCCTTAAGAAGGTCTACATATTCAGCCATATACTGCTGCGTTTGCTCATAAGCACTCTTTCTCGCCTGTGCCTCTTTTAGCATTTCCCTTCTTTTAACAGATTCTCTCTTCATATACTTCAATTCGCCTATACAGTCTATTGCCGCATTGCGAATTATAGCATAAATGCCAATACCTGCCAAACTGATACTGATTGCTAATGCAACTATCTTAAATACCATATTGTCTACCTCACACGGAATTTCAGTTACATGCATGAGAAGTCCCATGTAAAAACTGAATTATTTTCTCATTTCTTCAATTGATTCAATTTTTCAAGCTTCTTTTTTCTGTCCTCAGCCTCATACCTTTTATAAACCTTCATAAAGGTATCAAGATCCATAACCTTGCTGCGCCGAACCTGATCATAAATTTCTTTATATACAGGTACCGACATCAATTCCTCACGGAGTTCTTTGTACAGATAGTGAATGAGCTCAGCTGAGCATTTCTGCCAGCTCCTTTCGTCATCTATTGTCAGAAATCCGCGTACCATCGTCGCCGAAATCGGCAGTCTGCTCCTTGCAATAATGTATTCGTCCGTATCTTTTATATCCTCAGCAGAAAACCATTTACTCCTGTATTCGTCATTGCCGTATATCATGAGACTTGCAAACTTACTGAATTTATTCTCAACATTTTCTTTAAGATATTTTCCCCAGTCCACATTGATGTCCAGCTCGTTCGTCATATCATTTAATCCGCCAATAAGCAAACTACTTTCTGATTCCTCAGGATATGCCTCCCGTATTAACTTAATTCGTGTTTCAACGGGAAATGGATTACGAAGAGTACCTCTCTCTTGTGCAGATCCCACAATTATAAAAGTTCTTCTGCAGAATGAAAGACTTGTGTCAAAAAGCGTCATGTGACCTAAAGTTATTGGGCAAAACCGCCCTATAACAACTCCAAGATCACGTTTTGGTATACTACTCATAGTATTCCTCCTTTTCTTTTCTTGAAATGATTTTACAAAACGCAACGTTATTATTATAGCATAAAATCAGCTAAAAATCAATGTTTATGATATACCGTATTAAAATATTAAAATTTCTAAATGTTCTAATAGTATATTTACTCCCATTAAAATCAAAATAACTCCACCTGCAATTTCAGCTTTTTTCTCATACTTATCTCCAAATACATTACCTATTTTAACACCTATAGTAGAAATAACAAATGTAATTATTCCTATTACACTAATAGCTAAAAGTATATTAACACTCAAAAACGCAAATGTAATTCCAACTGCTAAAGCATCAATACTTGTTGCTATTGCTAAAACAATCATTGTTTTAAAATCTGTCTTGTCATCCTCTTCTTTTTCGTCATCTTCACTAATTGCATCTTTTATCATATTAATACCTAATAACGCTAATAAAATAAAAGCTATCCAATGGTCTATACTTTTTATTTTATTTTCAAATCCAACACCTAAAAAGAAACCAACTGCTGGCATTAAAGCCTGAAATCCCCCAAAATATAATCCTATTATACCTGCTTTTTTCCAATCCATTTTCTTCATCGATAGCCCTTTGCAAACAGAAACAGCAAATGCATCCATTGCAAGTCCAATTCCAATAAAAATAATCTCAAATATTCCCATTTCTTTCCCCCATTTTATTATATTTAATATTATGATTGTTTTTGTGAACCAGAACATATTTTATTATACATAATAATTAAATTCAAGTTAAAATAACAATAGTGGACGATATTTAATATGAAAAAAATACAAAACTTTACTGAATTGTCCACGTAATTGTTAAACTTTTATACAAAATTAATAAATAATTAATTTATATTATATAAAGTTTATAATATAATATTTTATATAATATAAAATATTATATTATTTTTAAAAACATAATAATTGCAAATATTAGTGAAGTCTTTATTTTATAGAAAGTGTAAAGCATTTTCCTATAAAATAGAAAATTAATTATTTACTAATTAGTTAGGAGATTTTATGGAAATAAAAAAAATAGAAACAAATTATAAAAGAAATATGTTTTTTCATGAAACAAAAGTGAAATCTAAAGCATATCAAGAAAAATTAGAAAATCAAATCATTAATATATATCCAGAAATCACATATCAAACTATACTTGGATTTGGTGGAGCTTTTACAGAAGCAACTGGAATTTCTATAAAAAAATTACCATCTGAAAAACAAGAAAAAGTTATAAAAGAATATTTTTCTAAAGATGGCTTAAACTATTCTGTAGGAAGACTTCCTATAGGAAGTTCAGATTTTTCTTTAAACTCTTATTCTTATTCAAATAAACCTGATTTATCAGATTTTAGTATTGAAAAAGATAAAGATTACATTATACAAATAGTACAGTCTGCACAAAAGTTAAATTCTAACATCCAGTTCTTAGCTTCCCCATGGAGTCCTCCAAAATTCATGAAATCTAATAAAATGTTAGTTTTAGGAGGAAAACTTTTAGAAAAATATAATCAAACTTTTGCAAACTACTTAGTAAAATATATTAACTTCTATAAAAATGAAGGTATCAATATTAATTATATAACTGTTCAAAACGAACCCAATGCTTTGCAAATTTGGGAATCTTGTTTATATTCAGCTAAAGAAGAAGCAAACTTTGCTATAAATTACTTATTCCCTACTTTTAAAACAAATAATATAAATACTAAAATTCTAATATGGGATCATAACAAAGAAAAATTATTTACAAGAGCTATGCAAGAATTAAATAATAATCAAGCACTCGAAGCAATCTCTGGAATTGCTTTCCACTGGTATACTGGAGATCATTTTGAAAACATATCTTTAACACATGATGCATTTCCTGGAAAGTTATTAATCCATACAGAAGGATGTACTGGATATTCAAAATTTAATCCAAATGATGAAGTTAAAAATGCTGAAATATATGGTCATGATATCTTAGGAGATTTAAATAGTGGAATTAACGCTTATATTGATTGGAATATGGTTTTAGATAATAAAGGCGGTCCAAATCATAAATTAAATTATTGTAATAGTCCTATTATGATTAATAAAGAAAATAATGATTATATAAAAAATTTAACGTTTTACTATATTGGTCATTTTAGTAAATATATCTATCCTGGAGCTAAACGAATTGCATTTAGTAAATTTACTAATAATATTGAAGTAACTGCTTTCAAAAATCCTGATACTAGTATTGCTATAGTTTTACTTAATAGAAATGATTTTAATGTTGAATATAATCTTTGCATTAATGATATTGTTATGCATGATAATTTAGATAGTCATGCAATTGTTAGTTATTTATTAAAGTAATTTATTTATCATATAATTGTATTTACATTTTTAATTACACTACTACTATGAAATAAAACTTAGCTATTTGATTTATAAGCTTATAAATGCTATAATATACATATACTAAAAAAGGAGAATAAATCATGGATTTATCAATAAAAAATACAACTCGTGAGCAAAGAAAAGAATTTGTGAAAACAGCACTTGCAATATCAATATCAGGTGCAGATATTCCAAGTAATCAAACATTAAATATAGTAAAAGAATATATTGATGGAATTACTGAATTAGAAGATGTTCAAAAAAAAATCATCAATCTATACAAAAAGGATGGTGATATTTAATGAAAGATCCATATATTAATCAAGATCGGAATTTTAAAAAATAAATTAAGAATTAATGACTATGATATGTTAAATCAAGCTGAAGCTGACATAACTTTTTCAAAATTTCTTAACATAGATAAAACTTTTAGAACAAAATTTGATATAGATTTCATAAAGTCTGTTCATAAACATATTTTTGAAGATATATTTGATTGGGCTGGAGAATTTAGAAGTGTGCCTATAGTGAAAGAAGAAGTTGTCCTTCCTGGACTTAGCCTTAATTATGCAGAATCACAAGATATTCCACAAAAATTAGAAGCTGTTTTAAATAAAATGAATAATACAGATTGGGATGCTTTACCTTTAGAAGAAAAGTCTATGGAATTTACAAAGCAATTAGCACAATTTTGGCTTGTACATTCTTTTAGAGATGGCAACACTAGAACTACTTTAACATTTGCTTCAAAGTTTTCTAAAGAACATGGATTTCCTCTTGACCTATCTTGCCTTTTAGATGAACTTTCAAGAAAAACTAATGCAGATGGAAAAATAACTAGATTTAGTATTCGTGATAAATTTGTTTTAGCTGCTATACCAGAAGAATTTTCACCAGAACCACAACATCTAAACTTTTTAATACATAAAGCTATGGTTTCTGGTATTTCTAAAAATATAGAAGCTCTTCAAAACACATTAAATACTACTTCTCAAAATAGAAATGATGATGATGGAAGATAAATATAATAAAAAATATAAAAAGATTTGAGTTTTTAATTTAGCTCAAATCTTTTTTTCTTTAATTTAAAATAATTTTATCTCTCCATTATCAAACTCTACTAAAATTGTATAATTTTCTTTTGGCTCTACTTTTACTGCTCTTGGTCTCACAATTTACTCCAATCCTTTTATTTTTACATTATGGATTACATCTACTACATGGAGTATATCCTTGTGAAATTGCTGAATTTTTATCTTTAGAAATTTTACTTTGTCTTAAATAGCTACATCCACCTGTATGATATTTATCTCCTGTTTTAGTCACATATACTGTATATGAATTAGCTTGTGATGAAGCTACTGCACTAGAGGAATTTGATGATGATTTTGTAGTTGTTGTTGAAGTAGTAGTTTGTACACTAACTTTCTTTTCTAATTCTTGTTTCTCATTAGTTAAACTTGTTACTTGTCCTTCTAAAGACTGCTTCTGTGATGTCAATTCACTTACTTGATTTTGTAATGTAACTTTTTCAGACGTTAAATTATTTAATGCATTTTCAATATTTTTAATATGAGTTTCTTTTTCTGTAATATTTTTTTGTAATTCTTCAATTTGGCTATTTTCCTGATTTTTACTCTCACTTATTTTAATTTCCAAATTATTATTTTTTTCTTCTAATTCTACAATTTGATTTGAAAGCTCTGAAATCTTATTGTTTAATGAACTCACATCTGAATTTGATATTGAAAAAATCGCAAATAATAATAAAAATACTAAAATTATTATTGCAATATTTTTCTTATCTTTCCAGAATAATTTTTTCTTCTCTTTATCTTCAATTGCACTAACATTATTTTCCCCATTTAATTCCATAATCTTACCCCTACTATTTTTTGTTAAATTATATCACTTTTTATTTTTATGTCAAATTTCGCAGCTTTTCGCTACTTTTTTCAAAAAAAATACATCCTATTTCCAAAATATAGGAAATAAGATGTGCTAATTTAAAATAATTTTATATTAATATTTTGTCTGAAGTTTACTATTATTATATAATTCGTCTGGATCAATATCTTCTCCATCTTTCCATTCTAAAGTAATACCTGATATTTTTACAGTTTTAAAATAATCTTTATTATTCAAATTTTTATAAAAGTTTTCCTTTAGATTTTTTTTCATATCATATATTTTTTCTTCACCATTATCAAATAAAACTTTTAATTTATAATCTTCTAAAGCTTCTACATTCTTAGGTCTTGGTGGTATCATAAATTTCCCCTTTCTATTTTAAAGGATCTATTCTAAAAAATTCTCCATCATGTTGAGATATCTTCCAAAGTGCTACTAATTCGTCTTTATGTATTTCCATCCATGCAGTAACCATTCTATTTTGTTTTGGTGGCATATCTCCATCAATAATTTCTATGGAATTTATTGAATATACTGCTGAATATTCATTATATTCAACATGTACATGTGCTCCATGATGTTTTTGAACATCCTTATAAAATATTCTAATTATTATACCATAAAATTGTGATATTATAGGCAATCTCTCACCTCCTTCATCTTAGCATATATTTTTTATTTTTTCAACACGATATTTTTTAGTTTATTAATATTTTTTGAAAACTTGGCGAAACGCCATAAGAATTAAATTTGAATAAAATTATTTTAAATTTTATATATAATAGCATCATTTTATTTATTAGTCAACAACTTTTTTAAAATGTTAGCATACAAGTTACATTTACTTTACAGTATTGCATTTAACTTTTTACTTGACTAAACTTTATACATGTTTATTTTTACTTTTACAATTTACCAAACTTTTATTTAGTAGGAAGTCCAGAGGACTTTCCTAATAAATAATAAAAAATGCAATTCTAGCCAAACTGCATTTCTTTTTTTCTATTATAAAATTATTATATCTTACTAAACTTCACTCTCATTTTTCCCTATTCTCATATAATTATAATTTATAGCTTCAGATATTATATTTTTCCATAAATTTGAATAATCAAAATCTCTAACTAAATAAATCATTGTAGTCCATACAGTATTAATTCTTGTTGACTCAATTGTATCTTTTAATACAACATCTACTACTTCACTATTTTCTATATATACTTCTGAACTTATTTCAGATTCTAAATCCGCTAAATTATATATTTCTGTCTCTTCTACATTAACTTTACTACTGTCTAATGTACAATTTTCTACTCCCATTGGATAAATAGCATAAAATTCATTTGTAGAAAATTTATTATCCCTTTTATGATCTTTAAAATTATTATCAGATACCATGCAATATTTATAGCCACTTACAATATTGTTAACATCCCATGTTGTATCAATATTATAATACTCATTTCCTATTTTTACTATATTCCATCCATGAGGTCCACCATCTGCTATTCCAGCAATAACTCTAGCATCTATATTATTTTCTAAAGCTAATCTATAAAACAATGTTGCAAACCCTTGACAAACTGCTTTTTTATTAATTAATGCACCATATGATGAATAGATTTGCTCATCTTTTGATGAATAATGATATACAATATTATTACACATATAATTATAAATCTTTGTTATTTTTTCATAATCTGTTCCAGATAAATCTAAAGTATTTAATAAATTAGCAACTTCAATATCCATTTCTTTTTCTTGTTCATAAGTTGTATAATAAGAAAATTTATATGTTAAAGTATAATAATATATTCCATTTAAATATTCATAATCAGAATCTGCTTCCCATTCTGAGCATTGCCAGTATATATAATCGCCTTCCGTAGGAACTCCTGTATGTTTTACTGCCTCATTTACAACTTGTTTAAATATTGAATCATCTAATTTAGTACTAGTTATAAATGTTACTGATATTATATTTTTTCTCTTTTTTAGGCCTTCTCTCAATTGTAGACCTGCTTGTTCTATACTTGTATATTCTACTTTATTAACTGCTACTGAATATTTTTCTCTTTCGTTAACTGTAATGTTTGTTTTTTCTACTGCCAATACATTAGCTATTACAAAAAAATTAAAAATTAAAATAGCTAATAATATTTTAGATATTTTTTTCATCTTTATTTCCCCCAACTTGCGTAAGTTATTACAGTTATTTTTCATAATTGTTACAAAAATATTACAGATATTATTATACAAAATTTTCCCGTGTTTTTCAAGACTTTTTTAATATTATGTAAATTTATTTATAAAAAATGCAGTTCAAATTGAACTGCATTTTTATATCTTATTATATACTTATTTCATATTGAAAAATTTCTTCATACTCCAATCTAAATCTACTGGTCCATCAATTCCTGGAACTGATCCTTGACTTGTATATTGCCACACATCATATCTTCCTGTATAATCTGTTTGTGATGTATAATGAGCAAGCCAAATATTATATCTTTCAAGAACTGGTGCATTTAAGTAAGTTTGGAAGAAATTCTTACTTGCATATACTCCTGCCTGGAATCCATTTCTAATCATAGTATCACAAAATGTGATACTAGCATTTGTAAGTTCATTAACATTTGTAGTTCCATTTGCTACTGCATTTTTTAAAACATTATCTTCAACATCTATAAAAATAGGCATATCAAAATATTTTCCTCTAATTATAGATAAGCATGCTTCTGCTTCTACTGCTGCTTCTGGACCGTTAAATGCATATGAATAGAAGTATCCGCCTACTGCTATTCCTAAACTTCTACATGAATTATAATATGACTCAAACCAAGGATCTTTTACTACAGTATTTGATGATTGTAAATAATATCCAATTCTTAATATAGCAAAATCAACACCACTATTTTTTACAGCCTGCCAATTTATATTTCCTTGATATTTTGAAACATCAATTCCTCTATGTTGTTTTTCAAGTCTTACAATATTAAATTGAACTTCTCTTGATTGAATTATTGTATTTCTATCACTAGCCACATTAACTATTTTTATTATATGATTTCCATTACTTACATTTGCAATATTAAGATTATACTCAAATCCTGGTTGTGGATTTTTAGCTCTGTCTCCATAACTATTAGGATATGCTACAAATACATCTTCTCTTTGTTTTCTTGGTGCTTCAGCTACAAACTTATCATCTAAATATATTCTTATTATATCTCCTGTTGTATCTGATAATGCCCATCCACTAACACTTATTACATTACTTGCGTGTTTACTATCTTTAGCTGGTGAATCTACCCACATAGTTCCTGGATATTTTGCATTTTTTATAACTTCTCTTACTTTTCCATCTTTTACGTTATATATGCTTCCTTGTGAATCTTTATATTCTCCTGTGTAAGCAAAATTTACTGTTCCATTTTGTAATACCCATATTCCTAATGAATTTGAACCTATTCCATTATATGTATAATTTACTTTTCCATTTATAATCATTCTCCAGATGTTGTTTATTTTAATTACTTCTGTTGTGTTTTTATTTACAGTTGCATATACTTTACTATCTTCTGCTATATACGCCTTGTCTCCATTAAAATATGTTCCTGTAAAACTTAATGTTACTTGTCCTTTTTGTACATACCAAGTTCCAAATATATTAGTTCCTATTCCATCATAATTATAATCTACTATTCCTTTTACAACCATTCTCCAGATATTATCTATTTTCATAACACCTGTATAATGTGTCTGTACTTTGCTGTTTTCAATAACATATGTCTTTCCATCTTTAGCTTTATAATGTCCTGTATAATCATATTTTATTGTTCCATCTTTTACAAACCATGTTCCATTTTGATTTGATACTATTCCTGTATATTTATAGTCTATATATCCATCTACTGCTACTCTCCAGTCATTATCTATTTTTACTAATGCTGTTCCTACTTTTGGAGCCTCTGCTTTTACTTTACTTTCTTCTACTATATATGCTTTATCTCCTATAAATTTTGTTCCTGTATAATCAAATCCTACTTTTCCATTTTCTAAATACCATGTTCCATTTTCATTTGTTCCAATTCCTGTATAATTATAATCGACTATTCCTTTTACAACCATTCTCCATATATTGTCTATTTTTATTACTTTGTTTAAATTAGAATCTACTTTACTTTCTTTTATTATATATGTACCTGTGTTATCATTATAAATTCCTGTATATTTAAAAGTTACTTTTCCTTTTTCTACAAGCCATGTTCCTAAATTATTTTTTCCTATACCTGTATAGTTATAATTTACTTTTCCATTTATAACCATTCTCCATGTTCCATTTATTTTAATTACTTCTGTTGTATTTTTATTAACAGTTGCATATACTTTACTTTCTTCTGCTATATACGCTTTATCACCTTCAAAATATGTTCCTGTATAATCAAATCCTACTTTTCCATTCTCTAAATACCATGTTCCATTTTCATTTGTTCCAATTCCCTTATAATTATAATCTACTATTCCTTTTACAACCATTCTCCATATATTGTCTATTTTTATTACTTTGTTTAAGCCTGTCATTACTTGACTTTTTTCTATAATATATGTTTTTCCATTTTTATCTGTGTAATTTCCTGTATAATCATATTTTATTGTTCCATTTCTTACAAACCAAGTTCCATTTTGATTTGATACTATTCCTATATAATTATAATCTATGTATCCATTTACTGCTACTCTCCAGTCATTACCTATTTTTACTAATGTTGTTCCTGTTTTTTTAGTTTCTGCTTTTACTTTACTTGCTTCAATTATGTATGCCTTTTCTCCTTCAAAATATGTTCCTGTATAGTTAAATGTTACTCTTCCATTTTCTATAAACCATGTTCCTAAATCATTTGTTCCTATTCCTGTATAATTATAGTCTACTACTCCATTTATAACCATTCTCCAGATATTATCTATCTTCATTACTGTTTTTAAATTTGTCATTACCTTATTTTTTTCAATAATGTATGTCTTTCCATTTTTGTCTGTATAGTGTCCTGTATAATCATATTTTATTGTTCCATTTTTTACAAACCAAGTTCCATTTTGATTTGTTGCTATTCCTGTATAATTGTAATCTATTTTTCCGTTTACAACTACTCTCCAGTCATTACCTATTTTTACAAGTCCATCAGTATAGGCTAAAAGTTCTGTACTTTCATTAGAAACATCTTCTACATTTTCATTATCTGAAATCACTTCTATATCTGTACTATTTATGTCATTTGAGTTCGATTCGTTTATTTCTTCACTTACAATTATATTATTATTGTTATCAACTTCATTTTTTAAATCAACAGTGTTAACTCCATTTACAACTTCTGTATTAGTTATTCCATTTGTACTTGCAAATGAAGTCACACTATATATAGTAAAACTTAAAATTAATATAAGAAATAATAATTTAATTAATTTTTTCATTTAATTACCTCTTTTTTATAAATTGGTTATTCTTACCTCTTTTCAATTAAAGAATAACTTTACTCTTTTCTACTTTATAAACTTTTCCAACATGTGTGCTATAACTATTTTTTTCACCTTTGATAGCATGATTGTACATATGATTCTTTAGTTCATCATAATCAGTTGTATTCCAACCACAATTACAGTTATGAACCTCAACATTTTTATCTATATAATTTCCTGTATAGTTAAATGTTACTTTTCCCTTTTCTATAAGCCATGTTCCTAAATTATTTTTTCCTATTCCTGTATAGTTATAATCTATTTTTCCATTTATAACCATTCTCCATACATTGTTTATTTTCATTACTTCTGTTATGTTTTTATTAACAGTTGCATATATTTTGCTACCTTCTACTATGTGTGCTTTATCTCCTTCATAATATGTTCCTGTATATTTTAAATCTACTACTCCATTTTCCACATACCATGTTCCAAAACTATTTTTACCTGTTCCTGTATAATTGTAATCTACTATTCCATTTATAACCATTCTCCATATATTATTTACTTTCACTACTTCGGTACAATCTGTTCTTACTTTGCTTTTCTCTATAATATATGTTTTTCCATCTGCATCTGTATAATTTCCTGTATAGCTAAATGTTACTTTTCCTTTTTCTATAAGCCATGTTCCTAAACTGTTTTTTCCTATTCCTGTATAGTTATAATCTACAACTCCATTTTTCACCATTCTCCAGATATTATTTACTTTTACTACATCAGTTCCATTTTTATTAACAGTTGCATATATTTTGCTACTTTCCACTATATGAGCTTTATCTCCTTCATAATATGTTCCTGTATATTTTAAATCTACTACTCCATTTTCCACATACCATGTTCCAAAACTATTTTTACCTGTTCCTGTATAATTGTAATCTACTATTCCATTTATAACCATTCTCCATATATTATTTACTTTCACTACTTCGGTACAATCTGTTCTTACTTTGCTTTTCTCTATAATATATGTTTTTCCATCTGCATCTGTATAATTTCCTGTATAGTTAAATGTTACTTTTCCTTTTTCTATAAGCCATGTTCCTAAATCATTTGTTCCTATCCCTGTATACCCATAATCTACAATTCCGTTTTTTACCATTCTCCAGATGTTGTTTATTTTAATTACTTCTGTTGTGTTTTTATTTACAGTTGCGTATACTTTTCCACCTTCGATTATATATCCTTGCTCTCCATCAAAATATGTTCCTGTATAATCAAATCTTACTTCTCCATCTTTTAAATACCATGTTCCTAAATCGTTTTTTCCTATTCCTGTATAATTATAATCAACTACACCTTCTATTAGCATTCTCCAAACATTATTTATCTTTATTACTTTTGTTGTTTTTTTATAAATTTCATTCATTGCTGATGTATAATTTGTAGTTCCCATTGGATATTTTTTATAAAATTCATTTGTTGCATATTCTGCATCTCTTATGTGATCTGAAAAATTTGAATCTGTTACTAAATAATATCTATATCCTCTGTTTACAAAATTAATATCCCATGTTGCATCAACATTATAATATTTATCTTCTATTTTAACTATATTCCAACCATGAGCTCCACCATTACCTAGTCCTGGTATAAGACGAACATCAATATCATTTTCTAAAGCTAGTCTATAAAATAATGCTGCATATCCTTGACAAACAGCTTTTTTATTAATTAATGCTGCATATGCTGTATGTTTTAACATACCTGCTGAAGTATAATCATATGCAATATTCTTACATATATAATCATAAATTTTTGTTATTTTTTCATAATCTGTTCCACTTAAATTTAATGAATTCAATAAATTAGTAACAGCTGTATCCATCTGTTTTTCTTGTTCATATGTTGTATAATAAGTAAATGTAAATGTTAATGTATAATAATATTTTCCTGCATATATATTTCCACTAGCTTTAGCGTTCCATCCTCCATATTGCCAAAGTAAATAATCACCTTCTGTTGGAACTCCTGTATGTTTCATTGCTTCATCTATAATTTGATAATATATTGTTCCATCTAAATTTGCATTTGTTATATAAGTAATTTGCATCGTTTGAGTTCTTGTTTTTAATCCTTCTCTTAACTGATTTCCTGCTTCTGTTACAGTTTTACAATCAGTACCATTACTATATAAAAGCTTAGCATCAACAGGTTTTATTAAATCCTCTTCATCTATAACATCTTCATACAAAGGATTTACATGAGTAACTTCTTCTATTTCAACATACTCATATTCTCCTGAATTTAAAATTTTTGCATTTTCTCTTACTTCACTTACTGTAAGATTAGTTTCTTCTGACGCAAATACATTTGCTATAACAATCATGTTAAAAATTACTACGGCTAGTAGTATTTTAGAGATTTTTTTCATTTTATTTTCCCCCTAACTTTTAATGGGTTAATTTTATTACAAAATTGTAAAATTATCAATAGTTTTATTAATATACTTTTTTGCAAAAAATTCGAGTTATAATACTAACTCGAATCTTTTTATATTTATTAGAAATTTTCTTTGAACTTTCTACTCTATATTGTAACTTTTCTATATATCCAATCTATAATTTTATTATATGTTTCATGTACCTTATCTAACGAACATATAAATACAATCAAAATAGTACTTATAATACAAATACTTATAGAAATATTATTTGTTCCCATAATATCTATATTATTACGTTCTATGTATATGCACATAAATTTTTGTATAAATGATGATAATAAATATACTGTTATAGTTTTTTGACCTATATTTGATAAATAATTATTTTTCTGAGGTACTAAATTTATCAAACATACAGTCATTAATATTGAAACACAAAACTGAAATGTTCTTATTTCCATTCCTTTTAAATTTTCTACTTTAAGAGAATGATAACTTTGAGCATTTTTAAAAAGTTCCACATCTATGATATTATCTGATAATATGTATGTTACTCCCATTAATATTAATATAATTAGTATCGTAAGTTTCTTATTTAACTTTCTAATTTTTTCAATATGTACTCTACTTGTATAATATCCTAACATAAAATATGGAAAAAATGCTAAAGTTCTACTAACAGAAAGAAATCTATTAGCTTCATTTACTATACCTATATATAAACTTATCAAAAATATTAATACAATTGAAAACTTAAATTTTGTAACATATTTAATTAATGCTTTCCATATAAACAAACTAAATAAATACCAATATGCATAAACTGGCATAAAAATATTTAAATATTCAGCAGTTTTACCATCTATTCTAGTTTTTTTATCTAATATTATATATGCTGTATTAAATATAAAAAATGGAATTAAAACATTTTTTATGTTTTTACCTTCTGCATCTTCAAACTTTTTTGAAAAATATCCAGAAATAAATATAAAAACTGGCATATGAAAAACATATATTACCCCTTGAATTTTTGTAAATATACCATCTAATTTCAAATATTCTATTGCATGCCCAAAAACTACCAATATTATTAGTATTGCTTTTAAAGCATCTAACCCTAAATCTCTTTTATTTATACTTTTTTCTTCAACTAAATTATTATCAATATGTGTATCATATACAATATCAAGGCTTTTACCTTCTATATCGTTCAACTTATATTTCCTTTCTATATTTCTATTAAATCTTCTTTATTTTCAAAGTCATTCATAATTTTACATATTGCTAAAGATTCTTTTTCATTAATATTACTTAAATTTTTTCTTTCTTGAATTGAACGTACAAAACTTACTAATTCATGTCTAATTCCTTCACCATCTAATTGATAGAAATATCTTTTGTTATCTGATTGGTCTTCAAATCTTATTTCAAAATAATCTGTTTTCCACCAAGGTGCTGGTACATATAAATATCCGTCTGTTCCTGTTATAATTAAGTCTCCTTCTGATTTAGCTTTTTCTGCAACTTTTATTGTTCCTATTGCTTTATCATATATAAAATCAATTTTTGTAAATCCATCATTTTTATTATTTGAATCTACAAAATTTGAAATAATTTTTTTAGAATTATAATCTGTACCTAATATTTGAAAAACTGGTAAAAGTGCTGTAGGTCCCCAATCTTTTAAACTATTTATTTCAGAAATATCTTTTACATCTTTTATACTAGAACATGTAGCATCAACAGATACAATTTTTCCAATCTTACCACCTTTTAATAATAATAATAATCTTGAGTATGCTGTTGAATAAGCTGTTCTAATAGCTTCCATTAAAATACAATTTCTTTCTGTAGCAAGTTCAAATAATTCTCTACATTCCTCTTCATTTAAACAAATAGGTGACTCACATAAAACATGTTTATTCAATAATAAAGCTTTCTTTATCTGAATATAGTGTTCATCTGGATTAGATTTTATATAAACTGCATCAACATTATTTATTAATTCATCATAATTATTAGTAACTAATGATAATTTTTTTATTGCATCACTCATCTGGCTTAAATTATTTGTACAAATTGATGTAATTTCAATACCATTTACATAGACATCTTCACTTTGAAATTTATTTAAAAATGGTGCATAGTCTCCAACAATTCCTAAACTAATTGCTCTTTTTTCAGCTCTTATTTCTGAACTTGAAATTCCTTTTGTTCTCTCTAGATATTTTACTTTACAATAATCATTTAAGTAATCAAATTTTCCTTCCCAATCTGAACCAACTGTAAATATATCTACACCATATCTTTTTATATCATCAATTTTTTGACCTTCATATTCTTCTACAATTATTTTATCTGCTAAATTTGTTGCTCTTACAGCTTCTATCCTCTCACTTAAAGATTGTTGAACATTTATTTTTCCTCTTGTTTTATCAAAATCATCTGCGGTTATTCCAACAATTAAATAATCCCCTAATTCTTTTGCTCTTTCAAGCAACCTAATATGTCCAAAGTGTAATAAATCAAATGTTCCATATGTTATTACTTTTACCATTTCTTATTTACCTCTTTATAATAAATCTCTTTTTTGCATATCTATTAAAGCATTTATTAATACATCATTATCTTCTTTTGTTAAAGCTCCTATATGTCCAACTCTAAAAATTTTATCTTTTAAGTCACCACCATTTGGGCAAACCCATATATTATATTCATTTTTTAATATATTAAATACAGAAGAAGGTGTTACATTGATTGGACAAATTGGTGTTACTGCATTAGATAAAGAACTTGAAAAAACTTTTAGTGGTAATGTTCTAATTTTACTTCTAAAATCTTCTGCAATCTCAGCTACTCTTTTTATTTCTGCATCTACTCCACCATTTTCATCTATCATTTTAAGTCTTTTATTTATCTGAATTAAAATTCCAACAGCTGGTGTAAATGGAGTTTGTCCTCTTTCTCCATTTTCTAAAGCACTTTTTAAATTTAAGTACATACATCTTACATCATTATTATAAACTCTTTTTTGCGCTTCTTCTGATAAAACTATTATTGATACTCCTGGAGGACAAGCTAATGCTTTTTGTGAGCCTGTAATCATTACTCCTATATTATATTTAACCATATCTACTGGATCTGCTAAAAAAGAACTTATTGCATCAACAACTAAAAATATATTATGCTTTTTGCAAAATTCACTTATAATATCAATATTATAATACATTCCTGTTGAAGTTTCATTAATATTAACTAAAAAACCTGTAAAATCTTGATTTGCATATCTATCTAATATCTCTTGCGTTAGTTCTTCTCCAAAATCAAGTTTTATTTCTGTATGTTTTAAATTATATAATTTGCATAACTCTACAAATCTTTTTCCAAAGCTTCCACCATTAACTACTAATAAATTATCTTCTTCATTAAAAAGATTAACTACTGTAGCTTCCATTGAAGCTGTACCTGAACCAGTTATAAATGCTACTCTTGCATTTTCTTCTGCTTTAGCAAATTTTTTAATAAGCTTTTCATTTTCAAGCATTAATTTTGAAAATTCTTCTGTTCTAAAATATGGTACTTGTTCATATCCTATTCTTCTAATTTCTTCATCCATTTGTACTGGTCCAACTGTAAAATTTAACATATTTACCTCCAATATTAATTACTCTTTAAATTTAAAAATATTTTTCCCCATTCAGAACATATTTTAAATCCAAGCTTATCATATAAAGCTGTAGATTCTGTTGAATAATTAATTAAATATACTTTTTTGTTTTCTTTTATTAAATCTTCACAAACTGCACTACATAACTTTTTAGCATATCCTTTATTTCTAAACTTTGGATTTGTAATTACATAACTAAGCATTGCTACTTTTTCGTTTTCAGCACCTGTCCCTGCATGGCATATAATTTCATCTTCATTTCTTATAATATAATTTCTTGCATATTTTTCTTTATTTCTTTCATACATTTGATTTTTTAATTCTTCTAATTTATATGAACTTCCTAAATCTTCATCTTCATAAAGTAATTTTGCTATTTGATAAAAGTCTTCTTCTTTTGCTTTCTCAATACCATCTCTATTAAAAGATTCAATATAATCAAGCTCTCTAACCCAACCTAATTCAATATTATAGTCTGATGTATCTAAATTATTATAAATATTAGATATAATAGTTTTTTCTCCACATATCATTGCTGGTCTTTTTCTTTTTACAAATTCACACAATTCTTTTATATTATAATCATGCTTTATAGAAAAAACATGCATTCCAGTATAATACATAAGTATTACTGTAGAAATTTCTTTATTATCTTTTACTTGTATCCATGTTTTTATGTTATTATTTGAAAAACCATACTTTTTTAAATCTAAATACAAATATATACATTTATAATAGTTATCTCCTATATAATCTTCAATTATCTTTTCATATTTTTTATCTAAACATTCTACAATCATATATTCCTCCATAAACATAGATGCCTTTTAATATTTTTATCATACCCCTAGAATTAATATGTGTCAAGTACATCTATATTAATTAATATTGTGATTTTAATGCATATTTAACTAGTATAATAATCATTATATAATTTACTCGTATATGCAATTTTTTTATTTTTAGCTAATCTTCCAACAATAAAACTCATTGGAATTTTATTCTCTTTAGAAATCTTTATTAGATTTTCTTCTACTGTATTGTCTTCAATTTCTTTCCATATGTTTTCATCTATCATAGTATTTAATGCAAATTTATCTGCTCGTAATTCTTGTTTTTCTGTTCCTTCCACTATTACTTTGTTTTTTCCTTCATTATAGTCACTTTTACAATGACCTAATTCATGAAATAATTCAAAATAAAAAGAATCTTTTCCACTATAATTTTTAGTTATATAAATAGCAGGATTTTTTCCTTTTACTTTAAAGCAACCTCTTACTTTACTTCCAGATAAAGCTTTTTCTACAACAAAATAAATTCCATAATTGTTCATTAATATTTGAATTTCATCTAAATTGTATTTCTCTTTAAATGCTATATCTTTTAAATCACTTATTAGAAATTTAAAATTACAACTATCATAATTTTTTATTTCTTGATTTTGAGCAATTTCGTCACATCTAGCAATCCATAAATTTAATTTATTCAAATCTGTTCCACTTTTTTTAAATAATGTTTTTTCTTGAATTCTCATCAAAGCACTTAAATCTTTAACTTTTAAAAATTCCATAATATCCATATAATTTTGAATTGGATTTGTAATATCTTTAAAATCTATCCATTTTCTTTCATCAAGTTCTTTTAAGAAAAATTCTTCTTTCATTTTCTTATTCACTTTTTTTTCATCTTCATACTGCTCAATCAATTCATTTGTAACCCTTTTTCTATGTTCTGAATTAATTATAAAAGATAAAGGAATTTTTGTTAATCTTTCAATATTTACAGCCATTTCCAATGTTATATCAGCCTTACAATTTAAAATCTCATTCATATGTTTTTGAGTTATTCCTAACCTATTAGCAAATTCTGTCTGAGAAATATTATAGAATTCTAAATAATCTTTTAAATATTTTCCAAAACCACTATTCATTTTATACCTCCTAACCATCGCCATAATGCTTATCATCAATTTTCAAAAATTCAATATCCGTTATTTCTACTTGATTATACGGATATATTCCTATTGGTTTCATATGTAATCTAATTTTAGAATTAATATTAGCTGTAAATATTTCTTTCAAGTTTTCTTTCTTTTGATTTATATTATAAATTCGAGATAAAGGATTGAGTAATAAAGATTTTAAATTATCTGTATCTAAAATTAATTCTTCAATATTATTTATTGTTTCAATTTCTTTAATCTTATGCTTATCAAATATTTTCTTTTTATAATCTTTTTTATATTGAGTGTTCTTTATAATCTTCATTTTCTCTCCTTTCTTTTTGTATTATAACTTGATAAGTAATAATATGTCAATATTATTTTTAAAAATTTACTAAATACTCATTTTATAATATGTATAAAAAAACAAACAGTACTAATATTAGTACTGCTTGTTTTTTATAATTCTTTTACAATTTCTTCAATTCTATCTTCATATTCTTTATAGCTTTTTTCTGTATCAAAAAAAGCTGAGCCATGTGCACTTCCATTTTTATTTTCAGGAATTTTCATATAATCTCCATACTGACTAGCTAAAAATTCATGATATCCCTTTGGTGCTTTTAATTTTAAATATTCAAAATCTAATTCTACTTCTCCTTCAAACCAACTGTTTTTAAATTTTGTATCATTTGGTCTAAATCCTAAAGAACCATTTTCATCAGTATTTATGTTATCATATTTTTGAAGTAATTTTTCATACTTATAAATACTTTTTTGCAAAT
Organism: uncultured Clostridium sp.; assembly: GCA_947244325.1. GTDB lineage: Bacteria > Bacillota > Clostridia > TANB77 > CAG-508 > Scatovivens. The sequence goes on along the minus strand of CAMXJY010000010.1, from coordinate 37,691 downwards.
TAAAAATTGACCAATATATTTTTATAATTGCTAATTTTATTATAGATTTTATAGAATCTTTTTTTATATTATTTTTTTGAAAGTATAACACTAACATCTTCTTTCTAAAGCTTAATTTATCTAAAAATAATTTTCTTTTTAATTTACTATCTGGAACATTATCTAATGGGAAAACATCTATAAAAATACCCTTATTATACGTATTATTTCTATCTCCTTTTATTATTGCTGTTGTCTCTGAATTTCTTATTTGAGCATGACCTCTCATATAATTTTTTTCTGTTTTATAACATTGTAAAAAATATGGATATTTTATATTTTTTTCAGCAACTTCTAAAAATTTGTTATAGTCTTCTCTTTTCATTACTAAATCAATATCGTCATCCCATGGTATAAAACCTTTATGTCTTACTGCTCCTAATAAGCTACCACTTGCTAAAAAATATTTAATATTATTTTTTTCACATATATCTATAACTTTTTCTAAAATATCCAATTCTGCTTGCCAAACTTTTTTTCTATTAGTATCTATATAAAAATCACATTTAGTTTCTGGTTCTAAATTTAATTTTCCCATATCTTCTCCTTAAAAAAATACATATTTTTATTTAATTGCTCTCACGTTTCTTTAATCTACTTAAAATTTGATTCTTTAAGAATGCAACTGTAAATTCATCTTTTAAAACAATTAATCCTATTCCATATATTAAAACTCCAGATATTACTTGTATAACAACTATCATAGAATTTTTAAACATTGTTAAATTTGATAATAGACATACTATAAAAAACATTGTTAAGCCAACTACTAACTTTTTCCATGCAAACTTACATATCTTCTTTAGTGTTAAGAATCCATCACAATATCTTAAATATAAAATAGATATAACTAATTCAGCAGCTATAGTTGCTACTGCAGCTCCATAACTTCCAAATTTAGGAATTAAGCATAAATTTAAAATTAAATTTATACAAGAACCTGCAATAATAAATTTTGCACTCTTAGACCTTAATCCTGCTGGATTATAATATTGAGCACCTAAACAGTTACTTACTCCAATTATAATAACTAATGGACTAAGTATTTTTATTAAACCAATAACATCATCATATCCACTTCCAAAAAACGCAGGAACAAATCTGTTGGCAACCCCCATTAAACCGAACATTATTCCAAATCCCATAAGAAATATGTAATTAATAGAAGCATCAATTCTTTTACGTATTTCATCCATTTTTTCTTCTACAAATAGATAAGATATTCTTGCACCCAAAACCGTATTTAATGATGTAAATGTTATTGCTTTTGTCATATTTATAATTTTAGTAGCTTGTTCATAAAATCCATTTTGTTTTTCATTATTTGTAATTACACCTATTAAAGTTTTATCTAAAACTGTATATATTGATGTTGCGATTGTTGGTATAAAATATATTAGAGTTTCTTTAAAATGATGTATTATTTTTAATTCTTTTAATTTTACTTTTTTCAAAAATTTAGGTAAATAAATCCACATTGACATAGTTCCAAGTAAAGTAGTAAGTGACATTATTGCCATATAAATTATTAAATCACTTGGTTTTTTTACAAATATAAATAATAATATTACCCCTAAAATCTTAAATATAGAATTTTGAGTTACTGTATATTTGAATTGTTCTAATCCGCTATAAAACCATGAAATATCAAACATTGTATTAAATAAATTCATTGTTAAAATTATATAATATATTTTATAAGTATCACTAAGACCTATTAGAATCATCCATAATATTAGACATATAGACGAAGTTATAATAGTTAAAATTTCTATTTCCCAAAATATTTTACTTCTTTTATATTCATCATCTCTATTTCTAGCAATCTCTCTAGCTCCATATGTTACAGTTCCTAATGCTGCAATCATTGAGAAATATGTTTGAATTGATAATGTATAACTATATATTCCTACTCCATTCGCACCAATAACTCTTGAAATATATGGCGCTGTTATAAATGGAATTATCATAGTTAATATTTGATACAAAGTACTTAATATAATATTTTTCTTTACACTAACATTTTTACTCATTTATAATCCTTCTTACACAATTTAATGCTTCCTCTATTATTTTATGCATATCATAGTATTTATATTGTCCTAATCTTCCACCAAATACTACTTTTTCATCTTTATTTGCTAATTCTCTATACTTTTCATATAGCTTATTATTTTTTTCATCATTTACTGGATAATAAGGTTCTTTATCCTTATTCCATGCATCTGAATATTCTCTTGAAATTACAGTTTTTGGTCCTGTACCAAACTCAAAATGTTTATGTTCTATTATTCTTGTATAAGGAACTTCATATTCTGTATAATTTACAACTGCATTTCCTTGATAATTATCTGTATCTAAAACTTCTGTTTCAAATCTTACACTTCTATATTCAAGTTCTCCAAAACAGTAATTATAATACTGGTCTATTGGTCCTGTAAAAATAATTTTTTCCGAAATATTTTCTAGTTCCTCTTTATGTTCAAAATAATCATAATTTAATCTAGTTTCAATTCCATTAAGCATTTTTTCTATTATTCTTGTATATCCACCTTCTGGTATTCCTTGATATTTATCATTAAAATAATTATTGTCATATGTAAAACGTACTGGCAAACGTTTTATTATAAAACTTGGAAGTTCTGTTGCTTTTCTTCCCCACTGTTTTTCTGTATAACCTTTTACAAGTTTTTCATAAATTGTTTTTCCAACTAATTTTATAGCTTGTTCTTCTAAATTTTTAGGCTCATCAATATCTACTTCTTTTAACTCTTCTTCAATTTTTTTCCTTGCTTCTTCTGGAGTAAATACTCCCCATAACTTATTAAAAGTATTCATATTAAATGGAAGATTATAAACTTCATTTTTATATTTAGCAACTGGTGAATTAGTATATCTATTAAATTCAGCAAAATTGTTTATATAATCCCATACTTCTTTATTACTTGTATGAAAAATATGTGCTCCATATTTATGTACATTGATACCTTCTATTTCTTCTGTATAAATATTTCCACCAATATGTTCTCTTTTATCTATTACTAAACATTTTTTTCCTTTTTTATTTGCTTCATATGCAAATATAGCTCCAAATAATCCTGAACCTACTATAAGATAGTCATATTTCATATCTTATCTCCTTTTAAATATTTAATATCTGTGAAGTATATGGATATACTTCGCAAGAACCTTGTTTTACAAATTTCATATACCAGAAAAATAAGGTTGCAGCAATCGTTACAAGATAAACTATCATTTTTGTTTTTCTATCTTTTGTAGATTTTTCTATAATTTGTGGTATAAAAAATATCTGTGTAAATCCAAAATATAATGCTAGTCTATCTGTAAATAGTAATGTTCTTCTAAAATTAAATAACAATAAATCTAATACTAATAAAGAAAAATAAAAATTATTCTTACTATCATGTTCTCTTTTACTAAAAACTACAATATATAAACCAATCCATAAAAACTTATAAACTATATCCACCCAATCAATAAATGTACTTGTATTAATATATTTAAAAATATATTCATAATATTTGTATGGTAACAATCCCATATTGTATAAAATAGGTATTATTTTATCAAGGAAAAAACTCATTACAAAAGATACAGAAAAAATAGCAAGTAATAATGCTTTTCTATCTTTTCTTTTTGATATAACTTTAAAAATAATTGCAACAAGTGCTACTAATGCTGTACTATGAAAAAGACTAGCAATAAAAACTGATATTATGTATTTTATATATTTATCTTCATCTAAAAATTTATATCCATATAATATAATTACTATTGCAATTGACTGTCTTAAAAAATTGAATGTTCTACAATAATAAATTCCTAAATAAATAATTAATCCTATTGTAACTGAACCTTTTTTTCTATTATCTGCTAAAACTTTTAATACTACTCCATTGCAAATTAACTGCAATATAAATAAAAAGAAATTAATGTTACTGCTAAATTTTGAAACAATGAAAGTTAAAAATAAGTAACCAATATCTAATCTTAAATAATTATATAATTTAAAAAAGCTTTCATATAATAATGCACTTTGAAAAGATTTTTCTCCATAAATTAATACATCTGTACCAATTGTTAAATCTCTCACTCCACCAAAAATTGATAATATTAGAACTATTGAAATTCCAAATATTCCTTTTAAAATCTTGTTCTTTGAAAATTCAAAGCAAACTGATATTGCTATTACTATAAAAAACACAAATATATATTCAAACATATTTTCCTCACTTGTACATTATACTTTTTCAATATTAGGATGAAAAAACAATCCTGCAAAATAGCCTTTTGTTAAAACTTTTATTCTCGCAAATTTATAATTTGGAGAATGCCTTAATATTCTATAAAACATAGTAAAATATCTAATACTATATTTTATTACTTCTTTTTTTCCGCTCTTTTTTGCCATAAAAAATCTATTTCTATATGTATAAAAAGCTCTACTCAATTTTTCTTTATCTGTTGTTATTATATCAGTATTTGTATTTTTTGTCATCTTATGAATAACAATACTGTCTAAATCTAAAAAAGCTTTTTCTTCACTAGAAAGTCTTTCTGTAAATTCCACATCATCACCATAAATAAAAAATTCTTTAATTGGTAATCCACATTTTTCTATCATTTTCACATTTACATAGCAAGAAACAAATGAGCAATAATCTACTTTTAATAAATTATTTTTCTTTATTTCTTCTACATCATATATATACTTACTACTTACTTGAGGAATATTCATTTTACAAATTGTACCATCCTCAAAATTTACAACACTACATAAGAAAGAAAATTTATTATTTATTTTTTCTCTTTTTGATACAAGTGAATTTAATGCATCTTCAGTTGGTATTGTATCGTCGTCCATTACCCAACAAAAATCATATTTATGTTCATAAGCATATCTCATTCCTAAGTTAAATCCACCTGCACCGCCTATATTTTTTTCTGTTTTTTTATAATAAACTTTTTTATTATCTACATATTTTTTTATATATTCTTCTGTATCATCTGTACTTTTATTATCTAAAATTAGTATATCAAAATTATTATATTTCTGTTTTAGTAAAGCATTTATGCATTCTTCTAATAATTTTTTTCTATTATATGTAACTACTACTGCTAATGTTTTTTCCATATTTTCTCCTATTTTTCAAAACTACTTTTATTAGATAAAATTTTTTCAAATGAACTATTTATTTCATTTTTTATAAATTCAAAATCTCCATTAAATTCTTTATCATTAATACACATCAGTTTATATTTATTAGATTCGATATCTCTTTTTATTTCTTTTAAATTATCTGAAACATTATGAAATTTTCCTATTTTTGGATTTCTTGGATAAAAATTTCCAGATGCAATTTGCCAATCTTTCATTAAATATTGACTATAATCATCTTTAGATCTAAACTTATTTTTGCATGCTTCGTTCAAAGCTTCATATTCTAAATTCCATATTTCTTCATATGTACTCTTTTTAAGTGAAGTTGGAAAATGTGTGAATTTGAAACCTAAAAAGTTTTTCCAATTAGAACACATAAAAGTTCTAAGCACATTTTTTCCATATTTATAATTAAAAAATTTAAAAAAGTTATTTTTTAAACATGCTTTTTTATCTAAATGCTTATTTATTATTCTTGTATTATTAAAAAAGATATAATCCATAACATCCGCTCCAGATGGTGTTACTGGATTTAATATTGCTGTTTCGCATGGTAGTTCGTTTTTAAAGAAATCTTCTTCTTTTACATTATTTGTAATAAACATATCATCATTAAAATATACAAAGTTTTCTGACAATTCTTTTATTCTGTGAAAATTTAATTCAATCGGATTTGCTGAAAAAGTTGGTAAATATTCTTCTGGTATATAATCACTATGTTTTATAATTTTTAATTTATCATTATTTACATTTAACCAGTTTGGCAAGTGACCATAAGTTATAAAAAATACATTATTTACCCAAGGAGCATATTTCTCAATCCCTCTAAATAAATATTTTAGATTTTCCCAATCTCTATATCTAATTTTACTTTGATCATTTTCTTTTACTAAAGAATATTTTGATTTTTCTAATAACCATTTTTCGTCATTTCCATCTACCCATGCAATAACAAAATCAATTTTCATTCCTAAATAATCCTTTCATAATTATTGGTAATATTAAGAATTCTTATTATTTTTAAATTTATATTTAATTAATTCATAAATTAAAATTGTTCTTTTTTTTATCATAACAAATGTACTATCACTTTTAAAGGATGAAACATTTTCTTCATGTCTTCTATAATATAATAATTTGCTATCTAAAAATTTTACTTTTCCTTTCATTTGTATAATTAATCCAATCCATTGATCATGCATATATATATTATTTGGAATTGGTAATACAAGTGGTAACATTTCTCTTGAAAAACACATGCATGCTCCTTGATAGGCATTTTTCAAAATATTTTTTATTATTCCTTTTTTTGAATTTCTATACTCAAACCATGATGGCATTATTACTTTAGAATTATCTCCATTAATAACAACAGCATCATGCACTACCAAGTCGTATCCTTCTTCTAGAACTTCTATTACTTGTTTTACTTTATCTTTTTCCCATATATCATCTTGATCAGATAAAAAAATATATTTTCCTGAACAATTTTTAATAGCATTTTCAAAGTTCTTTTTTACACCATTTTTCGGTCCATCTATAATTTTTATCATCTTACATTCTAGCTTCTCTATTACTTTTCTTGTATTATCTGTAGAACCATCATCAGATATTATAATTTCATCTTGTGGAAGTAAATTACTAATTATACTTTCCAATTGTTCTTTTATATATTTTTCGCCATTATATGTAGCCATTGCAACAGATATCTTATAATTTCTTTCTTCCATATTTTAACTTCTATATTCCTTTTTATATTCTTCTACCATTCTCTTTGTATTAAATTCATTTAGTATATCTGCTTTTGCATTTTCAGAAACTTTTTTACAAATTTCTTTATTTAAGTTTTCTATAATTTCTTTACAATTATCATTTTGAACTAAAAATCCATTTTCACCATTTTTTATAACATCCTTATTTCCTATACAACTATTGGCAATACAAACTTTTTTTAAATACATTGCTTCTAAAAGTGATAATGACAATCCTTCCCATAAAGAAAGAAGTAAAAATACATCGTTTTCATTGATTATTTTTAAAACTTCTTCTCTTGTTTTCCAACCTGTAACTTGTATGTTTTTACTTGTTAAAGTTTCTTTTAACTCTCCATCTCCTATCCAAGTAAATTGTATGTTTGGAAACTCTTGTGCAATTTTATTAAATAATTCTGGATTTTTTTGATATCCAATTCTTCCACTTGTGCAAATTTTTAGATTATTCAAATCAATTTCTTTTTCTTTAAAGTTTTTTATTACTTTTTCTAAGCTTTCTATATTAATTCCATTATTTATACATATAGAATTTTTAGTTAATTTCAAAGCTTCGGTGTATTCACCATTTGAACATCCTACTATTGTACAATTTCTTAAGGCACCAATTTTCTCAAGTACTAAATAAATCATTCTTTTTATACTCGAACTATTTTTCATAAAAAAAGAAAATCCATGTGGGTTATACAACATCTTTACTTTTCTTCCATTTGCAGCAAATCTTCCAATAAAACCTGCTTTCGATGAATGTAAATGTATAACATCTGGATTTACTTCTTTTATTATTTTTTTAACTTCAAAAAATGCCTTCATATCCTTTGTTAGACTAATATTTCTTGTAAAGTTTTTTACTTCAATAAATCTCACTCTATTACTAAAATACTCTTTAAAATTTTCTAAAGTTTCGTTTCTTACTCCATATGCTATTGTTATTTCAAATTCATCATCAGTACTGTTTACTAAATCAGTTAAGAAAGAAAATACGCCACTGCCAAAAGATTCTACAATATGTAATACTTTTCTCTTCTTCACTTATATTGCTCCTTCTTTTTTAACAACAGAAACTACTGTTTTAATAAGTATTTCTATATCTAAAGGAATCGAAACATTATTTGCATAATATGTTTCTAATTCTACTCTTTGTTCATACGTTGTATCACTTCTACCATTTGCTGCCCAATATCCTGTTATACCTGGTTTTATACTTAATACTTCTTCTTTATGAACTCCAAATTTTTCTATTTCTCCATCTATAACAGCTCTTGGTCCAACTAAACTCATATCTCCTTTTAAGACATTTATAAATTGTGGAAATTCATCTAAACTTGTTTTTCTTAAAAATCTACCAATTTTTGTTATTCTAGGATCATTTTTTAATTTTCTTGTTTCTTCAAATTCTTTTCTCAAATCTTCGTCTTCTTTAAGCATTTTTTGTAATACTTCTTCTGCTCCAACTACCATGCTTCTAAATTTATACATTTTAAAATGTTCACCATTTTTTCCAATTCTTTCTTGTGAATAAAATAATGGTCCATTTTCTTTATTTACAAAATTTATAATAGCTACCACTGCTGTTAATGGAATTAGTATTGCTATTCCACATATTGCACCTATTATATCTATTATTCTTTTTATTGCTAATGTAAATCCTTTTGATATGTATCCTAAAGTATCAAATGTTACATCTCCAACATTATATGTACCTCTTCTTCTTAAAGTAACTAGAGCTGTAATTATAGCTATTTTTGTATCTAACACAAGAGTATTTCTATAATGATATCTTACATCCATATCTAATCTATCTTCAAATGCTATTTTATCTTTTCCAGATATTTGATATACTCCTGTAAGTCCTGGTTTATGCTGAATAATATATTTATAATATGTACCCATTTTTCTTTTTTCTTCTGGTAAATATGGTCTTGGTCCTACTAAGCTCATATCTCCTTTTAATATGTTTATGAATTGTGGAAATTCATCTAAACTTGTACTTCTTAAGAATTTACCAAACTTTGTTATTCTAGGGTCATTTCTTAATTTTCTATAAGTTTCATATTCTGCTTTTATTTCCTTATTTTGTAGCATAGATTCTAATATATCATCTGCATTTTCCACCATAGTTCTAAACTTATACATTTTAAAAGTTTTGCCATTTTTTCCGATTCTTTCTTGTACGTAAAATATTTTTCCATAATCTTTGTTTTTTAGATTTTGGAAAAATACTACAATAGTTAATGGTATTAAAGCAATTATTCCTAATAAAGATGCGATTATTTCTATAAATCTTACGAAAACAGCTTTTATAATTGCAATTGTACCTTTATACATTTTGCGAGTTATATTCTCTTGCATGCTTTCTACATCTAATGAAATTGCTATTTCATTTTCTTCCACAACTTACCTCCCCTTAAAAAAACTTTAAAACTTTCAAATTTTTCCATATAACTATTTTTTATTATAGCACATTTTTCCCTGTATTTCAACTATTTCAAGGTATATTTAAGCCTAAAAAGTACTTTTTTTGCCATTTTTTACTATTTTTTTCCTTATTTTTCCATAGTTATAGAGGTTTATATCTTTTTGTTTTCATTTTCTTTTCATTATTTCAAACGTTTTTCACGTTTATTTCATGCATATTTCATGTACTTTTAATTCTATTTATATATTCTATTTCATATACTCTAAAAAAAGTATTTTTACAAGGTGATTATTTTGAAAAGATTTAGATTTTTTATTTTTAATACTGTATTTCTTATAGTAACTTCATTAATTTTTAGAGGAATTGATATTTATTTTACAGCTTACGTTTCTCGTAAAATTGGTGCTGAACTTTTAGGAGTTTACCAATTAGTTATGTCTGTATATCTTTTTGGTATTACTCTTGCTACTTCTGGCATTAATTTAGCTGTTACTCGTGTTGTTTCAGAAGAGCTTGCTCTTGATAATACTGGTGGTGTAAAAAAAGTTATGAAAAGATGTATTTATCTAACTTTAATTACAAGTATTGCTACTAGCAGTATTTTCTGGATAAATTCTGATTTTATAATTTCTAATTGCTTACATAATAAAGTCGATAAATCAGTTATTCATCTAGTTTGTTTGGCACTTCCACTAATATCAATGTCTTCTGCGATCTCTGGATATTTTGCCGCTGTTCGTAGAGTTTATAAAAATGCTATTGGTCAATTTGTTGAGCATGTAGCTAAAGTTATAGTAACTGCATTTCTTATTAGCCTTATCTTACCTAAAGGTTTAACTTATGCTTGTTTTTCTTTAATTTTGGGAGATTTGATTTCTGAAATTATATCTTTTGTATATATTTACATTATCTATATTTTAGATAAAAGAAGATATAATCAAAGTGTTGAACTTGTTAAAGATAATAATTATACATATCGAATTGTTAGAATTTCTATACCTATTGCAATTACTTCTTACATACGTTCTGGACTTACTACTTTGAAACAATTGATTATCCCATCTAGTTTAGAAAAAAGTGGTATAAATTGTGCTGAATCTCTTGCCAAATATGGTGTAATAAATGGAATGGCTCTACCAATAATAATGTTTCCCGACATTTTAGTTAAGTCTTTTGCAAATCTTTTAATCCCAGAATTTGCAAGATATAATACAAAAAAAGATTATGCAAGAACAAAACAAATGACTGGCATTTTACTTTTCCTTATTGGTCTTGCTTCTATTTCATTAACAGTTGTACTATTTATTTTTTCTGATACTTTAGGAAAATTGATTTATAAAGATGCAAATGTGGGATATTATATAAAAATTCTTTCTCCTCTTGCTACATTCATATATGTAGATACTGTTGTTGATAGCATTCTTCGTGGTTTAGACGCTCAAGTTGGAGTAATGTTAATTAACATTTTAGATTTAGTAATTAGTGTTAGTTTCATATATTTTTGTGTTCCGAAATTAGGACTTATTGGCTATATAATTTCTATTTATATGAGTGAAATTTTAAACTTTACTATAAGCCTAATGCAACTAATAAAAATTGTTTATTTTAGAAAGAACAAATATTAAAAATTTATCGATAAATTCATTTCCAAAAGTAACATATGCATATCACTTTTCTATCATAAATTTGTCAGTATGGAGTCAAGAGGATTTTCCTTCTAAATAATAAAAGTAGTTATATATTAAAACAATAATATATAACTACTTTTATTTATTATTCTATAAAATTATATGTCTCGTTTGGTTCCTCTACTCCATCTAAGTTATAATATGAATCTGGAACTTCTCCTACAATAACAGCTTCTGTTAATAATACTTCTGATTTTATATCTTTTCCAAAAGTTGCAAATGGTGTTAATATTCCTACTCTAGAATCAATATCCAAATATATTTTGTGATGAGTTTGATTAATTCCTACAGACTTAAATTCTGTTCTTAAGCTTGATTGTAAAGTTCCTGCACTTTCAAGTTCAACTTCAAAATTAGGTTCTAATTTATTTAAAACACTAATTCCACTAACAGATCCCATATTCATATACACTGTTATCCTCGGAATTAAATCAAACTGTTTTTGTATATTATAATTTATTTTATTTACTATTTCATTTATTTTTATTGTATTAGCTTTTATTAGAGTTATTCTTCCCTCAACATCTTTTTCTATATTTATTAAATCTTCATATGTATAATCTTTCATTACTTTACTTACTTCATCATTAACTATTTTATTTCCTTTCGATGCTGCTGCAGTTTCACATGTTGCTTTTAAAACTGGATATGATGTCTTCATAAAAATAATTATGCATGTAAGAATTGTAAAAAATAAAATCAATAATATAATTTTAAAACTATTAACTTTTCTTAAATCTGGTAATCTAATTCGCCTTCTTGAATATAATTTATCTTTCATTTCACCTCGTATAATTAATCTAATTTATAACTCTTAGATTAACTCTTTCCATAATTAATAAACATTCCTGCTAAAATCAAAACGAAGTTAATGTCTATTTATTTTTAGACAAAAACTCCGTTTTATAAGCTTATCTCATAATATATAATCTATCCCCTATATTTAATTTATCTGGATTTTCTAATTCATTTAATTTTAAAATATCACTCATTGATACTTTAAATTTTTTTGCTATATTCCAAATAGTGTCATCTGGTTTTACAAAATACATAAACATTTTATATTCATTTTCTTCTTGGTTTTCTTTTGTTTCAACATTTTCTATTATACTTATTTTTCTCATACTATTATTACTTTGTTTTGATAAAATTTCAACTTCACAATCCACATTTTCACTGCTAACTGTGAATTGTTTTTTTGTTATTTGGAATTCTAGCTCTCCCTCTTCTCCTTCAAATTTTACCATAAATGGTAATACTACATTTTTTACATTTAATCCATTTCTATTATCTGCTTCATAATAAAAATCTAAACTTAATTCACATTCATAATTATAAAACATTCCTGATTTACTGATATTCACTACTTTGGTTTTACAATTTACATCATGAATATTTACAATATCCTCAACTAAAATTCTTTCATTTATAGTTGATATCTCTGTTTTATCATTACTGTTTACTTGAACTTCAACATCTTTTCTTGTAAAATCAATACTATTTTTTATAGCATACATATCTTGAATTACATCTATTGTTTTTGTTTCAAAAGCTTCACATGATACTTCAAAATCAACTTGAACAGCTATACTATGCATTTCTTTTGAATTTACCTTAAATAACATATTTCTTATATTATATTCAACATTGCAAATGTTTGTATCTGTAATTTTTTCTATATCAATAAAACTCATTACAGGAATTTGTGAATTTGCTACACTTATTCTTCCATCTTCTGCTAAAAATATTATTTTCACATTTGCATCAGCTTTTGCTAAAATCTTATTATAGCTTATCTTATTTTCAAGATTGGTAATTTCTATATCTGTTTTTAGAATTTCAGCTATATCAAACGAATTATCTACAGATATATCTTCTTTAATTGAAGTTTTTACTTTATTTGACCCTATTACTGATTTTATATCTAAAGTTTCTTTTAATTTTTCAACTTCACCAAATTCTTCAAAATCACTTGCTATTTCTATTTCGCTTTTTTCATAAACATCACTTTTAATTTTTAAACTTGCTTTTATAGAAATTTTTCTTTCATTTAATACTTTTGCTTCTATACTTTCTAAAAATATCTTTTGTTTCGAAAAACATCCTTCACTTATAGCATTATCTTCTATAGTTTCTACAAAGTTTAATGTGGTCTGAATACTTCTATTCTCCCCATTATCAGCTAAATACACAATATATGTATCTATATTTCCGTCAACTCTCACTCTCCCTGTACTCACTTCTTCTTTATAGATATAGCTATTTGCATTTGTATTTATAATATTTACTATATCTGGTTTTATATCTGGAACAATTATGTCTCCATTTACCTCAACAACTTTTGTATTGCTAGCAGTTTTTTTGTTTATAACTACAACATTTTTCTCCATAAAAAATCCTCCTTAAATGTTATCTTTTATAACATGTATATGAGGCAATACAAAAAAAATTCCTATTTCTAGGAATTTTCTGTTATGGGTGCTACCCTTGTTTTTTTTATTTCTAATTGTGGCTGTACTAATGGCTCATATGTCTCACCATTATACATACTAACTTCTACTGATCTAGTAAATAAATCCGTATAGTTATAAGATCCTACTCTATCAGCATCTTCAAATTTTACTCTAAAGTAACTTTGATATACATTTTCAATAACTGCTGATTTTTCTTGTGGTTTACTTCTTTTTCCTGGTGACTCTTTTATAATAATTTTTTGTCCTATGTTTTCTTCAATATTTTTTCTTAAGTCTGCAATTTCAGATCTGTAAATTCCCATTTTCCAATCACCTACTTCTTTCGATTTGATATTTTTTTTATATCACAGGTAAGTTAAATTGTCAAAAAGTGTCGCTTTACTTATTTTCTCTAAACTTCACTATTTTCAATATTTTCATAGTTTAATATCCCGTTTTTATCTTTTGTATTACATATTTGTTTCATATTCGTAACATATTTTATTTTTTTTATAAATTATGCTTGTTTTTTATAGTTTTAGTGTTATAATATATATAGATTTTTTTATAAAATCTAAATTTAATTTTTCAGGTAACTAGCCTTCTTTTTAGAAACGTAGTATCAAAGTAAAATTAAATTAGTATTCTAAGAAGGAGGATTTTTTATAATGGCAGACAAAACAATAGTATGCAAAGATTGTGGTAAAGAATTTATCTTTACTGAGGGTGAGCAAGCATTTTATGCTGAAAAAGGTTTCACAAATGAACCTGTTAGATGCCCAGAATGTAGAAAAGCTAAAAAAGCTAGAAACAATGCATAGTTAAAAATCGAGACTAATATTTTTTATATTAGTCTCGATTTAATTATTAAGCAAAAAAAAATTCTCATATTGGAGAATTTTTTATTTTGTATAAAATATTTCACATAGATACTAAGGCAGAGGTTTTATCTAAATTTTACTTTATTTAGACAAAACCTCCGTCCCCATGTCTATCAACTAAATTATGCTTTCTTTTTCTCACAAAACTCATCTACTCTATTTTGACTATATTTTAATTTTGTTGCAAGCCCCCCTCTAATATGTCTTTCTGCTTTGTTTTTATCTAATACTTTTCTAACTTCCATAGCTAAAGCATAATTTATATTAAGTAGGCGTTGGCTAACATCTTTATGAATACTGCTTTTACTAATTCCAAATTTCTTAGCTGCTCCTCTAACCGTATCTTCTGTTTCAATTATGTATTGTGCAACTGCTATTGCACGTTCTTCTATAGTTAAACCCTTCATATCAAGAAAACCTCCAAACGAATACTTTTGTTTAAGTGTATTCATTCAGAGGTCTTTATAGAACAAATCTAAAAATTAAAAATTTTTTAAAGTAAATTTGTGCACAAAATTTGCAGTACTTTTCTTATTTTGAACTTTAATATTCTTCTATTTTTATGTATATTTTTTCTTCCTCAGCATATACTTTTTCTATTTCCATTTTTGTTACTTGATTATCATCTTTAAATGCAATTTTGTTTAAAGCATCTAACATTACTTTTCCTATATTATCAATATCTGGCTTTTTAATCGGACTTACAGTTCCAGATAACATTAATTCTTTATTTTTTTTAGTAGTATTTTTAGCTGGTCTAAAATATGCAATTATTTTTACTGCTAACCTTCCTTCTAAAGTTTGATATCTTGGATACTTTATTTTAAAATACTGTCTAATTAATTCTTCATAACTTCTTGTATTTTGAGGCGTATATATTCTTCCAGAATATATATCTAGCCTAGGTCTGGCCTTTCCTTCTATTGTTCCTATTACTTCAAATTCATATATCATATGTGACTCCTATAATTAATTTATCCTTTTATAGTTAATTTTATTTCTTTTCCCTCAGCTTGTATTTTTGCATGACCACCAACAGGAAATGTAAATATTGGAGTTGTATGTCCAAAATCTGCTCCTGCAATTACTGGTATATTGTTAAGTTCTGGTTTAGTTTTTACAAGTTTTATCCATTTTTCTTTTGTCATTTGACAACCTTTTTGATTTCTTCCTAAGACTAATCCTTTTACTTTTTTAAATTCTGGCATAAGAATTAATGATTGTAAATCTCTATCAAAATCCATTAAAAATATTGGTCCTGCTTCACTATCATCTTCTAAAAATAGTATTTTATCTTCTATATTAGGCATATATTCTGTTCCTTGCAATAAATTTAATGTACATAAATTTCCACCGATTATATCTCCTTCAGCTATGCCTTCATTTATTACATACATACCTTCATTTTTTATAAATTCTCTATTTTCTTGATCTATAAACCAAGCATCATCACTCCACTCTTTTGAAGAAACAACATCAAATTCTTCCTCTTCAAAAAACATCTTTTTAAAATATTCAAGTTCATATTCAAATCCTTTAAGCATACCAAAACTTGAATAATGTGGTCCTGAATATGTTACTAAACCAGTTTTCGCATGTATAGCATTTGATAAAACTGTTATATCTGAAAATCCACAAAATATTTTTGGATTTTGTTTAATTAATTCATAATCTATATATTTTAAAATTTGATTTGAATTAAACCCACCTATTACAGTTAATATTGCCTTTACATTCTTGTCTCTAAAAGCATCGTTTAAATCTTCTACTCTATGTTCTGCAGATGCTATCATGTAATCAGGATCTGCCTCCATTACATATTTACCAAATGATACTTTTAATCCTAAAGCTTCTAATCTTTCTGTTGCTATTCTTTTACAATCTTCTCCTAAAATTTTCATACTTCTTGATGGAGCAATTACTCTTACTTCATCTCCTGGTTTTAACTTACTTGGTATCATAAAATCCTCCTATACTTGCTTCTCTTGCAATTTGAAAATTGTGATTTTTTCAAAGTTACAATAATAATGAAGCATTAATTTTTATATTTTAGCAAGTTTTGTACAAATACTACTTATTGCTAAAAGTACAATATATACAAATACTATTCCTGCACCTGTTGGCATACTTAAGAAAAATGAAACAAATATACCAATAAGGAAACAAATTATTGATGTAAGAACAGACATTATAACTAGACCTTTAAAACTTGTTGTAAACTTTTTGGCTATTATCGCTGGAAAAACAATTAAACTTGATATAAGCATTGTTCCCATCATTCTCATTCCAACAACAACTACTAATGCTGTTATCAAAGCTATTAAAAATTGATAAAGTGCTACATTTATTCCACTTGCTTTAGCATTTGTTTCATCAAAAGTTATCAAAAATAATCTATTATAAAATAAACAATAAATTACTATTGATAGTACTGTTAAAATTATACTTAAAATAACATCCTTTGGTGTTATAGCTAAAATACTTCCAAACATATAATTATAACTATCTGTTCCAAATCCACTTGTAAAAGTTGTTATTATTACACCTAAAGCTAATGCACCTGTTGCAACTAATGCAATTATAATATCTGCTGATTCGCCTTTTTTCTGACTTATAAACATTATTATTATTGCAGCTATTATAACTATTGGTATTGAAACTGCTATTGGTGGCAAATTAAAAGCAAGAGCAAGTGATAATGCTGCAAATCCTACTTCACCAAGTCCATGTCCTATCATTGAGTAGTTTTTTAAAGTTAGAATTACTCCTATTAAAGCTGCTGAAAAAGATATTGCTATTCCACAAATAATTGCTCTTTGCATAAATGTATATGATAATAAATTAATTATTTCTCCCATTTTAAAATCCTTTCCAACCTTCCAAATCGCCATCATATTTTACTGTTTTTGCTAAGTAAATTATTCTTGGTTTAATTTCATTTAATTCATCTAAATCATGTGTTGCCATTATTATTGTCATTTTATTTTCTTTGTTTTGATTTTCTAAAATTTTATATAATTCTTTTGTTATATTATAATCTAAACCTGTTGCTGGTTCATCTAATATTAAAAGTTTTGGCTCTCTTATTAAAGCTCTAGCTATTAAAATTCTTTGTTTTTGTCCCCCTGATAAATCACCTATTCTTTTATTTTGTAATTCTTCAATTTTAAGCTGTTTTATTATTCTTGCATATGTATCTTTATCTTTTTTTGTATAAAATGGAAATTTGCCATGTTTTTGTGTACCTGACATGATAATTTCTTTAGCTGTAGCAGGAAAATCTAAATCTTTTAAATTCATTTGAGATAAATATGCTACTTCATTTAATGAAATATTTAAAAATACTTTTCCTTCATCTTGTTTTAATAACCCTACAATAGTTTTTACTAAAGTACTTTTACCTGATCCATTTTCTCCAACTAAACAAACATACTCTCCTTCATTTATTTTAAAATTAATATTTTCAAGAGCAGTATGATTTGAATATGAAACCTTTAAATTTTCTACTTCTAAAATAGTCATTTTATTTCCTTATATAATATATTTAGGTTTTTTATAAAGGATTTACCTATAAACCTATCTATTAATTTAAACCTTCTTTTAAATTCTCTATATTTTTTTTCATAAGTGATACATAAGTATCTTCGGATATGTTTGCATTATGAATTGAATACAATATTAACGCTTTTGCCTGTGTCTCTTCAGCAATCATTTTAGCAACAGTTCCTTCACTCAATTCTTCATAATACACTACTGGCATATTATATTTATTAATATAGTCAATTACTGATTTTACTTTTGAAATACTTGGATCTTCCCCATGTCCACAATTTGTATAAACTGTAACGAAGTTTAAATTGTATTCATCAATTAAATATGAATATGCAAATTCTCCTCCAACAGCAATTTCTTTTCTAGTAGATTCTTCTACTATTTGTTTTAATTCAAAATCTAAATTTTCTATTTTCCTTCTATAATTTTCTGCATTTTCTTTATAATAATTTTGATTTTCACTATCAATTTCACATATTGCCTCTAAAGTATTATCTAACATTTTAATAGCATTTTTTGGACTAAGCCAAATATGTTCATCATAAATTTCTTCTTCATGATGTGATTCTTCCTCTAATAATATTTCAGAATTTATATATTTTTCTTCAAATTCTTCTACTTTTATTAAATCTATTCCTTTAGATATATCAATAATTTTACAATCAGTATCTTCTAAGTTTTTAACTAAACTTTCTGTCCAAGGCTCAAGATTCGTTCCTGTAAATAAAAACATGTCTGCGTTATTAAGTATTGTTATCATATCTTTTGCTGTTGGTTCATAATTATGTGTTTCAACTCCAGAATTTATTAGAAGCTTAACTTCTGCTTTATCTCCTACTATTTGTTTTACAAAATCATATTGTGGAAATAAAGTTGCAACTATCTGAATCTTATTATTATCTTTGATAATATTTTCTGTTTTAAATCCCATAACCAAACAAATCATTATAATTATTAATATTATAAAACTTATAAAAGCTACTAATATTTTCTTCAAACTCTTAACCTCTTTCTTATCCATATTCTATAAGAATACTACGTTTTACGTTTTTTGTCAATATTATGTAAAGGAAACAAATGTAAAAATACTCATTATGGAACAATAGTGGACGATATTGCCGAAGACTTTATATAGTAGAAAGTCCAGAGGACTTCACTACTATGTAAAAAAGAGCACTAATTTATTAATATCTATAAATTAATGCTCTTTGCATATTAAATATCGTCTACTATTATTCTCTTATATACAAATTGCTAAAAATGCTTTTATTTGTTTTAATAATTCCTCTGGATTAGATAATTGTAGCATATGGTCTCCTTCAACTTGCTTTACTGTTTGAATTACTGGATTTGTAATTGTATTTTCTGCAAGTTCTGTTAAATTAACTTTTGATTTACCACTATCCTTAGCTTCATTATATTCTTTTACTGTTTCTGTTGATAAAATTTCTAATACAGATAAATACTCTGGATATTTATAATCTTGCATCTCTTTCATATTTTCTTCTGCATTTTTCATTTCATTTACCATTGTTCTAGTTAAATATGAACTTCCTATTCTATTTCTATATACTGATATATCATCTTTACTATATACATTATTTAAAGCTTTCATTTTATCTATATAAAATACATCACCTTTAACATAGCTTACTAAACGCTCAAATCCCGTTAATTCAAATATTGATGTTATATTAACATTTGATACCTGCGCTTTTACTTGTTCTTGTCTGTATTCATCTTTAATTTCAGCAGGATATGTTCCATCTATAGAAACTACTCCTTGTACAAGTTCTGGATATTTACTTTGGAATTTCATTGCATATACATTTGATAAAGAATGTGGCATTAATATATATGGTCCTGAAACTCCTGCTAATTCTAATGTTTTCTTAATCTCATCTACAATATTATCATTAGTTCTAGGTTTATTTATTGACATACTATATCCATATCCAAAATATTCAACTACAACAACTCTATAACTATCTTTTAATCCTTCTGTTAAAGTTTTATATTGAATTACTGGAGATTGAGAACCAAAACCAGCTAATATTACTACAGTTTTGTCGCCTTGTCCAGTTACATATACATTCATAAATTTATTTTCTTCTTCATATACTGGAACTAATTTCTTATAATCACCAGAGTATCTTGAGGTTATTTCACTCATTTTTAAAACATTATGTAATATCATACATATAAATAATATAATTAATATTTTAATTCCCCAAGTAAATAGAAAATCTTTCACAAGGTCAAATACACCAAATAATTTACTCATTATCTTATTTAACATTTCTCTTTTTATATGATATAAAATATCATATATTCCTCCTTTGTTATTAATTTATTACATATTGTAATTTATAATCTTTATTTGATATTTTTAAATCAATAGAAATAGTTTCTTTTCCTAATTTATCAACAACAACACTAAATTCTTCTACATTTTCACATAACTTTATTTTATTATAATATAAAATATCTTTTACTTTTATAAAAGTATTTGTTGTACCATCAGAAGTCTCAAAAGTAATATAAGAACTTAAAGAGTCATCTTCTTCTACTAAACCATAGTTCTTAATCTTTATACCGTTATATTTTACTGTTTTCAAAAAATATAAATTCACTCTAGTATATTCTGCTCCAGCAAATAATTCTGAATCTATCTCTTTTATGTTATTATAAAAATAAGTATTAACTGACCCAACTATACATATCATTATAATAAATATAACAATGTATATCAGTAAATCCCTCATAATTTTATTATCCTTCTAACTTTACTTATATAAAGAATATAACATATAATTATTTTTTTATCAAACCTTTTATAGATTTTTTCTTATAATGTAAAATTAAAGAGAGTCATATTATGAAGTTTTAATACATAAAAACATTTTATTATATATACTAAAACTTCATTAATAATAACTCTCTTTACTATACTTTATTATTTTGTATTTTCTACTAATATATCTGTATTATCAACTTTTAATGCCATGTATGGAACTTCTTTTTCCTTCTCCTTCATAAAAATATAAAATTGTGAAGAATAATCAAATTCTAAAGAATCTAAGTACTCTGATTGAGTAATTTGTGTTATTGATGCCTCACTTGTTAACTTTCCACCTTTTTCATTCAAATAAAATACTACATTTTGAAAAGCATTTTTTATATACTTATTTTCTGTTTCTTTTATTACCTTTCCACATAACTCATCATAATTTATAATAGTATCAATTTCTATAAAAGGAATAGTTAGTGTATCTCCTTTTTCCATTTTTGTTCTTTTGTTATAACTTTTTGACTTTTCTAACACTAACTGATACAATTCATCAAAAGAATTATTACCATCATCTTTTACTAAAATTAGTTCTTCATTATTTTTTGTTAATAATTTTATTGCAAAATCTTTTTTATTATTAAAAAACAATATCTCTACATTTTCAAATAATTTAGAATCACTATCTGACGTTATTCCAAAATATTTTACAATAATTTCATTATTATCTCCGAAATATCCATCTGGCAATCTATCAAATTGATATTGAAATTCAAATTCTTTTTGTAATATTGCATAAATAGTATAGCTATTCAAATCTTCTGAAAAATCAATAACATCTAGCAATCCTTCTTTTAGTAATTTCTTTCTTTTTAAATCTTTTTCTATTTCCTTTTTTAAATTTAATGTTGTTTCATCTGATTTTATATAATAACTATTATCTGATATCATCTCTTTTGAAAAATTTTCCTTATTCAATTCTTCTACAATCTCTAAGTTTCCTTCTTCAAATATTATATCCTGTCCTATTTGGTCTTTCAATTCATTCCATGCTAATTGAAAACTTCCCGTCCATAACACATTAAAATCGACATTACTTATTTGTTTAGTAATTATTAGAGTTAAACTTGCTTGTTTTTTATTATTTGTTAAAGCATATATAATACCTGTTGTAATAGAGATTATCACTAAAATTGATATTATAAATTTTATTTTATTATTTTTTCCAATCTCAACAACTTTTTCTTGAATCAATTTTTTTCGTAATCTTGTTCTTGCCCTATGTAATAAATTTTTAATTTGACTTATACTTTTTCCCATTATTTTAGAAACTTCTTCATATGACATTCCTTCAATTATACACAAATATACAACCATTTTATGCTCTTCATTCAATTCATTTATAATTAAATGTATTTTTTCATTTCTTTCATTACCACATATGATATTTTCAATTAAATTTTCTTCTTCATACAAATTTTCTTCACTAACTATATCATTTTCATTTTTTATATGCTTTATATAATTTAATGAACGTGATTTAGCAATCATAAATAAATATGATTTTAAAGAATAATCAAAATTATACAGTTCTTTTTTTTCAAAAACGTACATAATAACATCTTGAAATATTTCTTCTGCAATATCTAAATTATTTACATATTTGAAAATAAAATAAATCAAATTATCTTTATATTTTTTAACTATTGCTTCAAAAGACTCATTACTACCATTTAAGAAATTTCTATATAATATTTTATCTTCATCATCATTCATTTTTTACTCCAATTCTACTTTTTATATTTATATCATTATATACAATTAAAAACAAAAAAAGTTTTCCATTTTTATAAATTTTTTAATATTATTTTAATTTTTAATAAAACACAAAAGGAACTCATATAAATATGAGTTCCCTTATATAATCTTATTTAACTAAAATTATTTTAATTCGATTGTAGCTCCTGCTTCAACGAATTTAGCTTTTAATTCTTCAGCTTCTTCTTTAGCTACACCTTCTTTAATTGTTTTTGGTGCTCCGTCAACTAATTCTTTAGCTTCTTTTAATCCTAATCCTGTTGCATCTCTAACAACTTTGATTACAGCTATTTTGTTTGATCCAGCATCTGCTAATACTACATCAAAATCTGATTTTTCAGCTGCTCCTCCAGCTGCTGCTCCTCCAGCTGCTGGTGCTGCAACTGCTGCTGCAGTTACTCCGTATTTTTCTTCAATTCCTTTTACTAATTCTGATAATTCAACTACTGTTAAGCTATCGATTTCTTCTAACATTTTATCTGTTTTTTCACTCATCTTTTTAATCCTCCTAATATTTTTTTATTTCGATAGATATTACTATCATTTAAGTGAATTTAGTACATATGTACTATTTTAATTTTTAAATTTTAATCATACTCTTTTATATTAACTATTAATTAATATATTTTAACTTACTATTCTTCTGATTCTTTTTTAACTCTAACTGCATCAAGTGTAGCAGCAAGTTTTGAAACATTTGCAAGTAAGCATCCAGCAAGTTTTGCGATAAGTTCTTCTCTTGATGGAAGTTGTGCAAGAACTGTTAGTTCATCTACTGTAACTACTTTTCCGTCTAATACTCCACCTTTAATTTTGTAGAAGTCGTTTTCTTTTGCAAATTTATATATTGCTTTTAATGCTGGTAAATATTCATCTTGTGCTACAATAACTGCTGTTGGTCCTGTTAAAACTTCATCTAAAGAATCTATTCCACATTCTTTTAATGCTCTTCTTGTGATGTTATTTTTTATAACAGAATATTCAGCACCTATTTCTCTTACAGATTTTCTTAAATTTGTTACATCAGCAACATTAATTCCTCTGTAATCAACTAAAAGTACTAAACTAGCATCTTTCATTTTTTCAGCTAATTCTTTTACTTCTTTTTCTTTTTGTGCAATAATTTTTTCACTAGCCAATTTAATTTCACCTCCGTTTAATTTATATAATTTAATTTTTTATAAAATATTTAAAAATTATTATATTTATTGGAAATAAAAATTTCCTCTTTGACACCTAAAACATAGCAAGGCAATCAAAGAGGAATAAATCCGCTCTTAATTTTACCTCGGTAGGATTTACTTTTTTTACCTACTGTCTCAGGTTAATATAATTTTAATAAATTATTTTTGGTTTATATATACACTAGGTCCCATTGTTGTTGTTAAAGCAACACTTTTAATATATTGACCTTTAGCTGCTGCTGGTTTAGCTTTTATAACAGCATCAATAATTGTTTGATAGTTTTCAACTAACTTTTCAGCTCCGAAAGAAACTTTTCCAATTCCTAAATGGATTATATTTGTTTTATCTAATCTGTATTCAACTTTACCAGATTTGATTTCAGAAATAGCTTTTGTAACATCCATTGTTACTGTTCCTGATTTAGGGTTTGGCATTAATCCTTTTGGTCCTAATACTTTACCTAATCTACCGATAACACCCATCATATCAGGTGTTGCTACGATAACATCATATTCAAACCAGTTTTCTTTTTCGATTTTTGGAATTAAATCTTCTGCTCCAACGAAATCTGCTCCAGCAGCTTCAGCTTCTTTAGCTTTATCTCCTTTTGCAAATACTAATACTCTTAAAGATTTACCAGTTCCATTAGGTAATACTACTGTACCTCTAACTTGTTGATCAGCATGTTTTGAATCTACACCTAATTTAACATGTAATTCTACTGTTTCATCAAATTTTGGTTTTGGCATTTTTTCAATAATTTCTAAAGCTTCTTTTGCTTCATAAAGTTTTGTGCTGTCTACTAATTTAGCAGCTTCTTGATATCTTTTTCCTCTTTTCATTTTTTCCTCCCGTGGTACTAACGAGTAATTAAACATACTCTCCCAAAATATTTTTTATTAGTCTACTACAACTACACCCATAGATCTAGCTGTACCTTCAACCATTCTCATTGCTGCTTCTACTGATGCTGCGTTTAAATCTTCCATTTTTTGTTCTGCTATTGCTTTAACTTGCGCTTTTGTTATGTTAGCAACTTTTTCTTTGTTAGGTTTTCCAGAACCACTTTTTATTCCTAAAGCTTTTTTAATAAGAACTGCAACTGGTGGAACTTTAGTAACAAATGTGAATGATTTATCTTTAAATACAGAAATTACAACTGGTATTATCATACCTGGTTGGTTAGCTGTTCTATCATTGAATTCTTTAACGAATTGCATGATATTAACACCACTTGAACCTAATGCTGGACCAACTGGTGGAGCTGGTGTTGCTTTTCCTGCTTCTATTTGTAATTTTATAACATTTACAACTTCTTTATTATCTGCCATTTTCTTTTAGCACCTCCTTCTAATTAACTTTTTGAACTTGTGAAAATTCTAGTTCTACAGGAGTTTCTCTTCCAAACATAGAAACTAAAACTTTAACTTTTTGTTTTTCTTTATTTATTTCTTGAACAGTTCCAACGAACCCTTCTAATGGTCCGTTAACAACTTGAACATTGTCACTAACATCATAATCGACATTGACTGGAACTTCGTCAAATCCCATATTTCTTATTTCTGCATCTGTAAGAGGAATAGGGTCTGTTCCTGATCCAACAAATCCTGTAACACCTCTTGTATTTCTTACAATATACCAAGATTCTTCTGTTACTATCATTTTAATAAGAACATATCCAGGAAAAACTTTTTTTAAATTAGTTTTTCTTTTTCCATCTTTTATTTCAACTTGTTCTTCCATTGGAACAACAATATTAAAGAAGAAATCTTCAAGTTCTCTATTTTTTATAGTTTTTTCTAAGTCTGTTTTTACTTTATTTTCATATCCAGAATATGTATGTACTACATACCATTTTGGCTCTAATTTATTCTCTTCTTGAGACATCCTCTAGCCTCCCTTTTATTTTCTTCTTTATATATAGTAGATAAACTACTAATTATTTTCTACAGAACTATTATCCTCTACACTTGTTCCAGGTGTTGCAGCTGGTACTTCAGGGTTAGTATTCTCTGGATTAGCACTTTCTGTACTATTAGTTTCAGGATTACTATTTTCTGGATTAGTATTTTCAGCTGAACCTGCATCAGTATTGTTTTCAGTATTAACTGTATCTGAAGTATTATCAGTTTCTTGATTATTTGTTTCTCCCGCTTCATTAGGATTAGCATCATCACTGTTTTGTTCTTCATTTTCATTATTATCTACAGTTTCACTTGAGCTAGATGTAACTAGGGCTTTTAGTTTTTCTACACCAAAATTGTTTAAGTTTTCAAAAATAACATCTAAAACAAAAACAATTACTGCTAATAGTATAACTATTGCTAACACTGCTACTGTATTATTTACTAATTGCTTAAATGTAGGCCAACTAACTCTCTTTAATTCTGCTTTAAATTCTTTAAAAAAGCTTTTCTTTTCTTTTTTTTCACTTTTACTTTTTTTATCTTTTACTTCTTTAGCCATCTTAACTCCTCCCACTAAAGGTTTTATCTATTTTGTTTCTTTATGAGTTGTACGTTTTTTGCAGAATTTACAATATTTTACTATTTCTAGTCTATCTGTATTATTTCTTTTATTTTTTGATGTCATATAGTTTCTTCTTTTACATTCTGTACATTCTAATATAATATTTTCTCTAGGTCCTTTTGCCGCCATTCTAACTACACCTCCGTTTTACTTTTAATGAAGCTTAATTTTTCTTTTTTTATATTTTGTTTTTTAACGATGTGATTGCATATATCTCAAATACATGCTTATATACTTTACCACAAAACACATGATATGTCAACTATTTTTTCTATTTTTCTTTTTCTTCTTTTCTACGGAAAAACCAAATTTCCCGATTTTCTTTCCTAATTTGTAATATCCTCCATTTGCATATGCAATTAAGTCACACTTTGAAATGTCGAAAGCTCCTTTTTCATCCATATATTTTTCATCAGCATCTATTGAAAGCACTTCTGCCGTAAACATTGTATGACTTCCATAATTTTTCTCATCTATTACTTTACATTCTATTGATACAGGACTTTCTTTTATTAATGGTGCTTTTATGAAATTAGCCTTTTCTTTAGTTAATTTCATTTCTTTAAATTTATCATATTTTGATCCACTTCTAACACCACACCAATCTGTTGCGAAAGCCAATTTTTCAGTTGTTAAATTTATTGCAAATTCTCCTGATTCTTTTATTAAGTTATAAGAATATCTTTCTGGTCTTACAGAAATATAAACTATTGCTGGATTTGTATTTATTATGCCTGTCCATGCAACAGTTAATATATTAGACTTTTCCATATTTCCAGAACTAACGAGTACTGCTGGTATTGGATATATAAAAGTTCCTGACTTCCACACTTTTTTTGCCATTATCTAACATCTCCCTGATATCTATTTCGTGACGAACTAATAGTCATTTCATTTACTGTTTCTATATGTTTTGCTAGTAGTTCTGTAGATTTACAAAAATGATTTAATGAAGGATACATTCTTCCACCTATACTTCCGGGATATCTGCAAGCATGCCATGCTGCTTCAATATTTCTTGCTTGTTCTCTATATCCAGCACTTATTCTTGGTCTTCCTCTAGACATATCCACTGCACCTGCAAATCTATTATTTTGAATTATTGCCTTTTCCAAGCATTCATCTGAAAATGCAACTGTAGTATAATAATCTTCTAATTCTTGAGGAATCCTATAAATATAGTTTTTATTTTGACCACTTGCTCTTTTCATTACAGTTCCAAATTCATCTATGGAAATAGTTTTCTCATCTTCTCCATCATCAAATTCTAGTGCCTTCATTAATACATTATTTGATAAAGGAGCAAGTACAAAATAATTTTTAAGTCCATCTTTTCCTAAACGACTAATACCTAAAAATTGCATAGTATCTTTTGATAAAGAAATATTATTTTGATTAAACATTGATTCACTTTCAAACATACCATAACTAACTGCAACAACTCTCTGGTTCTCTTCTCCAAGCTTAGAATATCTTGCTATAGAATCACATATATATTTAGGTCTATTATATAATTTTATATTCCATATATGATCATCTGGCACTAATTTTAAATTTATTGGAGCTGGATATACTGTATCAATTATAGTACTATTTTCTTTTATCTGTTTTTGTTCCTCTGGCTTCATTCCAGAATAAAGAGCACTTTCAACATAACGTTTTCTTTTTTCTTTACATCTTATTTGAGTAGCTAATTTTTCTTCATAACTTGCTGTTTCTTTTTGATAATCAGATAAAACTTTATCATATTCTTTAAATCTTTTTGGATTACCAAAAGTTTGATTTATAAAATTAAATTCTTCCCATTCAGGATAATATCTATCTGCTCTATCTGGATATTTTTGTCTTAAATAATTTGCAATTCTTATTGTATATGCTCCTGCTATTGACCTTTTAATAGTTCTACTAAACTCTTCATCTGATATTTCTAATCCTTTATCTATAATCATTTTATTCAAATTTGCATAAAATTCAGGATTTTTATCATATTCTTCACTAAAATTATTACTTTTTAATAATCTAAGATATGCTCCAATTGTAGGTAAAAAATGATTCTCATCATCTTTATCAATTGATTGAAGTTCCTTTAAAAATTCTACCTTTTCATCTGCTGTAAATACTTTAACTTTTTCACTTGACTTACCTATGCCTGTTGCAGTATCAATATTTGATATTAATATATTTAAAAAATCACTATATACTTTTTTTAGAAATGTTTTTTCAGATTCTGTATGATTAAAATCTGTAATATAATTTCTAAATGAATTTAATAAATTATTTGTAGAATAATTCCCTTTTAAATATCCACCTAAATAATAATCAAGCTTATCATACATTGTTTTTCCTCTTTGTAGGTAATCTAACATATCAAATTCTCTTTTTTCTTCTGTTACCATAGTTTTTTCCTCATTAAATTTATTTTTAGATATTATATCATAAGTGCTATTTTTTTCAAGAAATTATTATTCGAATATTTTTATTTATTGCATTTGCTCTAATACAGGAAACTCTTTTCTGTATTTTCTCTGTTCTTCAAAATTAATATCATAGGTTATAATTCCCTCTTCACTTTCAATATTGGATAGAATTTTTCCATCATATGATATTATTTGTGTATTACCACAATTTCCTTCTCCTGTTTGATTACATGCGCAAAAATATACTTGATTTTCAATTGCTCTTGCTCTATTTAATATATTCCACGCAAGTTCTCCTGTAGATTTTCTAAAATGAGAAGGTAAAAAGATAATTTCTACACCTGATTTTATTAACTCTCTAAAATATTCTGGATATCTTAAATCAAAGCATATTCCTACTCCCATTTTTATTCCATCTAATTCAAATATACCTAATTCTTTTCCTGGAATAGTCCTTTGTGTTTCATCAACTACTAAATCTTCTTTATTAACTTTGTACATATACTTTTTATCATATCTACAAACAATCTCTCCGCTTCTATCTATTACAAAACATGTATTAGTCGTCTTATCTGAATTTTCATCAATTAATGAAACACTACCAAGTACTATATTTACATTGTTTTCTTTTGCAAAATTCTTATATTTTTCTATATCTTTTAATGTTGTACGTCTATTACTTGTTTCTTTTCCCCAATATACAAATGATTCAGATAAGCATATCAAATCCGCTTTTTGATCTACAGCTTCTTTCATAAATTTAATTGCATTATTCTCATTTTCTTCTCTAGTTTTTGTTGAATCCATTTGAACTAATGTAACTTTCATATAAATCTCCTTTTTCATTTATTTACTGTTTAGTTTTGTAATTTTCTAATTTACTATTGATATAATATATTCTAGTGTTCTATCTAATACAAATTTAAAATGTTCCTCATTATCAAAAAAGCCATGTGTACCATTTTCTATAATAAATAATTTGGCATTTTTACATTGATTAGCACACTTTTCTATATTTTTATAATAAACATTTTTATCATTATTTCCATGTATAAATAACTTTGGTAATGGATTATTTATTAATAAATCATATGGTTTATATTTAGTTGTTTGTACCATTAATTCTTTTGTAAAAATATACTTTTTTCCTGTTCTCATACTTTTAGTTTCAAAAAAGCCTTCTTCTAATGCCTTATTTAAGTTTTCCTTACAAAACAAATCTGTACCTTTATAAACTATACAAGGATACCAAAGTATTAATCCTTTTACATTAGTATACTTTTTAAAATCTATAAGAGATATTATACCACCACCAAAACTAGCACCTAAAAGAATAATATTTTTATATCGTATATTTGAAACAGTATCTATAGTTGCTTCTAAATCTTTTATTTCTCCATCTATAGTTACTTGACTAAAATCAGTATTATTTTCTCCATGTCCTCTAAAATCAAATCTAATGCTATCTATATTATTTGAATTTAAAATTTCTACTAATTTTGTAAAATTTCCATGTTCTTCTTTTCCACTTCTAATTCCATGACACATTATAACACAAGTATTGCTATTATTTCTTTCTAAGATTCCATTTAACTCTATATTATCAGAGGTTTTATATCTTATTTTTTCCAAATGATATCTCCTTATCTCCAATTATCATTAATATATTTTGTTAAAGCCATAACAAATGCCATTTCAGTTAAATCTATTCTCGATACTTTATCATGTGTTAGCAACTGTATTCCTCCGCCTTTATTATGTCTTTCATCATCTTTTACAAATATCCTATTCATTACTTGGCTTAAGTCAGTATCTATAATATCATTAACTAAATTTTCTGGTACTGGAAATGATGGACTTGTACCATAACTTTCAAAATCATTATTATCTTCGATTATTGCAATATTAGTTATTAACCATCTTCCTAAAGAATTATTAATTCCACTTTCTATTGATAAAAATAAATCAGCTTCTATATTATTTTCTTTTGCATACATTTTTAAATTTTTTACTCTATTCTTTGCACCAATATATATATCATCATTTACAGGTTGTTCACTCACGTTAGATTCTACTGGTATTCCTTCTATTTGTATGTTTTCAAAATATTTTTGTAATGCTCTTTTAGCTCCTTCAATTTTACCTTGATTTTTAGTTGCAATTAATACTTTCATATAATTTCCTACTTTCACTTATTACTACATTTATTTCACTATATATTTTTTATTCTAATACTAGTGCCTTTTTAGGACAAAAGTTTGAACATTTGCCACATCTTATACACTTATTATAATCTATTATAGGTGCCTCAAAATCTTTCTGACTTAATGCTCCTACTGGGCAAACATTTACTGCCGGACATTTATGATTTTGTGGGCAATTCTCTTCTATTATTTTCAATTTTCTATCCATAAATTTATATCCTTTCATAATTATAATTTTATTATAGTTCTATTAAATAACTATCTAGTAATTCGCCTTCAAATTCAAAACTTCTTTCTAATTTTCCACCATTTTTTATAATTGTTTTTACTGATGGAATATTGGTTCTTTCTACTGATAAATGTAATTCTTTTAAACCACATTTTTTAGCATATTCAACTAATAGACTTAACATCTCAGTTGCATATCCTTTTCTCCTTTCACTTGGTCTAACACTATAACCACTATTTCCATAATTTTTTAGAAAATCATTTAAAACATGTCTTAAATCAATTATTCCTATAATTTTATTATCATCTTCTCTAATAGCAAAAAATGTATCTGTTAAAACCCAGTTAATATCTACTGTATCAATTTTTGAATTATTACTTACTTTTTCTAGCCACTCTTCATAAGAATCCATTTTATCAAATAGTTCACTACCATTTATAACTAACTCATTATGGTTAAAATGTTCTTGTTTGTAATCTATTGCCTTTTCTTTTAACTCTTTTGTAGGCCTTACTAACTTAATACTCATTTTATTAACCTCTTTTCAATTTATTCTTACATTTACATCTGTAACTATTACATATTGTAATTTATTTAGTACTATTCTATTATTTTTTTATCTTTAAAGTATTGTAATAAAATTAAAATTAAAGCACTACAAGCAAGTATTCCATCAATTATTCCTGCTGGTAGCATAAACATCATTAAAGTCATAGTAATAACACAATTTATTACTGATAATATCAATCCCCACATTTTATTTTTCCATAAACCAACTGCACCTATAATTCTTACAATTCCATAAATTGCTCCCATTATAAGCATTAAATTCATATTATCTCTAAAATATGGAACAATAAATGAAAAATATTGATTTATATCAAATTTATCACTCCCTATAATAAATATAGGAATAAGACATAAACATCCTCCAATTTCCATAAATGCTCCATGTATAAGCATTAATATTGAAGCAATTTTATATTTTTTCATAGATTTTCCTCCTAAACAAAAGACTACTACTTATCCAATAATTATAATATCAAAAAAATTTAGTTTTTACAATAATAACAAAAGAAGTATATGTAATAAATATATACTTCTTTTAATTAGTTTCTCTTACAAGCGATTTTAAAAATAATAGTTCATTTCAATACACTTTCAAAACTTTCCTCATGTAAATAGCTTGATAAAATAATTTTAATCTTTCTTTCTAGTTAAAAAAATTCCAACAACTAATCCAATAAATATAATTGGTGCTATTCTGATAAATATCCATTCAATAGAATGAAAAGAGACTCCTAAAACAGCATTTTCAGGATTACTATAATCCCAATTTAAGTATGGACTATTTAATAAAATTAAAGATATAAAAATGACTGTTATAATTATACATAATAAGATTAGCAACAAATGAACTATTTTTCTTTTCTCATTCTTTATCTGTGATAGTTGCAAGTTTATTATCTCCAATTTTTCAGAAATCGTTTTTAAATCATCTACTTTAGATTCAGAAATATTTTCTCCAAGTAATGTGCTTACAGATGTTTCAAAAATTTCTGATATTGTGATTAACATTTCTGCATCAGGCACTGATAAACCTTGCTCCCATTTAGAAACTGTTTGCCTAACCACATTTAATTTTATAGCTAGTTCTTCTTGTGAAAGTCCTTTTGATTTTCTTATTGATTTAATGTTTTCTTTTAACATTTTACAACAACTCCTTTCTTTACAAATATTATATAAAGAACTATCCGTTGCTACAAGCAATGCTTATTAACATCTCTACAAATTACTCGTATAATAAACATTCAATCCACTTTTAAATTAATTCAAATTTTATTATTTTTACTATTGTATTTTCATCTACTGTTTTATTATAATACGTACTGTAAGTTGCATACATTTCTTCTAATGATGCAAATTTTTCATGACCTTCCATGTCTTTTTCGTCTAAATCCTTAAATTTCTTTTCAACAACATTTGTAATTTTAGCTTTGGCAAATTCTTCTTTCGTTTCCCAAACTAAAAATTGTATAATATCATCTTCTTTTATATCTTTATCATCAAATATTCTCCAAGTTGTATTCTTCTCTTTTTTTAATATTAGTTCACTTAAATTTTTTCTAAATTTTAAAGTTTTCATAAGCTTTTTCTCTAACTCCTTTACTACATCTTTTAATAATCGTGGCGTAAGTTCTTCTTTTAATGTATCAATAACAAAATCAAATAATTTTAATTAATTTATTGTTTCTTGAACATCATCTATACTATGTTCTCCCTAAACTTTGTTTTCTGTAAACAATGTAATTATTTGTTTTTAATCAAATGTACTTCCTTCTATTTTAAAATTGTAATTTGTCGAGATGATTATAACATAAAAGACAGATAGTTTCAATCAACTATCTGCCTATGTTCTTGTAGTTTGTTTACTAATATTTTTTATTATTTTAAAATAATTCTATCTCAATTTCATAATGTGAATAGCTTTTCTTAACTTTTATTTATTTTTTACTCTTAATACTCTTAAAGCATTTATAATAGCAATTACAGAAACACCTACATCTGCAAATACTGCTTCCCACATAGTTGATAGTCCAAATGCGCTTAAAACTAAAACAAGTACCTTTATTGCAATAGCAAATATTATATTTTCTTTAACAATTCTCATTGTTTTCTTTGATAAATGAATAGCATTTACTATTTTTGATGGTTCATCTGTCATAAGCACAACGTCTGCTGCTTCTATTGCTGCATCTGAGCCTAAACCTCCCATTGCTATACCTATGTCTGAAATAGCTAAAACTGGTGCATCATTTATACCATCTCCTACAAATGCAAGTTTACCTTTTTCGCTCTTTTCTTTTAATAAACTTTCTACTTTTTCTACCTTACCATCTGGTAATAGTTCTGTATAAACTTTGTCTAATCCTAATTGTTTTGCAACACTTTCTCCAACATTTTTTCTATCTCCTGTTAGCATTACTGTTTGTTTTATTTTATTTTTCTTTAAGTTCTTTATTGCTTTTATTGAATCTTCTTTTATTTTATCTGAAATTACAATATATCCTACAAATTTTCTTTCTATTGCTACATATAAAATAGTTCCTATATCATTAGATTTTGTAAATTTTATTTGTTTTTCATTCATTAATTTTTCATTTCCAACTAATACATCTTGGTCTCCAATTCTAGCAACAATTCCAAGCCCTGATAGTTCTTGTGTTTTTATAATCTGTTTTTCATCAATTTCTTTGTTATACGCATTCTTAACAGATAACGCAATTGGATGATTTGAGTAATTTTCACTATATGCTGTAACTTTTAGCAATTCTTCTTCGCTTATATCAATTGCTTTCACTTTTTGTACTTCAAAAACTCCTTCAGTTAATGTTCCAGTTTTATCAAATACTATTATTTCTGTATTAGCAATAGCCTCTAAATAGTTACTTCCTTTTATTAAAATACCCATTTTAGATGCTCCACCTATTCCTCCAAAGAAACTTAATGGAATTGAAATAACTAATGCACAAGGACAAGATACTACAAGGAATGATAATGCTCTGTATATCCAATCTGAAAATGTTGCATCCTTTATAATAAGTGGTGGTAATATCGCAAGAATTACTGCAATAATAACAACTATTGGTGTATAATATTGTGCAAATTTTGTAATAAAATTTTCTGATTTTGATTTTTTACTACTTGCATTTTCAACTAAATCTAATATTTTACTTACCGTTGATTCTCCATATTCTTTCGTTACTTCTATTTTTATAACACCATTTAAATTTATGCAACCACTTAATACTTCTTCCCCTTCTGTTGCCTCTCGTGGTAAAGATTCTCCTGTTAGAGCTTTTGTATCAAGACTTGACTTTCCTTCTATTACATAACCATCTAAAGGAACTTTTTCTCCTGGTTTTACTACGATTATTTCGTGGAGTTTTACATCATCTGGATCTACTTTTTCAATTTTTCCATTTCTTTCTACATTTGCAAAATCTGGTCTTATATCCATTAGACTTGAAATTGATTTTCTTGATTTGTCTACTGCATAGCTTTGAAATAATTCTCCTACTTGATAAAATAGCATAACCGCAACTGCTTCTGGAAATTCTCCAACTCCAAATGCTCCTATTGTTGCAACTGTCATCAAGAAGTTTTCATCAAAAACTTTTCCTCTAATAATGTTTCTTATTGCTTTTCTTACAATTTCTGTTCCAACAATTACATAAGAGATTATATAGATTGTATTATTTATCCATTCATTATTAACATTTATTATAAGTGCAATAAAAAATAATGCTAGTGCTATTAAAATCTTAATTCCTTTTTTTTTCATAGTAACAGCCTCCTAGACTTCTTCTATTGTTACATCTGGTTCTTCTTTTTTAATAACTTTTTTTACATTTTGCATAATTTCTTCTTTTCTTGTTTCATCATATTCAAGTTCCATTTTTTGTGTCATAAAACTTATATTTGCACTTTCTACTCCATCTAATTTTTGTATTGCTCTTTCTAATTCTGCTGCACAATTTGCACAATCTAATCCTTTAATTTTAAATTTACTTTTCATATTCTTTTACCTCCAAATTTTTATTTTTTATGTTCTATATGTTCGATACCTATTTCAAAAACTTCTTTTACATGGTTATCATCTAACATATAAAAAACTTCTTTTCCAGATTTTCTACATCTAACAATTCCACTTCTTCTTAAAGTTCCTAATTGATGTGAAATAGATGATTTACTCATTCCTAGAACATTTGCAATATCACATACACACATCTCGTTTTGATCTAAAGCAAACAATATTTTTGTTCTAGTTGTATCTCCAAGAATTTTAAAAAATTCTGCAAGTTTATTAAATGTATCTGCATCTGGCATATTTTTTTTTGTATTATCAACCACATCTTGATGAATTACACTACAATCACATATAAATTCATTTCTAGCCATTTATTACCTCCTTATTTTCTTTTGTTTTGTTACTATGGTTGAGTATATGTTCAACTTTAATTATATTATATGTGAATTTACACTCAACTGTCAATAGTTTTTTTAAAAAAATAAAAATATATTTTAAATATTAAAAATTCACTAATATTAAATGTATTTTTATAAGGCATTTTTATCCTAATGCTACATCTAATACCATCATAAGTACAAAGCCTAAAGCTAATCCTATTGTTCCAACATTTGAGTGTTCTCCACTATGTGATTCTGGTATTAATTCTTCAGCTACAACATAAATCATAGCTCCTGCTGCAAATGATAATAAATAAGGTAATACTGATACAACCATATTTGTAAGTAATATTGTAATTATTGCTCCTATTGGTTCAACTATTCCTGATAAAGAGCCATATAAAAATGCTTTTGTTTTTGATACACCTTCACTTTTTAAAGGCATTGATATAATTGCACCTTCTGGGAAGTTTTGAATTGCAAGTCCGAATAGCTAATACAAATGCACCTACCATTGTTACTCCTGTATTTCCAATCATTGCTCCTGCAAAAATTACTCCTGCTGCCATTCCTTCTGGTATATTGTGAAGTGTTACTGCAAG
The DNA here is from genome assembly GCA_947244325.1 of uncultured Clostridium sp. Taxonomy (GTDB): domain Bacteria; phylum Bacillota; class Clostridia; order TANB77; family CAG-508; genus Scatovivens. Next base: position 965 of record CAMXJY010000010.1, on the reverse strand, counting down.
TAACATCATTGTTGTTTTCTTAAACTTAGATTTTACTCCTTCTGGTTCATTACTCTTTAAATGTAAGTGAGGAATTAAATAGTCTAAAATAAGCAAAAACATAATTCCCAACAAAAATCCTATACTAGCTGGAATCCAAGCAACTTTTCCTTGTTCTTCTGCCATATCTATTGATGGTACAATTAAAGACCATATCGATGCTGCTAACATTACACCTGAAGCAAATCCTAAAAGCAATTTTTCAAATTTTCTGTTCATGCTATTCTTCATTAAGAATACCATTGCTGATCCTAATGCAGTTCCCAAAAAAGGTATTAATAAACCTATTGCTAATTGCATCCTATTATCTCCTTTCCAAATATTATTTTAGTCTTCTACAAATAATATTTTGCTCTCATAATTGAATGATAATTCAATTATGATTACAGTATAAGTGAAGATATATTCAACTGTCAATAGTTTTTTTTAAAAAATTTTAAAAAATAAAAATACATTAGTAATGCTAAATTTTTTTAGCACTTAATGTATTTTTATAAAATATTATATAAATTACCATAACAAACAACTTGTAACTTCTCGCACTAATTGATTAGTGTAGCTTCTATCTTTTTATATTGCTAATAGCTTACTCGTGATAATCATAATATATTATGACTTAATATTTTATTTCAACTATTTCTTAATGAGTATAGTTGAAATTCTATCATTGTGAAATAATAACCATTATCATCTAAATATACTCTAGAAATTCCTTCTTGAGAAACAACACTTGGGAATATTTCCTTGTATAAATAAAAAAAAAGTTGAATTGTGGTTAAATTCAACTTTTTTGGCTCCTCTTGTTGGACTCGAACCAACGACCTATCGGTTAACAGCCGAGCGCTCTACCAACTGAGCTAAAGAGGAATATAAAACTGGCGATTTCCTATTTTCCCAGAAAGGTAACTCTCAAGTATCTTCGGCAC
>CAMXJY010000009.1 GCA_947244325.1 uncultured Clostridium sp. | reverse complement strand
TTTAAATCTTTTTCTATAATAAAATCTTCATTATGAAGTGTTGTTTTAGAAATTGTAGAACCTGCAACTTTTACTGGCTCTAATATTGCCATTGGTGTTATTGCTCCTGTTCTACCTACTTGAAATACTATATCTTTCAAAGTTGTTTCTTTTTGTTCAGGTGGATACTTATATGCGATAGCCCATTTTGGAGTTTTAAATGTTGTTCCTAAAATCTCTCTAAAATTTAAATCATCAACCTTTATAACTGCTCCATCTATTCCAAAGCTTAAATCTTCTCTTTTATCTCCGATTTTTTTTATTTCATTTATAACTTCTTGTATAGTATTACATTCCACTTTTACTGGATTAACATTAAATCCTAATTTCTCTAAGTATTTAAGTGATTCTATATGTGATTTAAATTTTATTGTATCAGATTTTTGAACATTAAAAATGTAAATATCTAGTGGCCTTTGAGCTGCTATTTTTGAATCTAATTGTCTAAGTGATCCTGCAGCTGCATTTCTAGCATTAGCAAAAAGTGATTCTTCATTAGCTTCTCTTTCTTCATTCATTTGTTCAAATTCTTTTTTACCAATAAAAACTTCTCCTCTTACAGTAATATCTATCTTCTCTTTTAATTTATTTGGAATATTTTTTATTGTTTTTAAATTTTCTGTTATATCTTCTCCAACTAAGCCATTTCCTCTAGTTGCTCCTCTTACAAAAATACCATTCTTATATTCTAGACTTACAGATAATCCATCTATTTTAGTTTCAACAACATATTTTAAATTAGAATTTTTAGATGAACCTATTAAATCCATTTGTTCATCTTCTTCTGACAATTCTAAAGCTTTTCTTACTCTTTCATCAAAAGCATATAATTCATCAAAATCAAATATATCTTGCAGACTTTGAAGTGGTACTTCATGCTCAACTTTTTCAAATCCCTCTTTTACAGTTCCTCCAACATGTTGTGTAAGAGAATCACTTGTAATTAAATCTGGATGTTCCTTTTCTAAATTTTTAAGTTCTAGCATTAACATATCATATTCAAAGTCACTTATTTCTGGATTATCATCATCATAGTATCTTTTAGCATGATATGCTGTAATTTCTTTAAGTTCTTCTATTCTTTTTTTAGCATCATTTTTATTCATTAGTTTTCCTCTTTAAATTTTATAATTTAAAATATTATTTATAGAATTCTAATTATTTATCCTCTTTAAATAAATCTTTTCCATTTTTTAAATAATCATAACCTGAGAAAATTGTTGCTATTACAGATACTAGCATAACTACAGAAGTTATTACATTAAAAATTAATTCTCCTTGTGTCATATAAATTTGAAAACTACTAGATACTGCTTGCATTTTGTCTGTATTTGCTCTAATAAAGTCAAAGAAATTATATTTATCTATAAATATTAAAATTATAGCTATCATTTGAGTAACTGTTTTTAATTTTCCCCAAATAGATGCTGCTATTACCTTACCACCTTTTTCAACTGCTACTAATCTATAACCTGATACTATAAATTCTCTAGCAAGTACAATAACTGGTATCCATCCTGGTATTTTTCCATATTCTACTAACATTACAAGTGCAGATAAAACTAAAATTTTATCTGCTAATGGATCTAAAAACTTTCCAAAAGTTGTTACTTGATTTCTTGAACGAGCAATATAGCCATCTAACTTATCTGTTATTGAAGCTATTATAAAAATCAAATTCATTATCCATAAATATATTGGTATTTGCAAAAATTCTCCTTGTATTACTCCTAAAGTTCCTAGATAACCAAATATAACAAATATTGGTACTAATATCATTCTAAAAACAGTTAATTTGTTTGCTAAATTCATTTTTATTCCTCTTTTCTAGAAAATTTTATACATAATCAATTTAATAAAGGTTTGTCTTTTTCAAATTAATATTATCACTTTTGTTATAACTTTTATTGACTTACAGTATTTGATTGATTTTCAGAAGTAGTTACATTTTCTGGATTTATTTGATTTGCATTTTCTTCTGCTACTGTATTTCCTACTTTATTTTCTGGATTTTCTATATTATTATCTTCTACTGATTCTATTTTACTTTCTTCTTTTTGTTTTTCAAGTTCATTATTTCTTGCTGTTTCAAGTTGAGAAATTATGGCTTGAAGTCTTGTAATATCTTTACCAATCATTTCAAAGTCATTTGCATTTAAAGATTCTTGTAAGTTGTTATTAGCTTTTATAACAGAATCTATAATTGCATTCATATCATCTGTATTAAAGAATTCTAAATCAACTGCATATTCATCATTAAATAAATTTGCAATTGCACTAGTTAAGTTATCACCTATTGCAACAGTATTTCCTGATGCTACTATAACTTTCTTTAAAACTGGTATTTCACTCTTATCATTTACCATAACTTGATATACTGGCTCTACATATAATAATGATTTATTTATAGGTACTATTATCATGTCTTTTATTAATTTTGTTCCTGTAGTATTTAATGCTTCTAATTCTTCTGAGATTGTTGCATCTTGTTCTATTTGATTATTAAGTTGCATAATTCCAACTACATTACTTTCTGAACTAAATTTATACAAAGATAATTCTGATTTACCATTATTTACTGTTCCCACTAAATAAGATATTATATTTTGTTTTCCATATTTATTATATGTTAATACTAAACCAAGTTCAGGATTTTGATTATCAATTGTTTTTAACATTGTGTAATATGGCTCCATCACAGAACCTGCAACAGTTGAATTTGCTGTAGATGCTTTTGTAGTTATTTGCCATATATCATCTGCTCTATATAGTGTATCTTCACTTATATCATGATATAAATTAATCATATCTGCTTGAATTTTATATAAAAATTCAGGATATATAAAATGTTCAGATATATCTTTTGGTAATTCTTCCTCTGTAAATAAATCTGGATACATATTTCTATAAGTCATTATAATAGGATCTGATTTATCTGTTATATAAAATTTTGTTGTTCCATCATAAGCATCTATTAAAACTTTTACTGAATTTCTTATGTAATTTATTTTTTCTTTATATCCTTTTATATTTATTACTGTTGTCTGTGAATAAGGATATGATGCTGATCTTGTATATCCATCTAGTACCCATACTAATTTTCCTTCATCTGTTACTACTAAATATGGATCTTCATCATATAATACATCTGAGAAAATTGTTTTTGCTCTCTTTAATACATTTCTATTTGAAATAATCTTTGTCTCTTCTGTGTTTCCACTAGAAAATGCAAGTTTAAAGTTTTTTTCATCAATTGCTAATACTAATCTATCTAAGAAACCTAGTTTAAGTCCAGCTTCACCATCATAAACATTTTCTGCATAAGTAGATGGTGTTATTGGATAATCATATTCTTTTCCAGCTGATGTATTTACTTTTATTGTACTATCTGTTTCTAACCCAAAATAAATTCTTGGCTGTTTAATGTTCAATGTACTTTCTCCACTTGTAAAATCAGATAAAATATATTCTGCATATCCATCATTATCAGAATCATTTGCTGAACTTACAACTGCTGAATATCCATGTGTGTATTTTAAAGTTCTATTATTGTAACTTATACTTGAATCTGTTAATATTTCACGTGGTGTAATATAAACTAATTTATTTTCTTTATTTATTTTATACATTGCTAAAAATGTATTTTCATAATCATAATATACACTGTTTTCTTGGTGTTCTTTAACAGCTGTTTTTGTTACGCTTTCAGTTATTAAAGGTATATTATTAATAACATTTTGATTGCTATTTACTTGTTCTGAAGTTATTGCTTTATAACTATCTATATTTTGTTGATCTATATCAATTCCATATGCTATTTTTGTATTTTTTATGTTATATCCTATATATTCTTTTTCATTATCTAACTCATTATTTCCTACATGAATAGTTTGGAAATAAATCATAACAATAAATAAACATACTAAATATCCTGGAACTAAGCTAGCTGAAATTATTGCTTGTTTAAAATTTTGTTTTTTAACATACTTTAATAGCCTTAAAACAGCAATTACAATAACTACACTTAATATTCTATACCCCCATAATTTTATAGTTACATCTGTTTTTCCTGCTCCTACAAGTTCTACTGAATTTTCATCTGGAAGTGTTACCATATTTCCTGTTAAAATATTTTGTGCGTTAACAAATATATAAGTACAAAATACAAGTGTTATTAATACAACTATAAATAATTCTTGTTTTACAAATGTATTTTTCTTTAAAGTTTCTCCATCTACTCCATCAAAATAATAATTTAAACTTATAACATAATACATTGCTATATAAATAATTGTAACTACTAAAATTTCAATTATAAAAATTAATATTGATTGTATAAATGGTAGAGAAAACATGTAATACCCGATATCTACTCCAAAAATAGGGTCATTTTTTGCAAACTGCGCGGCATTACTAAAAATTGCAAATCTATCTGATAACATATTTGCAGCTATTCCTGCTCCAATTAAAGCAAATATTATACTTAAACTTTTATTAGGAAGTTTAGGCATATCTTTTTTTTCTTCTTCAAAGAATTTTTTCAATCCACTTTTTGTGAATTTATTTATTATATAAATGAATATATATATTGCAATAAAAGCTATTCCAAATATTATATATTTATTTTGAATTTTTTGATAAAAAATGCTTTCATATTCAGCGCCTATTTCAGTCATATGTAAATATTGCGCTCTTAAAGATATAGCAGTAGAAATTAAAAAAATTGCTAGTACTACTAAAACAGCTATTGTTCTTATTGCAAAAATATTCTTTTTTTTCTCTTTTGTTTGCTCTTTTTTTAAGTCTTTACTATCTTTCATTTTTCATTTTCCTTTCTAAATAATTGCATTCAAAAATTCTTCTGCATTAAATACTTGCATATCATCTATTTGTTCTCCAACTCCAATAAATTTAACTGGAATTTGATTTTCTGATACTATTCCTAAAACAACTCCACCTTTAGCTGTTCCATCTAATTTTGTAAGAACAAGTCCAGTTATATCAGTTGTTTCTTTAAATGCTTTTACTTGAGAAATTGCATTTTGTCCTGTTTCTGCATCAAGAACTAATAAAACTTCTTTGCTTGCATCAGGCATTTCTTTTTCTATTACTTTTTTTATTTTAAAAAGTTCATCCATTAAATATTTTTTATTATGAAGCCTTCCTGCTGTATCTACTATTAATACATCAGCTTCTGTTTCTCTAGTTTTTGCAATTGCATCAAAAACAACAGAAGCAGGATCTGCTCCTTCTTCTTTTTTTACGATTATACTTCCTGACCTCTCAGCCCATACTTCAAGTTGTTCTACTGCTGCTGCTCTAAATGTATCAGCTGCTGCAACAATAACCTTTTTTCCAGATTTCACAAGATTATTTGCAATTTTTCCAATTGATGTAGTTTTTCCTACTCCATTTACTCCAACTACTAATATTATAGATGGTTTTGTTTGTAGATTTAATTCTGGCTTTGCTACATCTAAAATATCTTTCATTATTTCTTTTAAAGCTTTTTTTACTGCTTCTTCATCTTCTATTTTTTCTCTTTTTATTTTATTTCTTAATTCATCTATAATTTTAACTGATGTTTCCATTCCTATATCAGACATTACTAAAACTTCTTCTAATTCTTCTAATAGTTCTTCATCAACTTTTCTGAAAACACTGAAAACATTATTGATTTTTTCATCTATAGAACTTTTGGTTTTTCCTAAACCTTGTTTTAATTTATCAAAAAAACCCATAGTACCTCCCTTTTATATAATCGAATTTCATTTAATATTTTCTAATCAACAAATCGATTACATTATCTTTTATTTTATATCATTAAAACATTAAAAAATCAATACTTTTTGAGCTTTTTTGTACAAGTTTAAGAATTTAAAAAATAATAAAATCAAATATTTTAAATATATGGAATCTCTATAAAATATATGATATATATTATTAATAGGAGAAAAATATATGAAAAATAAAGTTAGATTATTAATTGATAAAGAAGATATAACTTTTGATTGTACAAATGACAAAATAATTAATATTACTGGAATGATTGGCTCTGGTAAAACCACTCAAGCAAATAATTATAGAAAAGATAACAATTATATTGTTATTTCTTTAGATTGTTTGTATAGAGGACAAGATAAAAAAAATATAAATGAAGAAACTTTAAAAATAAATCAAATTTTACAAGAAAAATTTCCAAATCAAGATGATGAACAGTTTTTTAAAAAATATTATTACGAAATTATAAAATATATAAATAACTCTAATAAGTCTGTTACATGGGTTTTAGAAGGACAACATATATATAGATTTTTAAATCCAGAAGATGTTAAAGGAAAATTAATAATAAAAAGAACATGTATAATAAAATGCTATATCCGTTCAATCACTAGACATATTACTAAAAAGAAATTTCAATTAAAAAACAAACAAATTACTAAAAAACAATACTATACTAATATTATTTATTGGATAAAAAGAAGAACAAAACAACTAAAATATTATAAAGATTTGAATAAATTTATCAAAAATACTTTTATTTTAAAATCAGAAAAAGAGGTCTAGTGATTAGCTCACCATTCCTCTTTTTTCTTTTCCCACTTTTAATTTTCTTACACTGCTGCAGTTGCTAATCTGCACATCTTTATAACTGCTTCTCTTGTTTCTGCTCTTACAAAAAAGCGATTATTATGGCATCTGATTGCTCCTGGAACACCGCAAATTTTAACAAGCTCTGATAGTGTTTGCCCTGCCCATTCTTTTGGAAATGAAATACGTTCCTCGTTTTCTCTTTCCAATGATGGTGGTACACATTGAGCTGCCCATCCGCCATCAGGATACTTGAAGATAACAAAATTGATAATTTCTTTTTCAGTAACTGCCATATTATTAATGTCTATAACACTTTTTAGCCACGGTGTTGTCTGTGATGGTATTTCTAAGATGTTATCAAAAAAATACTTATCATCTTTGCATCTAGCTCTCAAAAAATCATCAACTCCATAGCTTCCTCCAATTAAATTTAAAAGTTGATGTTTTAATATTGAACATGTTACGTTCAGAACTTCTAAAAACTGTTTCTCGAAGTTCTGATTTTCGTCGTTCCACAGCGGCCTGAAGCTTGTAATATAGCTGAAGCAATGCTCCTTTCTTTTATTTGCTTCTTCTTCGGTGTACTTTTTGTCCAGCTTGATGTTAGTTTCAGCCTTGGTTTCAACATCAGACTTTTCTTTCTTGATTGCGTTTTTCCCGTTATCTTCAATATCTACAGGAATTATAAATTTCTCGTCAAAATCTTTCCAAATCTCAAAAGAAAAGTCTGGCATATTCGGAAAATTTTCTTCCAAATATTTTTTAATAAGCTTTTCGCCAAAGTCTCTCCAAACTAACCCTGCACTTGCATATAGAACGTTGTTATCCCTATAAGAATCGAAACCTTTTTGATGATGGTCGTATTTTCCTTCACCTACGTCGACACAAATGTCACATAGTGCCAATACGTTTTCATCCCTAGTCCGAACTATTATAATTTCATAGTCCTTGTAATGCAAGCAAAGTATTGCTATCGCAACCACCTCATCAGCATGAAAGATACCATTGTGGGTACCTATAACTAAGGTATTCTGTTTCCGGTTTTTAAGGAAATTAACGTCTATGAATGTTAAAATCTTAAACTTCATAAAAATCCCTCCATAAATAAATTAATACCAACATATATTATAGCACATTTGTTAACATAATTCAAACATTGTTAGTTATTCTAACTCTATACGCATAAAAAATTAAGCCTATTTTATAAAAATAAGCTTAATTTCTATTCTATAATTCTATTTTTGGATTGTATCTTTCAAGCCACATATTTACTTGAATTAAATATGCCATAAGTTGAGGTCCAGTCATAAGTTGACCAAACCAAGGTCTTGAAAATGCCTTTCCTTCTGTTTCAATAATTTCCATAATATATTTTCTATTTAGTAATTTATTAATTGGAGCTTCTTTATTTTCCATAATTTTAGATAATTTATTTTTAACAATTGTTGTATAATTTGGATTATGTGTTTTAGGATATGGACTTTTCTTTCTGTATACTACTTCTTCTGGTAAAATTCCCTCCATGCTATATCTTAATAAACCTTTTTCTCTCCCTTTATACGCTTTCATTTCCCATGGAATATTCCATGCATATTCCACGATTCTATAATCACAGAATGGCACTCTTACCTCAAATCCATTATACATGCACATTCTATCAGTTCTATCAAGTAATGTTTGCATAAACCAATTTGATGTTAAATAAATTAATTTTCTATGCAATTTATCATTTTCAGTATCTGTATCTAAAAATTCTACTTTTGATAGTGATTCTTGATATTTTGCTGAAATATAGTCATTTAAACAAATTTCTTTTGAAATATTTTCATTTAAAATATTTTGTCTTTCTGATATTGCTATAGACCATGGAAATGTATTACTATTTAATGCATCTTCTCTAAAGTACCATGGATAACCACCAAATATTTCATCTGAACATTCTCCTGATAATGCAACTTTTATATCTTTTTTTACATTTTTAAAGAATAGTAAATATGAAGAATCAACATCAGCCATTCCCGGAAAGTCTCTTGCTATTACTGCATCTTCTAATGTATCAAATAATTCTGGAGTGTCTAATATTATCTTTTTATGATTTGTATCTAAAAATTTAACCATTAAATCTATATAATAATTATCTGTATTTGGTTGAAAATCATTTTTTACGAAATTCTTTTCTTGGTCTACATAGTCAACTGAAAATGTATCTAATTTCTTACCATATTTTTTCTTATAAAAATCACTTGCATATTTAGATATTATACTAGAATCTAAACCACCAGAAAGCAATGTTCCTATTGGCACATCAGAAACTAATTGTCTTTCAATTGAATCTTTTATTAAAAATCTTAACTTTTCACTTGTTTGTTCTAAATTATCTGTATGTGGTTTAGTTTCAAGTTTCCAATATTCCTCTTTCTTAAAACAATTTTTATTATAAACAATATAATTTGCGGGTTCTAGTTCTTCAATTCCTTTAAATGGGCAAATTCCTGGTGAATGACTTGGTCCAATACCAAACAATTCTGCTATTCCTGTTCTATCTAAAACTGCATTTACTGATGGATGTTCTAATATTGATTTTACTTCTGATGCAAATATAAAGTTTTCATCAGTAAATGAATAATAAAGTGGTTTTATTCCAAAATGATCTCTAGCTACAAAAAGTTCTTCTTTTTTATCATTCCAAATAGCAAAAGCAAAAATTCCATTTATATGTTTACATACATCTTTTCCATAAAATACATATGCTTTAAGTAAAACTTCTGTATCAGAACGGGTTTTGAATTTAAAACCATTTTCTCTTAAAATCTCTCTTAATTCTTCAGTATTATAAATTTGACCGTTATATACTATTGTATATGTAACTTCATCAATTTTAAAACTCATAGGTTGTTTACCATTTTCAATATCTATAATACTCAATCTTCTGTGTCCCATATTTGAATGTTTTGAAGTAAAAATTCCTTCTTCATCTGGTCCTCTTTTTGTAATCTTTTTTGTCATATTTCTGATTATTCCATGCTCTTCAGAAATATCTTTTTTATAATTTACAATTCCAACAATTCCACACATAAAAAAACTCCTTACATAAAATTATTTTCATTTTTTTATATTTTATGTAAGGGACCTATAAAATGTGATTAAAGTTCTTTTACTATGTTATCAAAATTCATTTTCTTAGATGCTTTTAAATATATTAAGTCACCTTCTTTTATCTCATTTAAAAGATACTTTATTAAATCTTCCTGAATCTCAAAATTTATAACTTTCTTATCCTTCATATATTTTCTAGCATTTTCACAAATATATTTTGAATTTTCTCCTTGTGTTAAAAGTATATCAAAATCAACTTCTTTAAAAATTTCTCCTACTTGTCTATGCAATTCTTCCGAATATTCTCCTAACTCTAGCATATCACCTAATACTGCTATTTTTCTTTTGCAGTTTTTCATTTCATTTGACGTAATAAGTCCTGCTTTCATTGAGTCTATACTAGCATTATAAGCATCATCAACTATTATATAATTGCTTTTATTTATAACATTAAATCTTCTATCAACATTTCTATAATTTCTTATTCCATTTTGGATATTTTCTTTTTTTATATTAAATATTTCTGAAGCTCTAATTGCGCAAATAGCATTAGAAACATTATGAATTCCATATGCTTTCAACTCAAATTTTGTATTCTCCCCATATACATTTGTTTCAAAATTGATATATTCTTCTTTTTGATTTATATTTTTCGCTTCTTTCAAGCTATATTTTTTCACAGTATATATATCATTACTTTTTATATTTTTTAACATGCTATCATCATCATTTAAAAGTAATATTTTTTCATCTTTCATATGTGATGTAAGTTTTAATTTTTCTTCTAAAATTTCTTCTTTACTTCCTAAATTTCCTATATGAGAAGTTCCTATATTATTAATAACAACTACTGAAGGTTTTAAAAGTTCAGAAATTGGTTCCATTACATTTTTTCTTGCCATTCCTGCTTCTAATACAGCCATTTCATAATTATCTATATCAAGCATTATCCATGATAGCAGTGGTGCCGCATTATTATTTCCTGTATCTGAAAATACATTTTTTTCTTCTCTAATTATACTAGAAATCATTTCCGTTGTACTTGTTTTTCCTACGCTTCCTGTTACTGCAATTATCGGATTATCTATCATTTTATTTCTTTTATAACTTGCCATTTTGTATATTGATGTATTAATATTTTCTACTTGAATTATTATAATATTAGGATTTATTTTTATACTTTCTGCTATTATTTCATCCTTTTGTTCATACAAATCACTAATTAAATATCCTTTTACACCTGATTTTGCAGCATCAATTATATATTGCTGTCTATCTTCTTCTCTCCAAGTTATTGGAATATAAAATTTATTCTTATAATGATTTTTAGAACTTATATAAAATTCACTAACGTCTTCATTTGTATCTCCATTTATTAATTTACCATTTGTTACTTCTATAATTTCTTTTATTTTAAACATATCTTTCTCCACCAAACATAATAACAAAGGTTCTATCTAAATTTAATAAGAATTTAGACAAAACCTCCGTCCCAATGTCTATTATTTTATCATTTCTTTTAATTTTACTAATGTATTTAGTGCATCTATTGGTGTAAGTTCATTTACATTTATTTTATCTAATTCATGAGAAATATCCGCAAGTTTAATATTAAATAAATCAAATTGTCCTTCTACTTGCTTTTTCTCTTCTTTTTCTTCTTTTATTTTTACTCCGCCTTTTTCTAATGAACGTAATATTTTATTTGCTCTTGTTACTGCCATATTAGGAACTCCTGCAAGTTTCGCAACATGAATTCCATAACTTTCATCTGTCCCTCCTTCAAGTATTTTTCTTAAGAAAATTATATCGTCACCTTTTTCTTTAACTGCTACTTGATAATTTTTTATCCCATCAACTTTTTCTTCAAGTTCTAATAATTCATGATAATGCGTTGCAAATAATGTTTTACATCCTATTTTTTCTTTATCTGCTATATATTCTGCAACAGCCCAAGCTATTGATAATCCATCATATGTTGATGTTCCTCTTCCTATTTCATCTAGTATTACTAAGCTTTTTGGTGTTGCTTCTTTTAATATATTTGCTACTTCATTCATTTCTACCATAAATGTACTTTGTCCACTACTTAAATCATCTGATGCACCAACTCTTGTAAATATTTTATCTACAATTCCTATAGTTGCTTCTTGTGCTGGTACAAAACTTCCAATTTGAGCCATTAAAGTTATTATAGCAACTTGTCTCATAAATGTAGATTTACCTGCCATGTTTGGACCTGTTATAATTGCAACTCTAGTATCTTTGCAATCTAAATATGTATCATTTTCAACAAAACTTCCATTATCTATCATTTTTTCTATAACTGGATGACGTCCACCTTTTATATCTATTACATCATCTTTGTTTACATCTGGACGAACATAATTATTGTTTTCTGCAACTACTGCTAAACTTGTAAGTACATCTACATTTGCTATTGCATTTGCTGAAGTTTGTAATCTTTCTATATTTTTAGCGATTTCATTTCTTACTTGTGTAAATATTTCATATTCTAAAGATATAACTTTTTCTTCTGAGCCTAATATTTTATCTTCTATTTCTTTTAGCTCTTCTGTTATATATCTTTCACAACCTGTTAAAGTTTGTTTTCTAATATAATGTTCTGGAACTTTATCTAAAAATGATTTTGTAACTTCTATGTAATATCCAAATACCTTTGTATATCCTACTTTCAAATTTTTTATTCCAGTAGCTTCTTTTTCTTTAGCTTCTAATGCTACAATCCAATTCTTTCCTTCTGTTGAAGCTTCTCTATATTCATCAACTTCTTTATTGAAACCTTTTTTGATTATTCCACCTTCTTTTACGCTTATTGGTGGTTCTTCAACAATAGCATTATCTATTAAACTATAAATATCTTTTAATTCATCTAGCTTTTCATATAAATTTTTAAGCATATTAGAATTTGTCATAGATAAAATTTGTTTTAAACTTGGTAAATTGCCTAACGAATTTCTTAAAGAAATCATATCTCTAGCATTTGCATTTCCATAAGATATTTTACCTGCTAATCTTTCGATATCATATACTTTTTTCAAAGTTTCTATAACATCTCCTCTTAGCATCATATTATCTTTTAATTCGCCTACAGCTTCTAATCTATTATTTATTTCATTTACATCCAATAAAGGATCATTTATCCAACGTCTTAAAAGTCTTCCTCCCATTGATGTTGATGTTTTATCAAGCACCCAAATTAAAGTACCTTTTTTAGATTTATCTCTCATTCTTTCTGTTAATTCTAAACTTCTTCTTGCGTTTATATCTAATGCCATATATTTTTGTACTTCATATACTTTAATTTTATTGATATGTTCTAGCTTTACTTTTTGTGTTTCTGTAAAATAATTTAATAAACCATTAATAGCCTGGATTATCAACATTTCATCATTAAATTCTTCTTTTTGTTTATCAAATCCATCAACTATTGTATATAAATTTAAAAGTTTTTGCTCATCCTCTTCAAAATTATTATCTTCTCTTACAGTAACAAAAGTATTATTTCTATCTTTCATTATATTTAACTCTTTTTCAGAACTTCCCATTGCTGTATTTACTACAAGTTCTGCTGGAGCATATCTTGCATATTCATCTAATAATTTTTCAAAGTTATTTTCTGATAATTTTATTTGAGTTGCATAAAAATCTCCTGTACTAATATCACAAACTCCTATTCCATAGTACATTCCTTTTTTTACTATACTCATTATGTAATTATTTTTCTTTTCTTCAAGCATATTTGTTTCAATAACAGTTCCTGGTGTTACTACTCTAATTACATCTCTTTTTACAATTCCTTTTGTAGTTTTTGGATCTTCTAATTGCTCACATATAGCAACTTTATATCCTTTAGCAATAAGTCTTGACATATAAACATCTACTGCATGATAAGGAACTCCGCACATTGGCGCTTTCTCCTCTAAACCACAAGCTCTGCCTGTTAAAGTTATTTCAAGTTCTCTTGAGGCAACTATTGCATCATCAAAAAACATTTCATAAAAGTCGCCTAATCTATAAAATAAAATACTATCTTTATATTGTTCTTTTGTACTTAAATAATTCTGCATCATAGGTGATAATTCTTCTGCCATAATCTCACATCCTCTTTTCTATATTTATTACTTCTTACTTTAGTTCATCTATATTTATTTCATCATTTTCTAAATCAAAAATTTCTACATCTTCAATTATTATTTTTAATATATTTTCTTTTAATCCATTATTTATAAAAAAAGAAAATTTATCACTTAAATAATCTGGCTTATATGTTAAAATTTCTCCTCTATCTTGCATAATAATTTTTTGTGATTCTTTATTTGTAATTACAAGATTTAATAAGCGTATATTTTGCTCTAATTCTCCTTGTTTCATTGTTAAAAGTTCTGGTGTTACTTCTAATGCGTTTTTTAGTTCTTCTTCATTTAAGTATTGCTTTAAAATATCTCCATTTGAACTTATTAGTTTTAAATCTTCTGTTACAAAAGTTATATCTTCTTCTATAACTATTCGTATTTGCCTTGCATCTAATCCTAAAGAAATTAAATATTTTATTTTTTCATGTAATGCTTTTCTATCAATTTCATTACTTGCATATTCTAAAATATTTAAGCATTCTTCTTCATCAAATCCAATTTTTTTAAGATATTCTTCTATACTTATTTCTTTATTTTCCATATCTATCTCCCGTCAAAATATTCATCATCACCATAATCTCTTTTTACATCATATGTTTTACATATCTCTCCTGGTGTTTGGCTATATGCACCATGCAATTTTTTAATTGAAAGAAATGGTGTTCCTTTTTGTTCATTTGCTTCCCATAATTTTATTAAAGCATACATAAATTCTGGTGAAGTTCTTAAATTTATAGGCTTGTCAATTACATAATTTAAAGTATCAGTATCATTTAAAATTTTAAATTGTAAGCTTGTTCTTTTAAGTGAAGAACCAAGTATCGCTGGATTTAATCTTAATATGCGAGAACTCTTTTCAAAATCTAAAAATCTATAGTCTAATGCATCTACAATTGGTTTAATTTTATTTTCTAAACTTAATGATAACATTGTTGGATGGTCATACATCATTCTAAGTAATTCTTCTTTTGAAATTTTGCCTTCTTCGCAATCACTTTTACAATTTCTTTCTTCAAAAAAATTTAATAATCTATTAAATTTTCTATCTAATAATTTTTCTGGATATATTGATTTTCCAAATTTCTTTCTAGTTGCATTTAATTTATTAAATATTCTAATTCTTTTTTGCTCGTCACTTAAAATATCAAAATTATTATTATTAAAATGTCTACTTTCTGTTAAACTTTGATTTTCTTTTAAAGTTTGATTAAAACTTTTTATTTTTTTAGGGTCATCTAAATAGTCTATAATAGCTTTTTTTACTGTATCTCTATGTTTTCCAAGTTCTTCTGCAACTTTAGTTAAACTCTTTCTTCTTTCTATAATATCAATATAAGCTTCACGTATGTGATGTGGTTCTAATTCTCCTATGTCTTGAATTTCACTTTTTTCCACTTCTCTATGCATTTTAAAACTTATTTTTTTTGAAGAAATTTCAGTGGCATTTTCTTCACTAATTGATGCATATTTTTCAAGTATATTATTTATTCTTGTTCTTCCACATCCATGAATTTTTGCAATTTCTCGTATAGATTTTTCTTTATTTAAATATAAATTTACTATATCTAATTCTTCGCCGAGTAAGAGACACATTTTCTTTCATCTTATACTATTTCTCCTTTTAAATACCATTTATGTGCTTCTGTTATTTTTACAGAAACAATATCTCCTATTTTATTTTCTTCATTTGGGTCAAATATAACTACTTTATTTGTGTTTGTTCTTCCTTCTAGCATTTTTTCGTTATTTTTACTTTTGCCTTCTATTAATAGCTTTTGTATAGTATTTAAATATTTCTCGTTATTCTCATCTACTCTTGACTCATAAACTTCTTTTAATTTATCAAATCTAATATGTTTAATTTCTTCTGGAATTTGGTCTTCTCTTCCGTGCACCAACCGTTCCTTCTCTTTTAGAATATATAAACATAAAAACTTGTTCAAAATTAACTTTTCTTACAACATCTAATGTATCTTCAAACTCTTCATCTGTTTCACCTGGAAATCCAACAATAATATCTGTTGAAAATACTACATCAGGAATTCTATTTTTCATTTTACTAACTAATTCTAAATATTGCTCTTTTGTATATTTTCTGTTCATTTCTTTAAGTACTTTAGTATTTCCTGATTGTAGTGGCAAGTGAACTATTCTCGTTATTTTTTCATTTTTAGCTATTGCCTCTATTACATCATCTGTAAAATCTTTTGGATGTGGTGATATAAAATTAATTCTTTCTATTCCATCAATTTTACAAACTTCATTTAAAAGATCTGCAAAATTTTTTATTTTATCATTTCCAACATAAGAATTAACATTTTGTCCTAGTAATGTTACTTCTTTATATCCTTCTTTTGAAAGTTCTTTTACTTCTTCTATAATTTTTTCAGGTTCTCTACTTCTTTCTCTACCTCTTACATATGGAACTATGCAATATGTACAAAAATTATTACATCCATACATTATTGTAACAGATGCCTTAAATTTATTATTTCTTTTGATAGGTAATCCTTCATAAATTTCACCATCTATATCTAAAATATCTTTTACTTTTTCGTTATTTATAATACTTTTATAAATGTCTTCTGGAAGATTTTGCATTGTATGTGTTCCAAATATTACATTAACAAATGGATAACTCTCTTTTATCTTTTCTAGCATATTTTTTTCTTGCATCATACAACCACCAATTGCTAAAATAACATCTCGAGATTCTTTTATTTTCTTTATTTCTCCTATTTTTCCAAATAGTCTTTCTTCTGCATTTTCTCTAACACAACATGTGTTAAATATAACTAAATCAGCCTTTTTATATTCATCTATAAAAGTATATCCCATTTTTTCAAGCATTCCTGCTATTTTCTCAGAGTCATTTTCATTTAACTGACATCCCATTGTTAAAATAGAATATTTCAAATTTTTACCATCATTTTTCTGTTTCACTAATTCAATAAATTTATCTTGATTTTCTTGCACTTTTAACGCCTCCAATACTTGTCTATTTTATAACATTTCGCCTACTTTTTCAAGTGTCAAAAGTAAAATTAACCATATACAAAAGAGAAAACTTTACTAAATTATCTATATAATTAATTTCTAATCAAATTTGAAAGCAATATATTTTATAAATTTAATTTACTTTTGCTTTAAATTTATTTATAATTAATATATATTTGTAAATATTATAGAAAAGGACAAACTTTTAAATGAATTACTATCAAATATTAGGTGTTAGTAAAGATGCCACTCAAGAAGAATTAAAAGATGCATATAAAGCATTAATTAAGAAATATCACCCAGACTTATATCAAGGTGATAAAACTTTTGCTGAGAAAAAAACAAAAGAAATTAATGTTGCATATGATATTTTATCTAATCCTACTACTAGAGCTGAATATGACGAAGAAATTACACCTAAAACTACTGATGTAACTTATGAATACACTCCACCAAAATATAATAATCCTTCTTCATATTCATATCATGATTACTATAAAAATGCTAATTCAGATTTTGGAGATTATAATAAACGTTATACTAATTATCATCGTTCAAAAACACCTAGTTCAAATTATACTCCTAAAAATAATATCCATGATGAGTTTTCAAATAATATAGTAAATTCTATTGATCGTATGTCTTTTTCCTCTAAAATTAAAGGATTAATATTAATTTTCGTTATATATTTATTTATATTTGTAATGGTAATTCACAATTTTGATCTTTTTTCAAAAGGTAAAAATTCTGGAACTGTAATAAACAATAAGTCAACATATGTTCCAGCAAATACTTTTTCACCTAATCATAATAATAATCATAATAATAACCATAATAATACAAATGAAAATTTTGAAGATTTTAATATAAATGATTATTTTACAGATGAAGAATTATATGATGTATACAAAGAAAGTTATTCTGATATGTTCTCTTCATTTCAAGAATTCAAAGAAACAATGAGCTATTATGTTTATCTATACTATAACTTTTAAATATAGATATATACAAATTTGAATTTTTAGAATATAATGTAAGAGAAATAGAATAATAATGTACGATATTTAATATGTAAAAAAACCAGAATTTATTTAATCATCATGTCATTATGCCAAACTTACTTTAATAAAGTAACATATATTTTTTTATTTTATATAATATATAAGATTTCATATATAAGGAGGATTAATATGAAAGAATATAAATTAGCAGTTGTTGGAGCTACTGGATTAGTTGGTAGAAAAGTAGTTGAAATACTACAAGAATATGATTTACCTATTTCCAAGTGTGAATTTTTTGCAACTAGAAAATCAGCAGGAACAGATTTCTTTTTCAATGGTAAACAATGTTTAGTAAAAGAATTAAAAGATAATTCCTTTGAAGAAGGATTTGATTTTGCTATATTCTCAGCTGGTGGAGAAGCTTCAAAACATTATGCACCTATTGCTGCTGAAACTGGTTGTATTGTAGTTGATAATAGTAGTGCTTTTAGAATGGATCCTGATGTACCTCTTGTTGTACCAGAAGTTAATCCAGAAGAAATAAAAAATAATCATGGTATTATTGCTAATCCAAATTGTTCAACTATTCAAGCTGTTATTCCCTTAAAAGCTTTAGACGATAAATATAAAATAAAGAGAATTGTTTACTCTACATACCAAGCTGTTTCAGGAGCTGGTCATGACGGAGTTACAGATTTAGAAAGAGGTCTTGAAGGAGAAGAACCTAAGAAATTCCCTTACCCTATTGTTAATAACTGTCTTCCACATATAGATACTTTTTTAGATAATGGTTATACAAAAGAAGAAGAAAAAATGATAAATGAAACTAGAAAAATATTAAAACATCCTGATTTAAAAATAACTGCAACAACAGTTCGTGTGCCAGTTATAAATTCTCATAGCGAATCTATTAATGTTGAATTTGAAGAAAAATTTGATTTAGATGAATTAAAATCAGTTCTTTCAAATGCTCCAGGTATTATAGTTCAAGACGATACTGAAAATAATATCTATCCTCTAGCTATTAATGCTACTGGTCATGATGAATCTTTTGTTGGTAGAATTAGAAGAGATTTTAGTGTTGAATCTGGTATAAATTTCTGGTGTGTAGCTGATAACATTAGAAAAGGTGCGGCTTCTAATGCTGTACAAATTGTACAAAAATTAATAGAACTTGATAATGAATAAAAAATAATGGCGAAGATTTATTTTAAAATGTATCAAATGGAGTAGACACAAAAAAAGAGTATCTACTTTGAACTATACCCCAAAAAGTATAGTTCACCCATTAGGTACATTTTATTTTAATCTTCGCTCTATTTTTTTATTCACTTGCTTTTTCAATAAAATTTATATATTTCTGTTTGCATAATTCTAATTCTTCTATATCAACAGCATTTTTGTATTCTCCAAGCAATACATATATTTTATTTAAGTTATATGAATATTCTTTCATATAGTCTACATCATCCATCATCTCTTTATATTTACTTTCAGCAAGTCCTACAGTATTTTTAGCTTCTTCCCATTGTAGTGAATTTGCATATGATAAACTTGATAAAACTAAAGATTTTAATTTCATTATATTTATTTTATTTTTCTCATCTGAATATTTTTCTAAATACGTTGGTAGTAGTGAATACAAATAACTAGCCTTTTGCATAAAATTGTTTGCATCTTCATTTGTTATAGCAATACTCAAATCATTAACTTGATTTCTAAAATTTATTAAATCATCATTTGAAATATCTACTTCTGATAAATCTAACATTATTGTATCTAACGAATTGTTTATTACTTGTATATCTTTATTCATATCATTCCAATTTATTTTATCATCTTCTGTATATTCATCTTTTATATATTTATTTACCACAGCAAATATCTCATCTTCTAAATAATTTATTTCTTCATTAGTTTTATCTTTTATATCTTTTTCTTCATCATTTTTTATTGAACATCCTGTAATACATAACATGCATATAATCATTAAAATAATATATATAATAGCTTTTTTTAAATTCATATGTCCCTCCATTTTATTACTATTATTTGACATTTAATGTTGTTTTATACTTAATATTAATAAATCTTTATTTTATATATACAAAACAACTTATAGAATCACTCATATGATTGTTAGCTATACTAAATTTACTTGTGTGCATAAAAAATAAATTTAAGCAAATACTATCTTTAAATAGTTTATATTAAAGGTAAATAAAAAATGAAAACTTCAATAAATTTTTATAGTGAAACAAATGGAGAAATAAAAAAGTTTTTAGAGCAATATTATTCTAAAACTCTTGATTTAAGTGATAATTTAACTTATTCAAAAGAATACGATAATCCTATTGATATGATAGATATAATATCTTGTTTTATTGACAATAATGAAAAATTTAAAATTAACTTATGGATAAGTCTTGATAAAGATGTTTATATTTGTGTTACAGAAAAAAATTTAAACAATCTCATAAAATATATTTACGAAAGATATCCATATTAAAAAAGTAGTAGTGGATAATACTAGAAAAGTTTAACTTTTACATATTAAATATCATCCACTACTATTATTTTTTAGAAAAGTGCTGTTCTCTTCGTTTCACACAGCTAAGAAATGTACACAAATTTTTATTTATCTTGGTCATTATCAGAACTTTCTTTACTTCCTTCATTACTACTTTCATTGCTAGAATTTTCTGCTTCTTGAGGAACATTATTTACTTCTATCAATTCTACTTCTTTTACTTCTGTTGGTTCTTCTTTTTTTATTTCTACTTTTTCAATTACAGGTTGTTTAGTACCACATTTTGAACAAAATTCTGATTCTATTTCTAATTCAACTCCACAATTTACACATTTTTTAATTTTTTTTACAGTTAAAAGTTCTGTTTGCAATTTTGAAATTTCATCTTTTTTACGTGATATATCTTCACATTTTATTGCTATTTCTTCTTTTGATACATCTTTTCCATCTTTCATTTCATTATAAACAATTTCTCCAACTTCTGCATAAATCTCAAATATTTTCTCTTCCAAAGAATTAATCTTTGATTTTAATTTTAATTCCTCTGAAATTGTACTTGCTTTTTCTTTTGTAGCTTGATATGTCTCACTTGCTTTTTTTCCTAACTTATTTAAAAAATCCATTTTTTTACCTCCTATATTTTCTTTACTCATATTACATCTTTTTTGATGTTATAATCATTAATAAAGTTTTAAACAATTTTATTCTTCTTTTAAATCTCTTGTCATCAAAGTTTCTACAGCAGACTTTGGATCTAATCCATTATATAAAACATCATAAACTGCATTTACTATAGGCATTTCTACATTGTATTTCTTTGCAAGTTTATATGCTACATCAATATTATCTACACTTTCTATTGTCATTCCAATCTCACGTCTTGCTTCTTCAATAGAAAATCCTTTTCCAATCATTTCTCCAGCTCTTCTATTTCTACTATGCTCACTTGAGCAAGTTACTATTAAATCTCCTAAACCTGTTAATCCATAAAAAGTTTTTTCTTCTCCACCCATTGCTGTTCCTAGTCTACTTATTTCAACTAACCCTCTTGTTAAAAGTGCTGCAAAAGTGTTATCTCCTAAATCTAATCCTACACCTACACCTGCACAAAAAGCTATTATATTTTTTAGTGCTGCACCTAATTCTACACCTCTAACATCTTTTGAAGTATATAATCTCATAGTTGGACTTTTAAAAACTTCAACTACCTTTTCCTTTACTTCATCTTCTGTTGAAGCAATTACTAATGCTGTAGGTATATTTAAAGATACTTCCTCAGCATGACTTGGTCCTGATAATATTCCATATTTTATATTTGGTAATTCTTCTTTTATTACTTCATCCAAAGTTAATTCTGTTTCTGATTCAAAGCCTTTTGAACACATAACTAAAATTTGATTATTTTTTATAATATTTTTATAATTTTTTATTGTACTTCTAACAAATTTTGAAGGTGTTACATGTAACACTATTTCTGCATTATCTAGTACTTCTTCAAAATCACTTGAACATACTACATTATCTGGTATAGTTGCTTTCGGTAAAAACATGCATTTTTTCTCATTATTAATCATATCTCTTTCTTGTTCATTAAAAGACCATATTTTTACTTCATTTCCATTTTGAGCTAAATATATTCCTAATGCAGCTCCCCAGCTTCCACTTCCTATTATTGCAATTTTTCTCATTTATTATTCTCCTCTTCTTTAGAATGTATATATTCTTTTATTAAAAAACTTTATTAATAAATACAATTCACTATTCTGATTTTTCATCTTTCTTCTTAAAACTAATTTTATTTTCATTTCCAGCAATTATTCTTTTTAAATTACTTCTATGATTAAATATTACTAAAGCTGCTAATAAAAATCCAAAAATAATATAATTTGCTTCAAATGGAACTATATAACATTCTCTAATAAATATAGTTAATACCGCAAATAATACTGCTGCTGAAATTGACCCTAATGAAACCATTCTTGTTATTGCAATTAATAATATTCCAAACACAAGACAAATTAATCCTATTTTCCAATTTACTAATAAAATTATACCTAAACTTGTTGCAACACCTTTTCCACCTCTAAATCCAAAAAATACTGGAAAAGTATGTCCTACAACAACCATGAATGCTGCTATTTGTACTAATATTGCTGGACTATAATTTTTAGCAAATTTCCCTATAATTATAGCTATTAAAACAGAAACTGCTCCTTTTAATATATCACATACTAAAGTTAAAGCTGCTGCCTTTTTTCCAACTGATCTTAGAACATTAGTAGTTCCTGCATTTCCACTTCCTTTTTCTCTTACATCAAATCCTGCCATTTTCTTACTTATTAGTATAGAAAAATTTACACTTCCAATTAAATATGCAATAACTGCCATTATTATATATGCTACCATAATTTTTTCCTTTCTAATTTAAGATTTATATTTATAATCATCTACTCACATATTTCTTAAAATATTTTTTTAAACTTTTTCCTTTTTATTTTCTATAAATGCATTATATACACAAAAACTAGAAAAAGCAATATAAAGTGGATATGCTCCACATAGATATAAATACATAATTGAATAGCATGTAGCCACATGATTATAAGCTACTCCTACTATCAATGTAAATAATGCTCCTAAAAGTGCACTTAGTATAATCCATTTTTGAATATTATCATATTTTTTATGATAAATTTCTTTAATCATAGTTATAGTTAAGAATATATAGTAAATAATTCCTACTATTCCTGAAATAACTCCTAAAACTGAATATACTTTTACTAATCCGTTTAAAATATTCGTTTTAAAATTTAATGATTTTATATATTCTTCTTGTTCTAATTCTTTTGCATATTCAGAATCTTCTGGATATAATGATCTTTCTCTACTTATGTTTTCAAAACTTTTTACATAATCAAAAAGTGATTCATTATCTGTACTAATGTCTGTGTTTGAAATACTTAAAGTATCAAAAGTTGCAACAAATTTAATACATTCTCCTATTGTTTTTAATAAATCTAATGTATATTCTTTTCTATATGGAGACATCATTGGAGATGGCATAACTTTTTGTCTTTCCAAAAGTCCTTCTTCCATCGCTTGATTTAATTCATTAGATATTCTTGCATAAATATCTTGCTCCGCAGGAAATGTTCTATATCCACTTTCCATTACTGCTATTCGTATTGCCCACAATACCCATCCATCTTCAACTTCACTATCATCTGGTTTTCTATCTAATTTTCCAAAGCTTCCAATCGTTTCATGTAATTTTGGTGCAATAGTCGCAAAACTTGGTGACACCTGTGCCATTCTATCAACTTTTTCCTGCGTTACAGTTACACAATCAACTTTCTTTTCTGGTTTTACAGAATATATACTATTTAGTGCTGCTGTAAAATTACTCTCAGTTAAAACATTTTTAGTTCTTAATCCATAATATTCTTCGTTTTTTAATGATATGTATCTTCCATATAACATTAAACATACTATTGGAATACTTACTATAATCACTTTTGATATTAATTCTAAATTTATCTTCTTTTCTTTGATTATTTTAGCTATAATTATACTTACTGTCATAAACAATATAAATGGAACTATCCACATTGAATCTTCTCTTGTATAGTAAAATGCACTTAAAGATATTCCTGCTATAAAACTCCAAATAATAGAAAATCTTGTTTTTTCATTCCTTCGTAAAAATATTGCTATATAACTTCCTGTTATTAATAATGCAAATGATGGAATTAATGAATTTCTATAAATTCTTTGAATTATATTACTTCCATACATTATTGGATTAAACAATAAAATAGCAAAAATCCCTATAAATGCATATTTGTTCTTAATCATTTTTCTAATTGCTATCATAAATACAATACATGAAATTGTATACAGTGATGTTATAGAAAAAATATATGATAATCTCAATTTATAAAGTAATGCTAAAAGCATTGGAAATGTTGGACCTTTCATTAAAGTATTATATGCATATTCTCCTAACCAATTTCCATCTAATATACTGTAAGCAAATTTAACCATCAATGCATCATCTTCACCTGCCATAACATATGCAATTATCGAAAAACCTTGCACTAAACATTGCTTTAATACTGACAATATAATCATTGCTAAAACAATAAAAATAATATCTTTATTGTTTCTTATTATTTCTTTTATACTTTTCAAAATAATTTCCTTTACTACTTAATTTTATTAACTATCCTTTTCTCCCTTTTCTCTTACAATTAACCTTACTGGTGTTCCTTCTAATCCAAAATTATTTCTAAAACAATTTATCAAATATCTTTGATATGAGAAATGGAATAATTCCTTATTATTTACAAATATTACAAATGTTGGTGGTTTGCTTGAAGCTTGAGTTCCATATAAAATTTTTAATCTTTTACCTTTATCTGTTGGTGGTTGAACTACAGCTATAGCTTCATTTATTACTTCATTTATTACTGATGTTGATATTCTTTTTGCATTTTGCTCTGCAACATTATTTATCATTTCAAATAATTTATTTACTCTTTGCCCTGTTTTAGCTGATATAAACATTACAGGAGCATATTGAGCATATGAAATCTGATTATAAACTTCCTTTTTGTATTTTTCTAAAGTACCTGTTTCTTTTTCAACTTCATCCCATTTATTTACAACAATTATAATACCTTTTCCAGCTTCATGAGCTTCTCCAAGTATTTTAGCATCTTGATCTGTTACTCCCTCTGTAGCATCTATTAAAACTAAGCATACATCTGCTCTTTCTATAGCAAAAAGAGTTCTCATTACACTAAATTTTTCAATAGATTCATTTACTTTTGCTTTTTTTCTTACACCTGCTGTATCTATAAATGTGTATTTTCCAAACTCGTTTTCAAATTCAGAATCTATTGCATCTCTAGTTGTTCCTGCAATATCACTTACTATACTTCTATCTTCTCCTAATATTTTATTTACAAGTGATGATTTACCAACATTTGGTTTTCCAATTATGGCTACTTTTATTCTTTCTCTATCATCTTCTTCATCTGATTTTGGTGGTAATTCATCATATATTGCATCTAATAAATCTCCTATACCTATTGCGTTTGCTGCTGATATTGGATGTGGCTCTCCTATTCCTAAATTATAAAATTCATAAGCATCAAGTGAAGTTTCTCCATAGTTGTCTGATTTATTACAAGCTAAAACAATAGGTTTCTGTGATTTTTTAAGCATCATAGCAATTTCAGAATCTGCTGCTGTAACACCTTGTTTTATATCTGTCATAAATAAAATAACATCTGCAACACGTATTGCAATATTAGCTTGCTCCCTCATTTGAGAAAGTATTACATCATCTGTTTCTGTTTCAATTCCTCCAGTATCTATTAATGTAAATTCTCTATCTCTCCAAGAAGTTTCAGCATAAACCCTATCTCTTGTAACACCTGGTGTATCTTCTACTATTGAAATTCTCTGACCTACAACATAATTGAAAAATCTAGATTTTCCAACATTTGGTTTTCCAATTATGGCTACTATCGGTTTAGACATTTTTTTCTCCTTTCAAATTAATGTTTTTTCCAAACATATATCATAAATGCAAAACAAGATATTATTGAAATTACTAAAGAAATTTTCATTAATCTTGTACCTACATAATTTACTTCTAAATGTGCTGTATCTGTATCTGACATCGCAAATCCTATAAATCCATTTTCTGTTTCAAAAGTATCTATAATCATACCATCTAATCGCACTTCATATCCTGGATAATATATATATGGTAATTCAAATATTGTATACTTTGAATCTAATGTTTTTATATCAGCACTAAATTCACTTCCATTTTTATTTTCATTTTCTATTAAAGCTTTACCATTTAAAACATATAAAGCTTTTTCTCTAGTTGCAATATAAAATCTATTATTATAAGCTTTTACTGGCAAGTATTCTGCTTTGGCTGTTCCTGCAACAGTTTCAAACTCACTACCAGATATCTGACCTAATGTATAATTAGTTATATCTTCAATTCCTTCATCTTGAGGTATATTTCCTATAAATATTACTAAGTATAATATTGATACTAAAGAAATTATAGCTACATCCTTAATTCCAAATTTTTTTACTAGCTTAAATACTGTTAAACTACAAACTGCACTCAAGAAAAATCCAGATATCATTAGAAATCTCCAAGGAAATTGCACTATGCATAATTTATTAGGAAGTAACTTCCATGGAAAATATTTTGTTGTAAGCCATAAGCTAATTACTGTAACTATTAAAAAGAATCCAAAATTTTCTCTGTCATCCTCTTTCATACGTCTAATTGCCATTATAGAAAATGCAACCATTACAATAATTTGTGGACCAAGTTCAAATACATATGAACCATCATTTTTAGTAACAAATAATTGAGTAAAGTTTAATCCATGTGCTGCTGTATTTTCGGCAGTTGCCATCATTCCATCTTCATATACTTGATAATCAGTATAAAATTTTGTTTCTATAAGTGGCACCCAGAAAAAACTTGATACTGCTAAAATAAATGCAATATTTAATACTAATCCTGTTTTTACTCTAGTTTCTTTTAATTTTTTAAAATTTACCCCTAAATATAATATTGCAAAAATTGCTACCATTAATGTAGAAATATTGTGTGTTAAAATTAGTCCGTATAGCTCCAAAACTTAAGTAATAATGATTTTCTGTTGTATATAATAAATTATATAATCCTAAAAACACAAGTGGTATAAAAATAAAAGATACAAATTCTCCGAGTAGCATTTCTTGAATATAAATCAGTTAAATGATATGGAAAACTCATATAAAGAATTCCTGATAAAAGTGCTGCATCATTATTTTTAGTGATTCCAAAAATAAACTTATGCATTGTCATACCAGACAAAATTAAAGCTATACAAGCAAATACTTTATATGCTATTAAATAATTATTACATATAAGTTTTATTAAAATTATTCCATAGCTAGAGAGCGGACCATAAAATAAATTCCAAGAATATCCAAAATCATTTGTAAATGAAGATATTATATTGGGAAATAATCCATCTTGAACAATACTTGTATATGTTCCAAATGCTCTTGCTATATGTTGAATTCCATCATCATAATAAACATTTATATTTGAATTTAATAAAGGTATACCTAAAATACATCCTACCAATATTAATAATACTACATCTATTAACTTTCTATTTTCTAAAAGTTTTTCTTTCAAATTTAAACCTCTTTTACATTAATATTCTAATTGTCCATTTAAAAACTCATCATTTTCAATCCAATCATTAATATAAAAAGTAATATATTCTGTTTTATTAATTCTTACAATTACTTTTTCAATTCCTGAATTTATTATTAATTTTCTACACATTAAACATGGAGCTGCACCTTTTTCATATTCGTGATTTTCTGTTCTATATCCAGCAAGATATAATGTTCCACCAATCATTTCTTCTCTTGCAGCACTTATAATTGCATTTTGCTCACTATGTACTGACCTACATGCATCATATCCACCGTGTCTTTGTTCTGGTAATAATTTCTTTTTTGTGCAATATCCTAAATCACAACAATTCTTTCTTCCTCTAGGAGCTCCACTATATCCTGTTGAAATAATCTGGTCATGATTTACTATTACTGTTCCATATTTTTTTCTTAAACAAGTTGATCTTGATGCTACTGTTTCAGCTATATCTAAATAGTAATTTATTTTATCGATTCTTTCTTCCATTTTTTACTCCTTTTCCTCGGATTATATCATTTTAAGCATTTATTATCAATATTTTGAGCTAATTTTTATAAACTTTGAAACTATCCTTTTTATATAATATAAATTTTTCATAAAATTAAGGAGACGAGCCCTCAGAAATAAATTTCATTTCTAAGTTCTCGTCTCCAAACCTGCACATTTTATAATTCTATGCGCTTGCCTTTTCCTAAGGATACAGCTTCACAGCAACTGTTTTCTCGCAGAACGGTTTGTGCTTCTCGCCAAAGTCGCAAAACTCACCACGATATGGTGCCTCAGCTGAAAGATATACCTCTATGCACCTATCCGGCAGGTGATCATGCTCTGGGATCTCACCTTTGCTCGTATCCAGATACTCCATTACCAGCATCTTATCACGCTGTGTCATGACTGTATCAAATACAGTTACTCTCCCACATGGATAGCACATTACGCCGGGATGACCTGCCTTCGCCTTCAGATTTCTCTGTGTAAATTCCGGAGTGTGATATACACTCTTGAAATTTACGAATTCCGACAGGAACCCTACAGCTTCTTTGAAGTCTTTTCTCTCCATAAACTGTATCGTTTTCCGACCGAAGTCTACTGCATAAACGCCACCTTCGACCCCTATAAGTGCCATAACAGATGTGCCTTCAATCATTAACTCAACATCCTCTGGTACATACACCATTCCTGTGATAGAAAATTTCATAATTGTTCCTCCTTTTTGTTTTAATCTGAATTTTCTACTATTACCTTTGTTTTCTGGCTTCTAAAAAAATTAACCTCATTTAATTATACCACAATTTACATAATATTGCAACTTTTAGTATATTACATTAATCCCCCTTTTTATACAGTAAAAGAGTGTTAGAAAAGATAAACTCTTTCCAACACTCCAACTTGTGTCTTCTCTTACAATATTCAATTTTCATGCAGACGGTCTAATTAATTGTAATGATACTAAGATTGGCTTTTTGCAACTCTGCAACAACAATGTCTGTTTTTGCTTCATTTAAAATCTTAGGTGAATAAACAATAATTTGAATATCCTTCGCCAAATCCGAAAGTTCAATATCACCTGTATTGTGTTCCAAATCAGAACAAATCCAAATAGTTTCATACCCTTCCTCTGCCGCCTGGTTTACAGCCTGAAACAAATTCGTATCTCCTGAAAAAACTACATTATCAATCAATACTTCTTTGTATACTTCTGTATCAAATGCCCATACATCATTCATCTTAAAAAACTCAATATTATTCTTATAAATATCTGTAATAAATTCTTCCATAGAACCAGATTTATCTATAAGTATGAGCTCATTTCCTTGCCGAATTACTGGTATAATCGGAGATTCCTGATTGTAGACATTTACTTCAACAATCTCATCCACAACTTTGTGAATAGGATCTTGAGCAACCTCTATATACTGCACTTCCACATTGCTCATCATGAATAAAAAAAGAATCGCTCCAAACAATAAGAAACTAACCATAAATACCATAACATTTATTAAAGTATTTTTATTTTTTCCTTCTCTCATATCTTACCTCATTTCTCATTATTTTTTCTCAATAGTGATAACAGTTACATCTCCCAGTTCCTTCAAAGCCTCCAATTCGCTTTTTGTTATATTTCTGGGCACATACAATATAACTTTGCAGGTAGTAGGCTCCAACTTAATATTACTCAAGTCTGTAAACAACCATATTGTTTCATATCCAAGTTGATCCAGATTTATAGTGAAAGCTGTATTTTCTTTATACTGTATAGAATCAAAATCTAAACCAGTAAAATTTTCAATACCTTCACTATTTAAAAGATAAGTTGC
Source organism: uncultured Clostridium sp. (assembly GCA_947244325.1). Lineage (GTDB taxonomy): Bacteria > Bacillota > Clostridia > TANB77 > CAG-508 > Scatovivens. The sequence continues at coordinate 64,985 of CAMXJY010000009.1, read as the reverse complement.
CTTTTGCCTCTGATTAAAGAACTCCACATTTTCTCCATAAAAATCATTCATGAATTTCTTTAAATCTTCTGAAGATGTATCAATTACTATTGCTTGCTCTCCTTCTGGCTGAAGCGGTAAAACAATTGAAGGAATATCAATAACATTTTCCTGTTCAATTATATTTACTTCTTCTATTACCTCTGCTGGCAATACAATTGTTTCACTATGCTTTATTGTTGGTAAAAAATCACTGATAGCTGAATTTGGTAAAAAAAATACTATCATCATTAGTATAAAAAACACAAATGTTCCTATACCTATAATAGCCATTCTTACATCATGCCAATAATTCTTCAGATTTTCAGCCTTTAAATGTCCCAAAAAGCAAAGACCCGCAATTGCAACAATAATTAATAGTGTCAGAAGCAAGCACCGTGGTGCCAAGTACATAAAGATTTGATCTGATGTCATAATTTTGCCCTCCAAATTTTTTATTTTTTTGCTAGTTAACTTATGTACAAAAGGACATACATAAAATTTTTTGCATCTATTTAATTATACCATAATTTACATAATATTGCAAATTTGCTATAATTTCACCATTTACTCTTTTATTCTTATACAATAAAACTTACTTTTCTAAATTTTTACTATATATAACTTTCCATAAAACGCAAAAAAAGACATATCATATATGTCTTTCTCTTTTACTTTTTTTATTAGTCATTACTTGCTTTTTTTGCAATTACTTCTTTTCCATCATAGTAACCACAGTTAGCACATACAGTGTGAGGTCTAACTGGTTGATGACAATGTGAACATGTTGATAAATTTTCTTCTTCTAATTTCCATGTTGATCTTTTTGCACCTGTTCTAGCTTTTGACCATCTTCTTTTTGGTTGTGCCATTTTAAATCCCTCCTTTAGTGACTTTTTATATATATGTCAAATTAAATTTTATTTCAAAGTTACTAAAATAGTATACAACCAATTTACGTGTTTGTCAAGTTTTTTTTGGCATTTTTCACGTTAGTTGGAATTATAAATGACATATTATTTGGGTCATTTGAAAAAGTTTCAAATTGACTCTTTCCTCTTTCTAATATTATTTGATTTTCAATTTTCTTATTTTCTAATTTTAAGAATTCTGTTTGCATTTTTATATTTCCAAAAATTCCTTTTGGATTTTCTTTGTGTATTACTGGTAAATACGAATTTCCTTTAGATATTTTTTCGCATGCAAGCATATAAAGTTTTTCATCTGATATTTCTTTATTGTTTTCCCAATAATATTTTTCTTTTATATTACTATATATGTTACTCATTTCTGTAGTAAATTTTCCTCCAAGATCAACTATTGCACACGCATATATATCTGCCATCATTTCTGTTAAATCAAATTTCTCTGGATTTCTTTCTTTTTGTGCTTGCAAAAGTTCTAACTTTAGTTTTATATTTCTCATTTTCTCAAATTGTAAATTATTTTTTCCTGTAATCCCTCCAAAAAAGGACATCCCTTCTTTAGATATTAAATCACGTTCTCTCATATATTTTTTTATTTTAACATTTTTTATTACACTTTGAACTTTATAATATAAATGTATTTTATTTTTATCACTTATTTTTAAAGTGTTTCTTACATCTAAATTTTCATCTATTGTATTCATATGACATTCTACCTCACTCTTAAGATTTATTTTATCAATACAATATAAATATTTCAATATATTTTTTCAAAAACTTGTCCTATTTTTTTGACATTTAAAGACAGAACAATAGTAGTAGATGATATTCGTTACACATAGCTAAGAAATGTACAAATATTGTCAAATCCTTCTCTGTATAAGACAAAAAAAGAATAATTAGAAAACTAATTATTCCCTTCTTATTAATTTTAAATATTTTTAAGCTAATTTATTACTCATTCCAATTTCTGGATAATCTTTTAAAATCTTTTCTGCTAAATTGTCTTTTACTTTAAATGATTTTACATATCCTTCTAATGATGTTGCTTTATCTTTTAAAGCTTCTACTTCTGAATTAACATATATTTTAGCTTTTCCTTTTCCATTTTTAGCTTCTTGAACTAAATTTGATACTGGAGAATTTCCATCAAATGCCACAACTATTGAATTTCTTCTTTCAAATATTTCATAATTAAAGCTTTTATATATTCCCATTTCTTCTCTTTCAGTTGATATTCTAATTCCATTTATATTCTCTTTTAATAAATTATCAACTTCTTCTGCTGATACTTCTTTTGGAACTATTGCATTTATTTCAAATTTTTTATTTAATTCTTTTGCTACATCTAAAACAGCTTTTTCATATCCATTCATTTTATGTCCTACTACAAAGTAAACTTTTTCATTATTTAAGTTTTCAACTAATTTTCTTATTGCTTCTTTTCCTTCATTACTTAAAACTGTTTCTCTATTTTTAGCATTAAAACTTCCACCTGCTATAACAATTGGAATTTTATCTTCTGGTAAGTTTTTAATTTTTTCTTTTAGTTTTTCCTCTGAATCTAATTTATCACTTATTCTCATAGGTATAGTATTGTTTTTACTCTTTTCAAAATTTTCTTCTTCAGCTTTTAATATAGCTTCTCTTATTGTTCTACCTGCAAGAAATTCTTCAAATTTTTTAGATTTTTCTTTAAAATATTTTTGTGAATGATTTATTATTTCATCTTCTACTGCTCTCATTTTTGCAAAATCGTTTTCATCTATTCCAATTAAGTTTTGAAGTGCTAATTGTTCATCTATTGTATCTGTTCCATAAAATCCACATCCATCTGTTCCTTGAACACATTTTATTCCATTTTCTAAGTATACTTTAAGTGGGTGTCTTTCTAAAGCTGTTAAGTTATTTAATCTTACATTTGATGTTAATTGGAATTCAAGTACTGCTCCTGTTTCTTTCATTGCTTTTATTAATTTTTTACCTTCTTCTGAATTTAAGTCTGCTGTATATAATCCATGACCTAATCTAAATCTTGGTAATTTTTGACCTTCTAATAAAGAATCTTTTATACATTCTATTGATTTTGCTACATTATCTCTTAAACTATCATTTTCTCCTGCATGTATTCTTATTGTAAATCCTTCATCTTCTGTTACTGCATATTGTACAAGTTCTCTTATTACTGGTTTTAATTCTGATATATCGTTTATTTCTTCTCCTATGAAATCACTTCCAACTACATATGGACTTCTTGCTATTGCTCTTAAAACATCTAGGTTTTCTCTTAAATAATTTGAACTTGTTTTTTGATCTTTTATTATTGTTAATGGAATACGTCTTATTGCAAATAAAAGTCTAATTTGTACTCCTGTTTCTTCTTCTATTTTTGGCATAATTTCATGTACATCTTCTAAAACTTTTATTGCTGGTTCTCCTATTTTAGCTAAATCTGTGTCTGCTATTTCTGAATAGAAAATCCCTTGTTTTTGATATTCTCTAGCTATCCATAAATATTTATCTTGTCTTAAAGTATTATGCTCGTATTTGCTTCCTGCTTTTTTATCTTCTAACATTTGTTTTACAAAGCTTACTATATCTCTTTCTGGTATTTTTTCAATTTTCTTATTATCTAATTTTATTTTATTTTCTGATTTTGTTCCTTTACAAAATACATATCTATATATATATAATTTTTCAAGATTTGTAAAAACCGCTTGCCCGTCTTTTAATAATGCTAAACTTGTTCTTATTTTTAAAATATTTTCTTCTGCATTTTCTAAATTATTTAATATTAAATCTGCAAAATTTATAAATGTGTTATCATCTATTTTTCTTGTTAAGTATTTTCCAACTAATTCTGAATTTTCAAATTGCTTTTCAGCAATTTTTCTATCTTCATATATTGCTTTTTCTTGTTTTTCTGTTAATTTTAAATTCAATTTCTTTATATAATATAAAGGATATCTAAGTTGATTTGCAATTCCAAGTGATATTAAAACATCTGGTGATAAGTTTGCATTCATATGTGTGTGTAAGTCTGTTCTAAATTTTGATTTCTTTAAGATATATGATTTTACTATTGTTTTGCTTATATCAAACTTATAATCCTTTGTTTGTGACATTAAAGTTTTTGTTATAGCTGGCATTTTTGCTTTTACTTCAATTCTGTTATTGTAGATATTTGCTATTTTCATTCCTGCTAGCCTAAAAATATATACCTCTTCATTATCACCATTTATTGAAGCAGGTATATTATCTTTTATTATTTTTAATTCATTTTCATCATTCATTGTTTCTAAACCACATAATTTAGCTAAATTAGTGATTAAATTTCCACTTTTATGATTAGGAGTTCTTATAATATAAGTAAGCTCATCTTTTACTTGGCTATTTTTGTAAAGTTCTACGACAATATCCTTTTCTTTGTCTATATAAAACTTATCAAAATATTTTAAATTCTCCATTATTATATTCTCTCCTTACCTTTCTTTTTATTTCTCCTAGTTAATTCTATATTATACCAGATTTTGTATCATTTTTCAACCATTTTATGTAAATTAACCTAAAAATTCATAATTATTTTCTAAAAATAATTTCTTTTTCCTATATTCAAAATTATACTTTGTATTTTTATTCTGTAATAAAACAAAATGAATAGAAAAACTATTCACTTTATTTTATATATTTTCTTTAAAATTTGTTACTTTCTATAGTTTAAAATCAAATTTTTTCATATCACCTTTTTGCTTATTTTCAGCTGATATCATTATATTATTGCTTTTTTCTTTATCTAATTTATTTGAAATTGTAAGCATATTATCATCAATGTTATTTATTACTTTCGCATATTTTATAAGATTTTTAGATTCATTTTTAGAAATATTAGGATTTTTATATTTAAGTTTATGTTCCAAACTTGCCCAAAAATCCATACCTAAAGTTCTTATTTGAATTTCTACTTTAACATACATTATTCCTGATGAAAAATTAACTGGAACTTCTATTACCAAGTGATAACTCATATATCCGCTCTTTTTTGGATTTTTCATAAAATCTTTTTTATTTAATATTCTAATATCTTGAAATCCCTCTATAATTTCTACTAATTTGTAAACATCACTTTTAAAATTACAAACTATTCTTATTCCAGCTATATCATTAATATATTCAAACATATTTTCATATGTTAATTCATGATTTTTTCGTTTTAATTTCTCTAAAATAGTTTCTGGCTTTTTTATTCTTGTTGATATATATTCTATTGGTTCATAATTTGAAAATATCTTAAGTTCCTCTTGTAATATCTCCATCTTAGTTTTTATTTCTTTTAAAGCAGAACTATATAAAAACATTATTTTTTGAAAATTATTATCATTTATATTTATTTGTTCTTTATTAACTAAATTATTCTCCATACTAATCAAATATTCTTTTTCTTCTTCTACCATTCAATCATCCTTTCTTTTTAATATAATAAGAGTTTTTTATCTCTTTTCAATGATATTTTATATATACTTTATTAAATTAATATTAAATAATTGTAAACATTGTGTGAACAAAATTAAATATCATTTATATGATAAAGCTAAAAATACTCATTAAGGAAACTACAATTGAAGATACATATACTTGAACTTTTATTACTTTATTATTTTCATTTTTCATTCCTAATCCTAAATAAATAATCCCTATTGAAATTGGAAGCACCATATATCTTGAATGCATTGAACATGTATATGGCATACTAATATTTAAGTAAAAATAAGATATCCACCATGTAATTAATGTAATAATTAAAATTTTACTCGTTTTTCTATTTTTTAAAATAAAATATACAATATCTGCTATTAATGTAATTACTGCTATTATCATTATTATATTATATGGTGCTAACTTATCAGTTACTACAAAATTTATAGAAGAATAAATTAGATAATTCCATATATTTACATTACTAACTTTAAAAATATTACATAATCCAAACCTAGCGAAAATACTTTCATTTGCTATACTTAAATATTCATATGGCTGTATAATTCCTAAAGTATTTAAGTTATTTGCTAAACTTCTAATTTGAAACCATAATCCTAAAAAACTTGAGATTACTGTAAAAACTAATAATTCTATTAATAATTTTTTTATACTATTATCACTATTTACAAATTCTATTAACTTTTTAAAATATACATAAATAGTTGGCACAAGCATAACTATCATAGATGTTTTAGTCATCAATCCTAATCCTATACATAATGCAATTATTACTGCATTTTTCATACTAGGATTTTTTTGCCATCTCATTAAATAAAATAATTCTAATATAGCAAACATTGTTACAAGTTCATCATTGTTTATAGAACCTGACATAAAAATATATAACGGATAAAACGAGAATAAAATCATTGGTATAATTTTATTTTTATCTTCAATTTCCAATTCTTTTAATATTCTATATAAGAAAATAAGTATTAGACTTGAATATATTAGTGTAATAAATTGCATACTCTCAAACTTAAAACTACTAATACTTGAAATATTATCTGATATTTTAAGCCAACTTGACATTATAAAATGATGTAAAGGTGGATGATAAAATTGACCTATAATTTTATTTGGTAAAGAATTATAAGTATATAACTGCATTATATAATTTATATGTCTTCCAGTATTTGGTTCTTCTTCAAAATTTTCATATAAATTATTATAATCTTCTTCTGAATTAATAGCTCCAATTCCAACATCAAATTGATAATCTGATATTGTATTTTTGCATACAAAAACTATTCTGATTAAAATAGCAAAAACAATTATAAGTATTAATATAAATTTATATTTATCTTTTAATTTTTCCATGCTTTTCCTCTTCATCTTCTTTATATCATAAAAATGAATATTTAGCAAGATAAAAAAACAAAGGCAGCTTTAACATTTGTCTGCCTTTGCTTCATACACAAATGTAAAATACCCCAAGCTGACATTCGTCAGCTCGAGGTATCTTCTTCAAAAATAAACTCTCAAATCTCAAAAAACTTTTCTCTTAATCAAAATTTACAATATTCAGTTCCTTTTTTGCATCAAAATCTGCTTCAAAATATTCTGCTACATCAAAGCCAAATATTTTTGCAATAATAATTCCTGGATATTGTCGCACTTTTTCATTATATTTAACAACTACTTCATTATAATTGTTTCTTGCAACTAATATCCTATTAACAGAACCTTCAAGTTGTACCATAAATTTAGAGTACTTTTCTTTATCAACTATATCGGGATACTGCCTTACAAAAACAATCATACGGTTAATTGCCAAAGTTAATTCATGATTTGCCTCACTTAATTCTTCTGGATTATCTCCAATAACGTTGAGCAAGCTATCACTTGCAGAGGATAATTCAGCATATAACTTCTCATCATGTTTATCAGACGCTTTTAATGTTTCTACCATATCTGGTATCAATTCAGCACGTCTCTGCATTGCAGCCTCGACATCACTTTTAGCCTGATTCACATTTTCCTGAAGAGTCACCAATTCATTATAAGTGTCTTTACAAGAATTTATGAAGCTACATGTTTTCCATACAAGTACAATAGCAACAATAGCCACAATCACGCCTGCAATAAACCGCCATGTGATAATAGGCTTATTATTATAGTTTGGCTCATCATAGCTACTATTATCAAATTCATCATTCATGTTCGCACCTCTCTTAATGAAACCTTTTAGACTTTCTTTTTTATAGTTGCACCACTTGCTTTTCCACCACGTCCTACAGTAGTTTTATGTGATGTTGATGTGCTTGGTCTACTTGTGTTTCTGCTACTTCTTGTACTACTTGATAATCTAATCGTCGTTGATGGTCTATTGCTTGTTTTGTTAGAACTATAACCAGAATTATGATGAGAAGGTCCTGAAGATGGTCTATGGTTATGTGTATTTCCCATACTTCTATACATAAAACCACTATTGTAGGTATTGTTATAACTTCTTTCTTCTCTTCTGCGTTTTTCTTCTCTATCATAATCATCTTCAGCTTGCTTAAGTAACCTTCTAAGCTCTTTTAATACTTCCTCATCAAAATACTTTCTTTGATTTTCAGATAATGCATTATATACTTTATATGCATTTTTCAGCTTGTCGAGGTCATCTTCATCAGCATTATAAATCCCACTTATAGATTTTCTTACCTTATCACAGGCAGTATTTGCAATAGCTACATCTTCGCAATCTCTCTTAGCAGATGTAATTAAATTTCTAAGTTTTCTAATCATATCCATATCAGGGAAAACGCTTTTTTGAAGATTAGTAAGTCTTTCATATATTTGATACGTAGTTACCAAATCTTCATAATTTTCGTTATTTCCTACAGAATATTTATCCATAATCTGCTTTATTTCATTACATGCTTTTTCAGCTACTTCCGTTGCTTCTTGCTTTTCAATCTCTGCCTTCATATTGATAGATTTTTCTAAATACTCATACAATCTTTTTATATCTGACTGTATGTATCTTTTTGCATTATCATCCAATGCTTCAAAGGAGTTAACCGCATTTTGAAAGACTTCAATATGACATGGATTCGCCGCTAAATTAATACAACTTTGAATCTCCTTATCAACAATAGCTGCCTTATCCTTAAACTCATTCTCAATCATTATTTCGATTTCCGAATCAAGCTCAGGATTCAATGCTATTGCTCTTTCACGCCATGCACAAAGCAGTGCATATTGATTTTCTAATATACTTACATTTTTAAACGCTTCTACAAGCTGTTTATTAAGAGAATCTTCCTGCTCCTTTGCTTCCTTATTTTTCTTATCCAAGCAAAATTTTACATCTTTTTTATAGTTCTCATACTCCTCTTCAAGACGATTGAGTTTTCGAATTTCTTTTTTTCTCTCAATCTCCGTTTCAACAATTTTATGCTTTAATTTAATAGTAATAATTAACATTATAATTAATATTGCAATTAATACTAATATTACTACAAGCATACTGCTATTTGAAGACGTCGCATCAACATTGGATGTTTCATTTTTTACAGTTGTCAAAGGAATTTGTGACTTCCAGTCTTCAGGTACCGCCCACTTAACTTCTTCAATTATGTCATCCTGCAATACCATTAAGCCTTCTGCAAATTCGTCATTTGAAAAATATCCCATTACCCCTTCTGATAAATCATCAAGCTGAGCATCTGTAACGAAAACTTGCATATTTCTTCCTGTCTCCAGTACTAATTCCCTGTCATTTACAGAAAAAGTTATAAGGATTCCCATACTTTCTTCACCTATCTTGTATTGATTATACATAGCATACGTATAATCTTCTCCTTCTCTTCCTTCCCCCCAAGTATCCACTGTTGAAATTACAACCTGAATTCCACCAGTTTCTTCTTCAAGCTGAGCCGACTTTGATATTATGCTATTTTTTTGCTCTTCTGTAAAAATTCCAGCAAAATCATTAACATAAAACTCTGGCATTTGTTCCTCAACCGCTTGTGAATATGGATTAGTGCTTTCTGCCGCTTCTGCTATACATACATTTCCTGCAAAAACAATTAAAAAAGCAATTGCTAAAAATCCATATAGTTTCCGAGTTACCTTTCGTTTCGAGTTCATTTTCTCTCCTCCATTTCTTTAATGTTTACTTGTTTTTTGTGCCTTACCTTTAAGAAACTTCGTTCATCTCCTTTCATTTTTTGAATACCGAGATTTATTGCTAAAATAGCCAATATTTTAATTATACAATAATTATGTAAATTTTGCAAGAAAACACTATTTATATAGCTAAAAATGTATCTTATTTTATATTACTCTTATTAGAAGTTTTTTCTCACCAGAAACCTCATCTTTTTCTATTCTTGTATTTCCAAATTCAGAAAACGCTCTTTTCTCTTTTTTCATTTTTTCTAAACACTCAAAAAAATTATTATTTTTAAACTCTTTTACAAATTCGCTTTCAGGTTTATCTGGTACAAATAAAATAGTATATTCTTTCAAAGAATCTCTTCCATCTAAAGCTGTAATTAATTTAAACAATTCATTATATATCTTTATAGTTAAACTTACATCATTTACCATTTTCATTAAAGGTCCTGTATATCTCATAAGTCTTATATTATACATATCTTCTATAAAATCATTTTTATCTATATTATTTTTTTCTAGTATAATATCTAGTTCTTTTTTTAAAGTTTCATATCTAATTTTTCCTGCCGTATCACATATTCTATCAATGGTAACTTTTTCTTTATTTCTTGTATGTGGCTTATTATTAGTTATTTCTTCAAAAAACATATATCCTTCTTTAGTTCTTTGATATTTTTCTGTATCCATCAAACTTTCATCAACAGCTATTATATCTCCATATGCCATTATAAATAATATTTTAGGAATTTGACTTTTTATACTTTGTATATTTGGAATGCTTTCTATTAAATTTCTATACGCATATTCTACATATTCATCATTACTTTCTGCTGATAAAGATGTTATTAAAGTATGATATTTTATAATTCCTTGCAATACTTTTATAAAATCATTTAACATTATATTTATATTATTTTTTTCTAACTCATTTTGTGTTAATCCAATCTCTTTTAAAACTTCCTCTACATATTTTGAGCCTAAAACATCATGATATTTTACATCTTCTATAACTCCTATATCATGTATTAAACAAAATATTCTTAATAAAAATTTAGATTCTTTACTTAATTCTTTATATAATTTATGTAGTTCTTCCAACTGTAATTTATTATTCTCATTTCCATTGAAATTTACTATTTCAATATTTTTAGCAATATTATAATTTAAAATTTGATAAACATATAAAGTGTGTGCCATCCAGCCATTCATTTTATACGTATTTGTTCCGCCTCTAATAACTTCATTTTCTCTTTTTAAGATATCACTTAATTTATCAATATAATTTTCACTATTTTGATATTTACTATATAATATCCATAAATATTTTTCAGAGTTTTCATCTGTTAGCAAATCTATAAAACTATTTTTTAATTCTTCTAAATCTATTTCTATATTATTTAAACTACTAAATCTTTCTTGTTCTTCTTTTCTTAAAGTATTTCTTTCTTCATCTGATAATAAACTTTTTAACTTTAATGCAAATTCTTTATAATATTTATCATACTCAAAATTTAATTCTCTTTCAGTTATATTCTTTATTCCATAAATATCCATATAAAAATTCCTCTCACATAATTTAAAGTTATTTTATAAGATTTTCAAATTATTTTCAATACTTCACAAAAATAAACCCTTACTGCTTAAGCAGTTAAGGGGTCTTAGATATTTTTATATAGTAAGAAATTTATCCCAGTGGGATAAATTTCTGTACTAGATAATTATGGCAGAATCAAAATTTTGTACGCAACACAAACTGCTACAAAATCTTGATTCTGGTTTTTATTTACTTTCTTTACTTTTCTTAAGTTCAATAATAAATCCTGATGTAGAACAAATTAATAATATACTCTCTAATATTATTCCAAAAATTGACATTATGTATATATTATAGAATATCCATAATATTCCTACTGGTATTCCCATTAGTTTATATATAATTGTTTTCTTTTGCCAAACTGAAAATGTATAAAGCATAGTTGCAAAAATTGATAATAAACTTAAAAATCCTTCATATGTTAAAAATGCTGATGCTATTGCAAATGCATATAATACAATCAATATAATAACATCTTTTTTAGTTATTACATCACTCTTACCATTTTTCTTTTCATCAAGTAAGAAAATAATATTTCTTATTAATGCTAATATACACATTGCAAGACCTGAATAAGCATTTAAAAATACATATGAAAGTCCATTTGCTACTAAAGATATAAATCCTAGACATAATACTGTTTTTCTATTTTTTGAATAATATGATATTGCTAAAAATAAATAATTAATTATAATAAAAATTTGTGAAAGTACATAAGATACTGTTAATTCCATTTTAATCCTCCTAAATATTTTTTGTTTTATCATCATTTGTAATATATTTAATCTTAAAATTTACTTTGCTTTTGTAAATTTATTTTAAAATTTCTCTTAAATCTTTTGAATATTTTTTTAATCTTTTAAAAATTTCATATGCTTTTTTTACTTCTTCTTCATTTGAGCTTATATATCCTCTTGATTTTTCATCATCAGGTATATCAACCGCTATAGCTTCTTGATTAAATCCATCCCATCCATTTCCAACTTCTTTAAGTAATTCTGGTTCCTTTTTTAAGACTTCATCATAATCTACAAATAAAGTATTAATATTACTATTTTGCATATAAATTTTTAAAGTCTTATTTTCTTTGAATTCTTTTATTTTTGATTTACTAAAAATAAAAATTCTTTCAATATTTGCTCCTCTATTAGCAGCCTCTAAATTTACTATTCTAAAATTCATTTCTAGTGGTTCTTCTGTCCATTCATCTTCAAGCATCATAGATGCTGCCCACATATTTGATTCTTTATTTAATTTATTAAAATAGTAATTTAAAATTTTATAGAATTCTCCTTTTGATAAATTTTTAGTTCTTCCATTTTTTAAAAATTCTATACATCCTACATCTGATTGTATTATAGTTCCTGTAGTATTTTTAAAACCTGTTAATAATTTTATAATATCATTTGATATTTCTTTATAATCTATTATTGCATTTTTACTTTCAGGAAACTTTAAATCTAAAGAATTTATTCTTACACCTATATCATTATTTAATTCTACTGCTAATTTTTTAGATAAATCTTTTCTATTCTCTTTAAATTTATTTACCAAAACAATACTTGATTCACAATCCATTTTTTTAGCAAATTCTTTTATAAACCATTCTTTGTTTTTGGGTTCGTTTTCAAGTTCAATATAAATTAATCCATTAAAATATTTTCCATTGTTATTTAAAAAGTTTTTCAAACTACTTTTATTCTCTATATCTATTTCAAATATATTAGCTTCTTTTGTATTAACTTCTAATTTTTCTGTTTTCTCATAAGTTGCTACTATGTTATAGCCTTCTTTTTTTAAACTAGGTAGTAAATCTTCGGCTATTTTATTATTTATATTAATAACTGCTATATTTTTTTGTGTTTGAATATATTGTGATATTTTTCTTCTTTTATCAGAAGGTTTTAGTGTTTCTTCTGGTATTAGCCATACCATTCCATTTTTTAGAGCACCTACAATTCTATCTTCTTTACACAGTTTTATTATTCTTCTTTCTGATATTCCCCATTTTTCTGAAAATTGTTTTGCTGTTAAAAATCCCATTTATTCACCACCTCTATTTTTGTATTGTTCCGTATTCGGTATATTTATTTTATACTTTTTTCGGAATAATGTCAATATATTTTTCAATTTATTTACAAATTTTGGCAAAGCCTTTATTTTATAGAAAGTGCGAAGCACTTTCCTATAAAATAACAAAATAAACAGAAAGTTCATAAAACTCTCTGTTTACATACTTCATAATATTATATATATGTTACTATATCTTCAAAAGTATCATATCCGCTCTCTAAATTTATATGTCCTGCTTTTGGTATTAAAATTTGTTCTGTTGAAACTTTATCTGCAAAATCTTTTTCAGCTTCATATTTTACATATGGATCATTATCTGAATAAAAACAAATTATTTCATTTGCATATTTTTTTACATCTTCTAAATTATCAAAATACATACTTCCATTTACTGTATCATATTCTTCATTAATTCCAAAATAATTATTAAATCCACATACAAATATTAATTTTTTAACTTTTACTTTATTCTCTGTTAAGAACTTTGATATAAAAGCTGGGGCTATACTATGTCCTATAATAGTTGTATTTTCATTTATTAAACCTATATCTAAATAATTTTTAAATATTTTGCTCCAATTTTCATAATTTTGATATCCAACTCCTATTGGAAAATTTGGTACATATACTTGTTTTCCGTCTGTTTCTAAAAAATCATGTAACCAACCTATCCAATTTGAATATGGACTACTAAATGAGCCATGTATTATAAAATAATTTTCCATCTTTTTTCTCCTTTTAAATTCTTTTTATTTTTATACTATTTATATATTATTATCTATAATCCACTTTATATCTTCTATTGACTTATCTATATTAAATCTTCCATTTCCTATAGGATAGTAAACAGAATAAAATTTGTATTCTTTATTATTTATCTTCTTTTGGAATATTTCTTTTCTACATTGTGATACTGATATTTTTTTATCAAGAACTATAGAGCTTACTTGATTTCCAAATAAAATAATTACTTTTGGATTTACTATTTCTATTTCTTTTTCTAACAAATCTAAATACTCTTTATAAACACTATCAGGAAGAACTCTTGCATCTATTTGAGTACATTTTCCTAAATTAGTAATAAAATATTTATGTAATTTTACATCTTCATATACCTCTTCTGCAAACTCTTCAGTCCAATCATTTGGTTTAATTTCTTTTATTTTTTTATAAATATCTTCATTCATTAAATTTAAACTATGAAATAAATCCCAAATGTTTTTAGTTCCTATCCAAGGTGATTTTAGACCTTTCCATTCTTTTGAAGATGCAATATTTCTACCAGTAGGATTCATAAATACAAAACATATATCTGGATTTTCTATACATCCGCCATTATAAATAGAATCCAATTCTTTTGCTCCATATTTTATTTGTAATTTGTCATATTTTGCTTTTAAATCTTCTAATTTCATTTATTGCTATTTTTCCTTTTATTAAATTAATTTTTAATCTTTACAATTCTAAATATTATACATATTACACTATATAGATTATCTCATTTTCAGGAAAATATTTTTTTAATTTTTCTCTAAAAAACTTTTCTCCATCTTCTCTAACATAATTCTTATACATATACTTTCCTCTGCCTCTTCCTGTCATCAATTCTGGATTATATAAATTTATAGCATTCGGAAAAGCTTCTTGATTAATCATACAATGAACATAACTGTATGTCATAAAAATTATTTCAAAAAATACATCTTTTTTTACTTCATCTGATAAATTTTCTTTTAAAAATTTTATCAGATTTTCATATTCTTCTTTCCAATTATCTATCAAAACTACAGGTGCAATAAGTATTCCAATTTTATATCCTGCATTTTTTAGTTTATTTATTGCTTTTACTCTATCTTTTAGCCTAGATGTTCCGAAACTCTATTTGATTAATTATTATCTCAGGATTTACACTCATTCTAACAATTATTCTTCCATTATGCTCTATATTACATATAGAATCAACCATATCAAATTTTGTTGGAAATGTTAAATATCCTTTATGTTCTTTGCTAAACTCTCTAATTGTCCAATCTAAATTTCCAGTTATTGTATTTTCCAAAATTAAATCACTATTACTTCCAATTTCAAAAGTTAACTCTTTTTCTGATTGATTGTTTACTTTTACTATTTTTTCTAGCATCTTTTCTCTATTTACAAATATTCTTAAATAAGCGCATTTATTATAATTACATACTAGATAGCAATACATACACATAGCTATGCACCCAGAAGATGTGTATGGAACAAGATAATCTGATACCTTATGATTTTCAACAAATTTGTGAGTTTTCCTTACACCTATAATTAAATTTCTTTTCATCTTTGGAAATTCGTAATTTTGCTTTTTTCTCATTTCCTCAATGTTATTGTGATTATCTATAATAACCTTCGGAACATTACTATACTTTTCTAAAAGTTCTTTTCCAAGTTCATAGTTTTCTATTTCTTTTTCATAATAAATACAATTAGGATTAAACATATCAAAACCTCCAAGAGTAGTTTAACCCCACCTATAAAAAGTTATACTTTAATGCATAATTATATAAAATTTTAGTTATTGTTAAATCCTAGTCTAAATTTGCTCTAATTTATTTTTTAATATTTCTAATGCTTTCTTTCTAGCACTTATTTCATTTTTTTCTTCTCCGAGTAATTTCAGCTAAAGTTTTTCCATTTTCAAGTTCAAATATCTCATCAAATCCAAAACCATTTTCTCCTCTAGGTTCTTCTGCTATATAACCTTCTAAATTTGCAACTGCTGTTATTACGTTCTCACCTTCTGCTAATGCTATTGCAGTTATAAATTTTACTTTTCTGTTTTCTTTTTTTACACCTGATAATTTATTTATAATTTCCAAATTTCTATCTCTATCTGTTCCATTGTGCCATCTTTTAGTATATACTCCTGGAAATCCATCTAAATACTCAATTTCTATTCCAGAATCATCTGATATACACATTTTTCCATTCAAGTATTTTGATATCTCACACGCTTTTTTTATTGCATTTCCTTCAAAAGTATCTTTATCTTCTTCTACATCTATATTACTATCAATCTCACTTAATGGTATTATTTTAAAATTATTTAATATTTCTTGTGCTTCTTTTATTTTCCCTTTATTTCCTGATGCAATTACAATTTCTTTTTCCATATTTTCTCCTATATATTACTTTTATACATTTCTAATATAAAGCTTATCACTAAATACTTCTACTGGATACACTTTATTTTCCTCTAATGCTTTTATAAAATCTATACTGTTATCATATCCACGTAACTCTTTATTTGTCATATTTTTTATTTCTTCTATATCTTTCCACTGAACATCTAATATTTCTTCTGTGTCAAATTTAATATTTTCTTCTAAAATTTCTGCTGTAAATCTAACATGAAAATACGTTTCTTTTTGGCTATTCATTGTTGCAATTGGTAAAACACCTGTAAGTTTTACTTTGCATCCTGTTTCTTCAAACGCTTCTCTTATAGCTGCATCTGTTATTTTTTCAAACTCATCTACATGTCCTGCTGGAAAATTCCATTGACCATAAGCTTTCTTTTGAGCCTCTTGTACCATCAATATTTTATTATCTCTTTTTATAATACAACCTGCAATAATTACCATAATTCTCCTCCTTTATGTCCTTTTAAGGACGTTTGTAAATGGACATTTTTGTCCATCAAATTACATATGTTAAATTTATATCCTTTTGGGACGTTCTATAATTCAATTTTATCTAAATCATTTGGAACATAAAAATTACTATCATAATAATTTTTAGCTTCACTTGTATATAATTCTTTCCTATTTTCAATATCATTATCTTTTGTATGCCATACTAATAAATTTTTTATTCCAAGTGGTTTCATTTTCACACACACATCTTTTACAGTTGAGTGATTTTTTTCATGTGGTTTAAATATTTCTTTTTCAGACTCCATACAAAATACTTCATGTAAAACCCAATCTGTATTTCTTATTTTGTCAAATAATTTTTCATTGCAAGGTACATCTCCTAAAAATGTAAATATTTTTTCATTATTTAATTTAGTTTGAAAGCCATATTGTATTCCTTCAATTGAATACATATCAAGCACTTCAACATCATATCCTATAATACTATATTTTTCACCATTTTGAATTTCATGAAAAATGATATTTTCATTATACTTTTCTATATGTACTTCATGAAAAGTATCTATAACAAATCTATCTATAATTTCTCTTACTTCTTTTGCGCAATATATATTCATTTTTCCATTATACTTATTTCCACACATTAATTGACAAGCATAACGTAATACATAAAATATACCAAGTAAATGATCTATATGTTTATGAGAAATAAATACATCATGAATATTAGTAAAATCTACTCCTACATCTCTTATTTGTTTTAGTACTTGGCTTCCACCACCAGTATCAATTAATAAATACTTTTCATCATTTTGAAGTACAGCACACATATTATAACAATTAATTGGTGTTCCTGCTCCTGTACCTAACACTAGTAATCTTTCCATTACATCCACTCCTCTATAATTTCTTTATTTATTTTTAAACTTCCTCTTCCAATTCCAATTTGTACATCTGGTTTTGGCTTACCATGAAAATCACTTCCACCACTAATGTATAAATTATTTTTCTTAGCATAATCTATTAAAATTTGAATTCTATTATCTATTTCTGATGAAGGATGATATACCTCTATTCCATCAAGTTCACTCTCTTTTCTTAAATCATCAATAAACTTAATTGTATCTTCAAATCTATATTCAAAAGGATGTGCTAAAAATGCTTTTCCACCTGCTTTATGTATAATGTCTATTACGTCTTTATACTGTGGTCTAAATTCTATATGATTCATAAAATAACTACTATCTTTATTCGCTAAGCCTCTTCTAAAAAATATACTAAAATTTTCTGTAAATTTTCCTAATATTTTATGATTTTCTTCATGTCTCATTACTTCTTCATAAATTGGTAATTCTACGTAATCAGATGCCTTCTTAGGCTTTCTTATTTTACTCTCATCATATATCAATCCATGTTTATCACATATATCTAATAACCTTTTGTGACATATTACTTGTTGCTCTTTTAAAGATTCCTCTGAATAATATTTTTCTCCCCATTTACTAATAACATCTGTATCTACATTATATCCTAATATTTCAATACTCTTATCTTGAAATACTGCATGTTGCTCTGTTCCTTTTATTATCTTTCCTGAAAATATATTTTTGCTCAAAGCTTCATCACTATATTGTTTACAAGTATCATGATCTGTTATTGATATATATTCTAATTTTTTCTCTTCACACATTTTTAATAATTCTTCAACAGTTTTTTCTCCATCAGAATAAATTGTATGCATATGTAAATCTATCATATTTACCTCCTATTATTTCAAATCCATAAATCCATTTCTGCTCCAAAGCCACATTGGTGTATGTATATCTATTGGATTATATTTGGTATTCTTTAATATTTCATTCCATCTATCAATTACAATTAATTGAACATTACTAGAATTTAATTCTTTTTCTGTTATAACTCCCAGTTTATAACTTGCTTTTACTACATGAGTATCTGGTGCAACAGTTAATTTTTCTATATTTTTAAATTTTATATCTGTATATTGATATAAAACATATAACCAATAGTTACATATCTTATTACCAGACAAATACGGAAATTTAGCTTTATGTTCTTTTTGAATATAATTTCTTATTTTTTCAATATCATAATCATTTACTTTAAATAGATTTCTAATATCTCCATCAAAAAACTCGTTTATAGTATCACATAATTTCATCCATATCTCTGTTTGTTTATTTTGTTGAAGTGCTATTTTATATTTGATTAAAGCTTTCTGCACTTGCTCAAAATTCGCATTTTTTACTTTTTCAGTATCAAAAACAAATCTAGTATTTTCATCTCTCCAAGTCTCATTTGCACTTTCCCATAATTTATAAGAATTTCTTTGATAATTAAGTGCCATAGGCAATGTAAAATAATTATAATTTTCTTTTGACTCTTTAGAAAATTTGGGATTACTATCTTCTGGCATTACTTCACCACCTAGTAATCCATTTTTGTACATATTAACTAATTTATCTACCTTTTCTAATATTTCATTTTCCATTTTATCTCCATTATTTTGCTATATTAAATCATGATAATATATAATTTCTTTTCCAAGCTTAGTTGCAAACTCAATTTCACTTTTTGTACTGCTTCCTATGTATCCGTTTACATCAACAACTAATATCGCATCACATAACTTTATTTTTTCTTTATGCATTTTATCAAGCATTTGATGCTCCTCCTCTGTGTATGCATCTTTATCAGCTTTTGTTGGATAAATTACAGGTAACACACAATTTCCTTTTAATTCCATTTCTTCAGATATTTTTATCATTTCTTCTTTAAATTTTAAACTTCCACAAATAGTTATTATTTTCATTTTAATTTCTCCTTTAGTTTTTATAGTCATATTCCCAAAAACTTAATTTTCCATTTATTTCTATTGGTACTATTTTTTGTACATTATCTATTTTAAATGCATATCCTTCCCAATCAGGTTTAGTTACAAGTCCACTATATACTTCTGGATTTTGAGGCACTACTTCTTTTCTAAATTCATCATCAACTTTAATGCAATCATCTATTCTGGCTTTTGCTATAATACACCCTACAGGATATTCTAAATTAAGTTTTTCAAATCTTTTCATTGCCTTTTTATCTATTGATTTTCCAGCATGAATTAAAACTTCTCCTCTATACTTAGTTTTCCAAGTTCTAAATTCATATTCTTTATATCCATTTGCAATTAAACTTGCATATGGTTGTTTTATAGTTATTGCTTTCATTTGCTATTTTGTTTCTCCTTTAATATATCGAATCTAATTATTGCAATAATTGCAGAAGATAATTGAAATACATTTCCTATAACTCCAATATACGCACCTACTATAATATTATAAGCAATCCAAGAAATAGAACTAATTATAACTATTGCTCTAAATACTTTTAAATTATTTTGCCACACTGCATATAAAGAAAGTATAGATGTTAAAATAGGAATTAAACTATAAATATTATTATATGTAAGTATTCCTAGTGCTAATATTATTAGCATAAAAATCCAAAATAAACTTTTAGGAATTTCTTTTCCTTTTTTCTCATATAAATAAAATACATAACATTTAACTGCTCCTACTGTATTTGTTATCATTGCTGAAAAAGCATTTAATAAAAAATACTGAAGTGCATATAATATACTTGAAATTAAATGGAATACTAATACTCTTTTCTTTGTTTTTGCATGTGGTGATATTGCATAACTTATAATTGCAAGTAACCCTATTACCTGTGCAACAATATTCATTTTTATCTCCTAACTATATTTTTAATTTAAAACTTTATATTTAAGTTGTATATAAGAGTTTTCAAGTACATTACACTCTTGCAATTTTAAAGCCTTCAATTTGTTTAATTCTTCTACTTTTGATATAGCTTTTCCATCAATTAATGTATTTGTATTCGCTCCACCAACTAAAAGTGGTGCAATTACAATATTAACATAGTCAATTAAATTTTCTCTTAAAAATTCACAATTTAAAGTTCCACCAGATTGTATTGTAATTTTTTCAGTTCCATAATCTTTTTTCATATCTTCTAATAATTTTCTTAAATTTATATTTTCATAATATAATATTTTCAAATTATTAAATCTATTTGTTAATTTATATGCAGGATGATTTTTATTATTGGTTACTAAAAATAAATTTTCTACCCAATTACATAAATATTCTACACCATTTTCATTCAAATGAGGTTTTCTATCTATTATTATAAAACTACATTTAGTTTTATTTGGTTTTTCTTTCCTAGTGTTAACACCTATTTTTTCCATTACTCTTCCTGTGTTTAAAGAATATAAATCTGTAGTTTGTTCTATTTCATAATATTGATGTAAACCTTCTTTTACACCATCTATCTTACACCAATCTTTGTCTGCATCTAATTCATCTGAATCTCCACTATTAATTTTTCCATCTAATGACATTAACATAAACAAAGTTGTAATTGGCATATTTTCACTCATAAATACTCCTATCTAATAAGTTTTCTAGTCTTACTTATTATACTAATTTTTTATTAATTAGTAAAAAAATCTAATATATTCATACCAGCATCTGTTTGAGTTTTATAAAGTTCAGTATATCCGCATTTTGTACAGCTTACTGTAAAAAACTTTTTATTTTGAATATCAAATAATTTTGAAAAATTCCCTCCTGTTGCTTGAAATTGGTCTTTTTCATATTCTGTATTTTCACATTTTAAACATTTCCATTCCATATTTTTCCTCCTATATATTAAGTAACTTATAATACTCTCCTTGTTTATCAATAAGTTCTTCATGATTTCCTTCTTCTAAAATTCTTCCGTCTTTCATAAACAAGATTTTATCACAATTTTTAATAGTAGACAATCTATGTGCTATAATAAAACTTATTTTTCCTACTAATATTTCTTCAATAGCTTCTCTAACCATCATTTCTGATTTATATGAAAGTGAAGCTGTAGCTTCATCTAATATAATAATTTCTGGATCTTCTACCATAACTCTAGTAAAATTTAATAACTGCTTTTCTCCTGCTGAAAAAACATCAGTATCACTAGAAATTTTAGTTTCATATCCATCTTTTAATGACATTATTTTTTCATGCAAATTTACTTTTTTACATATTTCTATAATTTTATCTTTTGATACATCTTTACATGCATAATTTATATTCTCTAGGATTGTACCATCAAATATTACAACATTTTGCATAATATATCCTATTTTATTTCTTAAACTTCTTATGCTATATTCTTTATAATCTTTACCATTTATTTCTATATTTCCATCATTTAAGTCATAAAATCTACATATTAAATTTACTAAACTTGTTTTTCCACTACCTGTTCTTCCTACTAATGCAATTCTCTCATTTTTCTTTACTTCAAATGATATATTACTTAATACTTTTGTTTTATTATCATACGAAAAACTTATATCATTAAATTTAATACTATCAACATTTTTCAATTCTATTCCTTCATCAATATTCTCGTCTGCTTTTTGTAAAATATTATTTATTCTTTCATATGATATTTTTCCAATGTTTCTAATTTGAAATCCTTCTATTATCCACTTAGCATATGTTTCTGGTGAAGATATATATCTAGCTAAAATTATTATCGCTCCATATGTAATTATGCCTTGTTCAACACTTATAGTACCTAATAATATGTTCACTACTCCAACAAATGAAATTATAAAATCATAGAGACAGGTATAAATTCTTATATTTTTTTCTAATTTATTAGCTACTATTTCATACTCCAAAAGTAAATTTTTTATTTGATTCAATCTCTGTTTTTCAATTTCCAATGATTTTATGGTTGAATATCCTTGTACCTGTTCATTAGACCAATTTAATATCATAGCATTTGCTTCTCTTTTTAATTTCGTATATTTAATTGATTTCTTATTAAATATATGAGAAACAAAAAATCCTATTAAATATATTGAAAAAGTTATTAAAACTATTGGAATATTCAAATATATTAATACTAGCAATGTTCCTACTAATCTCAATATTCCTGCTAAATAAGATCTGCAAATTCCTGTTCCATACCACTTAGAAAATTCTTTTGTATCATTAATTATATTTTCTAATATTTCCCCAACTTGTATTTTATCTATTTCACTTTGTTTGATGTTTTGAAGTTTTATATATATTTTTTCTCTATAATCAGCTTCTAATTCTTTGATAAATGCTTCATCACTAAGATCTTCAAAAAAAGTTGCTATAGAACGTAATATATTAACTCCAAAATAGCTTATTCCTAAAATTATAATTAGATTTACATTTTTGCTTGGTATTGCATACTCTACCATAACTATTGTAAATGCAATAAAAGCTACTACCATTATACTTGTTATAGTCCATCCGTATTGCAACTTTAATCGCTTTATTTTTATAATTACTTATAATATCTTTTAACATTTTTTAGCTTTCCTCATCTACTAATATTTTATTATTGCTTATTTCTATAATCTCTTTATATAATTTATTACTTCTCATTAATTCTTCATGATTGCCAACTTCAATAGTTTTATCATTTATAAATAAAACTTTATTACATCTTTTAACTACTTCTGAGTCATGTGAAATTATAATTGTACCTATTTTCATTTTTATTATATTATTTAATATATTTATTTTTGTTTTACTATCTAATTTAGATAAAGAATCATCAAAAATTATAAATTTATTTCCTTTTATTAAAGCTCTTGCAATAGCAATTCTCTGCCTTTGCCCACCAGAAATATTATTTCCACCTTTTCCTATCATATAATTAATAGTTCCATCAAAAAACTTAATATCATCATATATTTCTGATAGCTTACAAGCTTCAATTATTTTATTGTCTTCTATAGTTTGATTTGTAATATTTATATTGTTTTTTATTGTATCTGTAAATAAATATGTATCTTGAAGTACTACTCCTATATAGTCTCTTAAACTCTTTTTACTTACATTTTTTATATTATATTTTCCTATAAATATATCTCCTGTATATTCATAAAATCCTATTAATGTTTTTGAAATAACTGTTTTTCCAGAACCATTATCTCCAATTATTGCTACATTTTCATCTTTATTAATTTTAAAATTTAAGTTTTCTAAAATTAAATTATCATTTAACTTTATATTTACATTTTTAAAAGTTATTTCTCCATCTAATTTTATATCTTCAAAGTTTTCCTCTACGTCTTCCTTTAAATTCATTAAAGAATCTAATTTTCTATAAGCTACAATAAATTCATTTATTGTTTTCAATTTATCAACTGAGTCATAAATGTATTGCAATATTCTTGTTGAATATGTAAGTAATATAGATACAGTAGCAAGAGTAAGTTCACCTTTTACTACAAGTATTCCACCCCATAATAATATAAATGGCTCTTTAAAATTTCTTAATGCATGAGTTCCAATTCCATATAAAACTTTTATTTTTGCTAGTTTTATATCCTTTATTTTATATTCATTATTTATTTCTAAAAAATCTGCTATCTCTTTATCTTTTCTATTAAATATCTTAAGCATTTTAGACTCTTCAATCCCAATAGTCGTCTTGTTTATAACATTTCTATTCATTTCAACAATATCTTCAACTAATGGTTTAGAAACTTTAAAATACCATATTGATAAAATCACAATTAATGTACAAATTACTCCTACAAACAATCCTACTGTTGTATTCAATTTTAAAGTTTGAAATATAGCAAATATAATAATAAATACAGTATCAAAAAATAAATTTATTTGAGAATTAAAAAATTCGGAATATGTTGTTGCATCATTATTTACTCTTTGTATAACATTTGATTTATCAATATTACTAAATTCCATATATTCTATTTTAGGTATATGCTCTAAGATTATTTGTTTTACATTTCTATTTATTAATAAATTAAATTTAATGTTTATCTTATTTTTTAAATAATTTACTAAAAATATTAATATGTTTACAAATATTAATGATAAAATAATAACTATTATTTTTGATATCTTATTATTCGAATAAAATAAATTTCTTATTATCTCTGGAATTACACTTTCATCTTCCATTACAACACCATCAAGTGCATATTGTATAAACATTGGTACTTGTACTAATAATCTTGAATATATTGCACTTAATATTAATGTCATTACTATATATTTTTTTGTTCCTTTTAATGTTTCATTTAAAAATTTACTTTTCATTTTTATTTCCTTTGTATATTAATTTCTCCTTGAATTTTCTCTTTTAAAAACTTCTGCTACATCATTTTGTAGTAATGGTTTGTATGCATAAGTTTTTCTGTATGCATCTCCTAAAGTTTCTCTTCTTCTAAACTCCCTAATTTCACTCATATTAAACTCTACCACTTGTATTTCTTCTTTATCTTCCATTAATAATAATTGACTATTTAATTCATGTAAATTTACATTCCTTACAATTGGACTATATGCAGAAGATTTCCCACCATGATTTGCATAATTTACAGTTACAATTCCAACCATATTTTCATATGCTCTTATTTTAAGCGTATCTAATCTAATTTTCGTCATATAACAGGCATTTGGTGCAATAATTATTTCACTTCCTTGTATCATTAAAATTCTAGCACTTTCTGGAAAATCTCTATCAAAACATATCATTGCACCTAATTTTACTTTTCCTCTTCCATAGTCTAATTCACCAACTTTAAATTCCGTTCCTGGTTCCATATAAGCTTCCATTTTTGAATCAACAGTATGTACTTTTGAATATTTTAAAATAATATTTCCATTTCTATCAATAATAATAGCTGTATTTTTAGGTTTCTTATCTGTTTTTTCTAAATATGTAACAGCTATTGCCATTTCAAGATTTTTTGCTAAACTAATATATTGATTAATAAATTTGTCATTATTACAAATTGCTTTACTATTCCATTCATCAATTTGTTCTTTAGTTATATCTGTTTGATTTTTTAAATATCCATTAAATAGCATTTCATAACCATTGTTCCAAGTCTCTGGGAAAACTGCTATATCTGCTCCCATTTCTTTTGCTTTTTTACAATATTCTATTCCTTTTAACATATTATTTTCAACTGTATCTGTAGGAGATAATTGCAATAATGCTAATTTAAAAACATCTGATAAAGTTTTCAAATACTCTGATATTATATTTGAAAATCTTTTCATATCGTCAACATTATCAATAGTTGGAATATGTATAAAAGCAATCTTTGATTTTAAGTTATTTTTTTGCTTAAATCTCAAAGTATCAAAAAATATATTATTACATAAATAATTTCCTGCATCATTTGAAATTATTACTTTATAATTATTATCTTCTAAAGTCTCTTTTAACACACCATAATAATAATCTGTCTCAAATTTTATATTTTCTAAAGTAGCTGTAGTTTCTAAACAAATATTTTCTGTGTTTGGCTTTTCTCCAAAAATTAAAACATAATCATAATGTGTTTCCAACATCTTATTTTCTATTTGTCGTTCACTTGTTTTAAAATCATTTTCTAAATATAAAATATCTTTATTATTTTCTTTTTTTAAATTATCTAATAATATTTTGGCTGAATTTTCTTTGCCATTAAAACCTGCTATCAATATTTTCATTCTATTTCTCCAATTAATATCACTTTATCTTTCTACTTATTATTATATTTTTTTATCCAATTAGTTATCTTATCATCATCTGAAACCAAACAATTTTCTAAATATTTCTCATATTTTTCATCTCTATTTATTTTTCCAAGAAGCATCTTTGAATATATTCTAAAGGAGTATACTTTATTATATAATTGCCATTTCTCTGTTGAAACTTCTATTTCATTGATACTTCTATATCCATCAATAAAGTTTTTGAAATCTTCATATGTATATATATCTTTTTCATTTAATAAACTAAACATTCTGGTAAAATCATATTCTACATCACCTATACATAGACTCTCTAAATCGATTAAATAATATTTTCCATTAGAATACATTACATTTTCAGGTCTAACATCTCTATGTATAATAGCTGTTTTACAATTCTTTAATTCTGATATTCCTTTTGATAAAAACTTAGTTGATTTTTCAAAAATATCTTTATTCATAATATTTTTTACTTCATCTTTTAAATCTCCATATAAAGAATATATCTTTTTATCCCAATATTTATTATGCTCTGCTGGAATATTATGTAAGCTTGCTATTAATTTTCCTATATTATATAAATGCTCTTTAGCTTCACTATCTTTTATAGATTTTCCATCTATTTTCTCCATAACTATTGTTCTATTATCATATGAAGTTATAAGTTTAGGTGAAGAAAATTCAAATTCCATTAATTTTTTTAGCCACTTTGTTTCATTTTCAAACTTTTCTAAATCTACAACTTCTTTAAAAATATATTTATCATACTGTCTTACATGATTTATGTATGAATTATATTCTTTAATATTATTCTTATTAATTTCATATTCTTTTATTATTTTTTGAATATTCTCTTCCATAATCTTATTTCTCTACTTTTTCTTTTATTTCAAATTCTATATCTTCTTTTGCATACTCGCTTGGCTTTAATCCAAATCTTGTTCTCATATAGTCTAAAACTGCAATCATTACAGCTAAAAATGCTAATCCTACTAATAAAAATGCATTTTCTACATCAACTATTTTAAGTAACAATCCACCTAAAATTGAACAAATACTAGCTGATATTCCGCCTATGAATTCATATGTAAAAGTTATTTTATTTCTCATTTCTTCTTTAGTAAAGTTCTTTAAATATTTTACTTCTAATATATACCATATTGATGTTGATATTTTTTGAAGTGCAAACATTATTAATATTATTGGTATTATAATATTACTGTTATAATAACTTGCAACTACTCCAATTACTATACATGCTCCTATATATGTTAATGATATTAAAGATAATGTTCTATTTTTAAACTTTCTCTCAATTGGTCTTTTTAATGAAATAGATATTCCACCTATTAAAGTAAGTATTGCAAAAATCATTGAAAATTGTTCTTCAGGTATTCCAACACTTATAAGTAAATCACCATTATATGTATCTATAATCTCTATCAGTCCATAAATTACTACTTGAAATAATATATATGCTTTCATTCTTTTAGAATTTAAAATGAATTTAAAAGAAGTTTTTAAATCATCTTTATATTCTTTTAAAACCTTGCCTATTTTCCTGTTTTCTGCATAATCTACCTTATGAATATCTTTAAATCTAAAAGATATTATTGTTGATATAACTATAAATCCAGCACATATTATCATAGGTATATAATTATTTATTACAAATAAATATCCTGCTATTAATGATGCAATTCCATCTAATATATAATACCAACTTCCACCTTTAGCTTCTAATTTTGAATATAAGCCTTCTCCACCTCTTGTTGCAACTGAGTCATATAATAAATTGGATTCGGCAATAGTTTTTAAATTATATCCTAATGAAAACATTAAATCTGCTATTATAACACTTATTGCACCTGGAAATACTATAAGAATCATAACATATGATAAAAGCAATAAATTACCTAAAACTATACTTTTCTTTTTTCCTATCAAATCTGTAATTACAACTGCTGGTATTTGCATTAAAATTCTAAATATTAAATAAAATCCATTTATTACTAATACTTCTGTAACTGTTAATTTCTTTGTAATAGTATAAAATAAAAATTCTATTGAATAGAAAAATAATAAATCCCATGAAAACATTTTATATATTGGATATAATTTTGCATTATTTCTTCTTATTTTATTTATCTCTTTTACATTTTCCATTTCTTATTTCCTTTGTATTATAAGTTATTTAGGATTATATCTCTTATATATTCCCATCTATCCTCTATAAAGTCACCATTTTGATATATTTGCTCTATTTCTTCATATGTTGCCCATTTTACTTCACTTACTTCTTCTTTTTGCATAATCACATCATCTATATTTATATCTTGTTTTAACAAATATACATCAAGCCATACATTTCCTGTTTTATAATGATTTACTAATTTAAGATTTTCTATATTTAATTTAACTCCAAGTTCTTCTAAAGCTTCTCTTTCAATAGTTTGAATACTTGTTTCTCCTTTTATAACAGATCCTCCTGTCATTGCCCATACATTTGGAGATAATTTCTTTTGACTTGATCTTTTTTGAATTAATATCTTATTTTCAGAATTTATTATCCATACATCTACTCCTAAATGATAATATCCTTCTGGAATATTTATTCCTTTTTCCATTGTTTTTCCTGTTTTATTTCCTTCACTATCTAACAAATCCCAAATTTCCATTTTTTTACTCCTAAAAAATATTTATTTTAATTCGTATTGCTTTATTAATTTCATATCTTGTGTATAAATCCATACATATCTTATTTCTGCAATAAATGGATTAAATTTTTTATATGCCAAATTATATAAATTATCATCTATATTATCATTTGTACATAATGTAATATGTGGTTTATATATTCTTTTTCTTCTATTCTCAAGTCTATAATCATTTAACTCATTATCAAAACTTAATTTTAATTCCATCAGTTTTTCTTTGTTAAATGGTTCTATATATAATGTTTTTTCATCAAAATCATTAAGATTCTTACATTCTATTATAATCTTTTTAACATTATAAACAACATTATCTACTTTTTTAATAAATTCTTCTTGAGTTTTACAATTATATAAATCTATTGTTATATGTGGTGCCCAATTTCTTTCTTTATCTTCAATGTTATTTTCTTTTAAATATTTTCTTATATTCTCAACATATTTTTCTGTATTATTGTCAAAACCATATTGTAATACATAATCATACATATATTTACCTCTTATTATTTAATACTTTTTCTATTTCTATAATTATATCTATTCTTCAAACATATTTTTTCTATTATACTTTTTACAATTCAAATTCTCTTTCAAATATATACATTTTTCTAAATCTATATCATTTATATTTGCTAAACAAATTACATAATATAATACATCTGAAAGTTCCTCTTCTATTGTTCCTTTAATAGAATCTTCATTTTCCATTCTTCTATTTTTTCTTATAACTTCTGCTAATTCTCCGACTTCTTCCATTAATTTTAACATATATTTATCATTAGAATTATGTTTATGATCTATATTTTTTATACATTCTTGCATTTTTTTAATAGTTAAATCTTTTTCCATTTTTCTATCTCCATCTATTTTTATTATAATATTTTCATTAAAATAACTTACTATTAATTAAATCAGGAATTATTTTAAATTTTAGTGTAGGATTACATTGTATTCCTTGTTTTTCATAATTTTTGCTAATCCATAATAATTCTTTTATTTCATTTTTTATAATTATTTTCTTATCTTTAATATTTGTAATATAAGTTGTTTGTTTAAAATCTTCATCTTCTTCAAAAATAGCCTTATCATAATAAGTTTTATAATACTCAATACTTTCTATTTCAACATCTAATTCTTCTAATAGCTCTCTTTTTAGTGTTTCTTCATCTAATTCTCCTTGCTCCCTTTTTCCTCCTGGTAAAATACATTCTTTTCTGTTATCTTTTGTTTTCTTTCTTAGAACTAATAAATTTTTGTTAGTATCAAATATTAATGCTGCAACATGGTCTATCATAAATTTCTCCTATCTTAAATAACTATATTTTTCACTTACAATTTTATATACTTCTTTTGCTCCATTGCTTAATTCATTTTCATTAACTTCACCAATCTTATATCTTTCATAACCTAAACATTTATCAGGCTCTTCTATTTGTAATTCTCCATCTTTTAAGCTTCCTTTATAAACAAGATAAATCCAATCTTGCTCCTTGTTATATCTATTATCAAAAGTTTTCGCATAAGTTGAAATAATAAATTCTTCTATTTCAATATCTGCATCTACTCCTACTTCCTCTACAATTTCTCTATTTAATGCAGATTTAAAATCAACATCACTCTTCTTTACTCTTCCACCTATTGTCTCTAATTTTAATCTTTCGTCTCTACAGCCTGGACCTCTTCTTTGAAAAATTATTTTGTTATCTTTATCAAACACATATATAATAACTGCGACTTCATAGTCTTTTGATATTTCTTTATTATTCTCTAAAAACTCTGATAATTCTTTCATATCTTTTACTTCATTTTCAAATAATTTCATAATATTCTCCTAAAAAATGAATTTAATACTCTTTTATTTTACTATTTATTTATATCATTTTTTAGCTTTATTGTAAATTATTTTAAATATAAAAAAACGAACCTAAGTTTTTATAACAAATGCAAATTTTAAGAAAAACTTAGCTCTGCTATAATTATATTGTACAGAAAATTCTCATACTAGGAGAATTTTCCTAAAATAAAAAAATCATCAAATTTACATATGTATTTTCAATGATTTTTTATACTTTACGTTATATTATTTATCTTCATCTAAAAATTTCTTTATTCTTTTATCTATTCCATTATCTATAATATAATTATAAACAAAATTTGGTACATATTCTTTCCAGTCACATCCATCTTGAATACATTTACGAACATCAGAAGCACTTATTCCTTTTTCTTCTAACTTAACTTTCCACAGTACATCAACATCTAGTTTATAATCATCCCTTAATGTTTTTAGTTTTTCTTCTCCCCATTCATCATAAATTGTCAAATAATATTTTGCTTCTCTTGGAGCATAATTAATTATTTTTTCAGGAAAGTTAATTGGAAATGGTACTATATCAAACTCCTCCTTGCTTACTCCATTTTCAATTAAAGAATTTTTTATACATTCCATTCTTTCATAATATGTAAGTGGATTTGAACTTCTTTTTGATCTATGAGGATTACTTGATGTGTATTTGCTTAAATCTACTTCTGGATTGCAAATTCCTATAATTAAATGTTCACACTTTTCCTTTCCAGCTAATATAAATTTCAAATGGTCATTATGAAATAATTGAAATCTTCCATGTATAACACCTAACTTATCTTTCATTTAAACTCCTTCTTTCTTTTCATTCTATATAAATTATATAATGATATGAAGTTTACGTAAAATGAATATTTAAGTTTTAGTTATTACTATGAGTTATTTCTAAAATATAAATTTAATTATATTTTTTATATTTATAGAACAAAAGTGGACAATTATGAAAATTGCAAAAAAACTTATTGCAAATGTCCACGTCTTTGTTCTGCGTGCCAAATTTACGTTAGTAAATTTGTGTACAAATATTGGCGAAGCCTTTATTTTATAGGAAGTGCGGAGCACTTTACTATAAAATAAAAAATGGCAAGTTCTATTTTACAGCCTACCATTTTCTATATCTTAATTAAAATGTTTTTTAATTATTTTTATAAATTTATTTAACTCTTCAAACTTATTTTCATTATTTACATATATTCCAAACTCAACTGGTTTTATTTCAAATTCTGTATTTAATATATATAAATTATTTTGCTCAATCTCTTGATTAACAAATTCCTTAGTAACTAATCCTATTCCATCATTACTTTTAATAATTTCTGTTATAGTTTTATATGTTACATGTTTAATATCTTTAAAATCTTCATATTTACAATTTATTGAATCAAAGAAATTATGTGGTGTTTCTGATGTTTTCTTTGGCATATATATAGTTTTAGATTTTATATCATCTATACTCACTAGCTTATTTTTTAATTTACTTTTTCCATTTACAATTAAAATTTCGCTCCACTCACCCAATTTAATAAATTTTATGTTTTTACTATAAAATTTTGTTTTTATCTTTTTAGAAAATATGATATCTAACTCTCCATTTTTTAATTCCAATAGCATATCTTCATTTTCATGATTTATTGTATTTATTTTAGAATCTAAATTATTTATATAATATTCACTTATACAACTACTAAAAATTTTATTTAATATTGTAGAGTGTATCCCTAAATTGATATCTCTTTTGCTTAAATATTCATTTTCTACATTTGTTAATAAATTTGTGGCATCTTTTATTTTATTATATAACTTTTTCCCTTGTTCTGTTAAAACTATCCCATGATTAGTTCTAAAAAATAGTTTAACTCCTAATATATTTTCTAAATTTTTTATGTGCTTTGTTACTGCTGGTTGTGTTAAATTTAATTTTTCACTTGCTCTTGTTATATTTTCCTCACTTGCCACTACAATAAATATTTTATATAATTCTAAATTTACCATTAATTTGAAAACCTTTCATATTATAAACTTTCTATATCTTTTACTAACTGTTCAACATCGCTTTCTTTTGTAGCCCAACTTGTACAAAATCTAACTGCACTATTATTTTCATCAACTTTCTCCCAAAAACAAAATGAATATTTTTTTGACAATTTAGATGATACATCTTTTGATATTATAGGAAATTGTTGGTTAGTATTTGAATCATATAAAAATTTATATCCTTTATTCATAAAAGCCCTCTTTATTTTCATTGCCATATTCACAGCATGCTTCGATATATTAAAATATAGTTGATTTTCAAATAACACATCAAATTGTACTCCTAATAATCTTCCTTTAGCTAGCATTCCTCCTCTTTGTTTTATACAATATCTAAAATTCTTTTGTAAATTTTCATTTGTTATTACAACTGCTTCTCCAAATAATGCTCCTTCTTTAGTACCACCAATATAAAAAACATCACAATTATGAGCTATATCTGAAATATCCATATTATTTCCATCTGCCATTAAACCATATCCTAATCTAGCTCCATCAATATAAAGTGGTAAACTGCATTCCTTACAAACTTTATATAAATTTTCTAATTCTTCTTTTGTATATATTAATCCATTTTCTGTTGGAAATGATATATATACCATTCCAGGTTGTACTGTATGCACATAGTTTTCATCATTATAATGATTCTGATACATTTCTTTTACTTGATTTCCTGTTAACTTTCCATCATTCGTATTGATAACTAATACTTTATGCCCTGTTGCCTCTATTGCCCCTGTTTCATGAACATTTATATGTCCTGTTCCGTGCTGAAATCACTCCTTGATATGATTTTAAAATTGAACTTATTACTATCATATTAGTTTGAGTTCCACCTACTAAAAATTGAACTTCTGCATTTGGAGATTTACATATTTTTCTTATTTTTTCTCTTGCAGAGTTACAATATATATCTTCACCATATCCTGGTGTTTGTTCCATATTAGTTTCTTCTAATCTTTTTATAATCTCTAAACATGCTCCTTCTGAATAATCACTTTCAAATCTTATCATAAACATTATCCTCCTTATCAATTTATTTATATCATAATTTATTAAATTTTTATAGTTTTTTATATTAATTTATAAAATAAGAGGGAATCATGATATGCTCACAATTCCCCTCCCATTTCTGTCTTGCTTATCGGTTTATCATCCGATAATATGATGTGTCACTTTAGAACCTTTTGGCGGAATTTTATACTTAATTTCCTGAGTATGAACTTCTTCCACAAAATATGTCTTACACATATCATGTGTCCACATATTCATCCATTCCTGCTCTTTTTCCGGAACCTCCTCACATGGATCTTCTGGAAGCCACCAAACTCCAACTCCCTGATAGCCAAACGGCAAGCGTTTAAAGTACCTAATGTCTTTCAGCGAGTCATAAGCACACATCATTCTGATAGCTTCTGAGGTTAATGTAAATACTATCATTTCCCCATCAGCTTTTTCTTTCTGGATATCTGCCATTAAATCTACTGGACATTCTCCTTCAGAAATGCCATCCCGTACTTCGCTTATAACTTCATAATGATTAAGACAAACTGCTGTATCAAGCATATACATAGCATCTCCTTTCTTTAATATTTTTTCGTGCTATAATATAATATCACATATTTTACATAAAATCAACATTTTAAATTATATGTAAATTCAAAAAAATATATAGAAATCTTTTCTATAAATATTAAAATAATTTCTAATATATTTTCATCGAATATGCTATACTTTTAACTTTCATTCCAAACTTTTCATATACTCTAATTGCACCTTCATTTTCCTCATTAACAGTTAAATATATATCAGTACAATTATTTAATTTTCCATATTCTTTAACATATTCTAATAATAACGTTCCAATTCCTTTTCCTCTGTTATTTTCATCTACACATATTGCATCTATTGATAATTGCTTTCTATATCTAACCCCTGGACTATTTTTTTCTACTATATTTAAAGTAATATATCCAACAATTTTTTCTTGAAATTTAGCTACAAATATTTCTTGATTCTCTATTAACTTTTTAAGATATTCACTACTTATTAATTCTTCTGTCATAAAAAATAAGTCTGGTCTCCATCTAACATGTAGTTCATGTACTTGTTTTGCTAATAAATTTATATCTTTTAAATCTTCTAATTTTGGTAGTTCTATTTTTACTTCCATATATTTCTAGTAACTCCTATTTTTATTAATATATTCTATAAAGATATTCCAATCATATCTGCTTAAATAATGAGAGCCTTCACGTAAATGATATCCAACATATCCATTTAATAATTTAGTGTCTGAAGTAGGATATTGATCCTCATATACCAATCCCTTTTTATTGTATAATTCATATACCTGATTAACTGCTGCTCCACATAAAAACTCAGATTTTGGATCTGCCCACAAATCCTCGCTAGCACTAGATATATATAAATTTCTAGGTGCTATTAGCGATAACAAATAATGTTGGTCAAAAGGCAATAATTCCTCTTTATCTGAATATTTTTTATATTTATCACAAAACCAATAAGGAAATCTTTCACAAATACATTTTATTCTCTCTCCTGATTTATTTCTACTTATAGCAGCTCCACCTTGTCCTGAATCATTAGAAATAATATATTTGAATCTTTCATCAAAAGCTCCTGTTAATAATGCTGTTTTTCCTAATCTAGAATGTCCCACTATAGCAATATTTTCTTTATCAATTTCATTTAAAGTTTCTATATAATCCATTACATGCATTGCAGCCCATGACCATATTAATATTTTTCCAAACTTATTTTCCTTCCCCTCTTTATAGAAAAACTTGCTTAATCCATTTGAAAAATCATTATTATCTGATGTAATATCTTGATAGCAAAAAGATACTATTGCAAATCCTTGATCACAAATCTCTTCAACTGGAAGATATTTATTAGGAAATGAGTCATAAAAACTTATATATAAAAAAGCTGGACAAGGTTTATTTTTCTTAGGAATTGCTATGCATACTGGAAACGAAAATGATTCTTCATTAAATTTCATTATTAATAATATCTTTTGAAAAGTCGCTGTATTTCCACAATATTTTGAATCTTCCTCTAATAATTTTATACTTATTGGTACATGTTCTTTTGGAAAATATCCATATTCTTCTTCACTTAATATATTTTTTATTTCAAATTTTCTTTTTTCCCAATCCTCTTTATTTTTTACTCTGTTTCCATCATTAAACTTTAATAATTCTGGTAATTTTCTTTTTTCTAATTCTTTTTTTATCATTTCTACTCCTATATAATAACTGCTTCAATTCACATCTTTACCATAATCAACAAATATTATTTATCCTGCATATTTATTATCTCTTACGTATTTATTTAAAATATATCTATGATATTCAAAATACATTTTATCTACTATTTCTTCTGGTTTTACCCATACAAGTTCATAATCTTTTTCTATAGGCCTACATACTTTCTCTCCCACTTTTGCTTTATAAATGTCCATTACTGCTAGTTCATATTTATCTAAAATTTCAATATATGTATAATATCCTATATGTTCAATATATTTAATGTCTTTTATAGAATAGCCTATTTCTTCTTTTGTTTCTCTTATTAATGCCTCTTTTGAATCTTCTCCTTCTTCTATTTTTCCACCAATCAAATTATACATATTATATTTTTCTATATATGCAACTGCAATTTCTTCATTTTCATTAAATATTAATCCATAAGAAGCATGTCTTTCTCCATATTCTTTTCCTTCTAATTTATTACCTGCATATTCCATTTTTTCTCTCCCTTTTATATTGTAATTTTTAAATAATTAAAATAATCTTTATGTTAATAATATTTCTTTTACAAAATCCACTGTAAATTTTTGTGATATTATCGCTTGTGATAAATCATGTTCTTTAGTTATAATTTTATTTGTGTTACTTTTTAAATTCTTTCTTGATATTGTTGAGCCATCACTTTCTTTTTGAGTTACTTCATTATTAGTAATAGTTCTAAATCCTATACATGGAACTTTAAACTTTTCACAAATTGTATATACTGCAATAGTTTCATTATCTTCACACAAAGTATTCTTTTTTTCTTGTATCCAAGCTATTCTGTCAACCTCTCTATTAAATATATCTCCACTTCCTATTATTCCATAAAAGATTTTATATTTACTATTATTAAATTTTTTAACTTTCTCTAATAATTCTGTATTGCAATTTACTTCAAATGACCTATTGTCAAACTGCCATTCAAAAGGATTTGTTCCTTCGTTTTTACTTTTAATTCCTGTTATAAATGAATTTATATTAACACTCTTTTCTCCAATTACTATATTATTTCTATGTATATAACTTGAATGTGCTCCTGCAATTCCTTGATTTATAATTACTTTAGGATTATATGTTTGTATTGCTATACATGTCGCCATACTTACATTTATAATTCCAATTTGAGTTTCTGAAATAATTATTGGATACTTTTTCAAACTTCCTATATAAAACTTAAAACCGTTTATAGTTTCTTCTTTTTCTATTTCAATTACTTTTATCAATTCTTCAACTTCCATACTCATAGCACCTTGTATAATAATTGGTCTATTTTTTTCTAACATATATCTCTCCTTTTTGAACTACCGAGAAATCCTCTATAGTTCAATTAATATTTTTTATATGCTTTGTAATTACATATAATTCTTTGTTTTCCATATTCCTACTTTCTTTCGCTAAACAATTTCTAGCAAATATATTACTCATTTAACTTAACACGTCACACAGTGTGTGACGAATTTATTTTTTCAATATAAGTTTTGCTATTGATTCCACATGATGTGAAAATCCAAACATATCACATATAGAAATATCTTTAATATCATACTTTTCCTCTAAAATTTTCAAATCTCTGCCTAAAGTTGCTGGATTACAGCTTACATAAACAATTCTTTTAGGTTCTATTTCTAAAATAGTATCTAAAGCTGTTTTATCACATCCTTTTCTTGGTGGATCAACAAAAACTACATCTGGAATTATTTTTCTTTTACTTATAAATTCTGGTAAAGTTTTTTCAACATCTCCAACAAAAAATTCTGCATTTTCAATATTATTTAATTTTGCATTTTCTTTTGCATCTTCTATAGCTTGAGGTACAGTTTCTATTCCATACAATTTTTTTACTTTTTTAGAAGCAAATATTCCTATTGTTCCAATTCCACAATATAAATCAAATACTGTTTCGGCTCCTGTAAGTTCTGCATATTCTACTGCTTTACTATATAATTTTTCAGTTTGAGCTTGATTTACTTGATAAAAAGACATTGGAGAAATTTTAAACTTACAATCTCCTAAATAATCATATATGTAACCATCACCAAATAATATTTCATTTTCATTTCCTAAAATAACATTTGTATTTTTACTATTGATATTTTTTACTATTGTTTTTATTTCAGGATATTTTGATATTAAGTATTCTACTAATTCTTTTTCCTTTTCTATCTTTTTAATATTGCTTACTAATGTAACCATTACTTCATTTGTTTTTTTGCCAATTCTTATAACTATATGTCTGATACTTCCTTCTAGTTTTACTTCATTATATACCTTTATTTTATTTTCACATAACCAATCATATATGCTATTTGCTATTTGCTGGCTTAGTTTATCTTGAATTTTACATTCTTCTGTAGGAATAATTTTATGTGTTCTTTCTGCATAAACTCCCATTACAGGATTTCCATTTTCATCTATTCCTATAGGATATTGAAGTTTATTTCTATAATTATAAGGGTTATCCATTTTCAAAGTTTCAGAAATTTTTATTTCTCTTCCAAGTGCTTTTTTTAAAGTTGATTCTACAGAGTTCTTTTTTATATGGATTGTATAATCATAATCCATATGACGAATAGCACATCCACCACATCTAGGATATGTATTGCAATCCGATTCTTTTCTAAAGTTTGAGATTTCTAATATTTCTATAACTTTTCCAAATGCATGTGATGAAGTTACTTTTAAAATTTTAATTTTAACTTTTTCTCCTTTTATGCAATTTGGTATAAATATAGTCATCCCATCAATTTTAGCAATACCTTCTCCCTGAAAACCATTATCTATTATTTCTACAATATATTCTTCATTCTTTTTTATATTATTAGTCATTTTTCCCCCAATAACTATTACATCTTATTATTTTCTACTAATTTATTATCTTTACTTATAATATTATATTTTCTTAAATATTTTTATCTATCTCCTCTTGTTCTTCCACCACTACTTCTTGTTCTTTCTTCTTTGTCCTTCTCTTTTTCTTTATCCTTTACTCCACTTGTTCTTTCTCTATCATCTTTATTTGGAATAAGTTCTTTATCTTCTCTTTTTCTTTCTTGTTTCTTATATATTTTTCCAACTAATATTACTTTGTTTATAGTTTCTAAATCACATCTAACTCTTTCTTCAAATATTTCTCTATCTGATTTTCTCTTCTTTTTCTTTCTTTTTAATTTATCTAATTTTGATTTGTCCAAAATACCTAACGCTATTAATTCATCTTCCATCGCTTCAAGTTCTTCTACTGTTTTAATAGCTTTAATTTTTCTTTTTATCTCTTCTAATTTTTTTATTTCTTCACTATCTTCTTGTTTTTTAGAATTATTTATCAAATTTTTAAATATATTTTTCATATTTTATTAATCCTCTATTATTTCTTCTTCATCTTTAAAATATAAATCATATTTTACCTCGTTTTTATCTGCCACCAACTCAAATGCTATTTTTCTAAGCATCTTATTTGCTTCAATTACTCTAACTTTAACTTGATCTCCTATTTTAAATACTCTATTTGTTCTTTCTCCAATTAATGTTTTCCTATTTTCATCATATATAAAATATTCATTTCCCATATGTTCAAATCTGATTAAACCTTCTACTGTACTTTCAAGCTCTACAAACATACCAAAAGAAGTAATTGATGATACAATTCCAAAATATTCTTCTCCAATTTTATTTTCCATAAATTCAGCTTTTTTAATATCTTCTGCATCTCTTTCAGCTTTTGTAGCTATTTTTTCTGCATCTGAAGAGCTCTCTGCATATTTAGTTGCTTTTACTCCTAGTTCTTCTAATCTTTCTTCTTTCATATTATAATTATTTTTTAAGTATTCTGAAATTACTCTGTGTATAAATAAATCTGGATATCTTCTTATTGGTGATGTAAAGTGACAATAATATTTACTTGCAATTCCAAAATGTCCTTTATTTGTACTTTCATATCTGGCTATCTTTAAAGTTCTTAAAATTAATGTTGATATTACTTTTTCATATTCTGTACCTTTTAATTTGTCTAAAACATCAGAAAAAGCTCTTGGTCTAATATTATCTTTATTTACTTTTATTTTTTCACCTATATTAAATAAGAATTTATTTGTTTCTTCAATTTTTTCGTATTCAGGTTCTTCGTGAACTCTATAAATAAATGGAGCTTCTAACCAATAAAATTTCTCTGCTATTGTTTCATTTGCTGTTAACATGAATTGTTCTATTATTTCATTTGCAAATGTTGTTTCATATTTTTTTACTTCTATAGCTCTACCATTTTCATCTAATATTATTTTACTTTCTGGAATATCTAAGTTTAAATATCCTTGAGCTAATCTTCTATTTTTTAATACAATAGCTAATTCTTCCATTAATTTGAATTTATCTATATATTTACTATATCTTTTTGTAATCTCTTCATCTAATCCATTAATAATTTTGTTTACATTTGTATATGTCATTCTCTCTGTTACTCTAATTACTGATTTATATACATCTGATGATACAACATTTCCTTTGCCATCAATTTCCATACTACAAGATAGTGCAAACCTATCTTGTCCTGCATTTAAACTACATATTCCATTTGAAAGTTCAAAAGGAAGCATTGGTATAACTCTATCAAACATATACACACTTGTTCCTCTTTTTATTGCTTCTCTATCTAATTTGCTATCTTCTTTTACATAGTAGCTAACATCAGCAATATGAACATCTAAAATATAATTTCCATCATCATTTTTTGTTACACTTATTGCATCATCTAAATCCTTTGCATCTTCTCCATCTATTGTAAAAATTATATTTTCTCTTAAATCTTTTCTATTTTTTATATCTTTTTCATTTATTTTTTGATCTATACTTTCTGCCTCTTCTTTTACAAAAGATGGAAATTCATTTGGTAAGTCAAATTCTTTTATAACAGAAAGCATGTCAACACCTGCTTGATTTACATTACCTAAAATTTCAATAACTTCTCCTTCTGCATTTTTACCTCTTTCAGGATATTTTAAAATTTTAGCAACTACTTTATCATTATTTCTTGCTTCCTTACAATTACTTTTAGATATAAAAATATCTGTACCAAATCTTTTATCATCTGGAACTACAAAACCAAAATTTTTAGATTTTTGAAATATTCCTACTATTGTTTCTCTTTCTCTTTTTACAATCTTAACAATTTTAGCCTCTGCTCTTTTAGTTCCTTCTTTTTGTTTATAAATCATAACTTGAACAGTATCTCCATTTAGAGCTTTATTTACACTATTTGCAGGAATAAAAAGGTCTTCTTCCATACCTTCTACTTCAACAAATCCATAACCTTTTTCATTTGCTCTAAAAATACCTTCAATTTTTTGCTTTTTCTTTTTACTCATATTTTTCCTTTCGATTTTATTATACTGATATTTTAATATATAATCTATTT
Source organism: uncultured Clostridium sp. (assembly GCA_947244325.1). Taxonomy (GTDB): domain Bacteria; phylum Bacillota; class Clostridia; order TANB77; family CAG-508; genus Scatovivens. The sequence goes on along the minus strand of CAMXJY010000009.1, from coordinate 23,128 downwards.
TCTATTCAATACTATATTTTGTTTTATTATAAAAACATAACCACGTATAAACAAAAAGGGCAGTATAATACTGCCCCTAATTTTTATTTAAAGTTATATCTTGCTATTTTTTTCAATAAAATTACATAACATATATAATTCCAAGTGCAAGTGTTAAAACAACAAATACTACCATTAAAGCTATTGTTGCTCTTTTCATTTTTCCTTCTGTTGTTTTTCCTTTATTTTTTTCATAAAAATTATTAGCAGAAGCTCCAACTATAGTTCCTGATGCCCCACCATCATCTTTAGATTGTTTTGTTATTAAAACTATTAAAGCTAAGCATACTATTGCATATATTCCCATTACTATATATTTTACTATTTCCATCTATATAGACCTCCAAATCTCTTCTGTTTATTAACTATTATAGTTTAACATAACTAATTATAAAAATCAACAATTTTTGGTAAATTATTTTATGAAAAAAGAATAAAGATTTTTTGCACATCGCAAATTGCTACACACTAGCATTTTATTCTAATTTTCTTATTTATTATACCAATTAGATATTATATCTGTAGGAATTTTTAAGTTTCCTCTTCCACTTGCTAAACTAATATGTGGTTTATTTCCTCCATGATAATCACTTCCACCGCTTTTAAAGAAATTATTTTTGTCACAATACTCATTTAAGTAATTTATATTTTCTTGTGAAAAATCACTATGATAACATTCTATTCCATCAATATTATAGTTTTCCACAAGTTCGTCTAATTCGTCTTCGATGTTTTTCATCCATTTATAAATAAATATATGTGGTAAAAAAACAAGACCATCAGCATTTTTTATTGCGTCAACTGCTTCTTTAACACTTGGAAAATCTTCTGACTTATCTAAATACCAAATAGTTTCTTTATTACAGTAATATTTTTTTGAAAATGTTTGAACACCATTATTCCATAAATCTTCTGGAAGTTTAGCTTGATTTTCTGGATGTTTTTTTATTTCATCATATATAGTTTTTCCTCCCCAATCATTTTCTGGATTCCATACTATATCTTCTCTTTTTGCCATAGTTAAATCTAATTTTTCACATACATCATATAATTTATTAAAATATTTTTTTTCTATAATTTTTCTATCTTTATCTGCATAAAATTTATCTACCCATGCTCTCATTTTATCGTAATCATAACCATATCCTAAAACTTCTATAGTGCTTCCTTTATAAAAACATTTTATTTCTATTCCTTTTATAATTTTTCCTGAATAATATTCGCTAATATTAACATTTTTTAATTCTTCATATGCATCACATTTATCATGATCTGTAATAGATATATAATCTAATTTTAATTCCTCTGCTTGTTTTAATATTTCCTTAACACTTTTCGTTCCATCTGAATAAGTAGTATGTATGTGTAAATCAATCATTTTACTTTACCTCTCCTTCTTTTTCTTTTGCTATAGATTTTCCAATAATTTCTTCTAACTGTTTTAATTCAATTTCTTCGTCTTCTGTCATACCGAAGAATTCCATTTTTTCTCTAATATTTTTTAATCTTTCTGAATATCCTGATACATTTTCTTTAAAACTTCTATTTCTTACTGAATTCATTGCATCAATCACATTTGCATATCTTCTATTTTGTTTATTAAAACTATCATATTCAAGAACTGGTAAACTATTTTCTGTTTCTCCTCTTGAATGTACTAGCATTCTTACATTTTCATTTTCTAACTTAACTGCAATTTTGTCAAGAGCATTGTATCTTTTATCATGTGCATCAATACTTACTAATCTTGCAACATCAGATACTTCTTTCATTTTAATATATCTTTCAAAATCTGATAATAACGATTCCTCTCTTGGAACGGCCATTAAAGCAATCCAAATATCATGAACATTACCTTCTCTCATTTTATCAACTGTAAGCGTATCTCCTAATGTATTTTCAATTATAATACTTTGTCTTTGTTTTATTGATTCTTCAACTAAATTTTTTCTCATACTTTTTACAACTGGATCTGTTAATATTGACGCACTTTCTGGAAAATCTGTTGCTACTCTATAAGTTCCTGGAACACAAAATCTATAAAAATCCGCATTATTTACTACAGCATCAATATTATATTTTTCTTTTAATATTTGTTTATATTTTGGTATAAGTGCTGTTTTTCCAGCTCCTGGTTGTCCTCCAAATATTACAGCTATAGGTTTTTGATTTGTTTCTATTTTGCTACTATTCTTTTCTGTCTCAAGTCCTGCAAGAATCTGACAAAATGGTTGTTGATACTTACTTATATAATTTTCCCAATCTTCTACTGATGTTATTTTTGATGTTATTTCATCTAATCTCTCAACTATTGATTTTTCTCTTTGTTCCATTGTAATATTATCCATTTTGCATTTCCTCCTTTAGCTCTTTTCCATAAACATTTATTACCTTTTCAATTGTTTCTATATCTCCTGAATAAACTAATTCCTTTTCTTTAAATATTTTATTTACCTTTTCTTTGTTAAACATGTCTTTAGAAAGTTTCATTGATAATATTTCTATTGCTATTGACATTTTCTCTCCAATGCTACTCATAATTTTTCCTCCTTGATTAATTTTCCTTATACTAACATATGCTAAATATATGGACAATATTTTTCATTATAAATTCACTTTTATCTTATTTTTTTCATTTTTTAGACACATAAAGTTCAAGTAAAATATACAAATGCTAATTCACACTTTTTTATTGTTTACATACAATATATTATATAAACCAAAAAGGAGGATTTTTTTATGCGTTGTTGTAACCGTAAACCAAATTGTTGTATGCAAAATTCATGTAATTGTAATAGCAATTCAAACACAAATACTTGTAATTCTAATATATATGCTAATATTTGCAATTCTTCTACTAATAAACCTTTTCCTTCTAATTATTTATATGGTCATGCCTATACACCTAATCAAATAATGGATAAAACTTTTACACCAGAAGTAGGACTTGAAAATGGTACTATTTTCCCTGAACTTGTAAGTCCTTACTATCCTGGTCAATCAATAGATTTTATTAATTATTTAAAGAATGGAGGTATGTAAATATGAATAATTGTTGTGATAATGGTAATAAACATGCTTTATTGCATGAAATAATGTCATTAAACTTTGCAGTAAATGATTTAGTATTGTATTTAGATACTCACCCTGAAGATTCAAAAGCAATTTGCATGCATAATGAATATGCTGAAAAAGTTGTTTCACTTACAAAAAAATATCAAGAATTATATGGGCCTTTAACAGTTAATTTTACTTCTGATACTTGGGATTGGATTGACGAACCTTGGCCTTGGGAAAGGGGGGCTTATTAATGTATTACTATGTAAAAAGCTTGCAATATCCAATTAATATAAAACACAGAAATCCAAAAATGGCTAAAACTATTATTTCTCAATATGGTGGTCCTGATGGAGAACTTGCTGCATCACTTAGATATTTATCTCAAAGATTTGGTATGCCTGATCAAAAATCTAAAGCTGTATTAAATGATATAGGAACTGAAGAACTTGCCCACCTTGAAATGGTTGGTACTTTAGTTCATCAATTAACAGATGGTGCATCACCTGAAGAATTAGAAAACGCTGGAATGGGTGCTTATTATACAGATCATGGTTGGGGTGTTTATCCTCAAGCTGCCGCTGGTTTCCCATTCAATGCTGCTTGTTTAGCTGTTAAAGGGGATCCAGTTGCTGACTTAACAGAAGACTTAGCTGCTGAACAAAAAGCTCGTGCAACTTATGAAAAATTAATAGACCTTTGCAAAGATGATAAAGATGTAGTAGATGTTTTAAGATATTTAAGAGAACGTGAAGTCGTTCACTTCCAAAGATTTGGTGAAGCTTTAAATGGAGTTCAAGAAAAACTATATCAAAGAAACCAATATTTTATGAATGGTGGAAATAATAATAACAATAATAATTCTTGTGGTTGTAATAATTAATTTAATTTTAAAAAAATAGGAACTATATTTTGAAATAATCTAAATTTCAAATATAGTTCCTTTTGATTAATTAGGAAAAATGCTATTTTTTTATATCAACTGTTGTTGAATCTAATTTTACCTTAAATTTCTTTATTCTTAAAGAATCTGTACTATTAATCTCTTTATCCATTGAATCTACATCTGCTGCTACTTTTTGTACATTATCTAAATCTGTATATGTAATTTTTACTACATATTTTTCTATTAAAAGAGCATCTGAACTATTTACATATCCATCTTCGTTAACATCTCCATATATAACTATTGTATATTCCTTTTCTCCTACTTTAAATGTATCCCCAGTAGATAAACGCCCTTCATTTTTTATTTTCCATTCACTTACTTTATATATCTTTTCAATTTCTTCTTTTCTTAATATATCATCTGAAGTATTTAATATAGCTGATATAGCTGTCTTATCGTCTATTTTAAATTCTTCTGTTATTTGTGTTTTTATTTCTGCTATTTCATATTCTGCTGTTACTTCTAAATTAGATGTCACATTATTAAATGATTTATTCCAACCTATAAATTCATATCCTTCTCTTTCTGGAACATTTGGTGCTGTTGCACTTTTTCCTTGTTCTACAGTTTGAGTCTTTAATACTTTTCCATCATAATCTTTAAAGATTACTGTATATGATTTTACTGATGGTTTTTCTGAATTAACTAATTGAAATTTTATATTATTTTCTTTTGCATAATCTTGAGCTGTTGAACCTTCATATCCATAAATAGTTAAATTTTCAGTGTTCGTAAATGCATTTTCGCCTATATCTGTGATTGCACTTGAAATTGTAATATTTTTTAATTTACTACAACCTCCAAAAGCTTTTTCTCCTATTCTTGTTACTGGATATCCTTCAATTTTCTCTGGAATTGTTATTTTCTCACTATTTTGATTATAACATTCTAATATAGTAACTTCTTCACCATTTATTTGATATTTAAAATCTTTATTATAATCTACTATTACTTCTTTATCAAATACAGCATGTCTAATTTTATAAATTTCTGCAAAATCATTGGCTAATGTATCACTACAACAATATATTGTTGGATTATCTATTCCCCAAAATGCTGTCTCATCTATTTTAGATACTCCACTTGAAATTGTTATATTTTTCAAATTTTTGCAATTCATAAATGTGCCATATTCTATATTGCTTACTCCATCTGGAATTACTATTTCTTTTAAACCAGTACAATTAGAAAATGCATGATATCCGATTTTTCTTACATTACTTGGTATTACTATATTTTCTATACCTGTGCAACCACTAAATGCATATTTCCCTATATTTGTTACTGTTTCTGGAATTATTATTTCTTTTAAATTACTGCACCCCATAAATGCCATATTTCCTATATTAGTTACATTATTTGGTATTGTTATTTGACTTAAATTATAACAACCGTTAAATGCTACATCACCTATAGATGTTATACTATCTGGAAGTACTATATTTTTTAAATTATAACAATACTCGAATAATTTATTACTTATATTTGTTATTTTTCCTAAGATTGTTACACTTTCTAATTTTTTACAAGCATCAAATGCACTTTCTCCAATTTCCACTACACTCTCTGGTATTACTATACTTTCTAATCCATCACAACCACTAAATGCATAATTTCCTATTTTAGTTAAAGTATTTGATAATGCTATATCTGTAATACTATCACAATCTCTAAAACTATAATCACCTATACTTGTTACTGTATCTGGTATTGATTTTATTTTTAATTTAAAGCAATAATTAAAAGCATAGTCCCCTATTTTTGTTAAATTATTTGGTAATGTTATAGTTTCTAATTTATCAAATCCATCAAATGTATAATCTCCAATAACTGTTACAGTATCTGGAATTACTATATTTTTCTTATCATTATATGGATAATGCATAATTTCTGATTTATCTTTATTATATAAAATTCCATCTTGACTACTATAATTTTTATTATCATCTACTACATTTACATTAGTATTTTTATTAAATGCTGATTTTCCTATACTAGTTACTTTACTTGGTATTGTTATGCTTTCTAAACCAACATTCGCAAAAACAAAATCATCTATGCTTGTTAAATTTTCTGGTAATTCTATCTCTGTTAAATATGGATTTCCATAAAATGCATTACTATCAATCTTTAGTACACTATTAGCTATATATTCTCCATTTTTTGAATAAGTAATAAGAATTGTTTTATCTTTATTATACAAGCTTCCATTTTCACTACTATAATTTTTGTTATTATTATCTACATTTATGTTAAAACATCCTGACAAAGCTGCTTTACCTATATTTGTTACACTACTTGATACATTTATTTCATCTAAATAACAACCTTCAAAAGCGAAATCTCCTATTGTAGTTACACTATTTGGTATTGTTACAATTCTTAAACTATAACACCAAGAAAAAGCATTATTACCTATACTTGTTACACTATTTGGTATTTCTACACTTTCAAAACTACAACTTTGAAAAGCTGAATCGTCTATACTTGTTATAGTATTTGGTATTTTTATACTTTTTACAGTGTAACACCATCTAAAGGCTTCTCCTATACTTATTACTGGAAGTCCATCTATTTCACTAGGTATTACAACATTTTCTGCTTTTCCAATGTATTTTATAAGTTTTACTTTATCACCCATTATAGAATATTCATAATCTGAATTATTCTTTATTTCTTCATTTGCTAATGTTTTGGTTTGTACAAATAATAAACCTAATATTAGTACAATAGCTAATATTAGTATTTTATTTTTTACTTTCATTTTCTCCTCCTTAAAATTTTACGAGCACATACCAATTGTTTAAGTATAAAACTTTTACAATTTAGTAAAATAATTATAATACAAAACAGGGTTGTTTGTAAAGTACTACTTTACAATATATTAAAATAAAGTATTGTTTGTAATAGAATTTTTTTAAAAGTTAAAGGAGTATGATTTTTATGTTAGACAAAGAATTATTTGAATATAAAGACTATGGACGTATACAAATCAACTTGAATAAATTAATGGAAGAAAAAAACATTACAACATATGAATTAAGTAGCAAAGCTAACATACGATTTCAAACAATACAAAATCTTAGAAAAGGTGTAGCAACTCGTTTTGATTTAGAAGTTCTTGCAAAAATATGTTATATGTTAGATTGTAAAATTGAAGATATAATTGAATATACTACTAAATAATAAAAAAGCGAGCTTAATGTTTTCTAATAAACGCAAATTTTAAGAAAATCTAAAGTTCACCATAATTATCTTGTAAAAAAAATTCTCCTAGTAGGAGAATTTTTTTACATTAATTATTATCTTATAAAACTTGTTTTTGTAACTTGATTCTGTGGTGGCAAAATATTATTCTTTTTACCTAATTCAATACATTTTAACATCCACGCCATATTTTTACCTAAATTATACATTGTTTGCATTCCTTCTAAATCTTGTTTTACTTCTTCAGGAGTATTTCCATGTACATTATTCCAATATGTAGAAGAAACTACTGGCATTTGGCTAATTGTAAAATATTTGTTTAAAACATCAAATGATGCAGTTGTTCCTGCTCTTCTTGCACTAGCAATACTTGCCCCTGGTTTGAACTCAAAAGATTTTTTTCCTGCATAAAAAACTCTGTCTAATACTGATAAAATTCTTCCTGTTGGATGTGCATAATATACTGGTGTTCCAAATACAAATCCATCACTTTCTTCTGCTTTTTCAATTATTGTATTTACTATATCATCATTAAATACACATCTTCTTTTTCCTTCTTTTGCACAAGTACCACAACCTATGCAATCTCTTACAGGATTTGCTCCTAAATCTATAATTTCCGTCTCTACATTTTCTTCATTTAAACTTTCTGCTATTTTACTTAAAGCTGTGTATGTGCACCCTTCTTTTGAGCTTCCATTGATTAATAAAACTTTCAAAATAATTCCTCCTCTAAAATTTTCTTTTAAATACTATTACAATATTTATGCACTATTCTTCAATTAATGTATATTCACTTAAATCTGGTAAACTAATATCTCTATCCCATACTTCTTCAAAACACAAATGATATCTAGTTTCAGTTTTTTTAGCATTTGTTTCATCACTTACAACTCTTTGATAGAAATTTATTGCATCTACTGATATACAACACTCTGCACTTAATTTTTTTTCTAAATCTTCTTTAGTTATTACATATCTTGATTTACTTGGATATCCATGTCCTGTATCTATTTTTATGTCATATCCTAAATCAAAAACTAACTTTAACTTTTTACTTAATGAATTATCTATCTGAAAATTTTCAAAAATTTCAGATATAACAATATTTTCTGGTAAAATGAAATATAAATCATCCATTCCAGAGTTTTTTAAAGTATTCAATTTTATTTGTTTATAAGTTTTATTTACTAAATCAATATCATAAAAATAATCTTTAGATAAATCTGTATATTGCATCCTTATAATATTACCAATATCATCTGGACTTGAATATGTTTTTACAGTAATTCCATTTTTAGAATACCACTCAATATGTTCTTCAGATGCTACTAAATAGTGTTCTACCCCACTAATACTCTTTATCATATGATAATTGATAGAAGTATCTTTTTCAAAAAGTTTATCCATACTTATATCAATTCTTTTAAAAAAAGCTTCTAATATTAAATATCTGTACAAAAATAAAGAACCAAAACCAATAATTAATAAAATAATAATAACACTAATTATTTTTACTATTTTTTTATTTGATTTTTTCTTGATAATTGCATTACTATCTTCTTCAATATTATCTTCAAAATTACTATCTTCTTCTGCTAACTCATCTATTGATATTTCAAATATTTTTGCAAGTAATATTATTTTCTCAAATTCTGGAATTGTTTTTCCAACTTCCCATTTTGATACTGTTTGTCTTGATACTCCTACTTTCTCACCTAATTCTTCTTGTGATAATCCTTTACTTTTTCTTAATTCAAAAATTTTTTCATTTAACTTCATTGGTACTCCTTTCTAATTTTAGACTGCTCTAAAATCTTATATACTTTCAATAATCTTTTATATTTTAAAAAAATTATAGCAAAATATATATTGTTTTACTACCAACTTTAGTTATATCTTTGTAGCTTTAAGTTAACATTACTAAGAAAGATACATATTTTACTATGTATCTTTCTAAAAAATATTATAAGCACATTTTTAAAATATTTAATACATCCTCTTCATTTAAAGGTACATATGCATTACTTAAATCTCTATGAGCAATAACTGCATGACTCATTTTTTCCAATAAAGAATCATCTATTCCAAGCTTTCCTAAATTCATAGGAATTCCACATTCAGCAAAGAATTTTTCTGTTGCATCTATTCCTTTATTTGCTAAATCAAATTTATCTTCAGATTTTTCAAATCCCCATACATTAACTGCATAATCTACAAATTTATCAACTGTTTTTTCTGATAAAATGTATCTCATCCATCTTGGTGTAAGTATTGCAAGTCCAACTCCGTGAGTTATATCATAAAATGCACTTAATTCATGTTCTATTGGGTGACAAGACCAAGCTTCATCATCCTTTCCTCTACCACATAATCCATTTAATGCCAAACTTGATGCCCACATTAAATTGCTACGTGCTTCATAATCTGTTGGATTTTCAAGTGCTGTTTTACAATATTTGATACATGTTTTTAAAATTCCCTCTGATATTTGATCTTGAAGATATGCTTGCTCTCTTTTAAAATAATTTTCTATAACATGTGACATTATATCTGCTGTTCCAGCTGCTGTTTGAATTGTTGGTAATGTATATGTATATTCTGGGTCTAAAATAGATGCTTTAGGTGCCATATTTTTACCTTTGCTAGAAAGTTTTTCATTTGTTTCTGGGTTTGAAATAACAGCTGTACTATTCATTTCAGAGCCTGTTGCTGCTATTGTTAAAACTGTAACTATTGGTAAAACTTTACCTATTTTTTTAGGTTCTTTTACTAAATCCCAAGAATCTCCTTCATAAAAAACTCCTGCTCCAATTAGCTTTGAGCAGTCTATCGTACTACCTCCACCAACTGCTAAAATTACATCAATATTGTTTTCTCTGCAAATTTCTATTCCTTTTCTAACAGTTCCTATTCTTGGATTAGGTTCTATTCCTGGAAGTTCTGATATATTAAAATCTTTTAATAATTCACATACTTTATCATAAATTCCATTTCTTTTTATACTTCCTCCACCATATGTGATAAGTACATTTTTTCCATATTCTTTTAAAATTTCTGGTAAATTTTCAATTTGCCCCTTTCCAAAATAAATTTTTGTAGGTGCGTGAAATACAAAGTTATTCATAATAATTTCCTTCTATACTTAAATATTTAGGTTTTTATGGATTTACCTATAAACCTTATTTGTCTTCTTTATTTTTACTTTCTTTTCTCTTAATTCCCATATTTAATTCTACTGCTTTATTTTTTATATTTCCCATATAGTCTTTTACTGATTGTAAATTTCTACATGCTACTGCTCCTGGTTCTCTTTCCATTCTTTTAGTGTCTGACATAATTCCTAAAGCATAGTTAATTGCCCTTACTCCATTATCTGGGTCTCCTTCATACCATTTTAATATGTATTTAATATCTAAATCCTCTTTTTCTTCTCCATCTTTTTGTTGTGATTCTAAAACATATTTTAATGCAGGAAAAACTTTATATGAATTATTTGATTTACTTATCCTGTGATTCGATATATCTTGTTCTTTTCTAAAAACCTCAAAAAATTCTTCTTGTTCTTTATCTTCAAAAGGTTTTCCTGATTTTATAAAAGCATCTATATCACGTGCAATTTCCATATTTGAATAATTCTTATAGCTACTATAATTATTTCTTACTGTATGCAAAAAAGTATCTACTAGTGTACTTCTATATGGAGATATCACAGTATTTGACATAAGTAATCTAATATCTGGATTCAAATTTATCATCGTATCTAAAAATCTTACTAAATTTATTCCATGTTGTGAAGTATGTGTATATATAGCAGCTTCATCTTGAAAATCATAAATTGCTTTTACTCCGTTTAAACTGCTTTCATAAATATTTTCAGTATTATTAACACTTTTTAAATTACTATCATATTGCTGCATAAATTCTGATTTTGCACCAGTTGCAAGTATTATATCAGCAAAATTTAGATTTAAGTCTCCAAGTTCAAAACTAGAATAAGTTTTTCTTTCCAATTCTAAACTAGCATTTTTAGCAGAATCATATAAATTAACAAATAGATTTATAAATTGAGTTGGAGATAAAATTTGATTTTCTGAATATAAAAATATTGCATCACTGTCTTTTTTTGCCACTATTAGATTTGAATCATCATTATAACTTAAAATTGGATTTTCTCCAGCATGATATGTAGATTTTTCTATTTTATCATAAAAAAAGTCTGTTGGAGTAATATTTTTTCCTGCAATATATCTTTGCACCTCTGGATACAAACCTCTTTCATTTACAGTTATTACTCCTAATCTTTTCATTGAAGCTAAATTTACATCATCTCTAATTCTATACAACTTTTTTTCCTCTCTTTTGCTTACTCTTCATCTTCTGATTCATCTATTTCTTCTGCTTTTTCAACTTTACAAGCCTTTATTTTTATAATTCTCTTATCTTTTACTTTTTCTATTTTATAATTCACATCTTCTGTTTCTATAACTGGTATTTTTTCTTTCTCTTGTGGAATTCTTCCTAATAATTCTATTAAATATCCAGAAATTGTATCATAATCTCCTTCTGGCACTTTTATATCTAATAATTTTTCTACTTCTGATACTCCCATACTTCCATTTAAAATAAAAGTATTTTCATCTATTTTTTCATATATTTTTTCAACTTCATCATACTCATCATATATTTCACCAACAATTTCTTCAAGTATATCTTCCATTGTAACAATTCCTGCTGTTCCACCATATTCGTCTACTACTATTGCTATTTGTTTTCTATTTTTTCTAAGTTCTTCAAAAAGCTCATTAACCGCTTTTGTTTCTGGAACAAAATACGCTTCTTTAATTAAATTTTTTATTTTTACATTTTTATTTTTTGTTGATAATAAAATATCTTTTACGTAAACAACACCTTTTATCTCATCTATTGTTTCATCATATACAGGTACTCTACTATATCTAAAATCTTCTGTTAATTCTTCTATAACTTTTGAAATTGATAAATTCATATCTAATGCAAATATTTCTTTTCTTGGTATCATTATTTCTGTAACTGCTTTATCATTAAATTCAAAAACATTATTTATCATTTCTCTTGCTTCTTTGTCAATTGTTCCTTTTTCTTCTCCTACATCCACCATCATTCTTATTTCTTCTTCTGTAACTGTTTCCTCTTCATTTTCAGATACTCCAAATATTTTAGAAATTATATTTGTTGAAAATGTTAAGAATTTTACAAATGGTGCTGTTACTATTGAAATTGCTTTTATAATACCTATAGTTGCAAAAGCTATTTTTTCATAATTTTTCATTGCAACTCTTTTTGGAACTAACTCTCCAAAAACTAATGTAAAATAAGATAATATAATAGTAATTAAAACTATTGAAATACTATTCCATATACTTAAACTTACTGCTGGAATTAAATTATATAATATTGGTGCAAGTTCACTAGCAAATGCTTCTGATGCAAATGCACTTGATAAAAATCCTGCTAAAGTAACACCTATTTGTATTGTTGCTAAAAACTTGCTTGGATTTTCTAACATTCCTTTTATTTTTTTTGCTTTTTTATTTCCTTCTTTTGCTTGTAAATCTATCTTAGCATCATTTAAAGAAATAAATGCTATTTCAGCTGCTGCAAAAAATGCATTTAAAGCAATCAATACTACTAATAAAATAATTTTTGTCATTTTTTTCTCCTTTTATATAAACTGATTTTTTAAGTTTTGTCCTCTTCCACAATTTGAATTTGATAATGGGCATTTTCTAAAACAACCATTACAATGAAGATAACTTAAAAAATTTTCTTTGCTATTTTTTATTCTTTCTACTTCTTCTTTAGTTTCAATAATCTTAGAATAAATATCTATATTAGTTTCTTTATACTTATTACTAATAAAGGTTCCTTCCTCCATATTATCCTCCAAATTTATAGTAGATATATTAGTAAATTTTTGAAATTCTATATTACAAATATTGGCGAAGCATTTATTTATTAAGAAATGCGAAACACTTTCCTAATAGATAATAAACTCTTCTTTTCTATTATATAAAGGCTTTGCTAATTTTTATTTTAGTATTTCTTCTGCTAATGCTTTCATTTGATTTTTAGAATCTTCTGTAAGCTTTGTTCTTATTGTAACAACTTGTTCACAAACTGATATATCTTTCATTTTATCAACATTTTCTCTCATTGATTTTGCTGCAAGTGGTGCCCATGTACCATTTTCTATTAATCCTATTTTACGATTTTGATAATTTTTTGATTGCAATTCATTTAAAAATCTTTGCATAGGTGTAAATACTCCAGCATCATAAGTAGCTGCTGCAAGTATCATTTTATCATATCTAAATGCATCTTCTATTGCTTCTGCCATATCTACTCTTGATAAATCAGAAACAACAACTTTTTTTGCTCCTTTTTCCTTTAATATTTTTTCTAGTTCTTCTACAGCATCTGCTGTATTTCCATGTATAGATGCATATGCTATAAAAACCCCATCATCTTCTGGTTTATAACTACTCCAAATATCATACTTATTTATATAATATTCTAAATTTTCTTTTAATATTGGACCATGTAATGGGCATATCATTTTTACATCTAATGTAGCTAATTTTTTAAGTAATGCTTGTACTTGAATTCCATATTTTCCACATATGTTAAAATAATATCTTCTTGCTTCGCATGCCCAATCTTCTTCAGCATCTAATGCTCCAAATTTTCCAAAACCATCTGCTGAAAAAACAATTTTTTCACATTTTTCATATGTTACCATTACTTCTGGCCAATGAACCATTGGTGCCATAAAAAATTGTAATGTATGCTTTCCTATATTTAATTCATCGCCCTCATTAACTACTACTTTTCTTTCTTCTAAATTAGATATATCAAAAAATTGTGTCATAAAAGCAAATGTTTTATTATTTCCTACAATTTTCATTTCTGGATATTTATTAGCTAAAACTCCTACATTATATGCATGATCTGGTTCTAAATGTGATACTACTAAATAATCTGGATTTTCCCCTGCTAATGCTTTTTCTAGATTACTTAGCCATTCATCTGTTTTTCTTCTATCTATAGTATCCATTACTACATTTTTTTCGTCTTTTATAAGGTAAGAATTATAAGATATTCCATTTGGAACAATATATTGACTTTCAAACAAATCTATTGTTTTATCATCTGCTCCAATATATATTATATCATCAGATATGCTTGTGTCCTTCATAAAAAACCTCCATTTATACTTTGTTTTTATTTCGATTGACATTATATTATAAAATATATCAAATTGCAAGATATACAAAAATGTATCTTAAACTTACAATTTACTGTTTAAAAGTAATAATTCCAAATATAATATATATTATATTTGGAATTACTATAATAACTTTTTAATTATTAATAAATTAAAAAGTAAATCATAAAAATTTAAGATACACTATCTTTACTTTTATAATTAAAAATTTATTTTATTTCAACAACATTAAATCCAGCTTCTTCTATAACTGATTTTATTTTAGAGTCTTCAATTTCTTTATTTGATTCAATTACTGCTTTTTTTCCATCTAAATCTACTTCTACTTTTTCAATTCCTTCTATAGAATTTAAAGCCTTTTCTACACTCATTTTGCAATGATTACATTGCATTCCTTCAATCATTATTGTTTTCATTTTTATATCCTCCTTTTTATTATTAACCTTTTTATTAAAATTTTCATTTTCTAAATTCAAATTATCTACATTTTCTGTATTTATTGAATCTTTATATTCTAAATTTTTACTTTTTTTATTTCCATCTTTTCTTTTAAAATATCTAAGTCTTAAAGCATTTGTAACAACACATACAGAACTTAAACTCATAGCTGCTGCACCTATCATTGGATTTAATTTTAATCCAAAACTCAAATAAAATACTCCTGCTGCAACTGGTATTCCTATAATATTATATATAAATGCCCAAAATAAATTCATTTTTATATTTCTTATAACAGATTTACTTAAACTGATAGCTGTATCAACATCTATTAAATTATCTTTCATTAAAACTATATCTGCTGATTCTATTGCAATATCTGTACCAGAGCCTATTGCAAGACCAACATCTGCTTTTACTAGTGCTGGACTATCATTAATTCCATCCCCTACAAAAGCTACTTTTTTACCTTGATTTTGCAATTTTGAAACTTCTTTTTCTTTGTCTTGTGGTAAAACTTCTGAAATAATGTTATTTATTCCTAAAGATTTTCCTATTGTTTCTGCTGCTAATTTATTATCTCCTGTAAGCATTATTACTTCCAAATTTTTCTTTTTTAATTCTTCAATTGCTTGCTTACTTGTATCTTTTACACTATCTGCTACTGTAATAATTCCTATCAAATTGTTTTCTTTAGCAAAATAAAGTAATGTTTTCCCTTCTTTTGCTAGCCTTTCACTCTCACTTTTAACATCATCTAATTTAATATTATTTTCTTTCATAAAAGCTAAATTTCCACCAAAATAATCTATTCCACTAATTTTTCCTTGAACGCCTCTTCCTGAAACTGATAGGAAATCTGTTACTTCTGAAATTTCAACATTATTTTCTTTTACCTTTTCAAGTATTGCTTCTGCTAAAGGATGCTCAGAATTTTTTTCTAAACTTCCTGCAATTTTTAATAATTCATTTTCAACTTTATTATTATTATTCAAATTACTAACAATTTTTACTCTAGGATTATTTAAAAAAACTGTATTTCCAATTAAAGTTTGACTTGTTATTATATCTATAACTTTTGGTTTTCCTTCTGTTATTGTTCCTGTTTTGTCCAAAACAACTGCATCAATTAAATGCAATAATTCTAAACTCTCTGCTGATTTTATTAGAATACCATTTTCTGCTCCTTTTCCTGTTCCAACCATAATAGCTACTGGCGTTGCTAAGCCTAATGCACAAGGACATGATATTACTAAAACTGCTATTGCTGTAGTTAAAGCAAATTCAAAACTTTGACCTAATATCATCCATACAATTGCTGTAATTATTGCTATTGTAATTACTGTTGGAACAAATACCGAACTTACTTTGTCTGCAATTTTTGCTATTGGAGCTTTTGAATTACTTGCCTCTTCTACTAATTTTATAATTTGTGAAAGTGTTGTATCATCACCAACTTTTGTAGCTTTCATTTTAAAATAACCATTTTTATTTATAGTTCCAGAAATTACATTATCTCCAATATTTTTATCTACTGGCATACTTTCACCTGTTATACTTGATTCATCTACAGCAGAGCTTCCTTCAATTATAACTCCGTCAACTGGTATACTTCCTCCTGGCTTAATAACAATTGTATCTCCTTGCACAATTTCTTCAAGTTCGACTAAAACTTCTTTTTCATCTCTTATAATAATTGCAGTTTTAGGAGCTAAATTAATAAGCTTGCTAATTGCATCACTTGTTTTTCCTTTTGATTTTGTTTCCAAATACTTTCCAACTGTAATTAGAGTTAGTATAGTTCCAGCTGATTCAAAATAAATATCCATAGAATATCTATTAACAATATCAATATTATTATGTCCAAGCCCATATCCAATCATATAAATAGCAAATATTCCATATAAACTTGCAGCAGAGCTTCCGATTGCTATTAAAGAATCCATGTTTGGACTTCCTTTAAATAATCTATTAAATCCTATTATAAAATAATTTCTGTTTACATATATAATTGGGAGTAATAACAAAAATTGAGTAAATGCAAATATGATAGCATTTTGTGTTCCATGAAAAGTGTTTTTTATAAATTCTGGAACTGGTATTCCAAACCATTCATAAAACATATGATTCATTGCTATATACATAAGTGGAATTAAAAATATAATAGATATAACTAATCTTTTTTTCATTGATTTTAAATTTTCTTTTGTTTTATCTTGCTTTATATTTTTAGTATCTTTTTTAGTATCATCTGCTAAACTTGCTCCATATCCAGCATCTATAACAGCTTTTTCTATCTTCTCACTATTTAAACTATTTTCATCATATTCAACTATCATGTTATTTGAAAGTAAATTTACAGATGCACATTTTATTCCTTCAAGTTTATTTACTGCTTTTTCAACATGTGCTGAACAACTACTACAAGTCATTCCCTGAATATCAAATTTTTCTCTTTTCATATTTATATTATTCCTTTCTTGCTTCACAATATTATACTTATACAATTATTTTATAGAAAAGTGATTTGCAATTCCTAATAGGCTTTGCCCAAATTTGTTATATTTCTAAATATTATTTACAAAATACTTTGTATTATTGTAATTTTTTTATAAGTTGCATTACTTCTTCTAATATATCTAAGTTTCCATTTTGTATATCTCGTGAAACACAGGTTTTAAGGTGGTTCTCTAACATATAATTTCCTAAGCTTTTTAATGATTTATCTACTGCTGCTATTTGAATTAATACATCATCACAATACCTGTCATCAGCTATCATTTGATTAATCCCTCTTATTTGTCCTTCTATAATATTAAGTCTTTTTGTTAATTCTTTTTTCTGTTCTCCTGTTCTATATGTACTTTTTCTATCTTTATTACAATTTTCACATCCCATTACTTTCTTCACCTCACCGAGAAAATTATATACCCCCTTAGGGTATTTGTCAAGAATATTTATATTTGTTAAAAAATTTATTTATGTGTAATATAAAATCTAACTTCTGCCATAATTATATAGCTAAGAAATGTACAACTATTGGCGAAGCCTTTATTTTATAGGAAGTGCGTAGCACTTTCCTATAAAAAAAGAAACTAAATTCTCTATAAAATTTAGTTTCAAATATTTACATCTATTGTCCTCAATATATTTCTATATAGTAAATAATAATATTCCTTTATTAAATAATTTTTCCCCCTCCAAGTACAATATCATCAATATAAAAAACTGCTGATTGTCCTGGAGTTATTGCTCTTTGTGCTTCATCAAATATAACTCTTATATTTTCTCCTTCTTGAATAATTTTAGCTTTTGCTGGTTTTGAAGCATATCTAGTTTTTACTGTGATTTCCAGCCATTCTTTTATTTCATCTACTAAAAGTAAATTAATATTAGAAACTAAAATTTCTTTTTTATATAATTCTTTTTCTTCACCAACTATAACTTCATTTTTTT
Organism: uncultured Clostridium sp.; assembly: GCA_947244325.1. Lineage (GTDB taxonomy): Bacteria > Bacillota > Clostridia > TANB77 > CAG-508 > Scatovivens. Next base: position 4,715 of record CAMXJY010000009.1, on the reverse strand, counting down.
CTCTGTTAAAACCTAATACAAATAGTGGTACAGGATTTGCAATTCCAAGCCCTCTTCTTTGGCCAATCGTATAATTATAAAGTCCAGTATGTTTTCCTAAAACTTTTCCATTAGAATTTACTATATTTCCCAATTTAGGTTTTAAATTTGAATTCTCTTCTAAAAACTTTTTATAATTTCCATCGGGTATAAAACATATATCTTCGCTATCTGGTTTATTTGCTACTTTTAAATTATTTTCTTTAGCAATTTCTCTAATTTGCTCTTTATTCTCAAAATCTGATAGTGGGAATACTATATGTTCTATTATATCTTTTGGAATACTCCATAAAACATAACTTTGATCTTTTTTTCCCGCACTAGATTTCTTCAAAACCCATCTATTATATTTTTCATTATATTCTGTTCTTGCATAATGACCTGTTGCTATGTAATTACACCCTAATTCTTTTGCTTTTTCATACATTGCTCCAAACTTCATATACTTATTGCATTCTATACAAGGATTTGGAGTTCTGCAATTTGAATATTCACATATAAAATCTTTAATTACATACTTATTAAAATCTTCTTTAAAATTTAATGTATAATGTGGTATTTCTAAATAATCACAAACTCTCTTAGCATCCATAGCTGATGATATATTACAACATCCATCATCACTATTTGCCTCAAAAAGTTTCATAGTAATTCCTATCACATCATAATTCTGATTTTTTAATAAAATAGCAGATACTGAGCTATCTACACCACCACTCATACCTAATAAAACTTTTCTATTTTCCATATTCATCCCTTTTATAAATTCTTAAATTATTTCATATATTATAACACACAATAAAAAATATTTATATATTTTTTATATACATATTAAAAGTATATAGGTTTTATCAAATAACAATAATATAAAAGGTTAATAAAGCTTTTATTAAAACTCTATATAACAATTAAATAAACTTTGTTGAAGCCTTTATTTATTAGAAAATGACAAGCACTTTCTTAAGAACAAATCTGAAAAAATCAAAGATTTTTTCAATAAATTTATGTACAATATTTAGCGAAGCTTTATTTTATATGAAAGTGCTCTGAACTTCCTATAAAATAAATAAAAAATCAAAATCTCTAGAAATTTTAGAAATTTTGATTTTTTTAATTTAACTTATTTTTTATATTTACTAATCTATTTGTATAAATTTTTTCTCTTCTATTTTTTTCTGTTCATTTTTAGGTACTGTTAAAGATAATATTCCATTTTTGAAACCTGCTTTAATATCTTCTTCTTTTATATTATCCCCTACATAAAAACTTCTTGAACATTCTCCATAAAATCTTTCTTTGTGAATATATTTCTCATTTTCATCATCAATATTTTGATTTACTTTAGCAGTTACTTTTAAATATCCATTTTCTAATTCTATTTCAATATTATCTTTTTCATATCCAGGTAAATCTACATCTATTACATAGTTATCACCTTTTTCTTTAATATCTGTTCTCATTAATTTAGTTTCTCTTTTTTCAAAAAATGGATCATCAAATATATCCTCAAATAAATTAAATTCATTTCTTTTTCTTGGTATCATCATCATAACTATCACTCCTTAATAAAAATTATTTTATGTGTTGACACCATATTCTGGTAGCACATAACTTATGACTCTCATTTGCTAGCTTTAGAAAGTCATATTAAAAGTACTTTTTCTTTTTACATTAATTATTATATCACTTTTTTTAGCAATGTCAATATGAGAGTGCTAATTTTCTTAGAAAACTTTTATTGATATATTTTTAACAAAAAATGTCTAATTTATTCAACATAATATTTTTTATAGTGATATAGATATCTAAAAAATGTACAATATTTAACGAAGCTTTATTTTATATGAAAGTGCTCTGAACTTCCTATAAAATAAATAAAAGAACCTATAAAACTTTCATTTTATAAGTTCTTTAAATTTATATTTGGAATGTGTTTATACTAAATTTCTACATATCCACCAATCATTTTGCTTAATTTTGCATTTTTAATATAGTTGTTTCCACCTGAGATAACTACTTTATCTCCTGATTCTAATATACCTTTTGATTTTAATTTTTCAATTCCAGCTTCTACTGTACCATCTATAGAATCTTTTGGATCAACATAAATAGGAGTTACATTCCAAGCTATTCCTAATTGACGGAATGTTCTTTTATTATCTGTGATAGCAATTATTGGGCATCCTGCTCCCATTCCTGCTAATCTTCTTGCTGAATCTCCTGAATGTGTGTAAGCAACTATAGCATCTGCATTAGTATTTTTAGCAATTACACATGTAGAATAAGCTATATTATCTTCTAAATCTTTTAATTCGATTTTGTCTTTTTCGTCAAATCTTTTCCAATAATTAATTTCTGGTTCAACTCTATTAGCTATTTTAACCATTGTTTGAACACATTCTAATGGGAATTTTCCCATTGCGCATTCTCCAGAAAGCATTATAGCACTTGTTCTATCATATATAGCATTAGCAACATCTGATGCTTCTGCTCTTGTTGGTAATGGATTGCTCATCATTGATTCTAACATTTGTGTAGCTGTAATTGCTGGTCTATATGCTCTATTACATAATTTTATAAATTTCTTTTGCATTACAGGTGGTTCTGTAAAATCTGTTTCTGTAGCCATATCTCCACGAGCTATCATTTGAACATCAGCTGTTTTTGTAATGTCTTCCATGTTTGATAAACCTTCAACATTTTCAACTTTTGTTATGATTTTTATATCTTTTCCACCGTTATCATCTAATACTTTTCTAACTTGTGCAATATCATCTAAGTTTCTTGCAAAAGAAATTGCAACATAATCATATTCATGTTCACAAGCTGTTTTTAAATCATTATAATCTTTTTCAGCTAAAGCTGGTAAACGAATTATTGTACCTGGTAAATTCATAGTTTTTCTACTTCCTAAAGGATTTCCATGAACTACTGTACAAACTATATCTTTATTTACTACTTCATCAACTTTTAATTCAATAGCACCATCATCTATTAATATTTTTGTTCCTGGCTCAACATCTTTGTATAGTTCTTTATAAGATACAGAAACTTGTTTCTCATCTCCAATAACATCTTCATTTACTAATGTGAATTTTTGTCCATCTTCTATTTTTATTTTTTCATTTTTTCCAGTATATAACATACCTGTTCTTATTTCTGGACCTTTCATGTCTAGAATCATTGGAATAGGTAATTCTTTTTCTTCTCTTATTCTGATTATATCGTTTGTTTTTTCTTCTTGTTCATCCCAACTTCCATGTGAATAATTTATTCTACAAACATTTAATCCTGCTTCAAATAGTTCCTCTAATATTGTTTCACTAGCTGGACCTATAGTACCAACTATTTTTGTTTTTCTTAAATTTGATTTCATACTAATTCTCCTCTACCATAAAGATATTTACCATTGATAAGTATAACACTCATATAACTTTAATTCAAGTGTTTTTTGAAATATTTTCCTTATTTTTTACAATAAAATTGTTGCTTTATTTTTTTAATGTCATATTTTTTTTACAATTGCAGTTACTTTTTTTATTAACCTTATTTTACAATCAATTTATTATTTTCTAATTCTTTATCACTGTTATTAATTATTTATTTTAATTTTAAAATTTATGTCTATATATTAATAATATATAATATATCATAATAAGATTTTATTTGTCTTTACTTATTTTATATTCTCTTACTAAAGTATTTATTTCAGCGCCTACTAAAATAACATACATACAAGTATATACCCACATCATAATTAATATAATAGAAGTTAAACTTCCATACGTATTAGAAAAGCCATCAAATATATTTATATAGATTGAAAATACCCAAGATATAATATACCATGCAATAGATGTAAAAAGTGCTCCATAAACTTGTGTTCTAAGTTTTAATTTATGTTTTGGAACAAATTTATAAATAAATAAAAATAAAATAAATGTTAGTATTATTAGAATAAATATACGAATTTTTAAGATAAATGTAGTAACAATACTAAAAGCTTCAAATTTTTGTATAACTATATTATTAATTCTATTACCTAAAACTAACATAACTAAAAACATAACAATTGCTAGTATAAATATTAAACTATATATTGTACCTTCAATTCTCATTATCGTATTGGTTTTTGGAGTCTCAACTTTATAAATTTTTCTTAGTCCCTTACATAAAGAAAAAAATCCTTTACCAGAAGACCATAATGCAACTAAAACAGCTATTGACATAGTTCCAACTGATTTTGAATATACCTCATCTATTATTCCTAATATCATATCATGCATTGTGGTTGGTATCATTTCTCTTATAATAAAAAAAATTGTTTCTTTATCTACATTTGTGTATTGTATTAATGTTATAAAAAAAATAATAAATGGAATAAACGAAAGTATTGTATAATATGCACATTCTGCTGTATATTCACTAACATAATCTTCTTTAAATTTATCAAAACATCTATTTACTTTTTTTAATAAATTTTCCACTTTAGTCCACTCCTAAATTATTTATACGTAATATATCTATATTATTAATAGAACTTACTTTTAAGACTCTTCTAAATATTTTATATTTATATTTATATTTATATTTATATTTATATTTTATATTTCATATTTTGTATTTCATATTTTGTATTTCATATTTTGTATTTCATATTTTGTATTTCATATTTT
>CAMXJY010000008.1 GCA_947244325.1 uncultured Clostridium sp. | reverse complement strand
AGTAAAAGAATTGTTGAACCACTACAAATATGGTTTAAAGATAAATCATGGTATTTAGTAAGTTATTGTAGAACAAAACAAAATTATAGGATATTTAAAATTACGAGAATAAAAGAAGTTAAATTATTAGAAGAGCATTTTGAAAGAGAATTGCCAAAAGAAAAAGAAAAAAAATATAATTTTAAAAGTATATTACTTGAATTAGAAGTAAAAAAAGAAATGGCATATAGAGTATATGATGAATTTGAAACTAATGAAATAACTAAGAATGAAAAAGACAATTTTTTGATAAAAGTAGAATATCCAGAAAATGATTGGGTATATGGATATATATTATCATTTGGAGAATTTGCAAAAGTATTAAAACCAGAGAGAGCAAAAAAGATAATAAAAGAAAAATTGCAAAAAGCTATAAAATATTATTTATAATAAAAATATATAAGTAATATGACATACAGATGTCAAGTTTAATATTATATAATTTTTTCCAGGAGGTAAAAATTATGAAATATGAAATTGTAGAATTAGAAGATTAGAAAGGAAATAAAAAATGGCTTTTGATTATAAAAAAGAATATAAAGAATTCTATATGCCTAAGAATAAGCCAAGCATAATAGAAATTCCGAAAATGAATTATATTGCAGTAAGAGGAAAAGGAAATCCTAATGAAGAAAATGGAGAATATAAGAAAACAATAGGATTATTATATGCAATTGCTTTTACTATAAAAATGAGTTATAAAACAGAACATAAAATAGATGGATATTTTGAGTATGTAGTGCCACCACTTGAAGGCTTTTGGTGGCAAGATGGTATAAAAGGTATAGATTATAATAGAAAAGATGAAATGCAATTTATATCTATGATTAGATTACCAGATTTTGTAACTAAGAAAGAGTTTGAATGGGCTATATCTGAAGCAACAAACAAGAAAAAAGAAGATTTTTCAAAAGTAGAATTTTTAAGCTATGATGAAGGAATCTGTGTGCAATGTATGCATATTGGTTCATATGATAGTGAACCTAATACAATTAAAATGATGGAAGATTATGCTGAGCAAAACGGGTATGAAATAGATATATCTGCTGATAGATTTCATCATGAAATTTATTTGAGTGATCCTAGAAGATGTGATGAAAGTAGATTAAAGACTGTTATAAGACATCCAATAAGGAAAAAGGAATAATTATGGAATTTATAGAAGCAAAGACAATACTTCAAAGAGCAACACATAGTGAAGAATGGTTTGGAATTGATTATAATATGAATCTATATAAAGGTTGCTCACACAAGTGCATTTACTGTGATAGTAGAAGTAACTGCTATCAGGTAGAAGATTTTGATAGAGTTAGAGCAAAAAAAAATGAAATAGAAATATTAAATAAAGAACTAAGAAATAAAAGAAAAAAGGGAGTTATTGGGATAGGAGCAATGTCAGATACTTATAATCCTTTTGAAAAACAATATGAAATAACAAGAAAAGCTCTAGAACTTATTTCTTACTATAAATTTGGAGTATCAATTGAAACCAAAAGTGATTTAATAGTTAGAGATATAGATATACTAAAAGAAATAAATTCAAAATCAGATGTAATACTAAAATTTACAATTACAACTGCTGATGATGAAATGTCAAGAAAATTGGAACCAGGAGTATGCGTTTCATCTGAAAGACTAAAAGCAATGAAAACAATATCACAACAAGGATTGTTTGTTGGAACATTACTAACTCCAATTATTCCATTTATAACAGATTCAGAAGAAAATATTAGAAATGTAATAAGATTATCCTATGAAAATGGAGCAAAATTTGTTTTTTCAATAGGTGGAGTTACTTTAAGAGAAAATCAAAGAGATTATTTTTTTGAACAACTAGATAAAATGTTTCCAAACTTAAAAGAAAAGTATATAAGTACTTATGGGAATAATTATTTTTGCTATCCTATAAATAATAATTTAAGTAAAATATATAAGCAAGAGTGTGAAAAATATGGATTATTTTACAAAATGAATGATATTATAAAAGCATATAAAAAAGAAGTTAATCAAAATGAACAATTAAGCTTGATTTAATAAATAGTAGAAGAATTGAGGAAATAGAATATGAATGAATATGTAAATATAACGTTAGAAAATATTGATAATGAACATTTATGCTGTGCTATTGGAGATCCTAAACATCAAAATGGAGTTAATGCTAAAAAGGAATGGTTAAAGGAGAGAATAGAAGAGGGACATGTTTTTAGAAAACTAAATGCCAAAGGAAAAATATTTATAGAATATGCTCCATTAGAAAAAGCGTGGATTCCAGTAAATGGTAAAGATTTTCTTTATATTTATTGTTTATGGGTTGCAGGAAGCTTTAAGGGAAAAGGATATGCAAAAGAATTAATAGAATATGCTATAGAAGATGCAAAATCTAAAGGAAAAAGTGGAATATGTACAATCTCTTCTAAAAAGAAAAAGCCATTTTTATCAGAAAAGAAATTTTTTGAACATTATGGTTTTAAAGTTGTTGATTGTATAGGAGATTATGAACTTCTTTCATTATCATTTAATAGTGAAGAACCTAAATTTAATGATAATGTAAGAAAAATGGAAATAGATACAATGGATTTTACTATTTATTATAGTAAGCAATGTCCATATACTGCAAATTGTATAAAAGAGATAGAAGAATATGCTAAAGAAAATAATATAGAATTAAATATTATAAAAATAGATACACTTGAAAAAGCAAAACAAGTGCCTTGTATATTTAATAATTGGGCTAATTTTAAAGATGGAAAATTTGTATCAAATACTTTATTAAATAAAAATAGTTTTGAAAAAATGGTTAAATAATGAATAATAACGATTAGAAAAAATATTATTTAATATGAAAGTATTTTTATTAAGTAAGAAAAAAATATCTATTGTAAATTTTATAATATTTGTAATGCTAGTAGTTATAATGTATTTTGTTTTTCAGAATACTAAATCATTTGCAGTAGAGCTAAATTATAATGCGATAACTTCTGGTGAATTTAGAAGTAAGATAGAAAGCCTTATGGCTCAAAAAGAAAAAATTGCATATTTAACTTTTGATGATGGACCAAATAAAACAGTTACACCAGAAATTTTAGATATCTTAAAAAAAGAAGATATCAAAGCAACATTTTTTGTAATTGGAAAGCATGCAGAAGAGTATCCAGAAATTATAAAAAGAGAATATGAAGAAGGGCATTATGTAGCAAATCATGGATATAGTCATAATAATAAGACTCTTTATCAAAGTGAAGAAAGTTTTATAGAGGAAGTTAGAAAGACTGATGAGGCAATAGGAAGAGCAATTTGTAAAGAGAATTATTGTTCATATATTTTTAGATTTCCTAATGGATATAAATCAAAGAAAAATAAGAGTAAAAAAGAAAGAGCAGCAGAACTTTTAACTGAAATGAATTATTCATATGTTGATTGGAATTGTTTAAACAATGATTCTATAAAAAAATATAGTAATAAACAATTATTAGATAATTTAAAAAAGTCTTCAAAAGGAAAAGATACATTAGTAATATTAATGCATGATACAAAAGATGTTAGTAATAGTTCATTAGTGCTAGAAGATTCAATTAAATATTTAAAAGAACAAGGATATACTTTTCAAAATTTTTATGATTTAATGAAAGACTCGTAGTTAGTTGATAATATATGAAGTATTATAAAATTTTATTGACAGTAGTGAATACAATATATTATAATTAAATAAAATGAAAGAAAACTTTTACAAGTTCTCTAACTAATATGTATTAACTATATATTTAAGTTGTTTGATTGATTGGAGTAATTGGTGGTTACTTCAATCTTTTCTTTTTCCATCGAAATTTTTGAGTTAAAGCCAAGAGATGCTAAACAAATGATTGTCATTGCAAAAATTGCTATAACTGATACGATAGTTAAAGAATGAATGACTTTTTCAAAGTTATCTGAAACCATCTTTTGTATATATCCTCCTTTTTATGTATTACATCTACTGACAAATAAATGAAAGCAGATGCATCAATTAACAAATAGCATTAACTATATGCTAATTAATGCATCTGCTAATAGGATATACAACCAATCAAAATAACTTATTTGAATTTTATAATAATAGCCAAGTGAAGTCAATATTGAATTTTGTAATCTTAAATTATTATTTAACTAAAAGTTTTTTCTTTTATATATAAAATATTGCTCACTATTGTTTTAACATAATATTAATTATAAAAAAGTTAATATTTATAGTATATAATGTTTTAATAGAATTATATTAATAATATAAAAATTTACAAATTAGATACAATTTTACATTATAATAAAATGGGGTGAAAGTAATGAATAGAATTTTAATTGTAGAAGATGAAATTGCAATTAGTGATTTAATAAAAATAGGATTAGAATCTCGGAGGGAGCGGATATAAATGTGAAGTAGCATATGATGGAGAGAGGGCAGCAGATTTAATAGAAGAAAATCAATATGATTTAATTTTACTTGATGTGATGCTTCCTAAAGTAGATGGATATGAGCTTTTAGAGTATATAAAACAAACAGTGAAGACTCCAGTTATTTTTCTTACAGCTAAAAGTCAAACCAAAGATAAGGTTAAGGGATTAAAAAACGGAGCAGATGATTATATTACAAAACCATTTGAAATAGAGGAATTACTAGCTAGAGTACAAGCAGTACTTAGAAGATATAATAAATTGGAAGATACTATAAATATTGATAATATTACAATAAATGTAGTAGCAAGAAGTGTAAAAAATGGGGATAAAAGAATTGATTTAACTCCTAAAGAATTTGATTTACTTATGCTACTTGTACAAAATAAAAATACAGCATTATATAGAGAAGTTATTTTTGAAAAAGTGTGGGGAGAGGAACTAGAATTTGAAACAAGAACACTGGATTTGCACATTCAAAGATTAAGAAAAAAGTTAGATTGGAAAGATAAAATTAAAACAGTATATAAAATTGGGTATATGCTAGAGATTGCTTAAACTGTTAAGCTTTAAATGTTTCGATTAGAAAGAGGAAAAACATGAAATTTTGGGTAAAGTTAATGCTTGGAACTGTTATGATTATATCTATTATATTATCATTTAGTAGATATATAACAGTAAGACAAAATTTTGTAAATTCATTAGAAAGTAATGTAAAGCAAAATTCTAATAAACATAGATTAGAACGATATTATATAGAAAGTAGTATTGTTAGTAAAATAGAGCAGGGCGAAGAATTTACAGAAGAGCATTTATTTGAATATATAAAATCACTAGATGAATATATGGAAAATGATTTAGAAAGTATTGAAATATTTTCAGAGGATAAAGTAAAAATAATTTCGAGTTTTGATAAGGCAGATAAATTAAAATTAGGTGAGTTAGATAACTTATTAGATAAAGAAACAGATAAATATATTATACGAGAAATTGAAAATAATAATTATATGATATTTAGCTCATATTGTACTATAAGCAATTTTAGTATATATATTGTAAATATTTATGATATTACATCAATTTATGAAGAAAGAGAAAGACAATTAAAAGATATCATGTATACAGATATTATTGTTCTAGCAGTATCTTCAATTGTGATAGTTATTTTTGCAAAATTTTTAACAAAACCAATTGAAGAATTAAATAATGCAACTAAAAAGATTTCTTCAGGAGAATTTAGTGAAAGAGTAAAAGTTAAAACAAATGATGAAGTTGGAGAACTTGCAAATAGTTTTAATAAAATGGCAGGAGAAATAGAAAATAAAATAAATTCACTTAATTTATCTATAAAACAAAAAGATGACTTTATATCAGGATTTTCACATGAAATAAAAACTCCAATGACAGCAATAATAGGATATTCAGATTTACTTAGATTAAAAAATTGCGATGATGATGTTAGAATTCCAGCCTTAAATTATATTTATTCAGAATCAAAAAGATTAGAAGAGCTATCTTATAAGTTACTTTCTTTAATGGAATTATCAGAAGACAAGATAGAATTAAAAGAAGTTAAGATAAAAGATTTTATAGAGAAAACCTGTAAAAAAATAATTTTAGAAGATATAGATGTAAATCTTAATTTAGAAGAGGCTATAGTAAGAATAGATGAAAATTTATTAGAAGTTGTTATAAGAAATTTAGTTCAAAATGCTAAAAAAGCTGACCCTAAAGATGGATGTGTTTATATAGTTGGAAAAATAGAAGAAAATAAATATAAAATTTCTATTATAGATAATGGAATTGGAATTCCAAAAGAACATATTGATAGAGTAACAGAAGATTTTTATATGGTAGATAAATCACGTAGTAGAAAAAATGGTGGAACAGGAATTGGACTTTCACTATGTAAAAAAATATTAGAACTTCATAATACTAAAATTAATATAGAAAGTGAAGAAAATATTGGAACTACAGTATATTTTGAATTGGAGGTAATAAAATAAATGGCAAAAAAAGTGATATTATTTTTAATTGCTATTATAATAATAATTTTTTCTTTTATAATGCCAAAGTTATTTTTGCAAATAGAAGACATATCAAGAGAAAAGGAAATGTTTGCAAGGCCTAAAACAGAAAAAAAGATAGATGTTCAAGCAGAAAAAATATATTTAGTAAAATTTATACATGATATGTATCAATTAGAAAATGACACAGTATATTATAATAATGGAAAAAAAGTAGCTATTAGTATGCCAGTAACAGAAAAAGCAGTTAATACATTACCTACAGAGCAGATAAAAGATGAAATATCAAAATTAGTATCAATTGGAATAATAAAAGATGTAGATTATGATATAATTAAAGATTATGATGAAACTAAAAATATATTTAATTCAGCATACACAGTAGTAACTTCTTCATTAGTTACTGAGTATTATGGATTAGGAATTGGGATGGAAGAGAAAACTGGAAAAATTATTAGTATGGATTTTCCGAAAAGCATGCTTAAAGAAGATGATATATCAAAACAAAAACAACTTGAAAATTATGCAAAATATTTAGACTTAGATATAATAGGTGATTGGGAGTATGAAAATCAGATTTTAAAATCAGAAAAAGCACAATTATCAATTATTTTAGAAGAAAAAAATAATGTATGTATGCTTACGGCTGCACCAACAGAAAAATATGAAGAATATGAAGATTCAAAATATGAAGTAGTTGAAAAGAAAAAATAGATACATTTTAGATACAATAAAAGTACAATTCAGATACAACATAAATACAATTTAGATAAACTCCAGTGCTATATTAAATATAGCACTTTTAATTTGTAATTGACATTACAAATTAAAAAATCTTAGGAGGTATTTATGGAGTTTGTTGCGAACACAGGAAAGAATGTTGAAATTGAAGTAAATGGAGAAATATATTTAAGGCATGCTATAAAAACAAGATTTGTACAGCAAGGCGATGATTATATAAAACTTTTTGAAGAATATGTTAGCCCAATATATGAAAAAGGTGATATAATATCAAGTAGTGAAAAAATAATTGCATTATGCCAAAATAGAGTTGTAAAAAGAGAGAATATAAAAATAGGTTTTTGGGCTAAATTTTTATCAAAATTTGCATGTCAAAAAAATAGAGGTGGATATGGAGTAGGAATGCCTATAAATATGCAATATGCTATTAATAAGGCAGGACTTTTAAAAGTATTATTTGCAAGTGTTGCAAGTGGAATTACAAAAATATTTGGTATAAAAGGTGTTTTTTATAAAATAGTAGGACAAGAAGTAACTGGTTTAGATGGATTTTATGATGGAGCTTTGGATGAGTACAGAGATATAGGAATTGAAATTCCAGAAAATCCAACTAAAGTATGTAATGAAATAAAAGAAAAACTAGGAATCAGTATGATGATAGTAGATTCAAATGATTTTGGAAGAGAAATTTTAGGAAAGTCAGATGATATTATATTAAATGAAGAAGCATTGAAAGGATTAATAAAAGACAATCCTGCTGGTCAAGGAAAACAGCAAACCCCACTTATATTAATTAGAAAAAAGTAAAAAGATTATAATATTAAAATTTAAATTATAACAAATAAAATTTTAATTTTTAATAAGAACAAAAGTGGACATTATGAAAATTGCAAAAGAAAAAACTTATTGTAAATATAAAAATTGTAGTAACTTTTTTAGAATATAAGGTAATATATAGTTAAAGGGAGAAAAATATGAGAAAATGCATATTATTAGTTACTAAACTTCTACTTATAATAATTTTAATATTTATTGTTTGGGAAATATTGTTTAGTAAGAAGACGTTAGAAACTAATACCAATACTCAGAATTTAATATCAAACATACATGAACATTTGATAGAGAATATTTCAAATGATATTAATTATGAAAATATTGACAATTCTGTAAGTAGTATTAAAAATCAAAATATTGATAATTCTAGTAATGCTATAACAAATATAGATAAAGTAGATATAACTGACTGGAAATTAACTTTAGTAAATTATGAAAATGCACTTCCAAGTGATTTTAGTATTGAACTAGCAAGTATTGATAGAAGTAGAAAATTTGATGCAAGAGCTATAGATGAATTAAAAAAGATGATAAAAGACATGAAAAAAGATGGAATTGAAAATGTATGGGTTCAATCTTCTTATAGAGATATTAAATATCAAGAAAAAATTTTTAATGAAAAAATTGATAAATATGTTGAGCAAGGGAAAAGTAGAGAAGAGGCTGAAAAACTTACATTAAAAACAATAAATAAACCGGGGACAAGCGAACATAATTTAGGACTAGCAGTAGATTTTAATTATGTAGATTATACTTTTGACCAGACTAAAGGTTTTGAATGGTTAAAACAAAATGCAGAAAATTATGGTTTTATATTGAGGTATCCTAAAGAAAAAGAAAGTATAACAAAAGTAGATTATGAACCATGGCACTGGAGATATGTAGGCAAAGAGAATGCCAAAAAAATTAATGAACTTGGAATGTGTTTAGAAGAGTACATAGAATATAATAGATAAATCTTAGAAGGTTATTTTATTGATATATTCGCAAAAATGCGGACTTTATAAAATAACTTTTTATTTTTGTATTGACACAGACAAATGTATGTGCAATAATATAGACAGACAATTGTCATAATGTTTCCTTATAATTAAAATTGAATTATGAGTGAAGCAAATATAGGAGGTACCAATGGAAGAAATAATGAAAAGCTTACCAGATTCAGAATTAAAAGTAATGAAAATAATTTGGAACAATAACAGAAAGATGTCTACAGGAGAAATTGATGCAGAATTAAAATCAGAAGTAGAATGGAAGTTATCTACACTTCAAGTAATTTTATCAAGATTAACAGAAAAAGGATTTTTAAAAAATGAAAAAATAGGAAGAATTAATTATTATTATTCAGTTGTAGATTCTTTTAAATACACTAAAAATGAAACTAAGAATTTCATAAAAAAAATGTACGATAATTCTAGTAAAAAATTAATTGCATCACTTATTGAAGGTGACGATACATTAACAGATGATGATATAGAAGAATTAAGAAATATTTTAAATAGGAGTAAATAGATGTTAGGAAAAATATTTTATAATGTAATTATTTTTGGAAGCATTATAAGCATTTGTATATATCCATTATTAGTATTTTTAAGTAAAAATAAATATAAATATAATTTTAAAAGTCTTTATAAAATTTTTATATTTATTTTAATAATATTGATTTTACCAATTAATATTATTAATTTTTCTAATATAAAAAATATTTCTAAAAAAGAAATAAAAGAGCCAGAAGAAATTATATTTGAAGAACCAGAAATTAAATTTGAAAGTGAAAATACAATAATAGAGATTGATGATAGTATTAATATAAAAAATGATATATTTTTTAATATTTCTAGAGTATTACCATATATTTGGAGTACAATAGCAATAATCTTGTTAGGATATAATTTATTAAATTATTTAATATTTTTATATAATCAAAAAAGACATTATATTTTAGATAAAAATATTAATATTGATAAAATAATGGAAAAATTATGTGCACAAATGGATATAAAAAATGTATCTTATAGAATATCAGAAAACATACAAACACCTATGACTATAGGAATTTTTAATAAAAAAATAATCCTTTCAAAAGAAATATTAGAAAATAAAGAATATGAACTTATTTTAAAACATGAATTATTTCATATAAAAAATAAAGATATAGAATATAAATTTTTATTACTTATTCTAAATTGTGTATATTGGTTTAATCCTATAATTTACATGTTTACAAATCAGATAGATGAAATTTTAGAATTAAATTGTGATGAATACGTATTACAAGGAAAAGAGCAAGCTTGCAGAATTGAATATGCAGAAATTTTGCTAAATCAAATTGAAAGGAATAAAGGAAAACAATGTAAATTTTCAATGAGTTTTGCAAATAGAAAGGAAAATATAATGAAAAGATTTTCTAATATAGTAGATAAATCTAATAAAAAAAGTGTTATTAGCTTAGGAATTGTATTAACAGCATTACTATTAATATCAGTAACATTAATTATATGTATTCCAAATATAAATTTTGCTTTAGTAGATGATGATAGCACGGTTAATAATATAATAGATGAAAATAAGATAAGTACAAATATAGATAATGCAGCAAATTTAGATACAATTGATAACAGTACTAATGAAAATACAAATATATCTAATAACAGTACAACAGAAAATATAATATTAGTAGAAGGAAATGAAGATAAAAGAGAAGACTATATAAATTCAATAACTAATGAAAGTATAGAAGATAATAAAAATAATGAAGGAGATAAAGAAGAAATTAATTTAGTGGAAGATAATAAAGAAAATGATGGTAATACTAATAGATTAAGTTTGAATAATACAGAAGAGGAAGCTCGTTTAGTAGAAACACCAAATGATACTGAAAATATAGTTTTGGAAAATCCACTAAAAGATGGATATGTAGTAACAAGCCGATTTGGAATGCGTAGTACAGGAATAAAACATATGGGAACTGATATAGCTGCACAAAAAGGTACAGATATATTAGCATGTGCACCAGGAACTGTTGTATTTGCAGGTTATAAAGGTTCATATGGCAACTTAGTAATAGTACAACATACAGATTCAATGCAAACATTTTATGCACATTGTGATGAAATATGTGTTAAAGAAGGAGAAAGAGTAAATAGTGGAGATATTATTGCAAAAGTAGGTACAACAGGTGATTCAACAGGACCACATTTACATTTAGAAGTAAGAGAAGAAGGAATTGCAAAAAATCCACAAGATTATATTGAATTTTAAATTATATAAAATAAATGATAATATTTAAAAATTTAAGGTGAGCTTTTTGTTAAAAAGCTCACTTTTTATTATATAGGAAAGCGCTTTGGGTTTCCCATTGTCTGCTTTTGTTCATTAAAATTTATTAAAAGTGCAACTTTTAATGCTTTAAAATTGTATTATAATTAGAAATAAGATCTTATATTCAAATGGAGGAAAAAAATGGAGGAAGATAAAGAATTATATATGAAGTTCTTAAGAGGAAATAATGAATCATTTGAACTTATCATGAACAAATATATGGAAAAAATAATTTATTTTATTTATAAATTTGTAAAAAGTATAGATGTCGCTGAAGATTTGGCACAAGATGTTTTTGTTTATATTCTTATGAATAAAGAAAAATACGATTCAAAATATTCCTTAAAAGCATATCTATATACAATTGCTAAAAGTAAATCACTCAATTATATAAAAAGAGAAAATAAAATTACATTTTTACAAGATAATGAGTACATCTTTAATGAGCAAGAAATTGAAGATATTATTTTTGACAAAGAACAGAGTCAAAAATTAAAGATTGCAATAGATAATTTACCAGAACCACAGAATGAAATAATTTATCTTGTAGATATAGAAGAACTATCTTATAAGGAAATATGTAAAATATTTGATATGTCATTATCACAAGTAAAAACACTAATCCATAGAGGGAGAAAAAAATTAAAAAAAATATTAATGAAAGAGGTGAATAATTATGAGGGATAGAAAAGTAGAAGAAAAAAGAAAATATTTTAAAGATTCTGTATATTTAAAATATGAAAATTTAAAATGTACTACAGCCGAAAATAATGAATCTGAAAATATTAAAATCAAAAATAAAATTAAATTAAATCGTTTACAAAAAGTTGCTGCATTTATTATAGCAGGTACAGTGAGTATAACTGCTTATGCTGGAATAAGTAAAAATGTAAATATGGAAAAAATGGGATTATTAAAATTAAGTGAAAATTATGAAGATAGTTTAGTAGAGATCAATCAATCAGTAGAAAATGAATATTGTAATATAACATTAGAAAGTATGGCTGGAGATAAAGCATATATAATTGCTGAATATAAAATAAAATTAAAAGATAAAGCTTTTGAAAAAATGACAAAACCAATAGAATATATAGATGGATTTGGATATGATTTATATATTTCTAAAAAAGTATTTGTAAATTCAAAAGAACTTAAAAATATAAGTGAATATGTTGATAAAATTTCTGATAATGAATACGTATATACACAAATTATAAACATAATGGATGAAAATACTAATAATTTAAAATTAGAAATTGGAATAGAAAATATTTCTTCTGGAATCATATATGGATTTGAAAGTGGTGATAATCAAGCTATAACAATAGGAAAAACTATAAAGTCAGAAATAGAATTAAAAGGAAATGAAAAAACGTCTATATTGGCAGAACAACAAATAGATGAACATACTAAAATTGTAATTGAAAAGATTGCTAATACTAAATTTCAAAATTTTATAAAAGCTAAAAAAATAGTAGATGGTGTTACATATAAGGAATATAATGAAAATTCAATGGAATATATTAGCTTTAACATTACAGATGAAAATAATAATTCAATACCAAGCATAATTTATGGTGGAGCTAGTGTAGGTAAAAAAATTTATGTAAAAGAAAATGGACAAATAAAAGAAGATAGTGAATATGAAGTTAAACAAACAGATACTATAATGGAAGAAGAAAACATTATAATTTTATTTAGCTCAGAGAATACTAGTAATAAATTAAAAGTAACTCCAGTGAAGAGCAAAATATTTGAAGATAGAAAACTTAATGAAAATGGAAAAACTCAAGAGGAAGAAATGTATGATAAAGCAACATGGTATCCTTTAAAATCTGATAAAAAAACATATACAGCTACAAGTGGATTAGGTGGAAATTTTATTATTCAAAATATAGATATTAATGATGAAAATATTACATTTTATTATGATGAGAATGGTTGTATAGGAAATGAATGGAAAATATTAATTAGAGAAAAAATAGATGATATGAATTATATATTTCCTGTAGAAGAGCAAATAAAAGGTGTTAATAGTAATGAAAACAAAATTGTATTTTCGAGAAATCCTGATTTTGCTGCTGGTCTTAACTTACACAAAATGTCATTAGATAATATAGATAATTTGGAATTTACATTATTATTTGGGTGTACAACTGAAAAAATAGGAAATTCTATTAATTTGGATGTTCCAACTCAAGATGAACAAACTGCTACAATTAACAATTTAAAAATTGTAGATTTTGAAAAAAATAAATAAAAATTAATGATAAGCATGTTAATAATTTTTTAACATGCTTATATTAATACAGATATGATGCAATCTTCATATTAATAAAATCTATAATAAGACATTATCTTATTAAAAACGACAAAAACTTATTTTTCCATGTAACTTTTTCAAAAAATAAAGTAATATATAAATAGAGACATTTTATAATTTTAATTCATGTAATAGAAAGTTATTTTTTAATATTCTATAAGAGCTTTGTTAAAATTTAGAATATCTTAATGATTTATTGTAATCATACATATTTAATGAAAAAAATATAAAAAAATGTAAAATTTTGAAACTTTTTGACGATTTAATTGTATCTATAATATAGGAGTATTTTAGGAGGAAAAAGATATTGTCTAGACGAGAGAAAATTAGATTAGAAGCACGAATGAAAAAAAGGAAAAAAATAAGATTTGGAAGAATTTTTATTCTATTAATAATAATTGCTATGTCAGTATTAACTTATAAATATAGTTTAATATCGAAGGCTATACTTATAATTAATCCAATAATAATAGATAACATAGAACTTACTGCAGAAAAAACAGAAATAGAATTAGGTGAAAGCATAAATATTGAAAAGAAAATTTATCCAGAAGATTTTTCAAAAAGCGAGCTTGTTTGGAATAGTACAAATAGTGATATATTAGAAGTTGTTGATGGGAAAGTAACAGGTAAATCAGTTGGAAAAGCAAAAATATATTTAAGCGATGGAGAAACCAAAAGCAATGAACTAGAAATAGAATGTTTAGTAAGTATTGGGGAAATAACTGTAGGAAATTTAGTATCAGAATTGCGTTTAGGTGATATATACACATTAGAAACTACAGTATTGCCAGAAAATGCAACATATAAAGAATTAACTTATGAATCAAGTAATACAGATATAATAACAGTAAATGATAATGGAAGTTTAATTGCAAATGCGATTGGAACAAGTACTATTACAATAAAAGATTATAAAGAAAATATTTTAAAAAGTTTTGATATAGAAGTAAAAAAGATACCAGTAGAAAGTATAACATTAGATGATAAAGAAGTTACTTTAGGAAAAGGACAAACTTATATAATCAATTCAAAAGTAACTCCATTAGAAGCAACATATACTGATGTTGAATGGAAAACTTCAGATAAAGGAATAGTAAAAATAGAAAATAGACAAATTACTGCTGTAGGAACAGGAACAGCTACTATAACAGCAGTAACAGATGAGGGAGATAAAAAAGCAACGTGTACTATAAAGGTTACAGAGAATGCACCAAATAATTCGAAAAAATATGCAAATGGAAAATACAACATAAGAACAGGAGCAAGTACAGATTATAAAATTTTAGCAACTACTAGTAAATATGAGGAAATAGAACTTTTGCAAGATTCAAAAAATGGATGGAAAAAAGTTAGAAACTCAAATGGAATTGTAGGATATACATTAATCAAATCAAATTATTATTTAGATGAAAAACCAGTAGAAACTGTAAATACTGATTCAGGAGCAAATCCAGAAGATATAGTTACAAGTTATCATATTAAAGGCGTGCCTTATTTAAATCAAATTTCACTTGGATATCCTACAGGATGTGAAGCAGTGTCAGCTGCAATGGTTTTAAAATATAAGGGATATAAAGTATCTGCACAAAATATAATAGATAACACAAAAACAGGAAGTAAAAAACATCAAGACTCAGATGGTACATGGTATGGAGCAAATCCTTTTGAAGAATTTGTTGGACATCCATCAAAAGGGTTAGGAAAAGGCTCTTATGGAGTATTTGCAAAACCAATAGCAAATGCAATGAGCAGTTATGCAAGTGGAAAAGTTAAAAATATATCTGGTTGCTCAGAAAATGATTTGTTTGCATATGTAAGTAAAGGAAATCCGGTTGTAGTATGGTGTGTAAAAAATGCAGGTAATTTGAAAGATGGAGTAACATGGAAATATGAAGATGGAAGCGGAAACTTTAAAGAGCTGGTAGGTGAGCATTGTGCAGTTTTAATAGGATATGATGAAGACTATGTATATTTAAATGATCCATCAGCAGGAGAAAATGTAAAACAAAGTAAATCAAAATTTATTTTAAATTGGAAGAAATTATATTCACAAGCAATAGTTGTGCAATAAGAATAGACATGGGGACGGAGGTTTTGTCTAAAATTTGCATATCATGAATATTATAATAAATGATAAAATGAAAGTAGAAAACTGCTTTCATTTTTTATTTTATAGGAAAGTTCGACTTTTGTTTTAATTATTTGAAACTTTTTTCTAATTTTTGACGATTATATAGTAAAGGGGGATAAAATATGAGTACTCAAATTGAAGAAAAAGATTTTGAAAATATATATCAAAAAACTTATATAAGTGTATTAAAATTCATTACTATTAAATGTAACAAAATTGAAGATATTAATGACATTTTACAAGATACATATGTAGAGCTATTAAATATTTTGAAAAGAAAAAAGCAGTTACAACTTGAAAATATGGAAAGTTATATATTTGGAATAGCAAGCAATGTAATAAAAAGACATTATCATAAAAGAAATAACGTAATTAAATATGAATTTAAAGATGATGAAGAAATAGAAATTAAAGATGATTTTGATTTAGAACAAGATTTTATTACGAAAGAAAATGTACAAGAGGTTTGGAATTATATTAAATCAAAAGATTTAATTACAGCTAAAATATTTTATCTATATTTTTCATTAGATTTAAAAATAAGTGATATAGCAAAAGAGTTAAATAGTAATGAGTCAAGTGTGAAAAATAAAATTTATAGAACATTAAAACAAGTAAAAGAATTTTTAGGAAAGGATGTGTAAATTATGAAAAATGAAGTGTTAAAGGAATATCTAAAAAATCAAAATAATATAGACGAAAATTATAGAATAATTTTAGAAAAGTCTAAAAGAAAAAAGAGTAAATTAAGAAGAGTACTAGATGTTGCAGCAGTTGGATTAGTAATAATGTTAATTGGAACAGTATCAAATCAAATTTATGCCAAAAGGCAGTGGGATATTAAATTTGAAGAATATCAAAATAGAGAATATCAATTTGAAACAGTGGGAATTGAAGAATCACAAGACAATGGTTATGCTGAAAAAATTGATATGGATTATGTTTTTCAAAATGATATAGGAGTTAAGATTAATTCAGTAATGATAACAGATGATTATTTTGAAACATATATAGATTTTAAGTTTCCAGAAGATATGCCAGTTTCTTATAAAGATTTTCGTTTTGGATATGTAGTATATGATGATGAAAATAATATATATAGTTTTCAAACAAGAGGCAGAAGTGCTAACCCTAAAGAAAAATATAAATTTGATTATGATTATATAAAATATTTATTAAAAGAATTGAACATAAAATACAATAAATTAGATGGTATACGTTCTATATGTTTAGATAGCTCTCAACATTATGGACCAGTTAGCGCAAGTGATACAAATATATTATCAACAATATCAATGGATTCAAGCAAAGGATTTCCAAGAAGTAAAAAAATATATATTAGAATATTTGATTTAGGAATGTCAATGTTAGATTATGAAGAAAAAGATGGAAAAATTAAAGTATTAGATAGAGAAGATATTACATTATCAGATGAAGCAGAATGGGTATTTGAGATTAATATCCCAGAAAGAATATATAATAGAGAAACAATAAATTTAAGATTAAAAGATGATATACCTGGATTAGAAGTTGAAAAAATAATTGTTACAGAATCTAAACTTTTAATTAAAGGAAAAATGGATTTTAATGAAATACTAGAAAATACGGAATTACAAATGCATGATGAACTTATACACGAAAAAATTAATATAACTGATACTGAAGGAAATATGTATTATAGTCTTGCAAATGCTAGCTATGGAAATGAATTTTATTTTGGATTTGATATAAATAAAAATATGTTAGAAGAAAAACAGTTATTTTTAAATGTGAAAATAGATGGAAAAGTGTATACAGAAGAATTAATTAAATAATTATAGCAAAGTTATAAGATATAGTGGATGATTTTAAATATTATCCACTATTGTTTTTGGCAAAAGATATATGCAGTAGAAGAGTAATTTTCATTTTTAATTAAATAAAGGTTTCTACAAAATTTGTATAATAAAACAATAAAAAACTCTTGATTTAAAATCAAAATATGATATAATAAACAAGAAATTAGGAATTATTCCTAATTTGTAGGAGATTTTTATGAAGAACTATTCAAGACAAAGGGAAGAGATTATAAAAGTAGTAGAGAATTTATATACTCATCCAACAGCAGAGGATATTTATATGATAGTTAAAGCAAAAGATCCATCTGTAAGTAGAAGTACAGTATATAGAAATCTAGGACTTTTAGTAGAAAATAATATAATCAATAAAATAACAATGTTAGACAGACCAGATAGATATGATTATATAAGAGAAGAAAATTCAAATCATAATCATGCTATTTGTGTAAAATGTGGAAAAGTTTTTGATTTTGAATATGATTTTGAATATGAGAAATTGAAAGAGATAATTTCTAAACAAACAGGAGTAGAAATCTCTAAAAAGGGAATCGCAATTGAAGGAATTTGTGATTCATGTAAAAATAAATAATTTAGGAGGAATTTTAAAATGCCAGAATTAAAAGGAACAAAAACAGAAAAAAATTTAATGGATGCTTTCGCAGGAGAATCTCAAGCAAGAAATAAATATACTTATTTTGCAAGTAAAGCTAAAGCAGAAGGGTATGAACAAATCGCAGCTATATTTTTAGAGACAGCTGATAATGAAAAAGAACATGCAAAAATGTGGTTCAAATTATTAAATGGTGGAGACGTTCCTACAACAACTGAGAATTTAAAAGCAGCAGCTGAAGGAGAAAACTTTGAATGGACAGACATGTATGAAAGAATGGCTAAAGAAGCTAAAGAAGAAGGATTTGATAGAATAGCTTATTTATTTGAAGCTGTTGGAAAAATTGAAAAAGAGCATGAAGAAAGATATAAAAAATTATTAGAAAATGTTGAAGGTGATTTAGTATTCAGCAAAGATGGAGATAAAATTTGGAAATGTAGAAATTGTGGACATATCTGCATAGGAAAACAAGCTCCAGAAGTTTGCCCAGTATGTAGTCATCCAAAAGCATTCTTTGAAATAAAAGCTGAAAATTATTAATAATAAATAAGTTAAAAATAAAAATGAAGTATATCAAAAAATTGATATACTTCATTTTTATAGGAAAGTGATTCACACTTCCTATAAAATAAAGGCTTCGCCAACTTTTGTACATAATATTGCTTGATTTTTTTAACATTTTAAATAATTTTCAAAAAAAATACCACAAATTACTGAAAAAACTCCAGCAAGTAGACCTGTTCTAAAAATTATAATACTAGCTTCATATAAATAAACAGAAACATAATATGTATAATGAATAGACAGAAGCAAAAGTCCAATTCCAGAAATAATAAAAGAGATTAGTAAATTCATATTAACTAATCTTTTTGTTTTTTTGTTTTTAATAGAAATATTAAAGTTATCCATAAGCTTTTCTCCCAATATTAATTATATAAATTTTAATTCCGATGTATTATCCTAAAATAAGAAAATACCTTAAATTATCAACTCATTAAATTAATATTAGCATTTTAAAAGTGATAAAACAAATGAAATTATTGGAAAAAAGATTAATTTATAAGAAGTACAATATAAATAGAATATATGAAATAATTTAAGTTTATTAAAATATAAATGAATTATTTTTAAACAAAAAAATAATCGTATATTCTACGATTATTTTAATGTATTTAATTTTTTTGATAAGCTTGATTTTTTTCTTGAAGCTGTATTAGCTTTGATAACATTTTTTGTACAAGCTTGGTCTATTTTTTTAACAGCTTCTTTAAATGTAGCTTCTGCTTTTGATTTATCTCCTTCTGCAACAGCAGCTTCAAATGTTTTAACAGCTGTTTTATATGCAGATTTTACCATATTATTTTGTAAAGTTTTCTTTTCAATTACACTTACTCTTTTTATAGCTGATTTAATGTTTGGCATATATTTTGCACCTCCTCTTAATTCATAAAGTAAATTTTACTTCAAACATTTTAACATGAATACATTTAAAAATCAAGCATTTTATAAAAAAAAGTATATACATGCGAAAAAATTGGTATTTTCACAAAAAATTCACATTTATAGGCAACAATAATCTTGTATTATTCAAAATTCTGTGATATAGTGTGGGCAAAATAATACTAAGGAGGAATATTATGATAGCTTTAGGTTCTGACCATGGTGGATATAAATTAAAAGAAGAAATAAAAAAATATTTAGATGAAATAGGAATTAAATATAAAGACTTTGGAACATATAATGAAGAAAGAACAGATTATCCAATATATGCAAAAAAAGTTGCTGAATCAATTCAAAATAAAGAATGTGAAAGCGGAATTTTAATGTGTAGATGTGGAGCAGGAATGACTGTAGCAGCAAATAAATTTAAAGGAATTAGAGCTGCATTAGCATTTAATGAAGAAATTGCTATAGCATCAAAAGCAGATGATAATATAAATGTTTTAGTAGTACCAGCAGAATACATGAGTACATCAGAAGTTATTGCAAGTATGAGAGCTTGGATAGCAACAGAATTTAAAGGTGGAAGATATTCAGAAAGATTACAAATGATAGAAGAAATTGAAAATGATAATATGAAATAGTGAGGTTAAAATTATGTGGGGAGATATAGCGATAGCCTTTACAATAGCTTTTTTAACAGCTTTTATGGCAACGCCACATACAATAAATTTAGCTAAAAAATTAGGGGCAGTAGATACACCTAAAGATGAAAGACGTATTAATAAAATTCCTATGCCAAGATTAGGTGGACTAGCTGTAATAGCAGGTTTCTTTGTATCAATAATATATTTGTTAATAGTAATGACTGTAGAAAATAAAATAGATTTACAACAGGACAGTTATATTACAAAATTAATAGGTTTTGCATTAGGTGCTTTAATAATTGGAATAACTTGTTTTATTGACGATGTAAAAGGTGTTCCAGCTATGGTAAAATTAGTAGCACAAATAATAGCAGCACTAGTTGTAATAAAATTTGGAATACGTATTGATAATTTAGATATATCATTTATTAAAATAGAAAATACAGGAATAGGATATTTCTTTTATTTAGCTCTTACAATATTTTGGATAGTAGGAATAACTAATGCAATGAATTTAATTGATGGACTAGATGGTTTATCAACAGGAATATCTTTAATTTCTTGTTTATCATTACTTATAATATTTTCACTTAATAATTCACCAATAATATCAATAGTATTAATAACAGCTTTAGGAGGGGCATTATGTGGATTCTTACCATATAATTTCAATCCAGCAAAAACTTTTATAGGTGATACAGGCTCAAACTTTTTAGGATATTGTTTATCAATAATTTCTATTTTAGGTATAGCTAAAACTTATACAGCTATAGTTATAGTAGCACCTTTGATGGTACTTGCATTACCAATATTTGATACAGTATTTGCTATAGTAAGAAGAATAATACATGGGAAATCTTTAAAAGCAATAATAGAACCAGATGCAGGTCATTTGCATCATCAAATGTTAAAAAAAGGATTTACACAAAAACAAGCTGTTTTAATTCTTTATGGAATTAGTGCTATATTTGGAATGTTTGCAATAATACTTATGGATAGTGGAATTTGGAAAGCATTATCTTTTGCAATGATTGTAATTATTATAATAGCCATGGGGTATAAAGAATTTTTTAAGCAGAGATTATTAGAAGATGTTTCAGAAGAAGAAAAAAAGTAAAAAGAATGAAAATGGACATTAGAATTTTTATACTAAATGAAATAATAATATATAAAAATGGGGCAAGCTTACAAAACTTGCTCATTTTTTATTTATTAGAAAAGTTCTCCGAACTTCCTAATAAATAAAGCATTCGGCAATTTTTGCACATTTCTTAGCTGTGTGAAACGAAGTGAACTACAGATAAGTTATGCGCATCGAACAATTACATGGACAATTCAGTAAAGTTTTGTCTTTTTAATATTAAATATCGTCCACTATTGTTCTATTATTAGGAAATTTATCCTTAGTGGATAAATTTATGTATTAAGTAATTATGGTAGAAGTTAGATTTTGTAGCATTTTGTACTGCGTACAAAATCTTGATTCTATTTTTTATGGCAAAAAAACAAAAAATAATTTTATTTACATAACAAAATTAAAGTAACCATAATTTTGATGTGGTAAAAAAAGGAAGATTAAATTAGAATAATAGAGTTTATAAGAGAAAAAATGGAAAATATAAAATATATCATTTTATATTGCATTTTTTAAAAAAATACTGTATAATTTAAAGTGTTAAAAAAATATATGAAAGGCAATTAAGGAATCATGATTAAAAATATGAAGAAAAATGTAAACTTAAATATGATTATATATAGTAGTAATGACGTTACTACTGATTCCCCAGCCAAAAATATTATGGTTAATTTGAATACCTCAAATATAAAAAAGATTAAAAAGGTAATAATATAATTAAAATACAAAATATTATATAAAATATAAAGTAATACCTAATTAATCTTTATGGATTTTAGGTGTTATTTTTTTGTCGACAGGAAAATTATTCCTGATTAAAATTTTGCATTATTATGAAAGAATATATACTTTTATTTGAAGAATAAAGAAAGGAGGCACTATTATGAAAAAAGTAGGAATTATAACAATATATGATGAAGATAATTATGGAAATAGATTACAAAATTATGCAGTTCAAGAAATTTTAAAATCTCTTGAACTAGAGGCAGAAACAATTAAAAATGTAAATATTATAGATGAGTTCAATCTTTTAGAAGAAGTAAAAAAAGTATTACCAGAAAGAAGACAGAGATTTTTGGATTTTAATAATTTAAATATAAAAATAAGTGATGAGGTTATTATTCATGATAAAGTTCCAGAAAATTTTCATGAAAAGTATGACTATTTTGTTATTGGAAGTGACCAAATATGGAATCATGAATTTCCAGAAAGATTTAGCAATTTTTCATTTGCTGAATTTGCACCAGAGGAAAAAAGAATTGCTTTTTCAGCTAGTTTTGGAATAGAAGATATAGAAGAAGAGCATTTTGAGAAATATGAACATTTAAAAGGTGTAAAATCAATATCAGTAAGAGAAAATGCAGGAAAGAAATTAGTTAAAAATATTACAGGAAGAGAAGATGCAGTTGTGCTAATTGACCCTACAATGATGCTTACAAGAGAAAAATGGATGACTGTTATGAAAAAACCGGAAATGCTTAAAAGTGATAAATACATTTTAAAATATTTTTTAGGAAATGTATCTGAAGAAAAGAATGCTGAAATAGAGAGATTTGCAAAGGAAAATGGATGCGACGTTATTGATATTTTAGATAGAGATAGTTTTTATGCAACAGGACCAAGTGAGTTTATTTATTTAATAAAAAATTCATTTTTAGTGCTTACAGATTCTTTTCATTCTTGTGTTTTTTCAATATTATTTAATAGACCATTTTTAATATTTGATAGAGATGAAGATGGAATGAGAAATATGAATTCTAGAATAGATACTCTTTTAGAAAAATTTGATTTAGAAAATAGAAGATTTAATAGTACTATATCAGAAGAAAATTTGAAAGTAGACTATAGTAATTCATATGAAATATTAGAAAAAGAGAGAAAAAAAGTAATAGAATTTTTAGTAAAAGCATTAGAATTAGAAGAAAGATAGAATAATATGATAGATATTAAAGATAAAACAGAATGTTGTGGATGTTTTTCATGTAAAAATATATGTCCACAAAATGCAATATCAATGATTGAAGATGAATATGGTTTTAAATATCCGAATATTAATTATAATATTTGTACTAATTGCGGATTGTGTGAAAAAGTATGTCCTATAATAAATAAAAAGAAAGAAAACAATGAAGAAAGTAAAGCATACGCAGCAATTAATAAAGATGAAAATATAAGAATGAAAAGTTCTTCTGGTGGAATGTTTTCTTTAATAGCTGAAAATATAATAAATAAGTCTGGAATTGTTTATGGAGCAAGCTTTAATGAAAACTTTTTAGTAGAGCATTCTAGAGCAGAAACTATAGAAGAAATTTCTAAGTTTAGAGGGTCAAAATATATTCAAAGTGATATAAATACAATTTTTAGAGAAGTAAAAAAGGACTTAAATTCTGGACGAGAAGTTTTATTTACAGGTACTCCTTGTCAAGTAGAAGGTTTGAAATCATATTTGCTTAAAAATTATGATAATTTATATACACAAGATTTTATATGTCATGGTGTACCATCAAAAGAAGTTTGGAAAAAATATTTAGAATACAGAAAAAAGCAAGATAATGATGAGCCTAAAAATATAAGTTTCAGAAATAAACAAAATAAAGGATGGAATGAATATCAATTATTATTTGAATATAATAAAAATAATAAATATATAGATCATATTGAAGATTTATTTATGAAAGTGTTTTTAAGTGATATATCATTAAGAGATTCTTGTTATAGATGTGAATTTAAAAAGAAACATAGAATATCAGATATAACTTTAGCAGATTTTTGGGGAATTAATAATGTAGTACCAGAAATGAATGACGAAAAGGGAACATCATTAATTATTGTTAATTCAGAAAAAGGAAATAAATTGCTTAAAGAAATACAAAATAACGCAGTACTAAAAGAAATAGATATTGAGCAAGCTATTAAATATAACAAAAGTATGATTCAATCAGCTAATATTAATAATAATAGAGAAAAATTCTTTGAAAATTTAAAAATGGACGAATTTGAAAACCTAATTGATAGATTTATTGAGAAAAAATGAGTAAATGCCATGCTAGAAATAGTGTGGCATTTTTAAATTGACTTTACTGGAAAAATATGCAATCTTTGGCTAAAAATAGACTAAAATCAAATTTCAATAATTTGACAATTTACATAAATTTATAGTATAATAGAATATGAGGTTGAAACTTTATGTATTATAATTGGAGAGATAAAACTAATACAGAAGAACTAAAAATAGTATGTAATTTAATAAAAAATGGCGAATTAGTTATCTTCCCCACAGAAACAGTATATGGAATTGGAGCAAATGCATTAGACCCTGTAGCAGTAGGGAAAATATTTATGGCAAAAGGCAAACCAGCAAACACTCCATTAATAGTTCATTTAGCGGATAGAAGAAAAATAAATGACTATGTAGAAGATATTACAGAGATGGAGCAAAGATTAATAGATGCTTTTATGCCAGGTCCATTTACACTTATATTAAAGAGAAAACCGATTATTCCAGATATTGTAACAGCAGGATTAGATACAGTTGGTATAAGAATACCAGAAAATGTTATAGCAAAAGGAATAATAACTTTTTCAGGAGTACCAATTGCAGCACCAAGTGCAAATATATTTGGAAATCCAAGTGGTACAAATATTGAAGACATAAGAAAGGAACTAGAAGGTAGAGTATCTGCTATTGTTGACGGAGGAAAATCAAGTATAGGATTAGAATCAACAGTGGTAAAAGTAATAGACGAAGTTCCTGTGATTTTAAGACCAGGAGGTGTTACACCAGAAGAGCTTGAAAGAGTTGCAGGAAGAGTAAAATTTGACAGAAATGTTTTTTATCCACTAGATGAAGAACAATTAATAGAAAATCAAGAAATGTATAGGCATTATGCACCAAACACTAAATGCAAATTAATATATTCAAACAATGAAGAAGCACAAATTTTTCTAATGAAAAAGATTATTAAAGAATACAAAGGAGATGTTGTGATATTAGGATTTGAAGAACATAAAGAACGAATCGTAGTATCACGAGGTAGATATATAAGTATAGGAAGTAAAGATAAATTAGAAGAAGTTGCTCAAAATATTTTTTCAGCTTTAAGAAAAGCAGACCAAATAAGAGCTAATGTAATTCTAATAGAAGGGACGGAGAGATATGGAATTGGAGTAGCAATAATGAATAGATTATTGAGAGCTTGCGAATATGATTATCTAGAAATAATTGAATAACAAAAGAATATTTTATATATTTAGGAGGAAATTAAAATATGAATAAATCTGAAAATTCTGAAAAGGTTGAAAACAAACCAGAAAATCTGAGATTTAGTGTTATTATATGTGCATATAATTTAGAGACAATAGTGTCAACATCAATAAAGAGCGTGTTAGAACAAAAATTTAAAAATTTTGAATTAATCGTTGTAGATGATTGTTCAAAAGATAATACATTAGAAGTTTTAAGAGAATTTGAAAAAAAGGATTCAAGAGTAAAAGTAATAGCTAATAAAGAAAATTCAGGACCAAGTATATCAAGAAATATAGCAGTAGAACAGGCTAAAGGAGAATATATAGTATATCTTGATGGAGATGATACTTTATATAGCAAAAATACATTGAAAAAGATTGATGAAATACTAGGAGAAGATGGAGCAGACGTTACATATTTTGGAGTTCAATATGTAGGAGGAAGTAATAAAGCTTATATACCAACAGCTGAAAATTCAACAAGAGAAGCAAGAATAGTATGCGATATGCATTTCCCAGTTGCAAGTAAAGTTTGGAGAAGAGAATTTTTAATTGAGAATGATATAAAATTTATTGGTGGAATGTATTATGAAGATATGGTATATTCAATAAAAGCAGCTATATTAGCAGAAAAATTAAAATATGGTGCTTTTCCAATATACATATATTATAGAAACAGAGAAGGAAGTATAATGTCTACACCTAATTTAAAAAGATGTACAGATATGTATTTAGTAATGTATTATCTTATGGAATTATATGAGCAAACACCTGAAAGATTACAACCATATCTTATGAGTTTTATAAAGAATGAAACTTTTAGTATTCCTATGAGAGTAGATGCAGTATTAAAATCTATGAAAGATAAAACTTTTTCACCTGTAATACCAAAAAGACAATATGTATATTTAGGTGAGGAACCAACAGCAGTAAATGGAAATGAAATTCCAAGTGATTCACCAAAAGTAATTCCAATTTCTACATCATCAAATAATGAAACTCATAAAATACCAGTAAAACCAGTAGAAGAAAAAATAGCAGCAGATAGTATATCTAAAAATGGTGGCATTTCAATTTTAAAATTTGATGATAAAAACTAATGAAATATAAATTTTAATAAAGGTAAAAATTAGTTATGCTAATGAATTGGAGATAAAATGAAAACAAAAATTTATTTAGTTAGACATACACAAACGGTTGGTAATATTGAACATAGATTAACAGGAAGAACAGATTATGAAGTTACACAGCAAGGAAAAGAATATGTATCAAAAATGACAGAAAGATTAAAAAATATTAAATTTGATATAGCATATGCTAGTACTTCAAAAAGAACAAGTAAAACAATACAAGAATTAGCAGATTTGAATCATCTTCAAATAATTGAGGATGAAGGTTTATGCGAAATGTATTTTGGAATTTATGATGGAAAAACGTGGGATGAAGTTAATAGAATTGATCCTAAAATAAAAAAGATACAAGATGATATAAATGAAATTTGTGAAATTCCAGAGCAAGAAACAACAGAAGAAGTAACAGAAAGAATGTACAATACTATGACAAATATAGCAACTAATAATCTTGGAAAAAATGTTTTAATATGCTCACATGGTGTTGCAATAGAAGCATTTTTAAGAAAGATTACAGGATTACCTTTTGCAGAAAAAAGAAAAGAATATAGCCAAAAAAATACATGTTTAAATGTTATTACATATGATAGTGATACAAAAAGCTATGAAATTGAATTATTAAATGATTTTAGTCATTTAGAAGATAAAAAAGTTTAGAATATGAAGAGAGTAAATCAAAAACGATTTACTCTTTTTATTGTATAGGAGTACGTTTCACACTTTCTATAAAATAAAGGCTTTGCTAAAGCTTGTGTATATTAGAAAATGATATGCAATTTTCATAATGTCCACTTTTGTTATTTATTAGGAACTTCTCTGAATTTCCTAATAAATAAAGCCTTCAGCAATTTTGTACACAAATTTACTAACGTAAATTTGGCACGTAGAACAAAGACGTGGACATTTGCAATAAGTTTTTTCTTTTGTAATTCTCATAATGTCCACTTTTGTTCTTGTAATTATCAAAAAAATGCCGTATAATAGTATAGATTAAAAGGAGTAAAATTATGTATTTGATAGTAGGTTTAGGAAATCCAGAATCAGATTATTCAAAAACAAGGCATAATATGGGATTTAATGTTATAAATAAACTTTCAGAAAAATATGATATAGAAGTAAATAAATCTAAATTTAAAGGTTTAATAGGAAATGGATTAATAAATGGAGAAAAAGTAATTTTATTAAAACCACAAACCTTTATGAATTTAAGTGGAGAATCTGTAATTGAGGCAATGAACTTTTATAAGATTTCTGAAGATGAACTTATAGTAATATATGATGATATAGACATAGAACCAGGAAATATAAGAATAAGAAAAAATGGTTCAGCAGGAACACATAATGGTATGAAATCTATTATAAATTGTATAAATACAGAGAACTTTTGTAGAATAAGAGTAGGAATAGGAAAACCAAAAGAGCATATAGATATGATTACACATGTTATAGGACATATATCAGATGAAGAACTTGAAAGCCTTAATAAAGGTGCAGAAATAGCAGTAGATGCTATTTCTGAAATTATGAAAAATAATATAGATTCAGCAATGAATAAATTTAATAAAAAGAAAGATGTTTAAATGAAAGAATTAGTAATTTGTAGCTCAAATAATAGAAAAATAATTGCATTAATTGAAGATGAAGAATTAGTTGAAAAATATGAGGAAGATGAAGAAGACAAATCAATAGAAGGAAACATTTATGTAGGAAAAGTACAAAATGTTTTAACAGGTCTGCAATCAGCTTTTGTTAATATTGGAGAAAAAAGAAATGCTTTTATACATGTAAAAGACATTTTGCCTAA
Organism: uncultured Clostridium sp.; assembly: GCA_947244325.1. Taxonomy (GTDB): domain Bacteria; phylum Bacillota; class Clostridia; order TANB77; family CAG-508; genus Scatovivens. Next base: position 68,722 of record CAMXJY010000008.1, on the reverse strand, counting down.
GGTTGATATAACCAAAAATGAAGAAGTAGAAGAAAAGCCAATAAATAAATTAATAAAACCAGGAGACCCATTAATTGTTGAAGTAAAAAAAGAAGCTGTAGATAAAAAAGGACCTAGATTATCTACTCATATTAGTTTAACAAGTAGATTTGTGGTATTTATGCCAAATGCAAATTTTATAACAGTTTCACAAAAAATCGAAGATGAAAATGAAAAAGCAAGATTAAAAGAAATAGTAAGTAAATATTTACCAAACGGGACAGGGGCAATAATTAGAACTGTAGCAGAAGGACGAGCAGAAGATGAAATAAAAAATGATATTTTAAAAACTATTGAAAAATGGAAAAATATAAAATTAAAACAAGTAGAAAAATTTCCACAAAAAATATATGATAAAGGTGGAGTTTTAAAGAAAACAATTATTGATTTAGTTGATAGCAATCTTGATAAAATAATTTTGCAAAATGAAGAAGATTTAGAAAATGTAAAATCAATATTAGATGAAATAGATTCTACAGTAAATATAGAAATTGATGAAAATATTTTATCAAAATATTCTTTAGAAAAACAAATGAAGCTAGCTGAAAATAAAAAAGTATGGCTTAAAAGTGGTGCATTTATCACAATAGATAAAACAGAAGCATTAGTAGCAATAGATGTGAATTCTGGAAAATTTATAGGAAAAAATGATGCAGAAGAAACTATAACAGCTGTTAATATTGAAGCAGCTAAAGAAATATCAAAACAAATTAGATTAAGAGATATTAGTGGAATAATTGTAATAGATTTTATTGACATGCAAAAAGAAGAAAATAAAAAAGCAGTAATTGCAGAGATTGTAAAAAATAGTAAAAAAGATAGATCAAAAGTTCAGGTAGAAGAATTTACAAAATTGAATTTGATGGAGATTACAAGAAAACACATAAACAGTAAAAAGAGTTTTGAAAAGTAAGTACGAATTAGTAAAGTGAATTTTTTACTTTATTAATTCGCTTTTTATTTTATATAATAGGAAAGTATAATTTTTCTATTATATAAAAGCTTCGCTAAATATTGTACATTTCTTAGACGTGCGAATGTAATGAGTTAAAGATAAGTTATGAACATGAATAAATTTACTGAAAAAATCTTTGATTTTTTCAGATTTGTTCTATGAGGAAAGTAATCAATATTTCATAATAGATAAAGATTTCGTAAAAAAATTTATTTTTTTGAAACCAAAATAAGTTTTAATTTGTATTAGTAATAGATGGGGGGAAAAATATGCAAAAAGATGTAAATGAAATAATAGAAAAATATGCAGATATGGTATATAGAATAGCAATTACAAGATGTGGAACAGTTGAAAATGCAGAAGATGTATTTCAAGATGTGTTTATGAAATTTAGTGAAAAAAATCCTAGATTTGAAAATAGTGAACATGAAAAAGCATGGTTTATTAGAGTAACAATAAATTTAACAAAAAATCTTAAACAATCTTCTTGGAATAAAAAAGTAGTTACATTAGATGAAAGTATTGTTTTTGAGAAGAAAGAAGAAAACGATATATTTTCAATTGTTTGTGAATTACCTCAAAATTATAGAACAGTAATATATCTACTATATTATGAAGGATACAAAGTAAAAGAAATATCTGATTTAATGAAAACAAGTGAAGGAACTATTAAAACATGGTTATTTAGAGCTAGAGAAATTTTAAAAGAAAAAATAGAAGGAGGTTTTGAAGATGAATAAAGATGATTATAAAAGTGCAATAGAGCAAATACATGCAAGTGATGAATTAAAAGAAAAAACATTAGAAAAAATGAATAAACGAAAAACAAATAAATTATCATATTTAAAATATTTATCAGCATGTGCTGTATTTATTTTAGTTTTTTCTGTAGGATTTATGGAATTAAAAAAAGGAGAACCTATACAAGGTCCAGAATTCAATCCAAATAAAACAGAAAAAATAGCAACATCAAAAAACGATTTACCTAGATTTGAAAGTATGAAAGAATTAAAAGAAGTTTTAAAAGAAAATACTTATACTAAAAGTAGAAGTAATGGAATGGTATTTGATTCAATCGCAGAAAGTGCAGATGTGAATTCAGAAGTAGTAATGAATACTAAATCAGAACAAAAACAAGAAGAACTTTCAGATTATTCAAAAACAAGTGCTACAACAGATAAAGACCATTCAACAACAAATGTACAAGTAGAAAATGTTGATGAAGCAGATATAATAAAAACTGATGGAGATTATATTTATTATATAACATATGATAAACTTTTTATTGTGAATGCAGAAGAATTAGAAACTGTTGCTACAATTCAAATAAAAGAAGATGGTAAAAAGTCATTTTCCCCTCAAGAGCTTTTTATCAACAAAGATAAATTAGTATTATTAGGAAACCTTTATGAGTATGAAGAAAATATAACTAGAGAAAAAACAAGTACTGAAGATGAGGCAACTTTTAAAAGACGTGAAGTAGAAGATATGGCATATTCTGAGGCAGTAAGAATAAATAGAAGTAATACAGCAGTAGCAATGGTTTATGATATACAAAATAAAGAAAAACCAGAATTTATTAGACAAGTAGGTTTAGATGGATATTATACAAATTCAAGAATGATAGGAGATAATGTATATTTTATAAGTAATAAAAATGTATATTATTATGACAATTTAAAAGATGAAGATTTGTTACCAAGAGTAATAGAAGCAGATGGAAAATCAAGATATATTGAATGTACAGATATTGCATATTTTAAAGGAACAGAAAATTATAGCTATATGTTAGTTGGTGGATTTAATATTAATAATAATGATGAAATGAATGTAGAAACATTTTTTGGAGCAAATAGTACAGAAGTATATGCAAGCGAAAAAAATTTATATGTAACACAAATTAAATATGATAATAGTTATAGAAAAACAAATACAACAATATACAAATTTAATTTAGATAATTCAAATATTGTTTTAACAGCAAAAGGTGAAGTTGAAGGATATATGAATAATCAATTTTCAATGGATGAATATGAAGGAAACTTAAGAGTTGCAACAACATATGTAGTTGAAACAAGAACAGAAGAAAACTATGATGAAGAAACAGGAATAGGAAGTATTTCATATGAAGAACCACTATATAGCAACAGATTGTATATACTAGATGATAATTTAAAAGAAATTGGAAAAATAGATGATTTAGCAAAAGATGAAAAAATATATTCAGTAAGATTTATGGGAAAAATGGGATATATAGTAACATTTGAACAAGTAGATCCATTATTTGTAATAGATTTATCAGATCCAACTAATCCTCAAATAAAAGGAGAATTAAAAATTCCAGGATATAGTTCATATTTACATCCATATGATGAAACTCATATAATTGGAATAGGATATAATACAAAATCAAATGGCTATGGTGGAATAACTACAGATAATATGAAAATGTCTATGTTTGATGTATCAGATGTAGAAAATCCAAAAGAAATGTTTAGTATAGATATTGGAAAATCATATACAAGTTCAGAATTACTATATAATCACAAAGTATTATTTTATAAAAAGTCAGATAATTTGATTGGATTTCCAGTAAATTATGATGGAAAAAATGAAATAAGTATCTATAAAATAGATTTAGAAAAAGGATTTGAAGATTATTTTAAAATTACAAATGAAAGAGGATATTATGGACAAAGAATGATTTATATTGAAGATATACTATATATTTTAAGTGATAAATCAATTATTTCATATGACTTAAATTCTTTTGAAAAAATAAAAGAACTAAAATTAGAAGTAAATATAAATACAGAAACAAATGAAATTATAGCTTATTAAAAAAAGACACGGGGACGGAGGTTTTGTCTAAAAAATAAATTTTAGACAAAACCTCCGTCCCCGTGTCTTTTTTATTTTTCCAAAATTCGATATTGTAAAAACACATATCATAATATATAATGTAATAAATTATAAAGATTTAATATATTACATAAATTTATATAAATGTTTATTGGTAAAACAGATAAAAACCAAAATAATACATAAGGAGAGTATTGAATTTTTCAATACAAATAAGAAAATGCATATAATATCATTTGCAATAGGAATAGCAGTTTTAATGCTTGTTTTAAAAATTATATCACTACCATTTAGAATTATTATGAAATTTGTAATTAATTCTATAATAGGTGGGATTATACTAGCTATTTGTTCATATATGGGAATTGGAATAGTTATATACTGGTGGACAGTAGTACTTACAGGACTATTTGGAGTTCCAGGATTAGTTATAGCAACCATAATAACAATATTAATGTAGTAAAGGAAAAGTAGTATGAAAGTAGGATTTGTATCACTTCGGATGTAGTAAAAATTTAGTAGATACTGAAATGTGTATAGGAATATTTAAAAAAGAAAATTTTGAAATAGTAAATAATCCAAAAGATGCAGAAATAATAATTATTAATACTTGTGGATTTATAGAATCAGCAAAAGAGGAAGCTATAAATTGTATATTAGAAATGGCTGAATATAAAAAAACAGGAAATTGTAAATATTTAGTTGCAATGGGGTGTTTAGTACAAAGATACAAAAAAGATTTAGAAAAAGCATTACCAGAAGTGGATATGTTTTTAAGTATAGACGAATATGATGATTTCTGGGAAAAAATTTCTAAAATGATAAAAAGAGAAACAAAATCTAAAAATACTTTAGACTACTTAGATAGAGTTATTTCAACAGGAAGTGCTACAGCATATTTAAAAATAGCAGAAGGCTGTAGTAATAGATGTACATATTGTGCAATTCCATATATAAGAGGTCCATTTGTAAGTAGAAAAATGGAAGATATATTAGAAGAGGCAAATAAGCTTGCAAAAAGTGGAATAAAAGAATTAATAGTTATCGCACAAGATACTACAAAATATGGAATTGATATTTATGGAGAGCCACGTTTAGCAGAATTATTAGAAAAATTATGCAAAATAGAAGGCTTTAAATGGATTAGATTTTTATATGCTTATCCAGAAAGTATAACAGATGAGCTTATACAAACAGTAAAAAATAATGATAAGATTTGTAATTACTTTGATATTCCACTTCAACATTTTTCAGATAAAGTGTTAAAAAGAATGAATAGAAAAAGTGATAGTAAATCAATAGAAAGAGTAATAGAAAAAATAAGAAAAGAAATACCAGATGTGATTTTAAGAACTACTATGATAGTTGGATTTCCAGGTGAAACAGAAGAAGATTTTTTTGAATTGTATGAATTTGTAAATAGTGCAAAATTTGAAAAATTAGGAGTATTTAAGTATTCTAAAGAAGATGGAACACCAGCAGCAAAAATAAAAGAGCAGGTTCATTATAAAACAAAACAAAGTAGACTTGATAAAATAATGACTTTAGAAAATAAAATATCAAAAATAAAACTTGAAGAGAAGATTGGAAACGAATATGAAGCAATTGTAGATGGATTTTCAGATGATAATAAATATATATGTGCAAGAAGTTATATGGATATACCAAATGAAGATGGAACAATATTCATAAAAAATAATGGTAAAATAAAATCAGGAGATTTTATAAAATGTAAGATAATATCAGTTAGAGATTATGATTTAATTGCAGAGATAATTAATTAAAATTATAAGAAATATACAAGAAAATTATATTAGTAAATGTAGTTTATAGGTGTCATAAAACCTAAATATATGTATGTGAGTGTTTGATATGCTAAAAAAAGTATTTAAGTCTGCTGTTTTAATACTTATGGTAATAGGAATAATTCTTGGTATTTCAATTACATTTAAAAAAGCAATTCCAGAAAAAAAGCAAAAAGAAGCAGAAAGTAATGTACTTAATATGATACAAAGTAAAACTGCTGAGACTACAAGCTTTTATACATATGGACGAGCTTTTAATATAAGTGGAAAATTTAGTAATATTAGTAAAGATAATTTTGAAAGTGCTAAATTATTTATAACAGATGGAAATGGTTATGAAGAAACATATGCTTTAAGTTATAATTTTGAAGAAGGAAATCTAGTATTTTTTTCAGAAGAAGCAATGAATATAGGAATTACAATAGATAAATTAAAAAGTGGTTCAGAGTATTATATTTTGCTTAGATTAAAATTGAACAATAGTGTAAATCCAAAATATTATTCTTTTGCAAATGCTTCTGAAAATAATGATAATATAAATTATTATACAATAACATCAGAAGGTGCAAATAAAAAAGCAATTATTGGTTTTAATAAAGTAAATCATGACGATAAAGAATATAGTCTTTTAACCATGAGTATAGAAGATACATCTCTTCCAGAAGAGGTTTATGATATAGTTATAGATGCAGGTCATGGTGGCAAAGATGTTGGAGAAAGGCAAGGAGCTGTTACAGAAGCGGATTTAACTTTAGAATATGCTAAATTATTAAAACAAAGATTAGAAGAAGATGGGTATAAAGTAAAATTAACAAGAGATGATGATAATACATCTTCTTACACATATACAAATATGTATGATGAAGATGGAAGAATAGGAATAGCTTGTGGTACAAAAGCAAAACTTATGATATCATTTCATGTAAATAATGGAGTAAAAAATTTAAGTGGTTTTGAAATATATGCTCCATGTAAATCAGATTTAAAATTTGCAGGAGAAATGTCAAATAAAATTAATGAATATTCAAGTATAAATTTTTCTAATAATACATCTTTTAAAAAACTTGATGGAGTATATGTTAGAAATTTTACACCAAATGTAATAAAAGAATATACAGCTACAGCAAATAAAAAAGGATATGAGCCTTATAATATAACAACAAATACACCATATTTATATACAATAAGAGAAGTTGGCGGAATAGCAACAGGAGCATATGTTGATGGAAGAAATACATCATATAGTGCAAATAAATATTATAATTCTAATCAAGGAATTGAATGTTATCAAATAGAATTAGGATATATAAAAAATGATTTAGAAATAATGCAAAATGAAAAGGAAAACTATATAAGAGCAATAGAAGAAGCAATAAAAAATAATTTTTAGACGAATGATAATGGATAGAGACGTGTTCTCTTTCCGCAAAGTAAGAAAGGAAAAGAATTTAATATGGACGAAACAGAAAACTTTGTAAATTTTATAAAAGAAAAATTCACTCAAAATGAAATAAAAATGGCAAAATTTATTAATGAAACAGAGTTACTTGGTTATACAATGACAACAGAAAAAGTAAAAGAAGGAGATAAATTTGTTGATAAACCAACAAACATATTAGAACTTTCATATTTAAAATTGTGTGCTAAAAAGTTTGATGATTCAGAAGATTTATTAGAAAAAATATTTTTATTTTATGTAGGTTACGCTTTAAGAGAATATAAAAATTCATGGAGACTTAACTTAAATAATTTAGATAATGATTTGGGCTTAAAATGCTCATATTGCAATGTTGATACAGATGTATGTCCATTTAAGTTAGTTACTTATATAAAAAAATGTGTTACAGATAATAAATTTGATATAGAAAAAGTATTTGATAAATTAATATCAAGTGAAAAAAAAGAATATAATAAAGATCAACATTTAATAGATTTTGTAATACAATCTGTAGAAGAATTAGCAGAAAATTCTATGGATATAGTTTGTGCTGGAATGCTTTTATCTTCAGATAGTATAAAACTTGAAAGAGAAGAAAGTGGAAAACTTTATTTTAAATATTTAGATTTTAATGTAAAAAATAATTCATTTTTTAATAATCTAAATGAATTTTATAAAGAAAATAAAGGTTTAGAAGGGGAAATTAATTTATCAGAAATTAAATTTACTGAAAACTTTTCATATTTATTTGATAAATCACCAATTGAACTTGCAGCATATATAAGATATTTATGTACAAGAAATAACATAGATGAGCAAGTAGTTATAAAAACAATACTAGACAAAAGAAATTTTAAAGAAAGTGAATTTAGAGTAGCATATTATAATCAATATGTTCATTCTGTAGAAGAATTAGAATGTTCAGATAAAGAAAAAGAAGAAATAATATCAATACTTACATACATAAGAAATTATTACTTTAATGAGGATTTACCATATATTCATTTTAATATTGGACTATTTACTAAAAATACTATAATTTCAGATAAAGTAATAAATATAATAAATAGATATGTAAGAACTTTTAACTATATTACTAATAAAGCAACTTTATGGGTAGACACAGAAATGCTTGTAAAAAGAACAAAAGATTCAACAGATATGATAATGCAAGTTGATAAAATTTATAGTGATAATGATGTTGTAATCTTTGAAAATATGGATAAAATAAAGACTTTAAACGAGTACAGAGTTGATGCATTATTTACATCAATAGAAAAATTTAATTGTAAAAATAGAAGGTCAATTACATTTTTTGTAGAAAATGAAGCAGTACTTAAAGATTTAACACAAAAACATCCAATGATTATGAATAGCTTAATAAATAGAAAAATATATATTGATGGATTAGACGCAATAAAAATAAAAAATAAAGTTATAAAAAGATTAGAAAGTATTATGCAAATAGATGAAGAATTCTCAGAAAAATTAGAGAATTATATCAAAGCTACATATTATGCAGATACTATGGATGAATATGCTTATATTGATAATCTTTATAACTCTATAGTATTTGATAAATTTAAGTTATTAGAAATAAAAAATTCATTCTTACCAGAAGACGTGCCACAAGAACTTGAAACTAGAGAAGTAAAAGAAATCTTAGAGGATATAAATGGATTAGTAGGATTAAGTGAAGTAAAAGCAAATATAAATGAATTTTTGAAATATTTAGATTATAGTAAAAAAATAGATACAGAAGGTTTTGCAAACTTAAACATGATATTTAAAGGAAATTCAGGAACAGGAAAAACAACAGTAGCAAGACTTATGGCTGAACTATTTTATAAATTAGGATTTATAAGAGAAAACAAAATAATAGAAGTTACAAGTAAAGATTTAATAGGTTCTCACTTAGGAGAAACAGCACCAAAAACACAAGCAGTTATAGATTCTGCATTAGATGGAGTATTATTTATTGATGAAGCATACACAATTATGGCAAGTAAAGGAGGAGCAACATCAAATTATCCAGCAGAATGTATGGCTACAATTTGTAAAGCAATGGAACTTTATAAAGATAGATTAGTAATAATCTTTGCAGGATATACAAAAGAAATGAATGACTTTATAAATGCAAACCAAGGATTAATGTCAAGAATTGGATATGAATTAGAATTTTCAGACTTTTCAAAAGAAGAATTATTACAAATCTTTAAAGATGAAGTAGAAGGAAATGAATTCACTTTAGAGGATGGTGTTATTGAAAAAGTAGAAAAAATCATAATGAAAAATAAAGTAGGAAGAAACTTTGGAAATGCACGTTTTGTTACTAATTTATTTGATAGATTAGTACTTACACATGCAGGCAATTGCGAAGATGATAAATTATTAAAAACTATAACAAATAAAGATATACAAAGTTTTCAAGAAACTAAAAAAGACAAAGAACGTGGAGTTAATGAAATATTAAAAGACTTAAATTCTTTAATAGGATTAGATAGTGTAAAAGAAAATATTAATGGATTTGTTTCAGTAATTGAATTAAATAAAAAATTAGATAGAAATCCAGATTTTAATATGCATATGATATTTAAAGGAAATGCTGGAACAGGAAAAACAACAGTAGCAAGACTTTTAGCAGAGATATATTATAATTTAGGATATGTAAAAAGAGATAAATTAGTTGAAGTACAATCACAAGATTTAATAGGTGAGTTTTTAGGACAAACAGGACCAAAAACACAAGCTGTTATAGAATCTGCATTAGATGGAGTACTATTTATAGATGAAGCATATTCAATAATGGAACATAATGGTACAAATGCAAGTTATTCAGCAGAATGTGTAGCAACACTTTTAAAAGCAATGGAAGATTATCAAGGAAGATTAATAATAATCTTTGCAGGATATACAGATGAAATGAAAAAATTTAGAGACTTAAATCCAGGATTAAAATCAAGAATAGGATATGAAATTGATTTTGAAGATTATAGTGTAGAAGACTTAATGAAAATCTTTGATAAAAAAGTGGCAGATAAAGGCTTTAAAGCAGATGAAGGAGCTAAATCAAGGGTTCAAAAAATATTAACAGATGCAAAAGAAGTAGAAAACTTTGGTAATGGTAGATTTGTTGAAAATACTGTTCAAAAAATATTAATAGAACATGCTATAAAAACAAGAGAAATTACAGATATGGATAGATTACTTACATTTACAGAAGAAGATATACCAGATGTAAAAGCAGAAGAATCAAGAAAAAGAATAGGGTTTTAGGTGCTTTTGGTAAAGTGAATTTAAAAGTAAATATTAATAATTGACTATAAAAAAAGTATAAATTATAATAATTATAGTTAAAGTATTAAAGGAGAAAAAGATGGGAAATTCAGATTATACATATAATGAATATTTTGCGGCATTACAAACAACAGAACAACGGAGTAGGAATGCTATCACAAGCAAAAGATATACAAGCCCAAGAAAGATATCAAAGAAGAATGCTTATGAATAGTGGTATAGACCAAAATGAATATAGAAAATTAGCCAATATGGACCAAAAATCTTTTGAAAATTTAAGAGCATATCAAATAGGACAATTGTATAATGCATATCATGATTTGAATCAAGGAAATAGAATAGGAACAATGGGATTAAATCGTATAAGTGATACAAGCATAGATTCAGTAAGAAGAGTTACAGGAGAACATCCAAGATATATTTATAATAATGGAATATTAGCATTATCATCAGAAGATATTGAAATGGTTAGTCAAATAGCCCAAAAGCAAAGTAAATGTCCAGACTATTCTTACTCAAGAACATCATTTATGGGATTAGAAAGAATTGTTGATGAGACATTAGCTGCTCATAAAGTTATGTGCGAACAATTTCAAATACAACCTTATGAGATGCCAATAAGCAAAATAGTTAGAGAGACAGATGTTTTAGAAAGAGCTATAGGAAAAGCACAATTAGGAAAAAACATTTTTGATATAAGAGATTTTGGTAGTTGTGCAGCACAAGAAAGAACAGGAGTTGTTTCTAAAGCAATTAGTAAATTAGGACGTTTTATAGATAAAAAATTAAATCCAGAAAAATATGAAAAATTAGGAAATAAAACTATTGATGAAGATCCAAGAGTTTAAAGAAAGGAGAGTATGAATTAATCATACGAAAGATAACATGGAAGAATTAAGTGCTGAAGTTGCAACAGAGGTAATTGAAGTTTTATATAATTCAGATAGTTCTTTAGTTTGCAAAATACCATATAAAGTTCTTGAAGCATTACAATCAAAAACTGAGGAATGTAATAAAAAAATCGATTTAAAAGAAAACACAGAGATTAAAAATCAAAATATATCAGAAGAAAGTAAAGCAATTTTATCAATATTATATAGAGATTATATGTGTAGTGAAGAAGAAAAAATTGAGATTAATAAAACCTTTGAATTAAATCAAAAACAATATGATGAAATTCAAAGAGAAAAGTATAATCCAGATAAAATATTCCAAAATAAAAATATTAAAATAGATAATAATTCTGAGGTTGTAGAAGATGATAAAGCCTTGGTAGAACTACCAAAAAGTAAGTGGTATACTATATTATTTGAAAAAATAAAAAGTATATTTAAAAGAAATTCGTAAGTGCAATAAACTTATATAAATAACTTGAATAATAAATAAATCTATGCTATAATTTAGCACAGATTACAAATAGAGGGGAAGACATCTATAAAATTAGTATAGATGTCTTTTCTTGTTTTTCTAACTGGAAGTTCTGATTTTAAAAATTTAATTGTTTTGAAATTAGAAATCTATTTTTAAAATAAAGAAGGAGGTTTAAAAATGGAAGAAAAAGAATTTTTAAGAGAAAAAGAAAAATTAAAACAAACAGTAAATCAGCTTAATTATGAGGAAAAAGAACTAGAGGAACACTTAGGAAAAGATAGTAGTGCATATGATGAACAAGCATATGTTAGAGCACATTTAGAATATTTGAATCATAAAAAGTTATCTGATTTAAAGAAGATTAAGAGTAAGCCATATTTTGCAAGAATAGATTTCAAAGCAAAAGATGAGGAAAAAGAAGAATTGTACATAGGAAAGCTATCAATATTAGATAGTAATACACAAAAACCAATAATTATTGATTGGAGAGCACCAATATCAAATCTCTATTATGATGGAAGAATTGGAAAATCAAGTTATGAATCACCAGAAGGAACAGTAGAAGGAGATATATCTTTAAAAAGACAATATTTTATTGAAAATCAAGTGCTTGAGAAATATTCTGACATTGATTTAAAAACAAATGATGAATTATTACAAGTAGCACTTGCTGAAAAAGCTGATGATAGATTAAAAAATATTGTTGCTACAATACAAGGAGAACAAAATAACATAATTAGGGAAAACATGAATAAAGCTCTAATAGTACAAGGAGTTGCAGGAAGTGGAAAAACAACAATTGCCCTACATAGAATTGCATATTTAATTTATAATTATGATAAACAATTTGACCCAGAAAACTTTATGATAATAGCTCCAACAAAATTCTTTTTAAATTATATTTCAAATGTACTACCAGACTTAGGTGTAGAAAATGTAAAACAATATACATTTGAAGATTTAGCATATGAAATAATAGGAAAAAAATTAAAAATATCTGACAGTAATGAAAAGTTAGTAACAATTGTAAATAAAGAGTTTGATGAGATAAATAATGGAGATATTGAAACAATTATAAAAGAATCAAAATTAAAATCATCAATACAATTTAAAGAAATTGTAGATGGATATTTAAAAGAAGTAGAAGATAATTATTTACCTAAAAAAGATTTTATTATTGAGAATATAAGGATAATGAGATATGAAAATATCAAAAAATTATTTATAGAAGAATATAAAGAACTAGATTTTGAAAAAAGAATTAATGAAGTAAAAAAACATGTATTTTCAAAAATAAAAAATAATAAAGATACAATAGTAGAAGCAATAACAGCAAAAAGAAAATTTAAGATAAATAAAATGCTTAAAGATACAAGCTTAACAGAAGAAGAAAAAAGAACAAAAAGAATTGAGATATTTGAAGAAACAGAAGAATTACTTAAAAAAATATATAATGATAATATAAAAGTAGTAGACATATATTTTAATGAAATAAATAAAAAAGATTGTGTAGAACATTATAAAGATTTTATACAAAATTATATTTATGAAAAAATAGAGAATAAAACTTTAGCAGAATATTTGGTAAAAAATACAATGAGGAATCTTAATAAAAATGAAATTACCTTTGAAGATTTAGCACCAATAATTTATATTCATTATAAAGTATATGGTTCAAAAATAAAAAAGAGCTTAAGACATGTTATTATAGATGAAGCACAAGATTATGGAGAATTTCAATTTAGTGTACTAAAAACAATTTTAAAAAGTAATTCAATGACAATTTTAGGAGACATAGCGCAAGGAGTACATTCATATAGAGGAATAGAAAACTGGAAAAAGTTCATAGACGTAGAATTTCCAGAAGGAAATGCAATTTATACAACTTTAGAGAAAACCTATAGAACTACAAAAGAAATAATGTATAAAGCAAATGATGTTATAGATAAACTTCCTGAATTTGAAAAACAATTTATAATAAAAGGAAAACCAGTTATAGATGGAAAAGATTCAATTCATATAGTAAAATCAGAATCAGAAGATGAGATTGTAAAAGAATGTGTACAAAGAATAGATGAATACTTAAATTTAGGTTATAAATCTATAGCAATAATAGGAAAAGATATTGATGAGTGTAAAAATATAAAAAAGAAAATACAAAAATACAATAAAGATGTAAAACTAATACAAAGTAAAGACTCTGAATATCATGCAGGAATTTCAATAGTTCCATCATATTTAGCAAAAGGATTAGAATTTGATAGTGTAATTTTATTTAATGTAAATAGTGATAAATATCAAAACAATAGCTTAGATATAAAATTATTATATGTTGCTATAACTAGAGCAATGAGTAAATTGGATATTTTTTATACTGATAATATGTCAGAGTTGCTTGAAGTAAAATAGGAATAAAAAAGTTTGTTTGACATACATTATTAAAAGTAGTATAATAATACTATAAATTAAGTGTCAGCGGAATTCATGAAGACACAATAGAGAACTAGATGTGGCAGCATTTAGTTCTTTTTTTTTATAGAAAATAACATAAAATAAAATATATTTTTCTTCACAATTAAAAAAGAACTGCTAATGGCAGTAGCAGTTCTTTTTTTGAGAACTAATTCTCATTGTTGTTGTCTTTTTTATCTTTTTCTTCTAAAAGAAGTTTTAAAAGGTAAAAAATTACATCTGCGGAATTCAAGTCAAACACCTCCTTTCATAAAGATTTCCTTATGAAAAGGATGTACTAATTATAGAGTAGATACTGTAAATTTACAATACGGTATTTTGATAAGTTTTTTTGCAAATTAAGTAGAATATTAGAAAAATTTGTGATAATATATTAAAAATATATGAGAAAGGGCTGTATGTATATACAGGGTAATAGAAAATGGAAGTTATTGAATTAAATCATCCATTAGTTTCACACAAATTATCAATTTTAAGAAATGAGAAAACAGGAACAAAAGAATTTAGAGAAATAGTAAGTGAACTATCTACAATTCTTTGTTATGAAGCAATGAAAGATGCGGAGTTAGAAGATATAGAAATAAAAACTCCAATATGCAAAATGAAAGCTAAAGAATTAAATGAAGATAAATATGCATTTATACCAATTTTAAGAGCTGGAACAGGAATGCTTGATGGATTAATAAGAGTAATGCCAAATGCAAAAATAGGACATATTGGAATGTATAGAAATGAAGAAACTTTAAAACCTGTAAAATATTATTACAAAACACCAAAAGATTTAGAAAAAAGAGAAGTAATAGTATTAGACCCTATGCTTGCAACAGGTGGTTCTGGAATAGATGCGTTAACTATGCTTAAAGAAAGTGGAGCTAAAAAATTAAAATTTTTATGTATAATTGCAGCTCCAGAAGGATTAAAGAAAATGCAAGAAATACATCCAGATGTACAAATCTATTGTGCAGCAATAGACGAGAAATTAAATGAAAATGGATATATAGTTCCAGGTCTTGGAGATGCAGGGGATAGAATTTTCGGAACAAAATAAATGTAAAATCAAGAATATATAGTAACTAGAAGAATTATATAGAACTAAATGATACATAAATCGGATTATAGGAGAAAGAAAATGTTTAAAGGCAAGAAAGTAATTATATTTGATATGGATGGAACATTAATAGATTCTGTTGGTATTTGGAATGAAATAGATGAAAAATTGATAAAAGCAATCGGAGATGGAACAATTGATGATATTAATATTCAAGTTCAAAGAGATACTACATTAAAAAAATTTGCTAGTAGTGAAGATGCATATTTAGAATATTGTAGATTTCTTAAAAATAAATATAAATCAGATATGGAAGCAGAAGATATATTAAATTTAAGATATAAAATGACAAAAGATTATATTGAAAATGTCGTATGCTATAAAAAAGATGCTGAAAAAGTACTATGCAAATTAAAAGAATTAGGATTTAAGTTAGCAATTGGAACAACAACTCATAGAGCTAATATTGATTCTTATAAAACTGTTAATAAAAATATAATTAGAAAAGCTAATTTAGATGACTTTTTTGAAATTATTCTTGCAAAAGAAGATGTAACTAAAAGCAAACCAGATCCAGAAGTTCATGAAAAAATAATGGAATTTTTTGATGTGAAACCAGAAGACTGTTTAATAGTTGAAGATGCTCTTTTAGGAGTAGAAGCTGCTAAAAATGCTGGAATAGATGTTATTACAATATATGATGAATATTCTGATTTTGAAAGAAAAGAAATAAATCAAATATCAAAATATAATTTTAAAACTTTTGAGGAAATGCTTGATTATATAAACGAAGAAATTGAAAATAATTAAAATCATAAATAGAAATAAATATTTAAAATAAGAGGTATAAAATATGCAAGAGATAGTATTTGTAACTCATAATAAAGGAAAAATTGCATCAGCACAAAGATCTTTAAAAGATGTAAATTTTAAAATATATGAATATGAATTAGATGAACCAAGAAGTGAAGATATAAGAAAAATATCAGAAGCAAAAGTAAAAGAAGCATATGAAATTGTAAAGAAACCTTGTATAGCTTTAGATAGTGGATTTTTTATTGATGAGCTTGGTGGTTTTCCAAAATCTTTTGTTAACTTTTCTTTAGATACTATTGGTGTAAATGGAATATTGAAATTAATGGAAGGAAAAGAAAATAGAAAGTGTGCTTTTAAAGAATGCCTATCTTATTACGATGGAAAAGAATTGTATCAATTTGAGGGATTACATAAAGGAACTTTATCAAAAGAAATTTTAGGAAATGATACAAATAAAAAATGGTCTGATTTATGGTACATATTTATACCAGAAAATTATACAAAAACATTAGCAGAAATGACAGATAGTGAAAGGGCTAAAAGAAATGAAGAAAGAGAAGCAAAATTAGCAAATTCAATGAGTGCTTTTGCTAATTGGTATAAAGAAAACAAGATTTAAACTAAACAAGTTTCGTATATTAATTTTTAATCATACTATAAAAGGTAAAAGATTCTTATATATAAGGGCTTTTCAAAAATAAATGCATCTAATATGATGTGTTATTAAAATAAGTATGATTGGAGGTTATATAAATGAAACTAAAAATAATTTTAATGATAACCTTGATAGTTGCGTTTCTACCAATAAGTGTATTTGCTACTGTTGCATCTAGTAGCACAATATATGAGGGAATAGATGTTAGTAACTGGCAAGGTTATATTGATTATAGAGAAGTAAAAAATAGTGGAATTGATGTAGTTTATATAAAATCAAGTCAAGGAGCAAATATTGTAGATGCGTATTTTAGAATAAATTATAATAATGCAAAAGCAAATGGACTAAAAGTAGGATTTTATCATTTTTTGACTGCAAGAAGTGAAGAAGAGGCAATTATTCAGGCAGATTTTTTTGCATCAGTAATATCTAACACTACTCCAGATTGCAAACTCGCTATGGATTTTGAAGTTTTTGGAAATTTAAGTATTGAAGAAATTAATCAAATCTCTGAAACTTTTTTAGAAAGATTAAAAGAAAGAACAGGAAAAGAAGTTATAATATATAGTAATGCATCTGATGCACGAAACGTTTTTAGTATATCACTTGCAGAAAAATATCCACTTTGGATTGCAGAATATGGAGTTGAAGTTCCAAGCCAAACTAATTGGGAATTTTGGGAAGGATTTCAATACACAAGTAGAGGAGAAGTAGAAGGAATCCAAGGATTTGTAGATAGAGATAGATTTACAAATGACATATTTTTAAATGATAATGTTCAAATTCCAGAAAGTGGGAATAGTGAAAATTTTACTCAAGATAGAGAGTACATAGTTAAAAGAGGTAATACTCTTAGCGGTATTGCAAGTATGTATAATACAACAGTGAGAGAATTAGTTATATTAAATAAGATTCAAAATCCGAATTTAATATTTCCAGGGGAAGAAGTTCTAGTACCAATTAATGGAAATTCACAAAATGAAGTAGAATACACTACAGGACATATAATATATACAGTAGAAGCAGGAGATACTTTAAGTCAGCTTGCATTAAGATTTAAAACTACAGTATCAGATATAGCAAAATTAAATAATATAAAAGATATTAATTTAATTTATGTAGGTGAAAAATTAAAAATCGAAAATAATGAATAAATAGGAGAAGATAATGGATAAATTAATAGAAGAAATAAAAAAGTTTAATGAAGAAAGAAACTGGGGCAAATTTCATACACCAGATAATTTAGCAAAATCAATTTCAATAGAATCAGCAGAATTATTAGAGTGTTTCCAATGGGATGGAGAAAATTTCAATAAACAAGATGTTTATGATGAATTAGCTGATGTATTTACATATTGTCTTCAACTTTCAATAACATTAGGGGTAAATCCAGAAGAAATAATATTAAATAAATTAGAGAAAACAAAAAAGAAATATCCAGTAGATAAAGCTAAAGGTGTAAGTACAAAATATGATAAACTATAACAAAATCGTGACTTAATTAAAAAATTAAGTCACGATTATTTTTAAAAAAATGCAAAAAGCCTATTGGTACATTAGCTCTTGTTCTATTTTTTCCTATATGATATAATAAACAAAATTTAACTAAAAGGATAAATTATGGATAATAATATAAAATTCACAGTAATTGTTGATAAATTAAATTACCAAATAGCTATGTTAAATATCAAAATTTCAAAAGATCCAAATAATAGTGAATTAAATGAAAAACTAGAAAAAATTTTAGCAGATAGAGAAAAATTGTATACAGGAACTGCTGAAGATTTAGATAATTTAATTAAAAAATATGGAGATTTAATTAATGAATAATTTAGATGAATTAACTTTAAAGGTAGAAAAAATAATTGAAACTGAAAAAGCTATAAATCCTGATATACAATATCTTAATTCTTCAAATGCTAGATTAATTGCACAAATTATTAGTAACTATAAATTAAGGCATACACAAGAAGAAAAGCCAGATGCAGAAATGATATTTTTAGGAGCTCCAACAGGTGCAGGAAAAGATACTTTAGTAAAGAAGATTATGTCTGATAATCCAGATAAGCAATTTGTAGTTTTAAATATGGACATGTTTAGATATTATCATGAAGAAATTTCAAATTCTGTTGATACTATAACAGATAAGGAATTTGCTGTAAAAACAAACCAAACATCTTATGAACTTTACTACATTATTCAAGAAATAATTTTAAGAGAATTTCCAGGAATAAATGTAATTGTTACTGGAACAATGAGAGATTTAGATTGGATTAAAGAAATATTTGAACGTTACAAAAAAGATGAAAAAACAAATTATACTACATCGCTTGTAACACTTGCAGTTCCTACTAATGAAAGTGCTTTTTCTACAATTGAGAGATACTTGAATATGGTAGATGCAAGGGGAAAATCAAATGCTCCATTAAGATATACTTCTCTTGAATATCATAATGATACTGTGAAAAAGTTTCGTGAGAATGTACGTCTTTTTGAAGAAGATTTTAAATTACATCCAGATAATAGATTATTTGATTCTATTAGAGTATATCGTAGAACAGAAGATATGTTAAACCTTTCAGAAGATACTCTTGTATATGATAGTAATAATAATCCAGAACATAAATCTGCCTTTGAGCATATATACAATATAATGGGGAATAATTCTAAAATTAGTAACATTAGAATATATGAATTATTAAAAATAATTGAAAGAGATGCAGAATATTTAAAAGAACAGGGATTATATAGTGGAATTTTAGAAGATTTAAAAAGTATGCTTCCACAATTAAATAAAAAGCATGAAGACTATGATAGTCCAGAAAATAAATAATAAAGGAGATAAAATATGAAAGTTTTAGTAGTGTCAGATATACACGGGTCAGGATATTATGCTGAAAAAATAAAAGAAATAGAAGAAAAGGAAAATCCAGATAAAGTTGTTGTTTTAGGTGATTTATATTATCATGGACCAAGAAATGAATTAACAAAAGAATATGCACCAATGAAGGTATCAGAAGTTTTAAATTCTATGAAAGATAAACTATTAGTTATTAGAGGAAACTGCGATGCAGAAGTTGATGAAATGATTTCTGAATTCAAATTTGAAGACCATATATTAATGGAAATTAACAACAAGAAAATTTATTTCACACATGGACACAAATATAATATTGAAAATATACCTTATGAAGATTTTGAAGTAATGATTTATGGACATATTCATCAAGGGGTTATAGAAAAAAGAGGAGATTATTTATTCGCAAATCCAGGTTCAATAGCATTACCAAAAGGCGGAACTACAAATAGTTATTTAATTTTAGATGAAAACAAATTTGTTTTAAAAGATGTAGACGGAAATATTATTCAAGAATATGAAGTTTAAAGGAGAATAGATTTGAAAATAGGTATAGATATTGATGGTGTTATATTAGATTATGAAAAGGGAATGCTTGCAAATGCAGAGATATTTGATATTGAAAAATGCAGTGGAAAAGGAAAAATATTTTCTGAAAAATATGGAATTCAATATAAATATGATTGGACGGAAGAACAAAGAAAGCAATTTATATTTGAGAACTTAGGTAATATTTCAAGCGAATCTAGTATAATGGCTGGTGCTAAATATGTATTATCAAAATTAAAACAGATGGGTCATGAATTAATTATAATTTCTGCAAGAGGAACAGAAAGTGATGAAATGATAACAATTGTAACAGATAAACTTGAAAAAGAAAATATTAAGTTTGATAAATATTATTGGAAACAAACCGAAAAATTAGATATTTGTAAACAAGAAAATATAGATATAATGATAGATGATAGTACTACGACATGTAAAAAATTATCAGATAACAAAGTAAAAACAATATATTTTAGAGGAATTAGAGGTATTGATTTAGAAGAAGGAGAATACTTAAAAGAAGTTTCTAATTGGGGCGAAATTTACAGATATATAAAAGATTTATAAAATTAAATTTAGAGTGTTGATAAGTAAAAAAACTTATTGACATTTTTTTATTTTGCATTTTTAATAATGTCCACTTTTGTTATTTAGTATGAAAGTGCTTTGGATTTTCATACTAAATAAAGCTTTCAGCAAAAAATGTAAAATATTTAAAAATATTTTATTCCAAAAATTGTATGAAAAAGTTTAGATAATATTGCAAATAATAAAAATATTATTTAAGATACAAAGGAGATTTTTATGGAATATAGCATAAATTTTCAAGATAATATATTTGCACAAGATTTTAACAATAGAGCTAAAGGAACTTTAGATTGGATAAAAGAAAATAGAGATAAATTTGATTGGGCAAAAGATCCAAATGCATATGAGATGACAAATATGTTTTTATTTGGAGCAAAATATGCATCAGAAGGGAAAGAAGTAGATGTTCAAACTTTAGATGAAATGTGGAGTATACGTTCTAAAGATTTTGAAAATTGTAATGTATCAGAAAATAATTTTATATATAGTATATGCCAAGATGCATATAATGCAGCTGTGAATGGTAGAGCTTTAGTTAATGATGAAAATTCACATCATGCCTTAAGAAAAATGGCTGGAATTGGATTATATTTAAAACAGCAACAAAGAAATGGACAAGAAGTTCGTTTTGATAATTTATCAGAATTACAAACACTTATTGCTTCAAGTAAAACTCTAAAAGGCCTTCATAGAGACTTATTTGATAAATATAAATTTGGAGAAAATATAGAAGTTTTGTGTAATTTAATGTTAGAAAATAATTTAGATGATAAAACTAAACAAGAATTATTAGCTTCAAAAAATGAGTTATTAACAGATGAAAAGCCAAAAGAAGTATCAAAAAAAGAAGATAAAACTACTGAAGCAAGATAAATTTTTTTCATTTCTATAAAATAAATCATTAAAAAATAGAATAATATTATGAATTTCATAATAAATAAAAGTTTTATTATTTGTAGAAAAAAAGCATTTACAAATATAATTGTAATATGTAAATAAATTTAAAGTTCTTACATAAAAATGTAAGAACTTTTTTCCTTGAGAAAATGCAGTTTATATGTTATATTAGATACAAAATATAACATACTATAAATTTTAAGTGAGGGGTAAAATGAATATTTTAGAAATATATGAAAAATACGGAATACCTGAAAATTTACAAATGCATATGCTAAGAGTTACAGCATGTACAAATTTAATTATAGATAACTGGAAAGGAGGAAACTTAGAAAAAGAAGCTATTACAAGAGTAAGCCTTTTACATGATATGGGAAATATTTTAAAAATTCCAGAAGATTTTTCAGACAATCCAAAATTTATTGAAAATAGAAAAAAATACTTTGAAAAGTATGGAACGAATGAGCATGAAGCAAACTTAGAAATAGGTAAAATAGAAGGATTATCAGAATATGAAAGTAAAATATTAGATGGCAAAAGGTCAAGAAAAAATGAAGAGACATTAGTTTCAGATTCATATGAAATAAAAATATGTGCTTATTGTGATCAAAGAGTGGCACCAGATGGTGTAGTAGGAATAAAAGAGCGATTAGAAGATGCTAAAGTAAGATATAAAGATAGACCAATGTCAGTATGGTCTGATGAAGAAAAAGCAAATAGAATGATAGAATGTGCATTAGAAATAGAAAAACAGATTATGCAGTTTTGCAAAATAAAACCAGAAGACATTAATGATAAATCAATTGAAAATTACATAGAAAAATTAAAAAAATATGATATGAGGTAGAAAAAATGAATTATTTATTTACTTTTTTAGAAGGAATAGCAAGTTTTATATCACCATGTTTATTACCAATGCTTCCAATTTATATTTCTTATTTTGTAGGTGAAGATGATGATAACAAAACAGTTAAAGCAATAATAAATTCTATAGGTTTTGTGCTAGGATTTACAATAGTGTTTTTATTATTATCAATATTTGCAAGTAGTTTAGGAACTTTAATAAGTGAAAATATAAGATATTTAAAAATTGTATTTGGAGTAGTAATTATTTTACTTGGATTAAATTATATGGGAATTTTGAAAATATCTTTTTTAAATAGAACTAAAAAATTTAATTCAAGTAAAGAAAATTTTAATTTTTTTAAAGCAATTATTTTTGGAATATTATTTTCAATTAGCTGGACACCATGTATAGGAACGTTTTTAAGTTCAGCATTGATATTAGTTGCCAAAGAGCAAGATATGTTAAAAGGAATTATATTAATGCTTGTATATTCTGTAGGACTTGGAATTCCATTTATTATATCAGCAATTTTACTTGAAAAATTAAAAGAATTATTTAATTTTATAAAAAGAAATTATGGAAAAATAAAAATAATTTCAGGACTTGTTTTAATCATAATGGGAATTTATACAATGTTCTTTTAAATAGAAATAATACAAATTTTAGAATGCTAGTATTGGCTTATGTGAGGTTCTATAAAAAAATATGTATTATACAAGCTTATTAATAAGATATGGAAAGGAAGTTTATAATGAAAGAAAAATTTAAAATCATATTTTTAGTAATTTTATTTTTATTAATATTAGTTGGAATCAAATTACTTTTAGATAATCAAAATGAGAGTTTTATTCAAAATCAAATAAATAATGAAAATTCTATAAATAATGAAACTAAAAATAATAATGTTCAGTCAAATGTTTTAGAAGTAGATGATGAAAATTTTGAATCAGAAGTTTTAAAAAGCGATAAAACTGTGCTAATAGATTTTTATGCTGATTGGTGTGGTCCTTGTAAAGTGTTATCTCCAATAGTTGAAGAAGTTGCTAGTGAGAACGATGATATAAAAGTTGTAAAAATAAATATAGATGAAGCAATAATAATTGCTAATCAATATGGAATAATGTCGATACCAACTTTAGTAGTTATAAAAAATGGAGAAGAAGTAAATAGAACAGTTGGAGTAATATCAAAAACAGAAATAGTGGATATGGTTAAATAGAAGGTGATATATATGTTTAATGTAGGAATTATAGGAATAGGATTTTTAGGTGGTTCTCTTGTAAAGAGTTTATCAAAGTCAGAAAAGGTAAATCATATTGTAGCATGTGATAAAAATTTGGAAAGCTTAAAACAAGCATATTCAGAAAATGTTATAGCAGATTATACACAAGAGGTTAATGAAAAGTTTAGTAATTGTGATGTAGTATTTATTTGTACACCAGTAAGCTTTATTGCAGATTATGTAAAAGCTTTGAAAAAATATGTAAGAAAAGATTGCATAATAACAGATACAGGAAGTACAAAGAAAACGATTTTAAATGATACTAAAAATCTTGATGTGGAGTTTATAGGTGGACACCCTATGATAGGTTCAGAAAGGTCTGGATATGCAACTTCAAAAGATTTACTTTTTGAAAATTCTTATTACATAATTACAAAAAGTGATTCAAATAACCTTGAATCTATAGAAAAATTAAAAGAATTAATTTTAGAAATAAATGCAATACCAATTATTATAGATGAAAATAAACATGACTATATAACTTCTGTAATAAGCCATGTACCACATGTAGTTGCATCAAGTTTGGTTAGATTAGTAAAAAAATTAGATGATGAAAATGAAACTATGAAAACTCTATGTGCAGGCGGATTTAAAGATATTACAAGAATAGCATCATCAGACCCAACTATGTGGGAAAATATTTGTAATGAAAATAAAGCAGAAATCATAAATACTTTAAATATATTAATAAAAATTTTAGAAGATTTTAAAAATAATATTGATAATAGAAATGAAATATACGAATTTTTTGAAACTTCTAAGATTTATCGAGATAGCTTTATTAATAAGAAAATTAATGGAAATACAATGCCAGAACTTAATATCAGTATAAAAGATGAAAATGGTGCAATAGCAAAAATAACAACTATATTGAGTGAAAATAATATAGGAATTAAAAATATTGAAGTTTTAAATAATAGAGAAAATAATTTTGGAGCATTAAAAGTGGTTGTAAGAAATTACGAAGAAATGGAAAAAGGATATAGAATTATTAAAGACTTAGGATATGAAATTAAAAAAATGAACTAATTAAGATGTTAAATTAAAAAAATTAATTAGCATATGAAATTAAAAAAATAGTTATGATTATATAAAAGAGAATAGAAAGAGGATAGAATGAAAGTAGGATATTTAGGACCCAAAGGTACATTTTCGTATGAAGCATGTATGGAATATTGTCAAAAATCAGAAGAAAAAATAGAGTACAAAACAATATTAGATACTATTTTAGCCTTAGAGAATAGTCAGGTAGATGAAGCAATTGTACCAATAGAAAATTCTTTGCAAGGTTGCGTTACAGATGCAATAGATACTTTAATACAGAATGAAGATATAAAAGTAAAAGGTGAAATTTTATTAGAGATAAAACAAAATTTAATGTCTAATAAAAAGTGTAATTTAGAAGATATAAAAATAGTATATTCACATCCACAAGCTTTAGCACAATGCAAGAAATTTTTAGAAACTAAAATGTCATTTGCAGAAACTATACCAGTAGAAAGTACAGCAGGAGCAGCTAAAAAAGTAAGTGAAAGTGATGAAGTATGTGCATGTATAGGAAATATATCATGTTTAAATGAATATAACTTAAATTTAATGCAAGAAAGCATTCAAGACAATATGTTTAATAAAACTAAGTTTTGGATATTAAGTAAGAATACCAATAATAATATTGTAGAAAACAAGATGTCCTTAATATTTTCTGTAAAAGATAAGCCAGGAGCTTTATATAATGTTTTAGAGATTTTTAATAAATACAATTTGAATCTTACAAAAATAGAATCAAGACCAGCAAAAACAGTTTTAGGAGAATATATTTTTTGGATAGATGTTTCAATAGAAAATAGAAATGAAGAAGAGGCAATAAAAGAAATAAAAGACAAAGGTATTTTTGTTAGAGTTTTAGGAAAATATTAATAACTTTTTAAATTAGATTTTTAATGAAAAAAATCTATAAAAGTATTGCGAAATATTGAAAAAAATAGAGCCTACAATAAAGCAGAAAAGAGGATTATATATGATATCAGATAAGATGAAAAAATTAGTAAAAAATAACTCTGTAATAAGAGAAATGTTTGAAGAAGGAAAAAGACTAGAAAAAATATATGGAAAAGAAAATGTATATGATTTTAGTTTAGGAAATCCAAATGTTCCAGCACCAAAAGAAGTAAAAGAAGCAATAATAGATATCGTTCAAAATGAAGACCCATGCACTTTACATGGATACATGAGTAATGGCGGATTTGAAGATGTAAGAGAAAAAATTGCAAATTCAATTAATAATAAATTTTCTACTAATTTTAATTATCAAAATATTGTAATGACAGTTGGGGCAGCAAGTGGATTAAACATAGTATTAAAATCAATAATAAATTTAGATGATGAAGTTATAGTATTTGCACCATATTTTAGTGAATACAATAATTATATCCATAATTATGATGGAAAAGTTATAGTAGTTAGTCCAAATACAGAAACTTTTGAGCCTAATTTAATAGAATTTGAAAAAAAGATAAGTGAAAAAACAAAAGCAGTAATAATAAATACTCCAAACAATCCTACAGGTGTAATATATTCAGAAGAAACTATAATAAAATTGGCAAACATAATGAAGAAAAAAGAAAAAGAATTCAATCATCAAATATATTTAATATCTGATGAGCCATATAGAGAGCTAGTTTATGAAGGAGACGAAGTACCATATATAACAAAATATTATAATAATACTTTTATTGTATATTCATATAGTAAATCCTTATCATTACCAGGAGAAAGAATAGGATATGTAGTTATACCAAATGAATTAGAAGAATCAAAAGAAATGATAGAAGCAGTTACAATTGCAAATAGAATAATAGGATGTGTAAATGCACCTTCATTAATGCAAAAAGTAATACCATACTGTTTAGATTTAAAAACAGATATAGAAACTTATAATAAAAACCGTAATTTATTATATAGTATTTTAACAGAAAATAATTTTGAATGCATAAAGCCACAAGGAGCATTTTATTTATTTGTAAAAACTCCAATAGATGATGATAAAGAATTTTGTAATATTGCTAAAAAATATAATCTATTATTTGTACCAGGAAGTTCTTTTGCATGTCCAGGATATGTAAGAATTGCTTATTGTGTATCTTATAAGATGATAGAAAATTCAAGAAAAGCATTTGAAGAATTAGCAAAGAATTTTAATTAAATCTTAAGGTTTATAATAAATAATATATGTTAGAATATAGTAAGAATAAGGAAGAGTTAATTAAATGTATGCATACTTTGTAAAACTTTAGAAAGGAATAAATTTAAAGTGGAATACATATTAAGTTTTGGAGTACTAATTTTAATATATATATTAATTTATTATAAAAGTTTAAAACCAAAAAGTAGAGAATATAAAATAAAATTTTCATTATTTTATATTTATATTTGTATGGTATTATTTGCAACAATAATGCCATTTAGAATTATAATGCCAGGACAAAATGAATTATTTTACAGAAGGTTAAACCTAGTGCCATTTAGAGATATTTATAATAGCTATAGAGGAGCTATAAAAGATATGATATTAAATGTACTTATGTTTATACCATTTGGATTTTTAATATCATTATTAAAAGAAAAAACATTATTAAAAACAATATTAATGTCATTTTCATTTAGTTTATTTATTGAAGTAACACAGTTATTATATGCTTGGACGTCTATTACAAGTATAAGAACGTGTGATATAACTGATATAATAACTAATACTACAGGTGGTATTATAGGATTTTTATTGTATAAATTAGTTAAGTTTTTAACTAAAAAAGTAAAAGTAATTATATTTTAAATAGAAAAACGAGGACCTGTAGTAGCGCCCTCGAAAAAGTTAATGATGCGTCATGTTAATGAGTTTCAATGTTTATATGCTATAAATAGATTCAAATCGGATTAGTCACAATACATTTCAAATCCAAAAATGTCTGCATATCTGAAATTTCCTGTGGATTCCCACGAATTTTTTGTAGAAGCATCTATTCTGAGCATAATTCTTTCACCTGGTCTTACAGAAAACCAATTGCTTTGAGGTCCAGTAAAAGCAAGTGTAGAAAATGTATCGCTAAGTATTTCACAATCTTTTACACCATTGCGATATAAGGTTATTGTGATTTTTATGTCACTCTGATTAGGATCGTCAGGATATACTCTGCAATATGGACGAACCACCATCCGATGTGTATTTTCTTTACTTGAAGCTGTTATATACATGTCCATATAATTATGGACTACAAATCCTTCTGCAGGTCTTGTACAGGTCTGCGCCCAAGGAATTTCTCCAGCATCATAAGTTTTTAAAATCGGACGATTGCTTTGTGCAGATGTTTCTGATTTGATGTCGCATACAGTTTCACTTTCCTGAGCATAGACAGGTAATGAAGAAGCAAATCCGAACATCATGCATATTGCCATCATGAAACTTGTTACTTTTGCCAAAACTTTTTTATTCATTATTGCTAAACCTCCATAAATGTTGTGGCATCATTAACTTTTATTTTATCAAAAACCACTGTTGTGGAATTTGATTTTAATAAATATATTGTAACAATAATTATTATATATTTATTATTTAAAAATAATTAAAAAGGTAACAAAGGTAACAAAAAATATTATAAAATTAACCTATTATTATTAAATTTTTTTAAATAATAGATTTTTATATTTTTTTTAGTACAATTTTTACTGGTTTTTTATAAAAATCTATTATAACTGTAATAGTGTCAGTTGAATTATACTTTGTTATTTCAAATGTTTC
The DNA here is from genome assembly GCA_947244325.1 of uncultured Clostridium sp. Lineage (GTDB taxonomy): Bacteria > Bacillota > Clostridia > TANB77 > CAG-508 > Scatovivens. Next base: position 40,152 of record CAMXJY010000008.1, on the reverse strand, counting down.
ATAAAAATGATATTTATTTTCTTCTATAAAATCGCTATAACATTTTCTATTGATATTAAGTCTTGAGGCTTCAAATCTATTATTTTTTTCGTCTAATATGTAACAACCATCTGTAAGATTTTCCCAAGTACAATGAAATCCAGATACAGATATTGGTTTTAATTTGAGATTATATTCTTCATACATATCTGCATATTTTTCATCACCAAATAATTGAATAAAGTCTTCTCTGGTAGTATAGTTTATATATCCTTGTTTATCCATTATTTCAGCTTCTCTTAATCTTAATTCTTCAGGCATAGTTGGTTTTTCAATATTAGATACTATTATTCCAATCTCAAAACCAGTATCTGTAGCCTTAGCTTCATATACATCAAAATCTTTATTTTCGCAAGATACAACTTCATAGAAAACATCTTCATGATTATACATATATTCTGGAATATCTATATCAAATTTCCAATTTCCTGTTAAAGTTAATCCATCTGATTCTTCCGAAAAATCAGGTTTAGAAGTGAATTTAAGTTTATTAAAATATAAAGTTAAATGTTTTGAATTAAGTATATTATCAGGACTAATAGTATATACAAGCTTTACAGTATTATTTGTACTATTTATATCAGTTGGTAGTGAATTTGTAGTACTACAGAAATAATTTTCACTAAATTCATTGATTTTATATAGTAAATTATGTTTATTACAAAAATCTTCAAAAGTTTCTTTGTTAAACGATGAACATATTAATTTATTTTCTTCATCTAAAACAAATAAGTCATTTAGTTCAAGATTTCCAAAACTTTCAAAATCAGTATTTCCATTTATTTTTTTACTTAAATCTTTATATTTATTAATTTTTTCGTCAAATTTTATTTCAAATTCTATACTTAAATTTGTTTCAGCCATCATAAAATCATTTATTTTTATTCCTACATCAAAATTATCTAATATAGAGTCATTATTTTCATTAGAAACAGAAACATTTGAAAAAGTATAATTGTTGTCTAAATGTTCTATGTAGCCATTGTCTACAGCTGTTTGAACACCTTTTCCAAGACTAAACTTATCTTTAATGAAATTTTCAATTTCTTTTGCAAATACGATACCTGTTGTAAAAATCACACAAACACATGCAACAGCAATCCATTTTTTAAATATAAAATTAGGTTTTGGTTGTATAGTTTCTGCATTTATTTCGTCTATCATTTTTGACATAGTCATCTTTAATTTAACTTTATTTTTTAAATCTTCATTAATCTCCATATTAAGCACCTCCTTTTCCAATCTCTTTTTTTAATTTTTTCTTTATTCTATATATTTTAGATTTTACATTTGATTCAGATAAGTTTACTTCTTTTGCAATTACTTTTATTGGTTTATCTTGATAATAGAATAAATTTAAAATTTTTAAGTCTACTTCTTTTAAAGATTTGTAATTCTTTTCTAATTCATCTAATAACTCTCTTCTTTCAGAAAATAAATCAATGTTATCATAGTATTCTAAAATATTTTCATAATCAGAAATATTATATGATATTTTGTTTTTCTTGAATTTTTCTTTTACTAGATTTTTGGCAATTCCAGCAAGATATGCTTCTAAATAGGTGATATTGAATGAATTATTTTTCCAAAATACAAAAAAAGTATCAGTTAAAATTTCTTCTTTATCTTCCGCATTTAATTTATCGCCACAGAAATTATTGATTACTGTTTTTATATATGGGGTAAAATCGTCTATAATTCTATCAATATCTAGTTCATTGTTAATAATATAATTATTTATTTTTTCTACTTCATTCATGAATTACTCCTTTCTGTTAATATAGTGTCAAAAAAAATAAGAAAGGTAACACTTTTTTTAAAAATATTATAGCTAATTATTTTTATAAGGTAAATAAGATATTTTTTTAGAAAAGTGCAACTTTTTAAAAAAAATTTCCTACTATATATTGAAATATTTTAATAGTTGGAGGAAAATATATAAAAGATTATGCAGAATTTAATGATAATTGATAATGATATTTTTTATATTAATAAGATTATTAATATTATTAGTGATAAAGTTGAAAATGTAAAATTATATAAATTTTTTTTAAAAACAGAAGAAGAAATTCTAAAATGTCTTAACAATAAAGCAGCTGATATTATTATAGTTAACATGGATTTGTATGGTAAAGGTTTAATTGAATATATTATAGAAAATAAATTAAAATTATATAAGAAATCTATAATTCTTTTATATAAAGATATAAGTAGGGTAAAAGAATTTTTGAAAAAAGAATATGAAGAATATATTTTTAGATGTATAAAAATTTCAGAAAATATTGAAGTTCTAGTGAAAAATTTAAGGCTAATAACAAGAACAAGAGAGAATAAAAATGAAGATATAATTAGAGATAAAATTGAAAGAAATCTTGTTAAGATAGGATTTAGATTAAAGAGTGTAGGTACAAAATATATTATAGAAAGTGTAGAATATTTATATAAAAATAATATAGAAAAATTTAAATTAAATGATATATATAATATGTTAGCAATAAAACATAATAAACCCTTTAATACAATTAAAGGGGCTGTTACAAGAGCTAATAAAAGTATGAACCAATATTGCAATAAAGATATAATTATTGATTTTTTCAATTATATGGAATTAGTGGAAATGCCTACAATAACAGAAATTATAATGACACTATATGAAAAATTATAAGTTATTTATTATGCTCTTTTTTTAAAGATATCAGTTGAAACTTTAAATATTTCTGCAATAGCAAATAATTCAAAATCCTTTAATGATCTTGCATTATGTTCTATTTTTGATATTTCTTTTAGTGAAATATCAACTCCTAGCAGTTGTAATTTTTCTGCAAGTTGCTGTTGAGTTAGGTTATTTTTTAATCTTAATTCTTTTACTACATTACCTGATACGTTTCTTGTTTTATTTATTTTATACATTTTAAACTACACCTATTATATTAATATTAAATTTTAATTATTGTAGCATTTTTTTTAAACTTTAATTCTCTAAAAAAGAGAATTATGTGATATAATTAAGTTATATTTTAGTATTATAATATATAATACTTGGAAAGGTTGTATTTTATGAATAAAAAATTTGATTATGAAAAATGGTACAATGAATATTGTAACAAAAAATTTATAGATGTATATAAATATTTTAATGAATATGACATAAAAATATTAAATAGATTAAATATCATAATAGAGAAAAAACTTTATACAGAAAGAGAATTTGAATTAATGGACATGGATTTATATACATATTATGAATATAATGAAAAAGATGAAATTATACAATCAAAATTACTTGAAGAGAAATCTGTAAGTTTAGAAGAATATAAAAAAGTTTTAGATATATTTTCTAAAATTTGTATTGATTATTCATTATAATTATTGACATTTTGGCATTTCTGTTATAATTTAATATCGGAACAAGATAACAATTAACACATAGATTCATGTGTTAGTAGCGGCATTAAATCAGAGGAGGATTTTTCATGAGTAATGCAGGCAATCGGTATGATTTAATTGTGGTTGGAGGCGGACCAGCAGGCATGTTTTGTGCCTACGAAATGCTTCAAATATCTCTCGGAAAGAAGATTTTAATTATTGAACGGGGGAAAGAGGTCCAGAAAAGAAGCTGTCCTGAAAAGGTAACAGGAAAATGCATGAAATGCAAGCCGTTTTGCAACATCACAAACGGTTCTTCAGGTGCAGGAGCTTTTTCGGATGGGAAGTTATCGCTTTTTAATCAGGAAGATGATGACTTTTATGTAGGAGGAAACCTTCATAAGTATTTGGGGGTTGATCAGACCAAAAAGGTTATTACCTATACAGATGAAATTTACCTTAAATTCGGAGCAACAACAGAGCTTCAGGGGGTAAAATATCCTGCTGAGGTGGCTAAAATCAGAAAGAGCGCAGAGAAGGCGGGCTTAGATTTGGTTAATATTCCAATCAGGCATCTTGGTACAGACAAGGCACATGTTATTTATAAAGATATAGAAAATTATCTTAAAAATAACGGAGTAACAACTTTATTTGAAACAGAGGTAACAGACCTTATAGTTGAGAAGAATGTTGTACAGGGTGTAATGTATAAGCCGGTACAGGATAGCGAATATAAGCAGGCTTTTGCTGATAAAGTAGTCTTGGCGGTTGGAAGAGGCGGAGCAGACTGGTTGGAAATGATGTGTAAAAACCACCAGATTGTTTCATCACCTGCGGTTCTCGATGTAGGCGTGAGGTTTGAACTTCCGGATACAGTTATGAGTGATATTAACACATATATGTATGAAGGAAAGTTCGTAGGAAAACCGAATCCATTTAATGACAAGGTGAGGACCTTCTGTCAGAACCCATCAGGTTTTGTTTCGGCAGAAGTATACAAGGATGGGCTGATTTTGGCAAATGGGCACTCTTGCAAAGATACGAAAAGCAATAACACCAATTTGGCACTACTTGTTTCCATAAGCCTTCCGGCAGTGGATGCTCCAATGGAGTATTCACGTAATATTGCAAGAAATCTGAATAAACTTGCTTCAGGGCAAGTAATGGTTCAGAGATTAGGCGATGTTATAGATGGAAGAAAGACATTGAAAGAGGATTTGGAAGCTAATTCTGTTGTGCCAACTCTTAAGTCTGCGGTTCCGGGAGACATCAGCTTGGGGATGCCGTTCAGAGTAATGACTGACATTATCCATTTTATTTACATGATGGATAAGGTAGTAAAAGGTTTTGCAGATGGTGATAATCTGCTGTATGGACCAGAGCTTAAGTTCTATAGTAATAAGGTAGAGCTTAGCAATGAATTTGAAACAAGCGTGAAATGTTTATATGCTGTCGGAGACGGCTGCGGGCTGACTCGTGGTTTAATGATGGCATCTGCTTCTGGCGTACAGGTAGCCAGAAATCTGTGCAAATAATTATGCATAGATGCTATAGGGGGAGCTTTTTGAAAAAAGAGCTCCCCTTGTAGTATTTTATAATAAAAAAATGCCACTATATAAATTAAAGTATTTTAAAAGTGTTGAAAAAAAATAAAAATATGATAAAATCTTTATAAAATAAAAGTTATTTTAATTATTAGGAGATTTAGAAATGGGATTAATGGATTCGATTAAAGGACAATTTGTAGATGTAATAGAATTAGTAGATGATGATGAAAAAACAGTAGTAAAAAAATTTGATAGAAGATATATAGATAATAATGAAATAAAAACTGGTGCAAAAGTAATTGTTAGACCAAGTCAAGCAGCAGTTTTTTATAAAGGTGGGCAATTTGCTGATATATTTACAGAAGGAACTTACAGTTTATCAACAAACAATTTACCAATTTTATCTACATTAATGGCATTACCTTATTTATTTAATTCACCAATTAAAGCAGATTTATATTTTATCAATTTAAAGCAATTTGTAAATAATGAATGGTGTACAAAAAATCCATTAATAATTAGAGATAAAGAATTCAAAGTTGTAAGAATTAAATCTTTTGGTACATTTGCATTTAAAATTAATAATGTAGAAAAGTTTATAAGAGAAGTATTAGGTACTCAAAAAAAGTTTTTGCAAGATGATATAAATGATTATTTAAGTTCATTTTTAGTTGAATCATTTAGCACTGTATTAGGCGAGATAGATATTCCTATAATAGATTTAGCAATGCAATATAGCAAACTTTCTAATCTTATACAATTAAAAGCAAATTTAAAAGCTAAAGAAATAGGAATAGAATTTAGTAATGTAAATATAGAGAATATATCATTACCAGAAAATGTTGAAAAACTAATTGATGAACAATCAGGAATTGGAATGGCAAGCCAAGATATGGAAGAATTTATTCAATATCAATCTGCTAGAGCAATTAGAGATGCAGCAAAGCAATCAGGTGGAGTTGCAGGATTAGGTGCAAGTGTAGCAATAGGAGAACAAATTGCAAAAACAATGATACCAAATGTAAAAGAAAGTTCAAGTAAAATAAAAGTTAGGTGTCTAAATTGTGGAACTTTAAATGATGAAAATGTTAAATATTGTTCTGAATGTGGAGAATCACTTTTTAAAGATAAAAATGAAAGTAAAGAAACTAATAAAGTTGAAAAAATAGAAGAAGAAAAAAATAATAGTGATGATATTTATGATAAGTTAAGAGAATATAAGAAATTATTAGATGATGGTACATTAACTAAAGAAGAATATGATGAATTAAAGAACAGATTATTAAATTAGGGAGTAAGTATATGGATAATTTAGAGGAAGTAAAGAAATTAAAACAATTATTAGATGAAGGAATTATTGATGAAAATGATTTTAAACGAAAAAAAGCTCAGTTATTAGGATTACCTATTGAAAAAGTTGTAGAAAAAGCTGAAGATGTACATATAGATAAAGCAGAAAATGTAAATAGTAAAACATTAGAAGATTATGAAAAAGAATTATTAAAGCAATCAAAAATGGAAAAAATTGATGATTATTATGAAAGAGAAAAAATTAGAGCTAGGGCAGAATTAGAGGCAGAAGCTGAAATGCGTTCAAAAAGAAGATTAGAGCAAAAAGAAGTAATTGATAAAGGTGCTAATAAAGTAAAAAGAACACTAAAATGGATATTAGCAATATTTTTATGGGTATTTGCTATCACTTCATTTACAGAAACAGAAGTTACTTTAATGTATATACCATTTGGAATATTAACACTTGTTTTAGGTTGTATGGCTTGTCCGAAAATTACAGATATAACACAAAAATATGAGGCATATACAATGCATAAAACAGCTATTGTTTGGATAACAATTATAATTACTCTTGTTATTAGTGGAATTGCAAGTTCACAAATAAGAGCTAAAGTAGATGCAGAAAATTCAAATGTAACAAGTATTAATAATGAAATAAATAATAATTAAAAGTAAGAAACTTAATGAAGATTAATTCGTTAAGTTTCTTTTTTGTTTATATAATAGGAAAGTTATACTTTCCTATTATATAAAAGCTTCGCTAAATGTTGTACACAAATTTATTGCATAAATTTGGCACACGAACAAATTTACTGAAAAAATCTTAAATTTTTTCAGATTTGTTCTTTTACTTTTTTATAAAATTTTGTAACCTTTTTTGAAAAAATGGTATTATATAAATGAAAGTACTTTTAAGTAAAAGGAGTTTAGATCTAAATTGGATAGCAAAACAATTGCAGATTTTGAAAATAATAACATTTTAAATATTGAAGAAATAATAAAAAATTATAATCTATATATTTATACAATATTAAAAAATAGCATGAGTAATAGTGAAGATATAGAAGAAATACTATCAGATGTATTTATGGTATTATGGAAAAATTATGAAAAAATTGATAAAAACATAAAAGTGAAACCTTATTTAGTTGGAATAACTAAAAATCTAATTAGAAAAAAATATAGAATATTAAATGTAAAACATACAATAGAAAGTATAGAAGATTATGAAGATGAAATTAGTGATTATATAGACGTTCAAGTATTAGTTGAAAAAAATGAAAAGAGTAAAGTAATATCAGATGCAATTGATAGTATGAAGGACGAAGAAAAGCAAATATTTATAATGTTTTATTATAAGGCAAAAAAAATTAAAGAAATTTCAAGAGAGCTTAACATTTCAGAAACAAAAACTAAAATAACTCTACATAGATTAAGAAAATTCATAAAAAAGAAATTAAAGGAAAGAGGGTATGACTATGGAAAATAATGAATTAAATAATAAAATATTAAAAAATGTTAGAAACAAAATAGTTGTATCCAATTTAGAAAAGGAGGAGGCTATGAAAATAAGTAAAAGAAAACAAGCTATATCTTTATGTGCAACAGTTATCATATTATTATCTGGTAGTTTCTTAACAGTAAATGCTGCAACTGATGGACAATTAGCAGAAAATATAAAAGAAAAATATAAAGAAATAATTACTATTGATTATGATGAAAGTAAATATAAGCTTGTTGATGTACAAGAAGGAAAAGACCCTGTATCAGGAGAAAATACAGTAACTTATAGAACTACATCAATTGATAATACAGAAGAAATGGTTACAATTATAAATACTGATAATTTAGATGGTGAAAATCTTAAATTAGATTGGGACATTAATGAAGATGGCGAATCAGAAATGACTATTGAAAATAAATAAAAAGTATATATTAAATAAATCTATAAAATTAAGGAAGTAATTTATAAGATTACTTCCTTTTTAGTTGATATTTTATATATAGTATGTTATTATAATGCTCATTATAATCATTTATTTAAAATCTTGAGTAATTCTACTCAAATTAATCAAAATAGTATTTTATAAAATATATATTGAAAGGAGAGTGATATATGCCTACAATTAGTATGTTTTATGGTATTCTTATAAGAATGTATTATGATGATCATAAACCGCCACATTTCCATGCTTATTATGAAAGTAATGAAGCAGTTTTCTCGTTTGATGGGAAATTACTTAAGGGAACTTTTCCAAAAAATAAATTGAAATTAGTAGAAGCTTGGAGTATAATACATAGAGAAGAATTAGAGGCTAATTGGTTGTTATGCAAAAACAGTGAAGAATTATTTAATATTCAACCATTATCTTAGGTAAAGGGGATAACGTATGAATAGAATAAAGGAAGTAAAGCCATTAGAAGATTATAAATTATTAGTTATATTTGATAATGGCGAAAAAAGAATAAAAGATATGAAACCATATTTAGATAAGGGAGTTTTTAAAAAACTAAAAGATAAAAATTTTTTTAATTCAGTAAAAATAGCTTATGGTACAGTGACATGGAATGAAAATATTGACTTATGTGCAGACAGTATCTATGAATCCAGTGATAGTTATAGTGAAGAATAAATGATTATGATAAAAATTAAAGCAGATCAAAATTTTAAATTAGAATTTTTATCTGTTTTTTTTATGCATGAAAAATTACTATTTTAATACTCTAATATATGTATCTAAAATAGTACTATTGATATAAATGGAGGAAAATAGCAAATTGGAAGAATTAGTAGAAAAGGCAAAAAATGATAACGATGCATTTACACAGTTAATATTAGAAATTCAGAATGATTTATATAGTATAGCAAAGATGAGAGTAAAAAGTGAAGAGCAAATTGAAGATGTGCTCCAAGAAACAATGCTTTCTGCGTATCTTAATTTACCAAAATTAAAGGAAAATAAGTACTTTAAAACATGGATAATAAAAATACTTATAAATAATTGTAATAAATCGTTTAAACATAAAGCGCTTGTATCGTTAGAAAATGATGACATTGATAAATATATAGGTTCAGAAGAAAATCATAATAAAGAATTGGAATTTGAAGATATAATAAGTTTTTTAAATAAAGAAGAAAAAACTATATTAACACTTTATTATTATTTGAGTTATACAACTAAAGAAATTGCTGAAATTTTAAATAAAAAAGAAGGAACAGTAACAAGTAAAATTTCAAGAGCAAAGCAAAAGATAAAAAATAAATATAAAGGAGATTTTGAGTAATGAAAGATATAGAAGAAATTTTAAAAAATTCAAAAAATAAAAAGATGAATATTCCAAATTCTTTTACTAATACTATTTTAAATTTTTCTCCAAATACAATAGAAAGAGAGAATTGGATTATGAAATTTAATATAAAAAGAAAAGTTGCTACAGTAGCAATTAGTGTATTTTTACTATCAAGTGTAGCTTATGCTACTACTAAAGTATATGAAAAGATTTGGAATGAACCCGAAAAAATGGATATAGTGACAGATGTTTTAACACCAGAAGCAGTAAAAGAAAATATTAGTGAAGAAGATGCAAAGCAAATAGCAATAAATAAGTTAAATGAGATAGAGTTTAATTCAAATCTTGTAAGTACAAATCATCATAAGGAAGTAGATTCAAATAAAATTATGTATAGATTTAAAACAGAAGATGATTATGTTATTTCAATAGATGGAAAAAAAGCAGAACTTTTTGATATTTGGAATGAAAGCCAGAAAGTAAAAGAAATAAATAATGAATTATTTGATAATTTGAAATTGAGAAAAGATATTAGTGAAGAATATTTTATGAGTAAAGAAGAAGCTATAAATAGTGCAAATGAATATTGCAAATTATTTGGATTTAAAGAAGGAGAATATGAAATTACAGAGATAAGAACTAATGCAGGTGTAGAGGAGTTAGAAACTGGATACGAGTTTGAGATACATTATAATAAGAAATACGGAGACACATATAATCCTTATGAATATATTATTGTAAATTTATATGCAAAAGATAAAACTTTGTATATGTTTAGAACTGAAAATATACCATATGATAATAATCCTGTAGAAATTACAAAAGAGCAAGCATTAGAAATTGCTTTGCAAGTAGATAAACAAATTGAAGATACAGAAATTGAATTAACTAAAGTAGAGCAAATGATAGTAAAAATGAATGCAAAAGCGTATTATAGATTAAATGATAAAGAAAAATTTTATGCAGAAATGAGTACAGTTGATTATCCAAATGAAGAAAGAATATATTTTCAAATGCAAGATAGAATAAGAAATGCATGGGTTGTATATATTGATTATGTGGACAATTGGCCAGATATTGTAACAAGAGTCGTAAGAGGACAATTTAGTTATTTTATAGACTGCACAACAGGAGAAATTATTGGAGGAGATACAGGTGACTATATAGAATATAGATAAATGCTAATATTTTATAAAATTTATACTGACTTGCCAGTCTAAAGATTTTAGTAGTTTTTTGTGGTATATTAAAAGTATAATAATAAAGTATTTTTAGAATAAAATACTTAAAAGGAGAAAATTATATCATGGAAAATAAAAAGATATTTGAAGCCACAGAATTTAAAAACATAAAAGAAATTATATACAATTCAGCAAAGGTTTATGACGAAGATATTGCATTTGTTATAAAACATCAAGAAAAAAAACAAGTAACTTATGAAAATGTAAGTTATAAAAGATTATTAGAAGATGTAAATAAATTAGGAACAGCACTTTTTAGCATGGGATTTAAAGGTAAAAGAATTGCTGTAATAGGAAGAAATAGATATGAATGGGTAATATCACATCTAGCAAATCTTTTAGGTGGAATAGTATCAATTCCATTAGATAAAGACTTACAATATGATGAGCTTGAAAGTTCTTTAATCAGAAGTAAAGCAGATTGTATAATTTTTGATGAGAAATTAGAAGAAAAAATTTCTAAGATAAAAGAAAATAAAAATACGGGATTAACAGAATATGTTTGTATGAGCAGACTTGAAGGTTATAAAAGTGTAAGTGAGCTTATTAATAAAGGTGATGAATTATTAAAAAATAATGAAACAGATTATATAAATTTTAAAATTGATGAAAATATAATGAATATTTTATTATTTACATCAGGGACAACATCAAAATCAAAAGCAGTAATGCTTTCACAAAGAAATATAGCTTCAAATATATATGCAATTCAATCAGTAGAGGATATTAGAAAAACAGATACTAATATTGCATTTTTACCATTTCATCATATATTTGGATCAACTTGTTTAATAATGATGCTTGCGTGTGGAGTAAAAACAGTATTTCCAGATGGATTAAGATATATAAAACAAAACTTAAATGAATACAAAGTAAGTGTTTTTGTTGGTGTACCAATTTTAGTTGAAGCAATTTATAAAACTATAATGAAAGAAATTGAAAAACAAGGAAAAACAAATTTAATAAAATTTGCAAGAAAAATCAGTAATTTCTTATTAAAGTTTAATATTGATATAAGAAGAAAATTATTTAAACAAGTAATTGATGCATTAGGTGGAAGCTTAAGACTTGTTATTTCAGGAGGAGCACCAGCAGATTCAGAAATTTTAAAAGGCTTTAATGATTTAGGAGTAGCAACTTTACAAGGATATGGATTAAGTGAAACATCTCCAGTAATTGCAGCTGAAAATTATAAGGTTATGAAACCAGGCTCAGTTGGATTACCAATGATTAATGATACTATAGAAGTTGTAAATAAAGACGAAAATGGAATAGGGGAAATAAGAGTAAAAGGTCCAAATATAATGCTTGGATACTATGAAATGCCAGAGATTACAGCAGAAGTTTTAAAAGATGGTTGGTTTTACACTGGAGATTTAGGATATATAGATAAAGAAGGATTAATATATATAACTGGAAGAAATAAAAATATGATAGTTTTAAAAAATGGTAAAAAAGTATTTCCAGAAGAATTAGAAACTTTAGTAAATAGATTAGAAATTGTAGAAGAATCAATGGTATTTGGACTTCCAGATGAAAATGATAAAACAGATATTAAATTATCAGTAAAAATTGTTTATAGTAAAGAGGTAGCAAAAGAAAAATATGTTGATAAAAGTGAAGAGGAATTATATAATATTGTATGGGAACAAATTAAAGAATTAAATAAAACTTTTCCAAGATATAAACATATTCAAAATTTAATTTTAACTGATGAGGAACTTATAAAAACAACTACTAAAAAAGTAAAAAGACAAGAAGAAATGAAAAAAATCTTAGGAAAAAAGTAATTACAAATTTTAATAAAACCAGATGTAGCAAGTGATGCAACTTTAAGTAGCAAAGAAAATTTAGATTGCAAATGGTAGTTGGTTGAAAAAATCCTTATGCAACTCTAAAATTGAATATAGGAGGTGCATAGATATGGGATTTAGTGAAAATCTACAAATATTAAGAAAAAAACAAAATATGTCACAAGAACAATTAGCAGAAAGGCTTGAGGTATCAAGGCAAGCAGTATCAAAATGGGAAAGTGGAAGTGGTTATCCAGAAACAGAAAAATTAGTAACTATATGTGAAATTTTTGATTGTAGTATTGATGAGATACTAAAAGGAAAAATTTCAGAAAATACTAATAGTGACAAAAAACAATATGAAAATTTAATGAATAGATTCAGTAAAGGAATTGCTTTAGCTGTAGCTATTATATTAGTTGGTGTAACAATTTTTATGTATTTTGCAGGAATACCAGGAACAGAAGAAATTCAAGAAAAATATTCAATAATTGGTATTGCAATATTACTACTTTTTGTATTAATAGCAGTTCCAATATTTATAATATTGGGGATTGAACAAGATAATTACAAAAAGAAAAATCCAAAACTACCTAATTTTTATACTGATGATGAAATAGAGAAATTTAATCCTAAGTTTGCAAAAGCAATAGCTATTGCAGTAATGATAAATATATTATCAGCAATACAATTAATTTTCTTATATGGTATGGAATATGTTGATGATGAAAGCACAATACCATTAGTAATTTTATTAGGATTTACTACAATATCAGTATACATATATGTTTATTTTGGAATTCAAAAATCTAAGTATGATATTGAATTATATAATAAAATATCTCCACATATAAATAAAGATGGAAATGATTTAGTTGGAAAAATATCTGGTATTATAATGCTAATAGCAACAATTATATTTTTTATAAGTGGAATAGTATTTAATTTATGGCATATTGCTTGGATAGTATATCCAATTGGTGGAATGATATGTGGAATTGTAGCTATAATATTTGAAAATAAAGAAAACTGATAGTAATTATTTGATATCAGTTCCTATACAAGAAAATTATGGTAAGCTCAAGACTGAAAAATATTAGAAAATCTAAAATGTACCTGATAGAATATACACTAAAAAAGTGTATATTCCAATTAGGTACATTTTATTTTAAGCTTGCCCTTTTATTATCTCAATAAATTTTTCTGTTGCAAAACTAGAAATCATATTTTTGGGAAGAACAATACCTAAGCCCCTTTTAGGTATTGTTTCTTTTATAGGAATTTCAAAAAGAAGTTTGTTTTTTAATTCTTCTTTTGCAAATTCTTTAGTAATATAAGCAATTCCAAGTCCTGCTTTTGCAAAATCTTTTACAAGTCCATAACTTACAATATCAAATTTTGGATGAAATTTAACATTATTTGTACTCATTAAAGAATTTAAAAAAGCTCTAGTATTAGAAGGTTCTTTTTGAGTAATAATAGGATAATTTTCTACTAAATCTTTTAAAGAGATAGGTTCTTTAATTTGATTTTTATATTCTATATTTCCAGCAAATCCGTCATGTAGTTTAGCACAAGGTGTTATATCTAAATCATCATCATTTGACATAGGAAGATTAACAACTAACACATCAAGACTTCCTTTTTTTAAATCAGATATCAAGTTTTTGGTTAAATTATTAGTAACAGAAATATCAATATTAGGAAATTTATTATGAAATTTTGCTATATAATCAACTAAAAAGTGTTTAGTAACAGTACTACTAGCACCAATTTTTATAGTACCAGTTTCTAAGTTTTTTAGAGCAGTAAGCTTATGTTCACCATTCATAAAACTTTCTATTCCATTTTTAATAAAACTATAAAAAATTTTTCCATTTTCTGTTAAAGTAACACCTTTAGGACTTCTATTAAATAAAGTGATTCCAAGTTCTGTTTCTAATTTTTGTATAGATTTAGTAACAGCAGGTTGTGAAATATATAGAGAATCTGCTGCTTTTGTAACACTTCCGGTAAAGTGCTACTGTATAAAATATTTTATAATACTCGTAATTAATATTCATATCATAACCTCACATTATAATAACTATAAATAATATATATTTGAATTATAGCACAGAAGGAATTATAATGCAATTATCAAAGAGAAAGGAGTTAGAGAATATGCGGATAAATGAGTATTTATCAGTATGTATGCTTCAATTGAAAGTTGATTTAGACTGTGACAGTAAAAATGAATTTTTGATTGAGACATCCGATGTTTTTAAGCAAATGGAATCAGCTTTTAGTATTATAGAAAAGTTGAAACCAGATGTAGCAGTATTTCCTGAGATGACATATATTGAAAAATACGAAAGTAAGTATCAGGAATTGTCAGATGGCAGATTATTGTTGCAGGCAGTTACTATCAGGACGGAATAAACATAACAGTAGTGTTTTCAAATGGTGAAAAACGTGAAATTGCAAAGGCATATGCTTCAGGAGCAGAACCAATGGCAAGGAAAGTTTCGTATATTTCGCCAGAAGAATTTTTGGAAACACACATCAAGCAGTACGAGTTCTGGATAAAGGGAAAGAAAATATACATTTTTAACTGCATGGAGTATTATCATTTAGCTTATTATATTTCGAGAAATAAGGAATTTAATAATGAGTTATTTGGTATCTTTGCAATCTGCTCTAATTCAAACACTCGAGTTTTTGAAGAGGAAACCGTATGCATCCATAATCATAATGAAGGCTTATACACTTTTGTATTAAATTGCGTAAGCACATACAAAGGTGAGAATTATGGAGATGGAAAAAGCTATATTTACGGACCTATTTCAGGACATGAAAAAGAGTGGCTTGAAAAAGAAGGAGTAGAAACAAAAAAGAATGTATGCCATATTCTCTCTTTATCCAGAGAAAGCGCTCAATATACTTATGGAAAGTTCGCTTTTTATGAGAACTTAAGTAGGTATGGTAGAAGCGATAAGTATTTAAGTAACCCAAGAGACATTGTTGTAGAAAGTTTATAGGAGGAAAAAACTATGAAAAGAAACATTATAATTACAGCTGGACCTACGAACGAGCCTATTGATGCCGTAATGCAAATTACGAATATGTCAACAGGGGCGCTCGGCAATGTGATCGCAGAAACCGTTTTGGAAGATAAGGCAGACGAGATTGGCAAGATTTACTATATTTCACCCAAAATGTCTTATAAGCCGAGGTTTGTTGGAGAACAAGTGGAGCTTGTGACTGTTAAGACAACACAGGATCTGATTGATGCTTTAAAGGACATTTTTTCCAGAGACAGAATAGATATCATTGTTCATTCATCTGCTGTTGGCGATTACACTGGAGAGTATGTAGTCAGAGCGGAGGACTTGGCACATGAAATCTATGAGATGCTTCAGAAGGCAGTGAAGAAAGAAGAAATCACTGAGGAGTCTATTGTGGACATCTTCAGGAATCCAGAATGTGTCTGCAATAACAACACAAAGATTTCGTCATATGAGCCAAATCTGATGGTAAAGATGGGGCTTACACCAAAGGTTATCAGCTTAATTAAGCAGATGGCACCTGATGTAACTTTGGTAGGTTTTAAGCTTTTGGAAGGAGTAAGTAAGGAATATCTTTATCAGGTGGCGTCAAAGCTTAGAGAGAAAAACGATGCTGATTACATTGTGGCGAATGATTTGGCGAAGATCGGCGGCGGAAAGCACTGGGCAATGATTCTGAACAAGGATGGTATTGTAACAGAATGCCAGACCAAAAAAGAGATTGCAAAAGCATTGGAAACACTTCTCTTTTAATTAAGAGGGAGGAAAAACAGGCTGGGGACTATAAAAAGTTCCCAGCCTGTTTTGGCTTATTTTAATCAAGAAATATTCAAATAAATTTATTTTAAAGATATAATAAATTTATGCAACAAAATTAAGCAATAAAACAATCTAAAATAAAAAATATATGTACTAAAATATGGAGGTTAAATTGTGGAAGAACTCGTGAAAAAAGCAAAGAGAAATGATGAAGAAGCATTTAATGAACTTATATTATTAGTTCAAAAGGATTTGTATATAATTGCTAAAACAAAATTACAAGATGATAATGATGTAGCTGATGCAATTCAAGAAACAATAATATCATGTTATCAAAATATACGAAAATTAAGAAATAATAAATTTTTTAAGACATGGTTAATAAAAATTTTGATAAATGAATGCAACAAAATTTATATAAAACGAAAAAGATATAATACATCATATGATGAGGAAGAATTTTCAAAAAAATTAATTTTTGAAGAAAATTTTCTAAAAAATATGAATTTTGAAAATTTAATAAAAGATTTAAAAGATGATGAAAAACTAATATTAACATTATATTATTACGAAGATTATTCTACAAAAGAAATTAGTAAAATATTAAAAATAAATGAAAACACAATTAGAAGTAAACTTGCAAGAGCAAAAAGTAAATTAAAAAATCAGTATGAAGGAGGTTATTATGAATAATATTGAAGAATTTATAAAGTCTACAATTGAAAATGACATAGAAATACCAGTAAAAATTCAAAATAGAATAAATTATACTTTAAGAACTAAAAAGAAGAAAAAATGTTATTTAAGAAAATTTGCTACAGTTGCAATTTCAATATTATGCACAATAATAGGTACTTTTGCTGTATATGCTGCAACTGGCGGAAAAATAAATGGTATTCCAGCAGTAGATTGGTTAGGACTTGAATTTTCAAATAAATATGTAGATTATAAAAAGCCTGTACAAAATCAAATAATATCATTTGAAAATACAAAAGTAGAACTAACATCAACTTTATGTAATGAAGGAATAACAATTTTAGAATTTAATATAAAGTTAAGTGAAGAAGATTATAAAAAATTAAAACTTGATGAAAATATTCTTACAGATGAATATATAAAAACACAAGAAGAAGCTAAAAGTAAATTAAAAGAGAGAGTTGAATTTGATTTAAAAGCTAAAATTCATGAAGAAGAATTTAATAAAGGTAATTATAATATAAAATATAATGATATAGTCGTTACAGAAGAAGATATAGAAAAAGAATACAAAAATAAATTGGCAAAAATCAATAATGCTATAAAAGAACGTGAGGAAACAGGATATATTCCAGCTATTTCTCTTAATTATAATCAAAAAGGGGGGACATATAATTATGATAAGTTCAATCCAAATATGGATTGGTATGCAAGTATTTATATAGATGATGTTCCATATTGTGTTAGAAATTGGCAAAACATAGAAAAAATAAGTGAATACGAATATAAAGTATATACAATGTATATGTTAACAGAAGATGTTTTAGATGGAAAAAGTGATTTTAAAATTACACTAAAAAATAATAAATTAGTAGGAATCATTGATTGGAAAAATTTAAGAGGATGGCGTAATGATTGTCAGAGATTTGCTTATGATTATGATGCTAACATGATGGATACAGAACCTATTGGAATAATAGATTTACCAAGCGAGTTTGATGTAAGAGTTTCTAAGAATGATATTTTAAAAGATAGTAAAGTTATAGAAAATCCAGATATAAAGTCAAGTTTTAGAAATATAACACATAAAGTTGAAAAAGTTGTAATATCACCTATTCAAACAATTGTAAGAATAAATCACTCTGCCACAAATCAATCTTCTAATGCTTTTGAAAATAGATATTCAAATCCTAATATAGAGCATTTACCACTTACAAGAGAATATAAAGTATATGATGCAAATGGAAATGAACTAAGCTGTTTTGCAACAAGTAATAAAAACACTCTTATTTATTCAGATGGAACTAGAGAAGATTATGATTATCATGATGTTCCAACTAAGAAATATAATAATGCAACTTGGGAAACAATAGATTATTTATTAATAGAAAACACAAACACAGATTATATAAAAATAGTTCCAGTAGAAACCTTGCATAATCCAATTGATGAATCAGATGATGCAGGAGAAATATATTATGAAATGGACCCACTAATTATTAATTTATGATATAATAATGAAAATTAATAATAAAAGGAGAATCATATGAAATTTTATATAGGATCAGGATTTAAAAATTTTGAAATAGTAAATACAGTTTCTAAAAAGTTAATAAATTTAGGACATATTCACACATATAATTGGGCTGAAAACATTAATGAAGATGAAACTAGAGAAGACATGATAAAAGAATCAGATTTTGAAATACAAGGAATTAAAGATTCAGATATTGTAATTATTATATTACCAGCAGGGAGAGGCACACATATAGAATTAGGTATGGCACTTGCATTAAATAAAAAAGTTTATTTATACTCTGAAGATGGAAAAGACTTTGAATTAGAAAATACAGTTAATTTTTATGAGATTCCAGAAATTATAAAAGTAACAGGTAGTATAGATGATTTAATCGAAACAATTGAATGGTAATCCTATGTAAGTAAGGGTAGGGGAACTCGGTAGCAATAGTGCCGAGTTCCCCTGCGTTTATTTATTAGGAAAGTTCTCTGAACTTCCTAATAAATAAAGCCTTCGGCAATTTTGTACACAAATTTACTAACGTAAATTTGGCACAGCGAACAATTACGTGGACGATTTAGTAAAGTTTTATCTTTTTCATACTAAATATCGTCCACTATTGTTCTATAATTCAATTTGTTCTATTATTGATTAAGTAAATAAAAACATGTATAATAAATAAGAAAATCATTATAGAAGGAGAAAAAATGAATATACCAGATTTTTTAATAGATATGCTAAATACTCAATATGGAAAAGAGGTAACAGAAAAAATATTAGAAGGATATTTAGTCGAAAGAAAAGTAACATTTAGAGTAAATACTTTAAAAAGTAGTATAGAAAAAGTTGAAGATATATTAAAAAAAGAAAAAATAGAATATGAAAAAGTCCCATGGAGCAAAGAAGCATTTATAGTAAATAATGTAGAAGAAATTGATATACAGAAATTAAATTTATATGAAAATGGTGAAATATATCTTCAAAGTTTATCATCAATGTTACCACCAATTGTTTTATCTCCAAAAGAAAATAATGATATTTTAGATATGACTGCTGCACCAGGAGGAAAAACAACTCAAATGGCTGCAATATCAAATAACAAAGCACATATAACAGCTTGTGAAATGAATAATGTGAGAATAGAAAAATTAAAATATAATGTTGAAAAGCAAGGAGCTTCTTGTGTATATATTATGCAAAAAGATTCTAGAAACATAGACGATTTTTTCTCTTTTGATCAAATTTTATTAGATGCACCATGTAGTGGAAGTGGAACTTTAAATTCAGAAGATAATAACATAGTTAAATATTTTACAACTAAACTTATTGAAAAAACTACTAAATCACAAATTACATTATTAAAAAAAGCATTAAAGATATTAAAACCAGGTTCTGAAATGGTTTATTCAACTTGTTCGATTTTAGAAAAAGAAAATGAAGAAATAGTAAAAAAGGCTATAGCTGGTGCAAATGTGGAAATAGTACCAATAGATTTTGAAGGAATAGAAGATTTACCATTACTACCAACAAGTTTAAATGGTACTTTATGTGTATGTCCAAATGAATTATACGAAGGATTTTTTATAGCAAAGATAAAAAAGATAAAATAATATATACAATTAAACAAAAGTAATTATATATGTTAGATTAAAGTGATGCATAGATATTTATAAGCAATTCAAAGAACGAATTTTTATTAATAAATAATTTAATAATATTTTCCTTGATACAAGTCATTATCTTTTAAATATTTTTCAATTCCATTCATAATCCATTTTTTATGACTGTTCCATTCTGGAGCTATAAGTAAATCTTTAGGGGCATCACCAGAAATTTTATGTATAATAATGTTAGGGCTTATATGTGATAAAATATAAGCAGTAGCTTCAAAATAATATTCTAAAGTAATAGGAGCGTATGCTCCTTTTTTGTATAAATTGGCAAGTTCAGTATTTTCTATAACATAAGTAGAATGTATTTTTAATCCTTGAATATTGTGCTTATTTAAAAATGAAATAGTATTTTTTATATCATCTAAATTCTCATTAGGTAATCCAACCATAATATGAGAAATAATATCGATATGGTATTTATTTAAAAGGCTAACAGCTTGAGTAAAAGAGCTATTTGAATATCCTCTATTAATAAATTTTCCAGTACTTTCATTAGAAGTTTGAAGACCAAGTTCTACCCAAACATAAACTTTATCTTTGTAAGAATTTAATAGTTTGCAAATTTCTTCATTTATGCAATCAGGACGTGTTGCAACAGCAAGTACAACAATTCTATCATCAATTAAAGCAGAATCATATTTTAGCTTTAAGTTTTCAATAGAATCATAAGTATTTGTAAAATTTTGAAAATATGCAATAAATTTATTTGCTCTTTCTGCTTTATAGCTCTTAAAATAATTTTGTACTTGTAATTTTATATTTTCAGATATTGAGCTGATACTTTGCGAAGATTTTATATGCTCACCAGAGCCTCTTTCACTACAAAAAATACACCCATTAGTAGAAAGTAAACCATCTCTGTTAGGACAAGTAAATCCACCATCAATACATATTTTTAAAGTTCTTTCCCCAAATTTTTCTTTTAAATATTTATTTAATTTTTTATATCTTTCTTGATTTTCCATAATAAATCTAGTATAGCAGAATATTTTAAGTTTTACAATATTTACCAATTTTCCTTTTAAAATGGCAAAAAATGTGATATAATTAAAAGGCATATGTATATTTAAAAAAGAAGGATAAAATAGAAGTGAACTATAGAATTACAAATGGCTCAGTATCATATGGAGCAGAAACAATTTTAGAAGAAATAAATTTTGAAGTAAAAGGAAAAGAGAAAGTTGCAATAGTTGGAAGAAATGGAAGTGGAAAATCTACTTTATTAAAAGCTATTGTAGACAATGAAATGCTTTCAGAAGGTATTGGAGAAAACAAATTTAATATATATAACGAAGGAAATCCAAGCATAGGATATTTAAAGCAGATAGATTTTGAAGATGATAATATTACAATGCTTGATGAGATTTTAAAAGTTTATAAAGAAATTATAGATTTAGAAAAAAAGATTGAAAATCTAGTTATAAAAATGCAAGAAGATTCTTCAGAAGAATTGGCAAGAGAATTTTCTAAAGCACAGGATAGATATGAGTTTTTAGATGGTTATACATATAAAAAAGAATATGAAACAGCAATAAATAAATTTGGATTTTCAAATGAAGATAAATATAAAAAAATTAGTGAATTTTCAGGAGGGCAAAGAACAAAAATTGCTTTTATAAAATTACTTCTTAGTAAGCCAGATATACTACTTTTAGACGAACCAACAAACCATTTAGATATAACAACTATTGAATGGCTTGAAAACTATTTAAAAAATTATACTAAAGCAGTAGTTATAGTTTCACATGATAGAATGTTTTTAAATAGAATTGTAGATAAAATTTATGAAATAGAATATGGAGCTATAACAGAATATTCTGGAAATTATGAATTTTTTGAAAAACAAAAAAGAATAAATTATGAAAAGCAACTAAAAGATTTTGAATTTCAACAAAAAGAAATAAAAAGATTAACAGCAATAGCAGATAGATTTAGGTATAAACCAACAAAAGCTAAGATGGCTATGTCAAAATTAAAACAAGTTGAAAGAATGGTAAAAATTGAAGAACCAAATAAATATGATTTAAAAAGTTTTAAAACTAATTTTGAAATAGAAGTAGAGAGTGGAAAAAATGTTTTAAATGTAGAAAATTTAGAGATAGGGTATAACAAAACATTGTCTAAAGTTTCATTTAAACTATATAAAGGTCAAAAATTAGGAATTATAGGAAGCAATGGAACAGGAAAATCAACATTACTTAAAACGTTAGTAGGAAACATAAATAAGATTAACGGTAAATATGAATTTGGACATAATGTAAAAATAGGATATTTTGACCAACAAATGGCACAATTAAATTCAGAGAAAACTGTATTTGATGAATTTTATGATGAGTTTCCAAGTCTTACAGTAACAGAGGTTAGAAATTCTTTAGCAGCATTTATGTTTTATGGAGAAGATGTTTTTAAAACAGTTAATATGCTTTCAGGAGGAGAAAAAGTAAGACTTGCACTTTGCAAAATTTTAAAAACAGGACCTAATCTTTTAATACTTGACGAGCCAACTAATCATATGGATATAATTGGAAAAGAAAGCTTAGAAGATATGCTAAAAGAATATAATGGAACATTAATAGTTGTTTCACATGATAGATTTTTTATAAATAAAATATCAGATTGTATTTTAAATTTTGAAAGTGGAAATGTAAAATTTTATCCATATGGATATGAAGAATATTTAGAAAAAAAGGCAGAGGAAGATAAGGAAATTGTAGTAGTAAAAAAACAAGAAAAAGTGCAGAAACAAGCATATATTAATCCATTAAAAGAAAAAGATAAATTAGAAAGAAAAATCAAAAAAATAGAAGAGCAGATAGCAGAATGTGAAGAGCAAATCACAAATTATCAAAATGAGTTATTAAAAGAAGAAGTGTATTCTGATTATGTAAAAGTTACAGAAATTCAAGAAAAAATAGATAGTTTAAATAAAGAAATTGAAGAAAATATGAAATTATGGGAAGTAGCTGAAGAAGAATTAGAAAAAATAAATAATATTTTATAGAAAATAGGTGATTTATGAATTTTTCGGTAGAAAGAAAAGCTTCAAGAAAAAAGCGAGATTTGAGAAGAACAAAAGAAGAGATGATTAAAAATGAATCTCTTCATATTAATGATACTATAGAATATAGTAGATTTTTAGAGCTATATTCTATTTATGGTGGAAATCTTGCAGAAGACGAATTTGCAGATATATTTTTAGATATAGCCAAAACAGATTATTATGATTTGAAAAAGAGAAGTAGATGTAGAATTCTAAAAAAAGAAATTGTAACTCCAGCTGATATAGAATTAATGAAAGTTAAACTTATAAAAACATTAGGATTAAAAGCTTTAGATGAAAAACATTATGATGAGCTAGAAGAAATATACAATTCTATACCTACAAAATTATCTTTTGTACCTTTTGTAGAAATGGTATTAGATGTAGCACAACAAACTATATCACGTACAAATCTTGTAAGAACTAGAAAAGCAACTATTTTTAGTAAAACAAATATTGATTATTTTGATGATTCAAAATGTGATGAGGCATTATATAGCACAATAGGTAAATTGGAAAAAATAAGAAAAGAAATACCTGAATTAAAAGATACAATAGCACAAGACAGAGGCATTCATATGAATGATTCTTTAAATAAAGAGGAATTTTTAGAGTTATATCAAATTTATGGTATAAATTTTTCAGAAATGGAATTTGCTGAAAATGTATTAGGAATTGATAGTGCTAAAATAAAAGGATTATTAAATGATAAAAGAAAAGGTGTTAAAATATGGACGAATGAAATAGTTACTTTAGATTATTTACTAAAAATAAGAGAAGAAACTATAAAAAAAGAAAAATTACATATAAACGAAAAGATAAGTTATGCACAATTTAAAGAAATTTATAATAAACATTCTGGGATTTTAACAGAAGTGGATTTTGCATTAGAAATTTTAGACATACCAAGAACTAGATATAATGAGCTAAAAAAAGATAAGTGTGAATCATTAGTACTTTCTTCTATTGAAGTACCAGAAGAATTTTATTCAGATGCTAAAGAAAAGATAAAAACTAATGAACATGTTTATAGAGGAAAACCTATAACATATGAAGAATTTTTGAAGTTGCACGAAAAGTATGGATTCGTAACAAATGATATTGAATTTGGAGAAAAAACATTAGAAATGGACCCAGATTCAATAAGGTCATTAAAAAGAGGAGATATAAAAACTTCATGGATTCTTAAAGGAGAAGAGAACGAAAAAAGTCCAGAAGAACATGAAAAAGATATAAAAAGATTAAGACAAATAGTAATAAAGGAAAATAAGTTACACATAGAAGACCGTATGACTGGAAGTAAATTTACAGAGCTTTATGAGAAATATGGTTTTGGAATGAGTCAAAAAGATTTTGCACTTGGAGTTTTAGATATCAAAGATTATAGATTAAATGTAATTTTAAGAGATGAAAGTCAAGGAACTGCAATTCTTACAAATGAGAAGGTTTCAAAAGATAAAATAAAAGCTTTAAGAAAAGCATTTTTTAGTAGTGGAGAACATTGTACAGAAGATAGCATTGATTATAAAGAATTTTTAAGATTATACGATTTATATGGTGGGATATTATCAGAGAGACAATTTGCAGAGAAAGTATTATTTATGTCTGCTGATAGATTAACATTTATAAGAACACATCCAGGAGAAGAAACTGAAATCTTTTGCAGAGCTAAAGTTTCTGATGCATATATAGCAAATTTAAAAGCAAGATTAATAAAAGAAAGTTTATTATATTATAAACAACCAGTAACTTTACCATTTTTTAATAGATTATATAAAAATGCTCGTACAATTTTATCTAAGCCAAACTTTGCTAAAGAAATATTAGAAGTAAATAGATGGAGTTATAGAGAACTTGAAAATAAAGAAAGTAATGCATTCTTTATTTTAACAACTTCTGGGACAGAAGAAAATAGAGAAAAGTTTTTAAAAAGGCAAGATGAAAAAATAAAGCAAATGCTTGAAGCTGGGTTTGGATATGATGAAATAGAAGAAAATGTAAATTTACCAAGTATAGAATTAAAGAAAAATATTGATAGTTTATATGAAAATGGATTAGATAAAGAAAATATTACAAAAATATATTTGTATAATACTTTGAAAAATAATAAAAAAGTTGATAAAAGTAGATTAGAAGAAAGTGAAATAAGTGAGTTTGATATTAGTAAAATAAAAGGTGCAGTAGAAAATGAACTTAGATTAAAGCCACTTCAGAAAAAGTGTGCTCATATAATTGATGAAGTTTTAGATACTCCTAAAAATAAAAAGAATTTAGTAGAATATATAAAGTTATGCAAAGAACTTTATGGAGCAAGACCTAAAAATATGCCAGAAGATATTTTAGATACTCTTCAAGACTGTATAGAATTTTTAGACACAAATCTTGGAAATAGTTTGTTTTTCATAAAAGTTTGTATAGATAGAATGGATTATATAAGGGCAAATGGCTTAGTAACTTTTAATATGCATAGTGATAGTTTAAGTATAGAAGATAAAAAGAAGTTACAAGAAATGAGAGTTATGATTAAAGAAGCTTCAGAAAGAAAAGATGAAGTTATAGCAAGAAAAAATGTAGTATCAATTAAAGATAGTAATGAATCAATATTTAAAAGAGAGGCAGTAGTTTAAGTTAAAACAGAAGATAGAAAATAGTAATTAGTTGTTTTAGATAAAATGAAAAAAGAATAAAGCAGTAGGAGAAAATATGAATTTTTCTATAGAAAAAGTAACTTGGATTAAAAAAAAGAAATTAAAAAATGCAAGACAAGAGATGATAAAAAAAGAATCTTTACATATTAATGATGTAATTGATTATAATGAGTTTTTTAATTTATATTCAAAATATGGTACTGGACTTGAAGAAAGTGAATTTGCAGAGATTTTTTTAGATTTATTAAAAACAGATTATTATAGTTTGAAGAAAAATAAATGTAAAATCCTAAAAAAAGAAACAATAGATGATACTGAAATAGAAATGCTTAAACTAAGAATTATAAAGGAATTAGGATTAACTAAGGGAAAAGAAAGATCGTATGATGAGTTAGTAGAAATATATAATTACACACCAACTAAAATGCCATTAGTAATGTTTGTTGAAAAAGTATTAGATGTAAGTAGTCATTCTCTTTCTTGTACTAAATGTAATAATACTAAAAATGCAACTATTTTTAATAAAACGAATGATGAATATTTTGATAATTCTTTAAAACCAAATGAATTAAGAAAAATTGTAAAACAAGTTGTAGAAAGAAAAAAGAAAATATCAAAGTTAAAAGATGAAATTGCAGAAGATAGAAATCTTCATATTGGAGATGAATTAGAAAGAGATAAATTTTTTGATATATATAATATTTATGGAAAAGATTTTTCTGAATATGATTTTGCTAGAATTGTATTAGGAATGACAGAAGGAAAAGCAAGAAATTTAATAAATGATAAAATAAAAAAGGCACAAATTTGGAATGAAGAAATTGTTGGTTTAGATTATTTAACAAAAATAAGAGAAGAAACAATTCTAAAAGAAAAATTACATATAAATGAAAGTATAGATTATGAAAAATTTAAAGAACTGTATAGGAAGCATGCCAAAATTTTATCAGAAATAGATTTTGCAGAAGAAGTATTAGATATTTCTAAAGCAAATTATAAAAGACTAAAAAGAGGTGGCTCTGAAAATCTTATACTTACAGATATAGAAATTCCTGAAAATTTTTATATAGTGGCAAAAGAAAGTATTAAGAAAAATGAAAATGTTTATAGAGGAAAGCCTATAACATATGAAGAATTTTTAAGACTGCATGAAAAATATGGATTTGTAACAAATAACCTTGAATTTGCAAAAAATACTTTAGAAATAGAACCAGAGCAATTTTGGGTGTTAAAAAGAGGTGAAATAAAAACAAGTAGAATCTTAAAAAGTGAAGAAAATGATTTGCCAGAAGAGGTATTTAAAAAAGCAGTAAGAAAATTAAGAGATGTTGTAATAAGAGAAAGAAACTTACATATTGAAGATCAAATGACAGGTAAAGAATTCCTAGAAATTTACGAAAAATATGGATTTGGAATGAGTCAAAAAGATTTTGGTAGAGAAATATTAGATATTATACCTTGTAGATTAGATTGTATATTAAGAGATGATAATCAAAGAACAATAATATTAACAAATGAAAAGGTTAGAAAAGATGAAATTAAAGCTATAAGAAAAAATGTTTTTAATAATTCAGGACATTATACAGATGAAAGTATAGATTATCAAGAATTTTTAAGATTATATAAATTATATGGAGGCAAATTATCTGAAAAGTTATTTGCAGAAAAAGTATTATTTATAGGAAATGATAGATTAATTTTTATAAGAAATAATCCAGGAGAAGAAACTGAAATTTTTTGTAGAGTTAAGTTTTCCGATGCATATATAGCAAATTTAAAAGCACGATTAATAAAAGAAAATTTATTATATCAAAGACAAGGAATAATTCCAGCATTTTTTGAAAAATTGTATAAAAGCGCACATACAATTTTATCAAGACTAGATTTTGCAAAACAAGTTTTAGAAATAAATAGACAAAATTATTATAAATTTGTAGAGAAAAATTATAATGAAACTTGCCAAATTTTATCAGTTTCAGGAACAAAGGAAAATAAAGATAAATTTCTAAAATGGCAAGACGAAAAGATAAGAGAAATGCTAGAAGAAGGATATGGATATGAAGAGATAGCAGAAAATACAAATCTTAGAATACCAGATTTAATGATAAAAGTAGATAATTTATATGAAAGCAAATTAGATAAATCAAAAATTTCATATAAATATTTATATGAGAGTTTGAAAAATGACAAAACAATTGATAATTCTAGAATTGAAGACCTTAATATATCTCCAGAAGAATTTGAAGAAATTAAAGAACAAGCAAAACAAGAAAAAAACTTGAAAGAATTAGAAGAAAGATGTGAAGATATAGTTGATGAAGTAAAAGACACAAAAACAGGAATAAAAACACTAAGAAAGTATATTGATTTATGTAGAAAGATATATGAAGAAAAGCCTAAGAAAATGCCAAAGGCAACATTAGAATGTCTTCAAGATTGTTTAGAATTTTTAGATGATGATTTAGAAAATAGTATATTTTTTATAAAAGTATGTATAGCGCAAATGGAATATTCAATGGCAAATGAATTAGTAACTTTTTATATGCAAAGTGATAAATTAAAAGTAGAAGATAAAAGCACTTTAAGAGAACTTAGAGTTAGTATAAGAGAAGCTCAAAGGCGAAAAGAAGATGTTAATTATCGAGAAAATTTTAAAAATAGTAGGTTAAGAACTATGTATAATTATTAATCTAAAATGTTGTGAATTATGCTTTTATTTTATATAAAATCAATTTGTATTTTATATAAAATAAAGGCTTTGCTAATATTTATATCAAAAATGAATTGTGTATATTATGTAAAAAATATTGATTTTTAAAATAAAATGTTATAATATATCTACAAATTTTAATAAAGAAACGGAGAAATGAAAATGGGAAAAACTTATATTTTTGGACACAAAAATCCAGATACAGATTCAATAACATCAAGTTTAGTAATGGCAGATTTTGAAAGAAAACAAGGAAACACAGATGTAGTTTCTTGTAGATTGGGAAATGTAAATAAAGAAACAGAATATGTTTTAAATTATGTAGGAGTAGAAGCACCAGAATTTATAGAAGATTTAGAAGATGGAGCAGAAGTTATAATAGTAGATACAGCAAATCCAGGAGAACTTATTTCAAATTTGGATAATGTAAAAATAAAAAGAATAGTAGACCATCATCAAGTTTTATTAAATACTGGTTATCCAGTTTTTTATAGAGCAGAACCAGTAGGATGTACAGAAACAATAATGTACAAATTATATAAAGAATATGGATTTGAAGTAGATAAAAAAATTGCAACATTAATGCTATCAGCAATAATTTCAGATACACTTTTATTAAAATCTCCAACATGTACATCTGATGATGTTAAGGCAGTAGAAGAATTATCAAAAATTGCAGGAATTGATTATAAAACTTATGGTATGGAAATGTTAAAAGCAGGAACAGATTTAAGTTCATTTACAATAGATGAAATATTAAAAATAGATGCAAAAGCTATAGCTTTAAAAGATAAAAAATCAATTATAGCACAAGTAAATACAGCATCAATTCCAGAAGTTATGAAAATGAAAGCTGATTTAGAAGCTGGGATGAAAAAAAGTATTGAAGAAAACGGATTAGATTTATTTATGCTTTTAATTACAGATATAGTAAATAGTAATACTCAAACTATAGCATTAGGAAATAGTGCGGGAATAGTTGAAAAAGCATATGGGGTAAAATTAGAAGATAATACAGCATTACTTGAAGGTGTTGTGTCTCGTAAAAAACAAGTTGTACCTGTTATGACTGAAAATGCATAAATTAAAAAATAAATAATTTTGATATTTAAAATAAATTAAATTGAATAAAAGCACTTAATATATATTATCACTTGTTCTTTGCTGGTCGCTTATTTTATAAGCTCCCAGCTCTGCATTAACTAACAGTAATCACTTTGTTTAACTGTTAGTAAAAAGGCTGCGAATCACTTCGTTCTAATATATATTAAGTGCTTTTATTAATTATTAATAATTAAATTATTTATAGTTATTTATTTTTTAATTCTATGTGATATAATGAAAAAAATTAAATGAAAGAGTTGATAGAAATAGAAAAGAAATCAAGAATAGATGCAAATGGTAAAAAGAGAATTATAATTGCATTAATAATTGCTATTTTAATAGAAATATTTATTTGTAATTATCCAGCTTTCAGAAGTGTATTACTTGGGAAATCTAAAGAGATAGAAAACTATAAAATAGAGCAAAATCAAATTTTAATTTCAGAGATAGATGAAAGAGTTACAAGTATAAATATAAAATATAAAGAAAAATTAACAGATAAAGTAACATATGAGTTAAAATATACAGCAGAAGAAAATAGTGATTTATTTTCTTTAAAGCCAAAGGTAATGTTAGAAAATCAAAAGCATTACATAAATTTTGATACTCATTCAAAGTGCAAAACAATAGAACTTAATTTATTAACAGAAAGTGATTTTTCTGTGGAAAACATATTTATAAACAAGTCTAATTTTAATATTAATGTGTATAGAATAGCAATATTTTTTATAATAGTAATTTTTATAATTAAAGTAAAAGATGAAAGTATTTATAAAGAATATGATAAAAATTCAAAATCACAACATAAGATATTTATGTTAAACTTAATTGTTTTTTGCGGAATTATAGCAATATACTTAATTTATCAATTTAATCCAGAAACATTACTTATAAAAAAAGAGAATATAAGTAATGAGGATGCACTTTTGATGCAAACAGAAGCTTTTATGAATGGACAAGTAGAGCTTATTCCAGAAGCATCACAAGAACTTAAAGAAATGGAAAATCCATATGATAATGTAGAAAGAGATAGAGAAAGCGTCCCATATCTTTATGATGTAGCATACTTTAATGGAAATTATTATAACTATTTTGGAGTAGCACCAATTATTACAACTATAATGCCTTTTAGATTAGTAACAGGAATGTATACACATACATATATTTTTAATCTTGTATATATGTTTGGAATCGTAATTTCTTTATACTTCTTATATAAAAAATTAGTAGATAGATACATAAAAAAATTGTCACTTTTTAATTTTTATTTAGGATATTATGCAATTTTGTTTGGTTCAAATATTTTAACACTTTTAAGAGGTGCAAAATATGATATAGTAGTAACCTCAGGAATAATGTTCATGCTAATATCAATAAATTTAGCAATATCAATTTATGAAAATAAAAAATATAAATATTTAAAATTAATATCGCTTGGAATTACTACAGCGCTAATAGTTTTATCAAAGCCAAATTTAATCGCATACTATTCTATAATAGTATTATTTCTTTTGTTAAACACAAAAGAAATAAGTTTAAAAGAAAAAATAAAAGATGGAATTTTTATGGCTATTCCACTTGGAATGTTAGCAATTTTTCAAATGATATTAAATTATTTAAGGTTTGATAATATTTTAGAATTTGGTGCTAAATATCAATTAACAGGATTTAACATGACTTACTGTATGTCATTTACTTTTGGAAAAATATATTTAGGAATTTTAGAGTACATATTTAGAATTCCAAGAATTAATGTTTCAAATTTTCCATTTATTTTTATAAATACAGAAACGTGTTTAAATTCTGTAAATGAAGTATGTTATGAAAATAGATTAGTTGGATTACTTGCAATACCAATTTTATGGGTATTTTTATTTAAGAAAAATATATTAGATATATCAGAAAATAAAGAATTAAAAATATTTACACGAGTTTGCTTATATACATCAATAATTGCAATAGTTTTAAATACTTGCTTGGGTGGTATTTGTGAAGCATACGCTATAGATTTTAAATTAATTCTATGTATAAATGCAGTTATTTTATTTTTGAAATTAGTAGAACAAAGTAAAGATAAAAAAGAAGTAAATAAATTATTTATGATTATTTGTTTAGCAACTATAATAATAATGGTACCAATTTCATTAACAACAGAAGTAAACTTATTAACAAACCTTAGAAATCCACTTACAGTGTATTTAAAAAATATGTTTGAATTTTGGTGTTAAATATCAGTGTGAATATTCTGTGAAATGACCGATTGTTATATTGAAAATAAAAGTAAATTATTGTAAAATAATAAAATATAGTGGATTATATTAAATATGTGAAAAAATAGTTAGTTATCCACATAATTGCTAAATTTGATACAAAAAATAGAATTTTTTAGTAAATTTGAATTTTAGGAGATGAAGCTTTGGAAATAAAAGGAAATATAAAGTTAATAATAGCTATAATATCAATTATTTTGGTTTTAATTATTGGTATAGTTATAATAAAAATTAATACAAAAAGACCAGTAGAAGAAATTGCAGAAGAACCTTATCAATATTTTACTATATCTTCACTAGATGAAAAAATAGGAGTAATTGATAGAAAAGGAAATGAAATAATTAAACCAGAATATGTAACTTTATATATTCCAAATAATGCAAAAGATGTTTTTGTATGTTTTAAAGATGAAAATAATTATGCAATCTTAAATTCTCAAGGAAAAGATATATTTACTGAATACAATTCGGTATATCCAATAGTAATTTCAGATACAACATTAGAAATGGAAAAAAATGTATTAAGTTATGAAGAAAATGGAAAGTATGGATTAATAAATTTTTCAGGAGAGAAATTAACGAATGCAATATATGATGAAGTATCTAGCTTAGAAAATAAACCAGGTTGTATATTAGTAAAAAAAGATAATTTATATGGAGTTGTAGATTCAAAAGGAAATACAATTATAGATGTAAAATATAATTCAATAAAAGGAGATGAATATTCATCAGCAGAAGATGGATATTTAAAAACAGGATATATTATATCAGATAAAACTAGCTCAGGAATTATGTATGGATATATAGATTACAATGGAAAAGTATTAGTATCTCCAAAATATGAGTCAGTATCAAGAGCATTAGAATATGAAGATGACGATATTTATTTAATATTTATGGAAAATGGAAAAAAAGGTGTTATAAAAAATAAAAAAATAATTATAAATGCGAAATATCAAAATATAAATTATTATAATGTTTCAGATGTATTTATAGTAAATAGAAATGGTAAATATGGATTTTTTGATAATAAAGGAAAAGAGATATTAAAAACAGAATATACAAGTTATTCCATAGCAGGAAATTATATTTCAGTAAAAAAAGATGATGAAATGAGATTATATGATTTATATGGAAATTTAGTAAATACCAATACATATAAGAGTATTATAGAAACTAATAATCCTTCATATTTTATTGCTCAAAATGATAATGGATATTATAGCATTATTAGTAAAGATGTTCAAATAGATAATAGATATACAAATATTACATATGCATTTGATAATTTTTTTGTTTTTACAACAGAAGAGGGAAAATCAGGAATACTTAATATTTATGCAGGAACAGAAGTTGAAGCAGAATACGATTATATAATTGTGCTAGATAATGTAAATGCTTTAGAAGCAAGAAAAGGAAATGAAGTTGATATTTATTCTAAAAAAATAGAAAAAGTATTAACAATGAAAGATGCTGTAGTTGAAAGTGTTAACCAAGATTATGTTTCAATTTATTCAAAATCTGAATTAAATTATATTAATAAAGAAGGAGAGCTAGTTCCAAATACAGAAGTTTATAAAGATTTAAAATTATATAGCTATAAATCTGAAGAAGGAAAATGGGGATTTAAAGATAAATCAGGGAATATTGTAATTGAAGCTAAATATGATGTTGTAACAGAATTAAATGAGTATGGATTTGCAGGTGTATATACAGATGGAAAATGGGGAGTAATAAATGATAATGGAGAAGAAATAGTAGCTCCAACATATCAACTTGAAATATATTATTCACCAAGCTTTGTAGGAAAATATTTGTTAGAAGAATTAGAAATGATATATTGTGTAGAGGTAAAGAGTTAAAATTTTAAAGTGCAGTTGTGCAGAAGTAAAAAGTTAGAATTTTAGAATATAGTAATAATTGAATTTGCCATTTAAGAAAGTTTATAAAATAATTAGGAAGAAATATGAGAGTAATAGTAATTGGTGGAGGACCTGCTGGAATTATGTCAGCAATTTCATCTGCTCAAAATGGAAACGATGTAATATTAATAGAAAAAAATAATTCTTTAGGAAAGAAAATATTAATTACAGGAAAAGGAAGATGTAATATAACAAGTTCTCTAGAAATGGAGGACTTTATTAAAAATGTTCCAGGAAATGGAAGATTTTTGTATAGTGTATTTCAAAATTTTACTAACAAGGATATTATAAAAATAATTGAAACTAATGGAATAAAAGTAAAAGAAGAAAGAGGAAATAGAATATTTCCAGTAACAGATAGAGCACAAGATGTATTAGATTGCTTTATAAAAGAATTAAAAAAATATAAAAACATACAAATAAAAACAGGAACAAAAGTCTGCAAAATTATTGTAGAAAATGATGAAGTTGTAGGAATAGAAACAGTAGAAGGACAAAAAATTACAGGAGAAAAAATTATTTTGGCAACAGGTGGAAAAAGTTATCCAGGAACAGGCTCAACAGGAGATGGATATATTATGGCAGAAAAAGTGGGACATACAGTAGAAAAAATTAGAGGTTCACTTGTACCACTTACAGGGGATAAAAAGCTTTGCCAAAACTTGCAAGGATTATCATTAAGAAATGTGAAAATAAAAATAGAGGACATAGAAAAAAGTAAAGTAATATATGAAGATTTTGGAGAATTACTTTTTACACATTTTGGAGTAAGTGGACCAACAATATTAAGTTCTTCAGCACATTTATTAAGATATAAAAATATTGATACATTACTTAAAGAAAATAAAATTAAATTAGTAATAGATTTAAAACCTGCGTTATCTAATGAAGAATTAGATAAAAGAATTATAAGAGATTTTGAAGAATTTAAAAATAAAGAATTTAAAAATAGTTTAGATAAACTATTACCAAAGAAAATGATTGATGTAGTAATAGAATTATCAAAAATAGATTCATATAAAAAAGTGAATAGTATAACGAAAGAAGAAAGAGCAAATTTAGTAAATATTCTTAAAAATTTTGAAGTAAATATAGATGGATTTAGACCAGTTGAAGAGGCTATAGTAACAGCGGGCGGAATAAATGTAAAAGAGATAAATCCAAAAACTATGGAATCAAAGTTAGTAAAAGGATTATATTTTGCAGGAGAGATAATTGATGTAGATGCATATACAGGTGGATTTAATTTACAAATAGCATATTCAACAGGATATACAGCAGGATTAAATTAATTAGTAAATATTTAACTTTAATCTGTGGTGCACAATTAATATATAATAAGATTATTATAAAAGTTAATGTTAATTATAATTATAAAAATAGGAGAAAAGTAATGTTTAAAACTATTTCCGAAAATACTACAGCAGAAATAGTAGAAAAAAAATCGAAATTTATTGCAAATGTATTTTATGTAGAAACTATAGAAGAAGCAGAAAATAAGATAAAAGAAATAAAGAAAAAGTATTTTGATGCAAGACATAACTGTTTTGCATATAGTATTTTTGCAAAAGAAGGGATAGTAAACAGATTTAGTGATGATGGAGAGCCATCAGGAACAGCAGGAGCTCCAATGTTAAATATATTAACAGCTAAAAATTTAAGTAATTGCTTAGTAGTAGTAACAAGATATTTTGGAGGAATTTTATTAGGAACAGGTGGATTAGTAAGAGCATATACAGGAGCAATGCAAGAAGCCTTAAGTAATGTAGTTGAAGTTACAAAAGATATAGGAATAGAAGTAAAATTAGAAGTAACATATTCAGATTTAGAAAAATTAAAATATTATTTAAAACAAAATGAAATAAAAATATTAGATATAGAGTATTTAGAAAATGTAGATGTAATAGTAGAAACAATATCAGATAAAATAGAAAATATAGAAAAACAAAAAGAAAATCTGAATTTTAATATAATAAAAAAAGAAGTTTTAAAAGAAAAATATATAGAAATATAGACATGGGGACGGAGGTTTTGTCTAAATTAAAGTTTAGGCAAAATCTTTTTTTGCAATATTAAAATATAAAATAGTTTATAATAGTTACTTTTAAATTTTAGTGTCGAATTTTGTAAAATGGTGAAGTACGAAAAGCCTATAAAATAAGTAAAAAATCATTGCATAAAAATTTTGATAGTAATATAATTCGTTTTGTAAATATTTACATATTTTTATTTTAGGAGGGATTATTTTGAAAGAAAAAATCAAAATATTAATAGCAGATGACAATATTGATTTTGTTTCTACATTAATTACATATTTTCAAAGTCAGGAGGATGTAGAAATAATTGCAACAGCAAAAGATGGACAAGAAGCATATAATAAAATAATAACAGAAAAACCAACAGTAGCCTTATTAGATGTAATAATGCCACATTTGGATGGATTAGGGGTTTTAGAAAAATTAGTTTCATCTAATATAGATTTACCAATTTGTATAATGTTATCAGCAGTTGGACAAGATGATGTAACAACACAAGCAATAAACTTAGGAGCAAGATATTATATTTTGAAACCTTTTAAAATGGATGTATTAATGAAAAGAATAAGAGAGTTAGTAGAAAAACCAGTAGCAAAAGTACCAAACCAAATAACTACAAAAGAAACAAAAAATAATTATGTAGATATTAGTAATCAAGCAAGTAAAGAGGAAATTTTAGAAGTAAAAGTTACAAATATCATCCATGAAATAGGAGTACCAGCACATATAAAAGGATATCAATACTTAAGAGATGGAATAATGATGGTAGTTAATAATATAGAAGTCATTAATCAAATAACAAAACAATTATATCCTGACTTAGCTAAAAAATATAAAACAACACCATCAAGAGTTGAACGTGCAATAAGACATGCGATTGAAGTTGCGTGGAATAGAGGTCAAATAGAAACAGTTGAAAATATATTTGGTTATACTGTGAATTCAAATAAAGGAAAACCAACTAATTCAGAATTTATAGCAATGATAGCTGATAAATTAAGATTAGATTTAAAGACTGCATAAAAAGTAAATATTATATATATTAAAAATTCAAGATTTGTAAAATGTGTTTTAAACATAATTATAAATCTTGTTTTTTTACATATTAAGTATTGTTTGCTATTGTTATTTTATATAAATTAGAGTTTGCAATGTATTTATATCAATGTTATAATCAATTTGAATAAAAAGGAGGTAAATTATGGCAGTTCATAATGAAGCGAAAGTAGGAGAAATAGCAAAAACAGTATTAATGCCTGGAGACCCAATGAGAGCAAAATATATAGCAGAAAAATTTTTAGAAGAATATAAATTAGTAAACAGTGTAAGAGGGATGTATGCTTTTACAGGAAAATATAGAGGAAAAGAAATTACAGTTATGGCATCAGGAATGGGGATGCCAAGTATAGGAATATACTCATATGAATTATATAAATTTTATGGAGTAGAAAATATTATCAGAATTGGTTCATGTGGTGGTCATATAGAGGATTTAAACGTATTAGATATAGTATTAGTTGATAAAGCATATACAGAAGGAAATTTTGCAAAAAATATGACAGGTGTTGAAAGTCATTTAGTAGAATCTTCTTCAAAATTAAATGAAGTAATAGAAAACACAGCAAAAGAAATAAATCAAAAATATGTAAAAGGAAATATGGCTTGTACAGAATGTTTCGATCCATACTTAGATGATCCATATTTATTTATAAGTAGATTACCAAAAGAAGATAAAATAATGGGATCAGAAATGGAAAGTTTTGCGCTTTTCTATACAGCAAAACATTTAGGAAAAAATGCAGCTTGTTTATTAACAGTGTCAGATTCACTTTGCAAAAATGAAGAACTAACATCAGAGCAAAGACAAAATTCTATGAATGATATGATAAAACTTGCATTAGAGACTACATTAAAGCTATAGAAGAAATAATAAACTATATTAGTAAAAAAACTATACAATTGTATTTATAATTTAGTTAATATAGAAAACTAGAACTTATTATATAAAAAGAATATGGAAGGAGAAAAGAATATTAATTTATTCTTGAGTAATATATGCAATCATTAACAGAATTATATAAAATAGGAAATGGACCATCAAGTTCGCATACGATGGGACCTAAAAGAGCTGTTGAGATATTTAAAAATAAACATCCAGAAGCAACAAAATTTAAAGTAGTTTTATATGGCTCACTTGCATTGACAGGAAAAGGACATTTAACAGATTATATAATAGAAAAAACGTTAGAAGGATTTGATACAGAAATTGAAATCAATACTGAATATAATTGTGAAGTTCATCCTAACACATTTGATATATTTGCACTAAAAGATAATGAAGTAACTGGAAGTTGGAGAGTATACTCAGTTGGTGGGGGAACTTTTCAAGTAGAAGGAAAAAAAGAAATAACTAAAGAAGATATTTATAAAGAAGAAAGTTTTGGCGAAATTAAAGAATATTGCAAACAAAATAAATGTGATTTATATGATTATGTATGTAATATAGAAGGAAATGAAATAAATGACTTTTTAAAAGAGATTTGGAAATCAATGCAGTTAACGATAAAAAATGGATTATCTTCAGATGGTATAATACACGGAAAATTAAATTTAGATAAGAGAGCAAAAAAACTTTATGAAAAGAAGATAGAAAATGAAGATGATATAACTAAACAAAATAGATTATTAAGTTCATATGCTTATGCAACAAGTGAAGAAAATGCAAGTGGTGGAATTATAGTTACAGCACCTACATGTGGAGCAGCAGGAGTACTTCCATCAGTATTATATTATATGAAGAATAAATACAATATTGAAGATAATAAAATAATAAAGGCATTAGCAGTAGCAGGTGTAATAGGAAATGTAATTAAAACAAATGCTTCAATAAGTGGAGCAGAATGTGGGTGTCAGGCTGAAATAGGAACAGCATGTTCAATGGCAGCAGCTGCAGCAACATATTTATTAGGTGGAAATATTGAGAAAATAGAAAATTCAGCAGAAATTGGAATGGAACATCATTTAGGATTAACATGTGATCCAATATATGGATATGTACAAATTCCATGTATTGAAAGAAATGCAGTTGCAGCAATGAGAGCAATGGAAAGTAGCAGCTTAGCGATGATGTTGGATACAGGTAGGAAAGTATCATTTGATGTAGTAGTTGAAACTATGTATGAAACAGGAAAAGATTTGCAAAGCCATTATAGAGAAACTAGTGAAGGTGGCCTTGCTAAAAAATATTGTAGAAATAAATATTATAATCTAGATATGAAGGAATAATTGCAAAATTTACATAATAATGGTATAATAAGTAATGCATTAAAAAAATTGAAGGGAGAATTTCTATGTCACGTGATGAATATTTACGGGATATGGCAATGCCATATATAAAAGATGCAATTGCTGAAGGCTTTTCAGAAATTGAAGTATATGAAGGCGTTACTATTGCATTAAAGGAACTAGAGAAATTCAAAAAATCTGAGCAGGATTCCCATGAAGAAAATCAGTCTGATTCTAATATCGAAATAGATGAAAAGAGATATTTTGAATTGGCAGAAAAAGTCCTGAAGAAGAAAAAAAATGGTAAAATATTTCCTAAAAGGCATGAAAACGCATTAACAATACTATATTTTATACATAAAAAGGAATATAGAAACGTTGATGATTTTATTGCTAAGCTCAGCCAAATATTAAATAATGATGATAAATATTTGAGGGTTAAGCTATTAGGGCATAATTATGCATGTCTGTATTCGGGCATATGGAGTTTTATGTCTAAATACTCCAATGATGATAATTCGTGGGAAAGAGCTTCTTTGTCAGAAAGAATTGAACTGATGGAGAAGGCAGAGAAAAAGATGTATGCAGATATGTTGAGCTTGGAAAAGGAATTTGGACGTGGATAACGTCCTTTTTCTTTTGGTATAGAAATTGTTTTGGATGACAAGTTAAAAAAAATTAAAAAAGTGAAAAATATATATTGACAATATAATTTAAAAGTGATAAACTAATTGACAGTCGTAGAAGGAAAAAATGCGAATAAAACTTTGAAAATTTAATACAAAAATGTATCAAAAAAACACTTAAAAATTTTTTTAAAAAAACTTTCAAAAAAGTGTTGACATGATACTATGATTTGTGTTAAAATAAATC
>CAMXJY010000007.1 GCA_947244325.1 uncultured Clostridium sp. | reverse complement strand
GGATATAGCTTTAGCTATAGGGAGGTTAACTTTTTTCGTAGTTCAATGGATTTACTGTTTCAGGAACTACAAGAAGCAATTAAAAGAGGAAAACAAACAGTAATTCTAGGCGGAAGCACGGAAAATTGTAAAAAATTATCTAATCTTTTATTAGAAAAAGAAATACCAAATATTTATACAGATTTTTTAGAAGATGATATAACT
The DNA here is from genome assembly GCA_947244325.1 of uncultured Clostridium sp. GTDB lineage: Bacteria > Bacillota > Clostridia > TANB77 > CAG-508 > Scatovivens. The sequence goes on along the minus strand of CAMXJY010000007.1, from coordinate 99,377 downwards.
CTTGGTGTGGTTAATATAACACCAGGAGCTTTTTCTACGGGATTTGAATTTTTTGACGCTAATCTTTTAGTAATATCAACAGAAGAATTATTTGAATCTAAAACTGTTAAAAGAAAGAAAACACCTTCAATGTTTAAAGAAGGTGAAGTTATAGTATTTGCAGATTTAAAAGAAGGAGATTATATTGTTCATAAAACACATGGAATTGGACAATATGTTGGCGTAAATACTATAAAAGCAGATGGGGTAACAAAAGATTATATAAAGTTAAAATATAAAGATGATGATATTTTATATATTCCAACAAATGATTTAGATAATATTAGAAAATATGTAGGACCAGAAAAAGTTGGACCTAGATTAAATAGATTAGGTTCTAAAGAGTGGGATAAAACAAAAGAACGTGTAAAAAATAATTTAAGAGAAGTTGCAGAAGAACTAATTCAGTTATATGCTAAAAGACAGAAAATGGAAGGCTTTGCTTTTTCAAAAGATACCCAGTGGCAAAGAGAATTTGAAGATAACTTTAAATATGTAGAAACAGATGACCAATTAAGATGTATTGAAGAAGTAAAAAAAGATATGGAAAATCCAAAGCCAATGGATAGATTACTTTGTGGGGATGTTGGATATGGAAAAACAGAAGTAGCAATACGTGCAGCATTTAAAGCATGTATGGATCAAAAACAAGTAGTGTATTTAGTTCCTACAACAGTTTTAGCAACTCAGCAATATGAAGAATTTAAAGAGAGAATGAAAGAATATCCAATAAGAGTTGAACTTTTAAATAGATTTAGGACTAAAAAGGAGCAACAAGAAACTTTAAAAAGACTAGAACTTGGTGAAACAGATATTTTAGTTGGAACTCACAGAGTTTTAAGTAAAGATGTTAAATTTAAAAATTTAGGTTTATTAATAATAGATGAAGAGCATAGATTTGGTGTAAAGGCTAAAGAAAAGATAAAAGAACTAAAAAATAGTGTAGATGTTTTAACAATGACAGCAACACCAATTCCAAGAACTTTGCATATGTCAATTGTTGGAATGAGAGATATGTCAGTTATATATGAACCACCACAAAATAGAAAACCAGTTCAGACATATGTATTAGAGTATGACCCAGAAGTTGTAAAAGAAGCAATAACAAGAGAATTAGAAAAAGGTGGTCAAGTATTTTACTTATTTAATAATGTTGAAGGAATTGAGAAAAAAGCATTAGAAATAAATGACCTTGTAGATGAGGCAAAAGTTGAATTTGCACATGGAAAAATGAGTGGTACAGAACTTGAAAATATTATGCAAGATTTTGTTGATGGTAAAAGTAATGTTTTAGTATGTACAACAATTTTAGAATCTGGAATAGATATTCCAAATGCAAATACAATTATTGTTGAAAATGCAGATAGATTAGGCTTAGCACAATTATATCAAATACGAGGAAGAGTTGGACGTTCAGACAAACAAGCATATGCCTATATAACATATAGAAGAGACAAAGAATTAACAGAAGTATCTGATAAGAGATTAAAAGCAATAAAAGAATTTACAGAGTTTGGCTCAGGTTTTAAAATTGCAATGAGAGATTTAGAAATTCGTGGAGCTGGTAGCTTAATGGGAGAAATTCAACATGGACATATGGAGCAAATTGGATATGATATGTATTGTAGTCTTCTTGACCAAGTAGTAAAAGAATTAAAAGGTGAAGAAATTATAGAAGAAATAGATGTTCAAATTGATTTAGATGTTACAAGTTATATACCAGATGATTTTATAGAAAATTCTAGTCAAAAAATAGAAATTTATCAAAATATAGCTTTATGTAAAAATGAAGAGGATGTTCAAAATGTAACAGATGAAATTATAGACAGATATGGACAAATTCCTTATGAAATAGAAAATTTATTAGATATAGCAAGAATAAAAATAATGTCAAAACAAAAATATATTACTAAAATTAGCCAAAAGAGAGAAAATATAATTTTTTATTTTGATAATAGTAAATTTGATTTTAATATTGTTGACAAATTAATGAAAACTTATAGAAATAGAATAAAATTTTCTCCATCAAAAGAGCCATATATCACATTCAAATTATTAGATTTAAAAAATATTTTAGGAGAATGCAAAGAATTTTTGTCTAAATTATAGTATAGACAGAATTAAAATAATGTGCAGAAGGATAACTATATCAATGATACCTTTAACAGTAATTGAGAGGAGATTTTAAATGGAATATAAACTAGTTAAAGCAAATAAGGAAGAAAAGAATTTACTTCACAATATTATGCAGTTATACTATCATGAATTAAGTAAATATGAAGATGATAGTGCGATATTTGAATTAAATGATGATGGAATTTATCCGATAAGATATTTTGATTTATATTGGACTGAAAAAAATAGATTTCCTTACTTATTAAAAGGAAATGATAAAAATATAGGTCTTTGTTTAGTTAGAGAAAGAGAAGATGGATATATAGAAATAGCAGAATTTTTTATATTGAATAAATATAAAGGAAATAGTGCAGGTAGGTTTATGGCTAATGCTGTTTTTAATTTGCATAAAGGTAATTGGGAAATACGAACATTAGTAAAAAACATTCCAGCACAAAATTTTTGGAGAAAAATAATTAAGGAAAAAATGGATAATAATTATGAAGAAAAATATATAAGAAATAATACAAGATTAGCTTGGTATTTTTCTAATAAATAAATTATTTATATGTATTTAATAGTTATTTTATAATGAAGAATAATTTTCTTATAAAATATAAATAATAAAATAAAGGAATTTATAGAAAAAGGTGATATTATGACAATAACGAGTAAAGATAATGAGCAAATAAAACATATAAAAAAATTAAAAGAAAAAAAATACAGAGAAGAATATAATGAGTTCATTATTGAAGGAATAAAAATGATAGAAGAAGCAATGCAAGAAAATGTAAAAATAAAATCTATCATTATTTGTGATGATTGTAAAACACAAGGTGCTATACCAAATGAATTAATGTATGAAATTGCAAAACTTAATTGTATATATGTTGCTGAAAAAGTATTCAGTACAATAACTGATGTAATAAATCCACAAGGAATTATGGCTATAGTAGAAAAGCCAATTTCAGAGGAAAAAGAAATAGACTATAATGAAACTAATTTTTTATTACTTGACAATATTCAAGATCCAGGAAATTTAGGAACTATTTTAAGAACAGCTGATAGCTTAAATATAAAGCAAATAATATTATCAAAAGGTAGCGCAGATGCGTATAATTTAAAAGTGGTCAGATCAACAATGGGAGCAATTTTTAGAGTTAAAATTATTGAAGTTCAAAATTTAAGCAAAACTGTAAAAGAAATGAAAAAACATAAAATAAAAGTATATGCTACAGATTTACAAACAGATAAAAGTATATATGATGTTAACTATGAGAAATCAGCTATAGTAATTGGAAATGAAGCAAACGGGGTTTCAAATGAAGTATTAGAAGAAGCAAGCGAAAGAATAAAAATTCCTATGATAGGAAAAACAGAGAGTTTAAATGCAGCAGTAGCTACAAGCATTATTTTATATGAAGCTTTTAGAAGTACTAGAAAGATAAAATAAATACTAATTATATGTAGTTTAGAAAGGAACAAATATTAAATGGAAGGAGAAAATAAAATAACATTAAAAGATTTTATTAGTTATAGCAAGAATCATATTTTATTAATAGTTATTACAATATTTATTTTGTTTTTAGCACATAATCCAATTATATTTTTTAACAACATTGGGATAGACACATATTTATTTTTTAATAATCCTGCAACAGATTATAATTGGATGCAAATTGGAAGATACGGTTTAATAGTAGAAAAGTTTATTTTAAATTTAACAAACTTTTCTATATTTTATGCCAATATAATATTTATAATTTTTTTGATATTATCATGCATAATTTTGTATTATACTATATATAAGATTAGCAATAAAGATATGGGGCTTGTTAATATTTGTATTCCACTGATAGGTTTTACTCATCCAATATTAGCAGAGCAACTATACTTTGCTAACCAAATTGCAGAAATAGGTTTTACATTTTTTATAGTATCATTAGCAGCACTCTTTATTTTTAAGTGGATAAAAGAGAAAAAAATATTATATTCATTATTTGGAATAATTTTACTTAATATTTCTTTAGCTTCTTATCAAGCGTTTGCAGTTATTTATATAGCTATATGTATTTTTCTATTTATTGCTATGTATGAAGATGAAAGCAATAATAAAAAAGAAAGTATGATTAAAATTATTTTTAAATTAATTGTTACTTTTTTTATTTCAATTGCATTATACGAGATTATTATAAATTTATTACCTAATAATGATATGGGATATTTAATGGAAGGAAATGCTTGGAAAACAAGAAGTTTTGAAGAAAATATTGCTCATATTAAATATCAGTTTGCACAAGTCTTTTTAGGAGAAGGAGATTACTATAATATAGGATTTGGTATAGGAAGTATAGTTTTTTTAGCAATAGGTCTATATAATTGTATTAAGAAAAATAACTTTAATAATAATTTAGAACGAATATTATATTTATTATCAAATATTATGTTAGTATTAACACCATTTTTTATGACAATATTATTAGGACAAACACCACTTCTTAGAGCTCAAATATATTTGCCTATTGTAGAAGCATTTTTTATAATGGTTGTAGTATATTATTCTTTCAAAAATAAATATTTAAAGTTTGGTGGAATATTATTAGCTATAGTTGTTGCAGAAATACAATGTTATAAATTAGAAAGTTTGTATTATACAGAAAATATGAGATTACAAGGAGATATAAATACAGTGTACAGAATAATAAATGACTTAGAAGCTATGGGAGCTAAAGAGAGTGATATGGTAATTTTAGTAGGCGAAAAAGAAGCACAACTAAATGAAACATGTAGTAAAGGAGAATCAATAGGAAAATCATTGTTTGAAGCACCATATGCCACAGAAAGAATAACTTGGTATACTTCAAGACAAATAATTTTATTATTTAGAGCTTTAGGATATGAATATCCTTTACCACGTATACAAGAGGCAGAAGATGCAGAGAAAATTGCAGAAACTATTGATGCTGTTTGGCCAGAAGAAGGAAGTATTGTAAACAATAATGGATGCTATATTGTTAAGCTATCAGAAGAAAAAGCAAGTATTGAAGAGTAATTATAACTTATTAAATAAAAAGTAAAAAATTATATAAAAGTAATATAAAATGTAAATACGATTTGAAAAGGATAAATGTATAAGAACAAAAGTGGACATTATGAAAATTGCAAAAGAAAAAACTTATTGCAAATGTCCACGTCTTTGTTCTGCGTGCCAATTTTACGAAGTAAAATTGTGTACAACTATTGGCGAAGCCTTTATTTTATAGGAAGTGCGAAGCACTTTCCTATAAAATAAAAAAATAATTAATATTATAAATAAAATCTTGTAGAAAAAAGAATTATTTGATAGAATAAATAAAAAAAATGGGGGTTAAAAAATGGAAGAAGAAAAAAACTCAAATGTTGATGTAAATGAAGATGCATTTACACCATCAGATTCAAAAGAAAAAAAAGGTGGAATCAAAGTAGTATTAGGAATTGTTATTTTTTTAGTAGTAATTGCTTTAGTAGCAGGAGCTACATATTTTGCAATGCTAAAAGCTGAAGAAAGTAGTGCAAGAAAAACAGTTGAAGGAGTATTTGAAAGCTTAAAAACAGGTGATGAAGAAGCAATAGATAGATACTTAAATAATGGAGAAGGAAGCATAGCTGAAGAAGATGATACATTTATGTTATTTTTCCAACCTTTAAACTATGATATTAAAAATGTAGAAGCTGATTTCAAAAATGCAAGTGTTGAAGTTGAAGTAAGCACAAAAGATACAGGAGAAATTTTTAAAAACTATTTTGCAAAAATATATGAAATAGCTTTTTCAAATGCACTTTCAGGTAATGTATCAGAAGAAGATTTAGATAATCAATTAAAATCTTATTTACAAGAACAAGTTACTTCAGAAGAAATTGAAACAATCACAAATACTATAACACTTAGATTAGAAAAAGATGGAACAGAATGGAAAGTTTCAGAAGATGATGAAAATGTAGATGCATTTGTTAATGCAGTATTACCTAACTTTAGTAGTGTACTTGAAGATTTACAATCATCAATGAATCAATAGTAATTAAATAAATAAAAAAATACCAATTCTAATTTAGAGTTGGTATTTTTATTTTGTAAAATGATGTTTTACTTAACTTTAATAATTTAATCATTAACTAATATTTCTAAAAGTTTTGGATACATTTCAGTTGCTTTATTATTCCAGTTTTCTACTATTTGTTTTGCTTGCTGCCTTGATCCTGCATGTGCTTGAAGATCAAAAATTGTTATATTGTTTTCAACTATTTTACATCTTACAGAAAATTCTTTTTCAGTAATTGGAGTATATTCAGCTGAAATAGAAAATTTATCTTTTACATTATCTAAGTTTTCTTTAAATTTACTATCAACTTGTAGCTTTAAAATTCCAGGAATAATGTCAATAGTAAGATTAATAGCATTTTTTCCATCTTCTGTTATTTCATAAATATCGGAATTTTCTTTTTTATATTTTAAAATATAATTATCTTCTAATAAATCTAATAAAAATTGTTCAAAATAAAAGTAGTTCATATCAACAATTGATGTAACTAATTCTAAAATTTCATTATGTGATATTGGTTTTCCAACTTTGCTTAAAATATACAAAAGTAATATTTTGCTTTCAGCAAGTGTTTGATCATCTGAGTTTAATTTCAAAATGTGACCTCCTTAATTTCAAGAATATTCATATTATATCATAGAATCTTAAAAAGTAAATAATTATTAATAATTGTAAATTTGTGATATTCTTATCTAGAAATATAACTAATTTTAAAATATATATTGCATTATTGCTCTTGTAAGATAAATAGTGATTGTGATAAAATATTTTTGAAAATAAAGAAAGGAATAATATAATAAATTATATTATCAAAAAATAAAATTGAAAAGTGAAATAGAAATATCTAATATGATACGTAAAATGACTGGAATGATTGATAGAGAAGAAGTAAGAAAAGAAGTAGGAAATGAATTAGCTGGATTATCATTAATAGCTAATCAAAATGAATTTAAAGAATTACTTTCTAGGTTTATAAAATTTCCAGATGGAGCACAAGTGTTAAAAGATAAATGGAGAATTGTATATAACAATTCAAGAATTCCTTTGGAATTAATTGGAATATTAACACAAGATGTTGATATAAGAAAAGATATGTTATCAGATATGAATTATTTAATCAATTATGGAGAAGTTGATAATACTGGAGATTTAGCTCAAGAATTATCAAAAGTTGAAGGTGGTAGTGAAGCTATTGCAAATAATTTTGAAAAATTATTAAATTTATGTGATACTAATGCAGATTGTATTGCTATTCCAGCACTTCAAACTGAAATTGGTAGAAAAAAGGTTAAATACTATTTTGGTTATGTTAAAGATAAATTTTTTCCAAATGTAAGGGATTCAAATTTTGCTGGATTTTCTAGAGTTATTAGAGCTTTAAAAGGATTAGAAGAATTTAAAGATATATATGAAGATTATGGTTTTTGGGTTGATTTATATGATCAAATAGAAACTCCTGAGCCAAGAACACCAAGTTTAAGTGAAATGAAAAACATGGGAAAACAAGAAGCAGGAAAACTATTTGGAGATGCAATAGCAAGTGATATGAAAAATCAAGAATTTGCTATAATGATGTATTCTAAAGATAGAGAAGAAAAGAAACTTGTTTTGCAAAAAGTTGCAAATGGAAATAAATATAAATATAGAAGTTGTGGAACACAAAGTTTAGTAATACAAGCTGGTAGTCAAGTAGTAAAATTAGGTGCTAAAAAAAGAAAATTTGATATACCATATCATCCATTAATTATGATGCCATACTTTAGAAAAAAATATAGTGATGATAGTGTATTAGAAGTATTTAATTTTGGTAATGTAAAATCAGCTAAAATAACAGATGAAAAACTTTTAGAAATATATAAAGAATTTGAAAAAGATGGTATAAAATGGGCAGATGCAAGAAAAGATAACGTATTAGAATTATTAGAAGATAATGTATTACCAGATTATATAAGAAAAGAAAGTGAAGATTTTAATCTTTTTGGATTTTTAAAAGACTCAAGATTTCCTACAAATGAACATAAAGTTTTGAAAAAGGGAGATATTGTAATTTGTGATTTGGATATGCTTTATGCAAAAGATGATCCAGATTATGAAGATGGACTTTTAGATGATGTTATAAGAGAATATTTGGAAAGAAAAAATTATGAAAAAGATTTAGAAGATGATGATTTTTCACATTAATAATTTATATAAAATGATTACTATTTTTATGTAATGGGCATTTTAAAGATATTTTTAGGAGGAAGAAATGGAAAGTAAATTTGATTGGAATTTAAAAGAAATTTTTGAAAATGAAGAAGCTTTAGAAAAAGCTATAAATGATTTATATACATTGATAGAACAAATAAAACAAAGCAAAGGAAAACTTGCAAGTAGTGTAAGCGAAGTAGCAAAATGTTATAAAAACCTTGAAAAAGCGTTGGAATTACATGAGAAAATATATGCTTATAGCATGCTTAAATATCATCAAGACATGAGTAATCAAGAAAGTATGAAATTATATAAAAAAATAGAAGCTCTAACTACAGAATTTTCAGAAGCAGAAAGTTTTATATCACCTGAGATGAGTAAAATTTCTGATGAAAAGTTAGAAGAATATTTAAAAGATAGTAGAATTAAAGAATATGAAAAAACAATAAGAGATATCATGAAAGAGAAAAAACATATTTTAAGTGAAGAAATTGAAGAAGTACTTGCTAAATATTCAGAAATTTTCTCGAGTGCAGAAAATGCATATGATATTTTTACAAATACAGAATTTGAATTTCCAAGTATAAAAGATGAAAATGGAAATGAATTAAAAATGAGTTCTGCATTATTTTCAAAACATTTAATGAATAGAAATGAAAATGTTAGAAAACAAGCTTTTGAATCAATGTACTCTTTATATAAAAAACACATAAATACAATAACAGAATTATATTTAACAAGAGTTAAAACAAGAGTAATATCAAGTAAATTAAGAAATTATGAATCTTCTTTGGAGCAAGCCACTAATAATGATGATTCTAATGTAGCAGTTTATGAAACTTTATTAAAAGAAGTTAATAAAAATTTATATTTAAACCATGAATATTTAAAATTAAAAGCAAAACTTTTAGGAAAAGATAAAATTCATATGTATGATGCATATGTAAATACACTTGATGTAGAAGATGATCATATTGATTATGAAGATGCAAAAAATACTGTATTAGATGCATTAGCTATCATGGGAGAGGAATATATATCAGTATTAAAACATGCTTTTGAAAATAATTGGTTAGATGTTTATGAAAAGGATAATAAAATGAGTGGAGCCTATAGTATGGGAGTTCATTCTGTACATCCATATGTTTTATTAAATTATATAAATTCTTCAAGAGATGTATCAACAATAGCACATGAGTTAGGACACTCAATGCATAGTTATTATTCAAGTAAAAATCAAAATGTTATTAATGCAAATTATACAATAATGGTAGCAGAAGTTGCATCAACAGTAAATGAAATAATACTTGCAAATTATTTAATAAATAAAGAGACTGATAAAAAGAAAAAAGCAGCATTAATAAATGAACAATTAGATATGATTAGAGCAACATTAATAAGACAGGCAATGTTTGCAGAATTTGAAAAAGATGTACATTCAAAAATTGAAGCAGGAGAAAGTTTAACATCAGAAAATCTAAATAATATTTATTTTGAATTAGTTAAAAAATATTTTGGAGAAGCTAGCATAATTGATGAAGAAATAAAATACGAATGGGCTAGAATACCTCATTTTTATAGATGCTTTTATGTTTATAAATACTCAACAGGAATAACTTCAGCAATAGTAATTGCAAGTAAAATTTTATCAGGTGAACCTGGATATGTAGAAAAGTATATAAAAATGTTAAGCATGGGTGGAGCTAAAGATTCTTTAAGCTTACTAAGAAGTGTAGATGTAGATTTAGAAAAAGAAGAAACTTATGAAGAAGCTTTTAAATATTTTAAAGATAAATTAGAAGAATTAGAACATTTAATAGAAGATTAATTTTCACACAAAAAACATAATAATGTTATATAAATAATTGCATATAGAAAATGGTAATAGATATAAAAATTTTGGAGGTAAGCTATGGCAGATGTAACAGTTTTAGTAGTAGATGATGAATCTAGAATGAGAAAATTAATAAAAGACTTTTTAATACAAAAGGATTATAATATTTTAGAAGCAGAAGATGGGGAAAAAGCACTAAAGGTTTATGAAGAAAATAAAGAAAAAATAAATTTAATTTTACTAGATGTTATGATGCCAAAACTAGATGGATGGTCTGTACTTCGTCAAATTCGCCAAAGTAATAAAGGGTTGCCAATTGTAATGCTTACAGCAAGAGCAGAAGAGCAAGATGAGTTATTTGGTTTTGAACTTGGAGTAGACGAATATATTACAAAACCATTCAGTCCTAAAATATTAGTAGCAAGAGTTGAAGCTATTTTAAAAAGAACAAAACCAGAAGAAAAAGAATTAAAAAGTTATGATGGAATTGTTATTGATAATGAAGGAAGAACAGTTACAGTAGATGGAAAACAAGTTGAATTAAGCTTTAGAGAATATGAACTTTTAAAATATTTATTAGATAATGAAAATATTGCATTATCAAGAGATAAAATATTAAATACAGTTTGGAATTATGATTATTATGGTGATTCAAGAACTATAGATAGTCATATAAAAAAGATTAGACATAAACTTGGAAAAAAAGGAAAACATATTCAAACTATAAGAGGTATTGGTTATAAATTTGAAATAAAATAGGGGATATATATGATAACAAAAAAAATATTCAAGTCTGTTCGTGCTAAGTTATTTCTTACTCTATGTGTAGTTATTTTTATGATGATTGCTTTTTTCGTAATAATAAATAATTCTGTTTTAGAAGCATTATATTATTATTCAAAAAAAGAGGCAACATTAAATACTTATAATTATATAAATACTAATATTCCAAAAACTTTAAGTGAAAATGAAAAAGAAAAATATGAATTAGAACTTGAGAAAATTTCAGTAAATAATAATTTTGAAATTTTAATTTTAAATGGAGAAGAAATAGTTTATACTACAAATAAAAATTTTTTACCAGAATTTGGAATAATTAATGAAATAAAATATGATGTAAAATATAGTATTTTTAATAAATCAGATATTGTATATTCTAAAGATGGAGTAGATATAAGAAGAATTAAAGATAAAAAAAATGGTATAAGTTATATATTATTAAAGGGTAATTTAGAAAATGAAAATCAAATTTATATAAGATTACCAATTACACCTATTCAAGATAGTGTAGATATATCAAATAGATTTATTTATATTATAGGAATTGTAACTGTAGCTCTTGGAGCTGTGGCAATTACTTTTATTGCTCAAAGATTTACAAAACCAATTGAAGAATTAAATGATATTGCAAATGAGATGAGTAATTTAAATTTTAAGAGAAAATATAGAATTAATGACAGTGAAGATGAAATAGATGAATTAGGAAAAAGTATAAATACTCTTTCTGATAAACTTGAAGAAACAATCAATAAATTAAAAATTAATAATACCGAACTTGAAAAAGATATTGAAGCTAAATCTAAAATTGATGAAATGAGAAAACAGTTTATTTCTGATGTATCACATGAATTAAAAACTCCAATTGCATTAATTCAAGGATATGCAGAAGGATTAGTAGAAAATGTAACTACTGATGAAGAAAATAGAAAATTTTATGCAGAAGTTATTTTAGATGAAGCAAATAAAATGGATAAGCTAGTAAAACGTCTTTTAGAGCTTATGAAATTAGAATATGAAGATAGAGAATTTAATAATACAAAATTTGATATAGTTGAATTAATAAATGAAGTAATAAGAAATTCTAAAGTAGTTTTAGATGAGCAAAATATAGAAGTAGAATTTAATGAAAATGAAGCTATATATGTGTATGCAGATGATTTCTATATTGAACAAGTAGTAAGTAATTATTTCACAAATGCAATAAAAAATGTATCAGAAGTAGATGGAAAAAAGAAAATAAAAATAGCAATAAAAAATGGAAAAGAATTAGGAAAATTAAGAATTACAGTATTTAATACAGGAAAAAATATTGAAGAGGAAAACTTAAATAGAATTTGGACAAGATTTTATAAAGTAGATGAATCACGTACACGTTCTAAAGGTGGAACAGGTATTGGACTTGCATTAGTTAAAGCAATAATGTCAAAATATCAGAGTATGTATGGGGTTACTAATAAAAAAGATGGTGTAGAATTTTATTTTGAAATTTCTAAGGAGAAATAAAAAAATTTAGAATCTCTTTATATTACAGCAATTTAAACCATTCGGACTTAAAAAATGTCAGGATGGTTTATTTTTTTTTCAAAAAACTATTTACAAAATAAAAAAATCGTAGTATTATAATTAAAATTTATTTCAAAATAAATTTAAAAATCTTAAGGTCATTTTTTCTAGACCTAAAAAATCAAACTTTTAAAAATTTAAGTAAGAAAAGAGGTGAGGTTTTGTTTTAGTTATACAAAATTAAATCTTAATATGATTTCTTTTGTTTTTAGTATTGTAATTACTATTATGGGAGGAATGGTAGTTAATTCGTATGAAAATGTGAATATAAATACAAAAATAGAAGAGTATCATGAAAATACAAATGAGATTATAGCTATTTCTGAGTTTGAAGATACAGATGAAGTGTTTCAAGATGATGTAATAGATAAAAATATCTGGCGTTTAGAAATTCCAAGTATTGGCTTAATAGCCAGTATCAATGAAGGAACAAGCAAAGATGTACTAGATGAATATATTGGACACTTTGAAGATACATCAAAAGATAATGGAAATATTGGACTTGCAGCACATAACAGAGGTTATAAAGTAAATTATTTTGAAAAAATAAAAGAACTCGAAATAGGAGATGAAGTTATTTACTACTATAATGGAAATAAAAGAATATATGTAATTAACTATAAGACTATTATTAAAGATACAGATTGGGAAAATTTAGAAAGTACAGAAGAAAATAAAATAACACTAATAACTTGTGTAGAAAATCAGCCTAGGCTTAGAAGATGCCTGCAGGCTATAGAAATTTAAAAATAAGAAAGGATTCAAAAAAATAAATGAAAAAAATTATAAGTATAACGTTATTATTTATTTTAATTGCAAGCGTATGTTATAATAGCTTTGCTTTTGAAATAGGTCAAAAAGATTTGAAATTAATAAAGCAATGTGAGGGATATCTTAAATATCAGGGAAGTGAAAAAAAGGCACCATATGTTGTGTATCAAAAAGATGGAAAAAATTATCCAGCATATTGTTTAAATCCATATAGAAATGGAATTGGAACTTCTGGTGTAGGAGAGTACAATGTTTCTGTAGATAGCAGAGTTAATAATGTAGCTGTATGGAGAATGATTATAAATGGATTTCCATATAAAACACCAGCAGAATTAGGTGCAGCAAATGAAGAAGAAGCGTATACAGCTACAAAATTTGCAGTATATACAGCATTAAATAATAGAAATCCAGATGATTATACAGCTGTAGATACAGAGGCAGGAAGAAGAACATTAGAAGTATATAGAAAAATAGTACAAGCAGGACAAAATTGTACAGATACAGTAGAAGATAATCTACAAATATCAATTATTCCAGAAAATGAAAGATGGACAGTTGATAATATAGATTCAGAGTTAGTAAGTAAAGTTTACAATTTTAATTCCCATGTAAGCAAAGGAATATATACAATAAAAGCAGAAGGAAAATTACCAGAAGGATTTAAGATAACCGATATAAACAATAATGAAAAAACAACATTCGATATAAATGAAAATTTTAAAGTAATAATACCAATACAAAAATTAGTAGAAAGTGATAGTTTTAAAATAACTGCAAGTGCTACTTTTGAAACAAAGCCAGTATTATATGGAAAAACAGCAATAGAAGGAACACAAAATTATGCAATAGCAGGATTTATGTATGAAGATGGTGAAACTTCATATGTGGATGGATATTCTAAAAATATTACTAAAATAAATATAATAAAACAAGATGGAGAAAGTAAGAATAGATTACAAGGAGTAATATTTAATATATTAGATGCAAATAAAAATATTGTTCATCAAAATTTAACTACAAATGAAAGAGGAGAGATTTTACTTGAAAATATGATACCTGGAAAATATTATATTCAAGAAGTTGCAACTCTTTCAGGATATAATTTATATACAGATTTAATTGAAATAAATTTAGAGCTTAATGAAGAAATTAAAGTTACAGTTAATAATATTCCAATAAAAAGTACAGTAGTAGATAAAGGAGAAGAGACAATAGAAGTATCTTCAAAATTTGAAAATTCAGAATACAATCAAAGTTCGGTTTCTACTACAAAAAATGAAGTAGTAGAAGAAAATTTAGAAAGTGTAAGCAATACTAAAAATCAAACTGATATTTCTAATAAAAATAATAATAAGTTTGAGAGTAATACAACTAATAAAAAATTACCAGTTACTGGTTATTAATTCCTTCAATACTTTAGATTTTATAGAAAGTGCTTTGCACTTCCTATACCTTCGCCAATATTTGTGAAAATGGCGGAAATGCCAAGAGTAATTTGAAATAATAAAAATAAGAGATAAAAATTAACCCTAATTATTAGACTAAAAAGTTTGGTAATTAGGGTTAATTTTTTATATAGTAGAAAATTTATCTCAGTGAGATAAATTTCTGTACTAGATAATTATGACAGAATCAAGATTTTGTTTTTTTATGAAATTCCTAATATATTTTTTGCTTTATCAATATCTTCTTGAGAAGGGGGAGTTACATTTTCTAGTTCATAAGTATCTCCAAGTTCTTCCCATTTGAATTTTCCTAAATTGTGATAAGGTAAGATTTCTATTTTTTCAACATTTTTAAGAGTATCAATAAATTTTTTTAGGTTTTGTAAGTCAAATTTATCATCAGTATATCTAGGTACTAATACTTGTCTTATCCAAACAGGAACATTTATATTACTTAAGTATTTTGCAAATTCAAGATTGTTTTTGTTTGAAAATCCTGTAAGATTTATAGATTTTTGCTCATCAATATGTTTTATATCTAAAAGCACTAAATCAGTGTATTTTAATAATTCTTTTATTTCATTTGATATAGGAATACTACCAGCTGTATCTAATGCTGTATGAATTCCAAGTGTTTTTAATTTTTTGAATAATTCTGTAACAAATTCAGTTTGAAGTAAAGGCTCACCACCTGATACAGTAACCCCACCACCAGAATTATCCATATAAGATTTATAATTTAATATTTCTTTTACTAATTCTTCTATTGTAGTAGGTGTGCCAGAATTCAATTTCCAAGTATCACGATTATGACAGTACTTACATTTTAAAGTACATCCTTGCATAAATATAACAAAACGTATTCCTGGTCCATCAACTGTTCCGAAAGTTTCTATTGAATGAATTTTTCCTATCATAATAAATCTCCTAATTTATATGTATATAGCATTTATTAATATTATAAAAACGGACATTTGCATAAGTTTTTTATTTTGCAAATGTCCACTTTTGTTATTTATTAGGAAAGTTCTCTGAACTTCCTAATAAATAAAGCCTTTGGCAATTTTGTACATTTCTTAGCTGTGTGAAACGAAGTGAACTACAGATAAGTTATGCACAGCGAACAATTACGTGGACGATTCAGTAAAGTTTTGTCTTTTTCCTACTAAATATCGTCCACTATTGTTCTTACTTAAAATATCCCTTTTACTAATATTTTAATATTACTTTATACTTATTATCTTATATTTTCATGAATTGTTCTATTAATAACATCTAATTGTTGTTCTCTAGTTAGTTTTATAAAGTTTACTGCATATCCAGAAACTCTTATTGTAAGTTGAGGATATTTTTCAGGATGTTCCATAGCATCTTCTAATAATGATCTATCAAAAACATTAACATTTATATGATGGCTGAATTTAGCAAAATATCCATCAAGTAAAGCTGTTAAGTTTGTAATTCTAGAGTTATCGTCTTTTCCTAAAGCATTAGGAACGATTGCAAAAGTATAAGAAATACCATCTTCAGCATATTTGTAAGGTAATTTTGTCATAGTATTTAAAACAGCTAAAGCACCATGAGTATCTCTACCATGAATTGGATTTGCACCTGGTCCAAATGGAGCACCATCTTCTCTTCCATCAGGAGTGTTTCCAGTAGCTTTTCCATATACAACGTTAGAAGTTATAGTTAATATTGACATTGTAGGTTTTGAATTTCTATATGTTGGTTGTTGTTTTAATTTATTCATAAATAATTTTACAATATCTACTGCTATTTTATCTACTCTATCATCATCATTACCATATTTAGGGAAGTCACCTTCAACTTTATAATCAATAGCTAAACCAGTTTCATCTCTAATAACTTTAACTTTAGCATATTTCATTGCAGAGAAAGAATCAGCAACTATAGATAATCCAGCAATACCACATGCCATAGTTCTTAAAATTTCTTTATCATGAAGTGCCATTTCTAATTTTTCATAAGCATATTTATCATGCATGTAATGGATTATATTTAAAGCATTCATATAAACTCTAGCAACCCAATCACACATTCTATCGAATTTTTCCCAAACTTCATCATAATCTAAATATTCTGATGTAACAGGTTCACGTCTACTTGTAATTTGTTTTCCTGATTTTTCATCTCTACCACCATTGATAGCATATAGTAGAGTTTTAGCTAAGTTTGCTCTTGCTCCAAAGAATTGCATTTGTTTACCAATTCTCATTGCAGATACACAACAAGCTATTCCATAATCATCACCCCAGTATTCTCTCATTAAGTCATCGTTTTCATATTGAATAGAGCTTGTTTTTATTGATAATTTTGAACAATAGTCTTTAAATCCTTTTGGAAGTCTTGTAGACCATAAAACAGTTAAGTTTGGCTCTGGAGCTGGTCCTAATGTTTCTAAAGTGTGTAATACTCTAAAAGAATTTTTAGTAACTAATGTTCTACCATCAATTCCCATACCACCAATACTTTCAGTAACCCAAACAGGATCACCACTAAATAGTTCATCATATTCAGGTGTTCTTAAAAATCTAACCATTCTTAATTTCATAACAAAATGATCCATGATTTCTTGAGCTTCTTCTTCTGTTAATATACCTGCTTTAATATCTTGTTCAAAATATATATCTAAAAATGTAGATGTTCTACCAATACTCATAGCAGCACCATTTTGTTCTTTTATAGCTCCTAAGTAAGCAAAGTAAGTCCATTGTACAGCTTCTGTTGCATTTGATGCTGGTTTAGAAATATCAAAACCATATTTTTGAGCCATAACTTTTAATTCTTCTAATGCAGATATTTGATCAAAGTGTTCTTCTCTTTGTCTAATAATTTCTTCTGAAATATTAAATTCTTGTAAATTAGCAAAATCTTTTTTCTTTTCCTCAATTAAGAAATCAACACCATAAAGAGCAACTCTTCTGTAATCACCGATTATTCTTCCACGTCCATATCCATCAGGAAGACCAGTAATAAGGTGAGAGCTTCTAGCTGCTCTTATTTCTGGAGTATATGCTGTAAAAACACCATCATTATGAGTTCTTCTATAATTATGATAAATATCTTCTATTTTATCAGAAACTTTTGTATTATATGCTTCACAAGACTTTTCAACAATTCTTATACCACCATTAGGCATGATAGCTCTTTTTAGTGGTTCATCTGTTTGAAGTCCTACAATTTGTTCTAATTTTTTATCTATATATCCAGCATCATGACTTGAAATTGTAGAAGCTATATCATTAGAAATTGATAAAACACCACCAGCTTCTCTTTCTTTTTTGTATAAATCTAATACTTCATTCCAAAGTTTATTAGTTCTCTCTGTAGCATTTGTTAAAAAAGAAGCATCACCTTCATATGGTGTATAATTTTTTTGAATAAAATCTCTAACATTTACTTCTTCTTGCCAAGCACCTGATGTGAAATTTTTCCATTGTTCAAATTTCATATTTTCCTCCTTAAATGTATAAAATATTTTTTACTTGTTTAAAATATTTTATTCACATATTAATTTCCAATAAAAAATTCTAACATAATAACCTAATTTTTTCAAGTAGATAAAAATTAATATTTGCTAAAAGAAACTTTATAATTGACATTAAATTTTTAAATATATATAATTATAAAAAAATATTAAAGGGGCGTTAAATATGAAAATAATATTAGCATCACAATCACCAAGAAGAGCAGCAATATTAGATTTAGCAAAGATTGATTTTGAAGTATTACCAAGTAATTATGAAGAAAAAATGGCAAACGGACTTGATATAGAAGAACAATCAAAGGAATTAGCTTTTGGAAAAGCATTAGATGTATTTAATAATACTCAAGGAGATAGAACAATAATAGGTGCAGATACTATCGTTGTAAAAAATAATAGAATATATGGAAAACCTAAAAGTAGAGAAGAAGCAATAAGGATGTTAACAGAACTTCAAGGAGATGACCATGAAATATATACAAGCTTAGCAATTTTAATTGAAGATCAAGGGGAGTATAAAGAATATAAAGAAGTTTCAATAAGCACTATAACTGTCAATGAAATGACAGCAGAAGAAATAGAAGAATATGTTGATGAAGAAAGACCATATGATAAAGCTGGAGCATATGCAATTCAAAGTTGTTTTAGTAAATACATAGATAAAATAGAAGGAAATTATATGGCTATTGTTGGACTTCCCATTAATAGAGTGTATGAAATATTAAAAGAAAACGAAGTTCTATAAAGATTAGTAAAGTTGACATAATTTTAGAAATAATGTATAATAAAATCTGAGTTAGAAACGAAAATATTACAGCAAATGGAGGAACTTATGAACAGAAGTGAAATTGACCGGCAGTTTGAAATAATGGAAACTGCAAAAAAAGAACTGAAAGAGAAAGGGTATTTTGAAACACTTGAAAAATTCAGAGCAAGTGACGAATACCAACGAGAGGCAAAATTTTGGCATGAAAGAACAGTGGATTCCATAGCAACAGTGAGCTTAGAGTTAGCCAATAATACGTCGTATGATTCTTATGAGAAGGACATTTTCGGCAACTTGGCAATTTCAATAGCAGAGCTTTTTGCATTGATGGAAATAACTACGGAAGATCAGAGCAGTACGAAAGAGATTATTGAGGAGATGCTCAAAAAGGAAATGCTGCTGATGATTATGGACACACACTGTGCTGAAATTGCTAAGAAATTAGTGGGCAATGCAGTTAAGTTATGTGACGAACTTTTTTGGAATTGGTTTACAACAATTTAGTAAGAACTCCAGTAGAGAAGGCATTTCTATACCAATGGTAATTACAAGGTATGGAAATGCCTTCTCGCAATTTATTGAATAATAAAATAAATTAAATTTATAAATAAAATTGAATACATGTCTAATGTAGATATTTATAGTAAAAAAATGACTTCTTTATGCAGAAATCATTTTTTTATTTATTCATTTTTGCAAATACTTTAAATTGAAGTGCTTTTTTTACTAAATCCCATTCATCATCTGGTATATCTGAGACATAAATAGTATTTCCTGTTTCTTTTATTATTTCTAAAATATCAAGATTTGCATATCTACTAGTTTGTTCAAAAATATCATCATGATTATTTATTGCTACATAATTTTTTCCATTTTCTTGACAAGTAAAAGAAAATATTAAGTCCATATCTAAAATTTCTTTGTCCATATTAAAAATTCTAATATCTTTCATTTGTACCTCACACTATTAATTAATTGGTTTTAAAGTTTGAAAAAATGGATTTGATAATAAATCATCATCAGATATTGGATTAGAATTATCAATATTATTTTGAACCATATTTTCATTGTCTTGAGAAGTAGAATCTTTAAAGATTCCTAATATTTTACGCATTTCTTCGATAGTTAAAAGATTTGCTTTATATAAAACTAAAGCACTTGTTTCTGGAATATAATTAAAATTTCCAACTTGAACCATAGAATTAGAAGTTTTATAATATTCAGCCATTTTTGAAGTTAAAAGAGAGGTGTTATAAAAAGCTTTTAAAGTTTCTAAGTCTTGCTTCAATAAAACTAACGACCCTTTACAAGGAAAGACTACTCTCATTAAATTTTCACGCTCCTATAATAATACGATATAAAATATCTTATCAATAATATAAATTTTTTTCAACATTTTATTCAAATTTTTTAATATCGCAAAAAAAAATTATATAGGAAGTACAGAGAACTTTATATAGAATAAAGGTTTTGCCAATATTTATATTATAATTATATATAACTTAAATGTACATAATGATACATTTAAATCTATATAAAAATATAGATTTGAATTCTAGTAAAAATATGGTATAATTCAAATTATAAAAATTTGAATGTAAATATTATAGAAAGGAATCAATCAATTTAATAATTAATTTTAGAGAACTTTACAAAATAAAGACTTTAAAAATATTTTGTATTGATTGTACTGGAAAAATGAAATTAAATATAGTTTTAGTAGAACCAGAAATACCACAAAATACTGGAAATATAGCAAGAACATGTGCTGCAATAGGTGCAAAACTTCATTTAGTTTATCCACTTGGTTTTTCAATTTCTGAAAGAGAGGTAAAAAGGGCAGGATTAGATTATTGGGATAAATTAGATATAGAAGAACATACAAGCTTTTCAAGATTTTTAGAAAAATATAATCCTGAAGAAAATAACATGTTTTTTGTAACAACCAAAGGAAAACATGTTTATTCAGATGTTAAATTTTCTGAAATGGATGAAGTATTTGCTTTGTTTGGAAAAGAAACTAAAGGATTACCAGAAGATATTTTATTAAAACATTTAGATAAAACAATAAGAATACCAATGAGAGAAACTTTACGTTCATTAAATTTGTCTAATTCTGTTGCAATTGTAGCATACGAAATATTTAGACAAGTAAATTTTGAAAATTTAGAAGAAATAAGTTCTTATTTTGATTAATGTATAATAATCGATTCAAAGTTTTGTGTTTTATAAAAAGTTATATATTAATAAAGATTAAATTATTTATGAATAAAACTTTATTTTTATAAATTTATGTTATATTATATTGTAAGTAAATATTGGGGGATTATAATATGAAAAAAGTAATAGTATATGTAGTATTATTTTTAATTTTATTAGGAACAATTTTCTTATTCACAGGTTGTACATTAAAAGTGGAAACAACAGACAATTCAGTATCAGCTTCAGTTGATGGAGAAACAACTGAAAAAGTAGATAGTATAATTGATTGGATAAAAGAAAGAATAAACAGAGTGTTTAATACAGAAGAAAAAAAGGAAGTCCAATCTGCTTAAAATTAAGGAGGAAGAAAATGAAAAAAGTATGTAGTTTAATTATTTTATTAATATTAATGGTTACATTAACAGGATGTAGCACAAAAAGTGAGAATAAAACAAATACAAGTGGTACAAGAAATACATCAAGACAAAATAGTGTATCAAATACTTCTAAAGCAAGTACAAAATATGATAGTAATGTAGATTATGCATCAAATGCACAAAAACAAATGTCAATGCCGGAAGAAGGTGAAACAGTTGCAATATTACATATAAAAAATTTCGGTGACATCAAAGTTAAATTTTTTGAAGATATAGCACCAAAAGCTGTTGAAAACTTTGTAACTCATGCTAAAAATGGATATTATAATGGATTAACTTTTCATAGAGTTATTAACGAATTTATGATACAAGGTGGAGATCCAAAAGGAGATGGAACAGGCGGAGAAAGTATTTGGGGAGACGGATTTGGAGCAGAGTTAGATTCTAGATTAGTACCATATAGAGGATCATTATGTATGGCAATGTCTATGTTACCAGATAGTATAGGAAGTCAATTTTTTATTACACAAGCACATTATTCAAGTCAAATGGAGGCATACTTAAATGGATATCCTACACCATTAGTAGAACAATATAGAACATATGGTGGTTATTTAAGTTTATTTATGGAATATACAGTATTTGGTCAAGTTTATGAAGGAATAGAAGTAGTTGATAAAATAGCAGGAGTTGAAACAGCAATGTCAGATATGGGAGAATCAAGCAAACCAGTAGAAGATGTTATTATTGAAAGTATTGAAGTTACAACTTATAAAAAATAGTACTATGTTTATTAGGAAAGTTTCGCATATTTTATAAAGATAAAGAATTTACTAAATTTTGGAATTATCAATAAGGAGATATAAAATGAATAACGAATTTGAAATAAGTGATAAAATAATTGATGTAGCAAAAGAAGTAGAGAAAGAATTAGAACCAATTTTTAATCAATATGAAGATAACTGTATGAAGGCTAGCAGTAGAGTTCTAAAAGCTTTTCAAAATAATAGAGTATCAACAACAGATTTTAATGAAGTAACAGGATATGGATATTATGATGGTGGTAGAGAAAAATTAGAAAAAATATATGCAGATATTTTTAAAGCAGAAGATGCTATTGTTAGACCACAAATAATGTCTGGAACACATGCACTAACACTTGCTTTATTTGGATTATTAAAATATGGGGATACAATGATAAGTATTTCAGGAGATCCATATGATACTTTAAAAAGTGTTATAGGTCTTTCTGGAGATAGTGAAAATTCTTTAATAAAACATGGGATAAAATATGAACAAATAGAACTTGTAAATAATGATTTTGATTATGAAAAAATTGAAACAAGAGTAAAACAAGGTGGAATTAAATTAATTGAGATACAACGTTCAAGAGGATATTCACAAAGAAAAAGTTTAAATATTGATAAAATAGAAAAAGTAATAAAACTTATAAAAAGTTTAAATTCTAAAATAATAGTAATGGTAGACAATTGCTATGGAGAATTTGTTGAAGATAAAGAACCAACAGAAGTTGGAGCTGATATTTTTATAAGTTCATTAATGAAAAATCTAGGAGCAGGAATAGCAACAAGTGGTGGATATATTGTGGGAAGAAAAGATTTAATACATCAAGTTGCAGAAAGACTAACAGCCCCTTGTATAGGAAAAGATTTAGGCGCAAATTTTAATCAATTACTTTCATATTATAAAGGAATTTTTATGGCACCATCAGTTGTAAAATCAGTTTTAAAAACAATGACTTTTGCAAGTAGAATGCTAGAGAAGTTTGGATTTGATGGAGTTAGTCCAAGATTTGACGAAAAAAGAGCTGATATAATACAAACAATAGAATTAAAATCAGAAGAAAAATTAGTAAAATTTTGTCAAGGTGTTCAAAAAGGTTCACCTATAGAGGCATATGTGAAGCCAGTTCCTGATGAAATGCCAGGATATCCACATAAAGAAATTATGGCAGGCGGAAGTTTTACACCAGGAGCAACAATTGAACTTAGCTGTGATGGACCATTATGTGAGCCATATACTGCATATATGCAAGGTGGATTAACGTATGAATATGGAAAAATTGGAATATTAGTTGCAATAGAAAATATGCTAAGAAATGAGGAATAAAAATGTGGTTTATATTTGCTTTATTTACAACAATAATATGGGGACTTGCAGAATTATTTTATAAAAAAAGTGCAGTTGAAAATGAAAAATATAGTCATTTAAAAACATGTATATTTGTTGGTTTAGTTATGGGAATACATGCAATCTATGTATTGTTAACTTCAAATATAAATTATGATTTTAGAAATATACTTGTATATTTACCAGTATCATTTTGCTATATTTTTTCAATGGCATTATCTTTTTTCGGTATGAAATATATAGAAGAGTCAATATCTGATCCAATAGAAAATACATCAGGAGCAATTACATCAATACTATGTTTTCTTATATTAGGACAAGCAATTGATAAAATATCTATATTAGGAATAATATTAATAGTTATAGGTATTTTAATGATAGGCTTTATGGAAATGAAAAGCGATAGCCAAAGAAAGAAAAAATTAGGTAAAAAGATGGCAATTATTGCTTTTGCAATGCCATTTCTTTATGCAATTTTTGATGCAATGGGAAGTTTTTTAGATGCTTATTTTTTAGAATTAGAAACATCACCATTATTAATGGTTACAGAAGATACAATTGAATTAGTCGCAAATACATCATATGAATTAACCTTTTTGATTTCAGCAATAATACTTACATTGTATATTGTTTTAAGAAGAGAAAAGATAGATATAAAAAATCAAAAAGATAAAATTTTAGCAGCTATTTGTGAAACAACAGGTCAATTTACGTATGTATTTGCTATGAGCGGAAATGCAATAATTGCAGCTCCAATGATTTCATCAGTTTGCGTTGTTTCAGTAATACTTTCAAGAATATTTTTAAAAGAAAAATTAACTAAAAAACAGTATTTTGCAATTATAACTGTAATAATTGGAATATTAACATTAGCAATTGCAGAAGTTATATAGAAATAAATAATGAAAATAATATTTTAAAAGAAAAAATTAAAATATAATAAACATAAGAATACACCATATGTAATATAAGGTGTATTTTTCTATTTTATAGTACTACACGCTTCCTAAAAAATAAAGGACTCATAAATATTTGTACATTTCTTAGTTGTGTGAAACAAAGTCGTTCTAAATGTCCACTTTTGTTCAATTTTAATAAAACTTAAACTATTATGTGGTTAATTAATATTCAATATTTCTATAGTATAAAATTTTTATAATCGAATTTATATTAATTTTATATTTTAAAAAATAATAAAAAAATAAAAATAATTTTTTTATTGAATATCATCAAAAACTCTTAGGCATGTAAAGAATACAAGCGTATTTTAAATTTTAAATTAAGTTTGACAAAAGAAAATATTAAGATTAAAATTATGATGATATATTTTTGTAATAAATATTATAAAAATATAAGAAAAAAATGATAAATTTACTAATTTAGGTTGATATTTTCTGGAATATATTGTATTATATTATATGTACAATATTAATGAATACTACCTAAAGGAGGTTTTTTATAAATTATGATAAAAAAAGTATCAATAATAGCAATAATGTTTGTAACATTAGTAGTAATAATTGGTTCTTTTATGAGTGCAATGGCTGTTACGGGAGAAGAAGTTTTAAATTCAGAACAAGCAACAGAATTAGTAAAAATAAAAGAATCATCAAAAAATAAGTTAGCCGAATATGTTGAAAAATATGGTTCTACTCCATATGGAGTGGCTGCATATATACTAAACATAGTAAGAATTTATAGTATACCATTTTGCTTTATAGGAATAGCAATAGGATCTATATTTCAATATGTATTGGGTATAAGAAAATTAGATGTTAGGGACAGAGGACTTGTACTGATTATGACATTCGTAACAATCTTATTAATATGCCAAGTATTACCATTAATTTTTGCCATAGTAGTAAATGGTTGGAGGGGTTAAACAAATGAAAGTTTTATTTGCGGTTAGTAGTGAAAGCATTTCAGATGCTATAATCAAAAAGTATCAAAAGGAGTATAAGGAGATACTTTCTTATAAAAATGTTTATTACTTCAACGCAATATTAAAAGAGATACAAAAAGATAAAACTTATGATAGAATAGTTATAAGTGAAGATTTGGAACCATTTTCAAATAATAATTATGAAGCAATAGATAAATTTATCTTTGAAAAACTTGATAATATTAGCGACGAAGCTCAAGATATTGATGGAAATGAAACTTCCATAATTTTAATATGTACAGACAGACATACTAAAGGAAGTTCTTTTTTAGTTAAACTTTTTGGTATAGGAATTTATAATGCACTTTTAGGAAACGATAGAAGTATGGAGCAAGTGTGCAAATTAATAAATAAACCTAGAGTAAAAAAAGAAGCAAAAAGTTATTACAAGATTGATTCTGATGATGTTAATTATAGTAATAAAAATGAAAAAGAAGTAAGTGAATTAGAGATTCAAAATATTTTAACTCATTTTAAAAAATTGGGAAAAAATACTGATAAATTTGCAGATAGCTTTAATAGTATAGCTTCACAATATACAGATGAACAATTAAAAATAATAATTAATTGCTTGCCAATAAATGTGAAAGCTGTTTTAGAAGAAGATTGTCCAAAATATCAAGAAATCATGTCAGTTAATGGTATGATGCAAAGAGTAAATAAGGAATCTATAAAAACAAAAGAAGCTCAAAAACAAACTGGAATAAAAATAGATATCATTGAAAATAAAATGAATCAAGCTAAAATGTCTGGACCAATTGTTATTCCAGCTTCAGTGAGAACTTCTAAAAATAAAGGTCCAGCACCAGTTAGACCTATGGGAAATAATATAGAAATAAAATCTGAAAACAAAGATGCTTCTAAAGCAAAAAAAGTTGTAAAAAGAGTAGAAGAACCAAAACAAATTGAATCTACAAGACCAGTAAGAAATCAACAAAATGAAGCAAAAATAGGAGCAAGAAGAGAAAATATTGTAAATAAACAACAACCTGATTCTTTGAGAAAACCAAAAGCATCATCTCTTAATGATATAGTAGCAGGTGTTAATATTACTAATGAAGATAGAAAGGATATAGCACCTAAAATGAGAGTATCAAATGAAGAAAATGAAGAAATTGTTGCTTCAATGGAAGAGAAGAAAAAAGGTAGAGGAAGACCAAGAAAAGAACCTTCTGCTGATGTACAGGTTAAACCAAAAGGGAAAAGAGGAAGACCAAAAAAACAATTAGAAGAAGTTGTAGAAGAAGATAATGATGAAGTAATATTACCTGGTATGGATACTGATTTTGAAGAAGAAGTAATGCTACCAGGAATGGACGACTTTGATGATATAGAAAATGACGATGGAATGTTACCAGGGTTAGATGATTTTGAAGATGCAGATGACGAAAATGATGGAATGTTACCAGGATTAGATGACTTTGAAGATGCAGACGACGAAGATGATGGAATGTTACCAGGATTAGATGACTTTGAAGATGCAGACGACGAAGATGATGGAATGTTACCAGGATTAGATGACTTTGAAGATGCAGACGACGAAGATATGCTACCAGGAATGGATGACGACTATGAAGAAGTAGAAGAAGATGAAGATACATTACCAGAAATGGATGACTACGAAGAAGTAGAAGATGATGAAGATGCATTACCAGAAATGGACGATTACGAAGAAATAGAAGAAGATGAAGATACATTACCAGAAATGGACGACTATGAAGAAGTAGAAGATGATGAATATACAGATGAGGTTGACTTACCAGGATTAGATGAATTAGATGAGCTAGATGATTTTTCAAATGACGATGATTTTGAAGAAATAGTAGAAGATGATGAGGATGATTTATTACCTAATATAGAAGTAGATGATGATTTAGAAGATGGATTATTAACAGATTTTGATAATGATGAAGAAGATGTTATAGAAGAGTCTCAAAGTAATTATGAAAGTCAATCACAAGAATTAGAAAGTATTAAACCACAAGTAGATTATTCTATGTCTAATTTGAATAGTTTACTAACAAAAGACAAAAAAATAGTAACATTTTTAGGAACAACTAAAAATGGAACATCATTTTTAGTAAATAACTTAGCTGCTTTATTCTCATCATGCGGAATAAGTACAGCAATATTAGATATGACAAAAAATAAAAATTCATATTATATATATACAAACAATGAAGAAGAACTTAGAAATATAGCTTACAATTCAATTAGTAAATTACAAAAAGGATTTGCTGAAGGAATAAAAGTAAATAAAAACTTAAGTGTTTATACAGCACTTCCAAATGATGGAAAAGATTATACAGATGCTGAACCAATTTTATCAACATTAGTTCAAAATCATTCATTAATATTAATTGATTGTGATTTTGATACAGATCCATCATACTTTGCTAGTTGTCAAGAAATATATCTTGTTCAATCAATGGATATATTAACAATTCAACCTTTAACAGCATTTTTAAGAGATTTAAAAGCAAAAGGAGTATTAGAATCTGAAAAGGTAAGAGTTGTAATTAATAAAGAAATAAAAGTTAGAAGCTTAAGTGAAAAGGCTATTATCGGAGGAATGTCTTTCTATAATGATCCTTCAATGTCATTTATGACAGAGCTATTTAATAAAGATATGGTAAAAGCTTGTAGCATACCATTTGAAGATAATGCATATTCTAAGTACTTAGATTCAATGGTTAATTGTAATGTTTCTTTAAATGGATATTCAAAATCATTCTTAAATAAATTAAAGAATTTAGGAGATATGGTTTATCCATTAGTAAGTAAATCAAATTATGGAAAAGTAGCACCACAAGGGGGACAAAATTTTGGAAAAAGTGCTTTTTCTAAAAATATGAATAATACTCTAAATCAAATGAAAAATAAATATTAAAATAAAGCATTAAAAATAATAGGGGTGATATCTTGGTAATAATAGTAATATTAGCTTTGCTAGCAGTAATAGCTGTTTTAGTTGCATATAATATTCATATTCAGAAAAAAATAGAAGCTTTCAACAATATCAATCAGAAAATAAGTAATTTATCTGTATTGCAAGACTTTATGAAAGTTGCTGGCGAAGAAGAATCAGTTGAAGACAAATTAAATAAGATTAATGAAATAGTTATAGAAAAATATGATATAAAATATTCAACAATTGTTGTTTTTGATGGTGCAGAGTATGTGATAAAAGCAACAAACGTAGATAAAATACATCATGAAACTTTAACTAATTTGCATACTGAGGAAATTTTCCAAGATAGTGTTGCAACAGCCACTCCTAAATATATAACAATAGATAATGAAAATGAAAAATTACCTTATCAAAAGGTAGAAATGGGAAGAGCAAAATCAGCAATGTTTTTCCCACTATATATAGATAATATCTATATAGGATATTGGATTATGGAAAGCGGAAAAATGCACGCTTTTGATAAAACAGACACAACAATAATAGAAGTAGTAAAAGATAATATAATTTCAGTACTATCAACAATATCATATCAAGATGCAATGGAAAATATCATAAGAGTAGATAAGTTTACAGGATTATATTCAGCAGAATATTTATATAGTAAAGCAAAGAAAACTTTTGATAAATATCCAACATCAGCAGTATGTATGTTTAAAATTATAAACATAGAAGAAATAAATGAAAAAGCAAATAGACAGATGGGAAATGAAGTAATTACAGAAATTAGTAATATAGTAAAATCAAAAATGCCATCACAATATGTATTTGTTAGATATATGGGACCTAAATTTGTAATAGTTTTCTCAGGTGTTGAAGAAGGTAGTGTTGAAGAATTCCTAAAAGAATTGAAAAAAGAAATAGAAGAACTAGAAATAGTTGAAGAAGCAGAAGAAGTAGAAGTAGTAAAAGTTATTAATGGTAAAAAAGTAAGAGTAAGAGAACTAAAAGAAGAAAAATCAGCATCACCAAAAATTAACTTTGTAGTATCAACATATTATAAAGGAACAGGCATTGAACAATTAAATAAAAAGCTAGAAGAATATATAGATTCTGCAGATAAAGATGAAAGTCAAATAAATTATATTTAGGAGGAAAAGTAATATGGCTATGGATAAAACAATGAGCTTTAAGGTAGATAAGGACAAAAGTATTAGAGCTAAAGAAATTTTAAAAGAAGTATATCAAGCTTTGGTAGAAAAAGGATATAATCCAATAAACCAAATAGTTGGATATATATTATCAGGTGATCCAACATATATAACTAGCCATAATGATGCTAGAAATTTAATTAGATTAATTGAAAGAGATGAACTCCTAGAAAAAATGGTTAAATATTATATAGGATTGGAAGAATAAATCTATGCGAATTTTGGGAATAGATTATGGAGACAGTCGAGTTGGAATTGCTGTTACAGATGCACTTGGAATTACTGCACAAGGATTAGAAACAATATCTCATAATGGAAATGATAAAGTATTACTAAAAAGATTAGATGAGATATTAGAAGAATATCCAGTAGATACAATAGTAGTAGGAATGCCATTTAACATGGATGGAACAAAAACAGTAAGAGCAGAAGTAACAGAAAAATTTATTCATAAATTAAAATGTAAGTATAACAAAATTAAAATAGAAACAATTGATGAAAGACTTACAACAGTAGCAGCACATAAGACAATGAACTTTTTAGATGTTAATAAAACTAAAAAAAGAGGTATTGTTGATACAATTTCAGCTGTATACATATTAGAAATGTATATGAATAAAAATAAGTAAAGTTTTTAATGTATAAAGATATTTTTTTAAATAAAATTGAAAAAACTATTGCAAAAAAATTATCTTTAGTATATCATATTTTTATAATTTGTATGAACAATTTATTTTATACAAAGGAAGGAGAATATAAATGGACGAAGAAAACAATGAATTTGATGAGAACATCAGCAACATCATAGTTTTAAATGATGAAAATGGAAATGAAGTACAATTTGAATTTTTAGATTTAATAGAATATGAATCAGAAGAATATGTAGTATTATTACCTGTACTTGAAGAAGGACAAGAAGATGATGGAGAAGTAGTAATATTAAAAGTTGACGACACTGATGAAAATAGTGATGAAGAATCATATGTTAGTGTTGATGATGAAGATACATTAACAGCAGTATTCGAAATATTTAAAGAAAAATTTAAAGAAGAATTTAATTTCACAGATGGTGAATAAAAAATAAAAAATGCAGGGTAACCTGTATTTTTTTTCTGTACTAGATAATTATGCCGACACTTAGATTTTCTTAAAATTTGCATTTGATAGAAAATTTTAGTCTAGGCTTTTTTATTATTATTTTTATTGCTATCTATATTATTTTGTGCTAGAATAAAATTGTTAAAGGAGGTATACATATGACAAGTTTATTTAGTTATTTACTTACATTTTTTGCAATTGCATTTTGGTTTTTTAGAGCAATAGCAACATTATTATATCAATTAGAATTTGATTTTTTTGCAACACCAATTAACACTAATTTAGAAATATTAATATTATTTGCAACATTACCATGTATAATATTAATTATAAAAAGAAATATTATAGGTGCAACATGTTATTTTGGAATTTATGCAGCATATTTTGGAACAGCGTTATATGATGCAATTATGGCATCACAAGAAACAGGACTAGATTTAGTAAATGGATCAAATATGCTTTCAATAATATTAGGAATAATAATTCCATTATTAATATTTTTAGATATATTATTTAATAAACATAGAACATTAGGAACAGGTAAGAAAAAGGAAGATTGGTTTTACAAAAATGAGCAATTTGATAGAAAATTTGATGAAAGAGCTGATAGAAACCAATATAAATTTTAGAATAAAATTTTAAATTATAATAATAAAAATCATTGAAAATACGTATGTAAATTCAATGATTTTTTTAGTTATATTAATGGGAAACGACAAGTTATACCTTTAGTTTAATATATAAAAATTAGTATAATCTAAATAGTTTCAGGCAAAATTCTTTGAATTAAAGCAATATATGTGGTATAATAGATAAACAAGTTTGAAAAATAGTTAATATAAAGGAGCAAAATGAAAATATATATATCACATTCAAGTAAATATGATTATGAAAATAAGATTTATAATACAATAAAAAATTCTAGTTTGATAAAAGAAAATAAATTTTTCTTTCCACATGAAGAGAATAATAAGAAAATAAGAACAGAAGAAGTTATTAAAGACTTTGATTTGGTAATTGCAGAAGTATCATTACCAGCTACAGGTCAAGGAATAGAACTTGGAATAGCATATTGTTATAAAATTCCTATTTTATGTATTTATGAAAAAAATACAAAAATAAGTTCTTCATTGAAATTCATTACTAATCAATTTATAGAGTATAGTAATGAACAGGATATGATAAATAAAATTAAAAATTATATATAGAGAATTAGAGTTTAAAATTTATATGGTACAATAGATAACAAGTTTGAAATAGATTATTTTATAATAAAAGCTATAAAATATAAATAGTAGTTATTAAATAATGTAAAGTTAAAAACAGGAGAAATAAATTAAAAAATGATTAGATTAGTACAGAAATCAGATATAGAAGAGTTAGCAAAAATATATAAAGATTTATATGATAATGCAGATATCGGAGAAAATTGGACTATTGAGAAGGCTTATGATTTACTAATGTATTGGTATGAAAAACAAAAAGATTTATTTTTTGTAGATATAGAAGATAATATTCCAGTAGGCGCAATTGTTTCAGGAATTAAAGCTTGGTTTGATGGACTAAGATTAGTTGATACAGAAATATTTGTATCAGATAAATGTCAAAAAAAACATATTGGCAAAAGTTTAATGTTAGCACATCTTAAAGAAGCAAAAGTAAAATATAATGTAAGTATGATTGAGTTTCATACTTATGGTGCAGAAGATGAATTTCCACAAAATTGGTATAATAGAATTGGATTTGAAAAAGATGAAGAATTAATTATTATGCATGCTGATGTTGATAATGTATTAAATAAATTAGGATATTCTCCCCAATATGAAAAATGTGAAATACATGAAAAAATCAGTAATAATACTTTAAATTATAGTTATAAAGATTTAAGCAAATTATATGTAGATTTAAGTAAAGGGGATACAGCATATATATTTGATATGCTTCCAGAATATGCATATTTAGATAATGAGCTAGAAAGAGAATACATAGAAAGTAGAATTACAGCAATGAAAAATATGGCAAAAGTCAATTTATTCATTATTGGAAGTAAAGAAAAATTAAATAGATTAAAAAATAATAAATTATTTGAATACACTATTAATTCTTGTGTTAATGATAGTAAAATATATATTATACGAGAAGAAGAAATTAAGCAAAAGTGTATGTATGAGTTTTTTCAATTAGCACAAGGATTATATTATGGAGAGAGAGCAGATGGAACTAAAGAAGCCTTTAGAGATTTATGGATTAATACTGATGGCATTGGAATAATGATAAAAGATGAATCTATTTTAAATCATATTCAAGAATCGGTTAGTGCAATAATTCAAAAAATCTATAATGGCGAAATAAAAATAGAGAATGTATTTAAAGAAAGTGAAAATAATGGAAAATAGATTAAATATTAACTGGTATAGTAGGATTTATAGACTACTCTAGTCAGCCCCTTGAAAAAAGTATTTCTAAAATTTGAATTATTGTATTTTTAATAAATTAAGAAATATTATTGTTTTTTAGTGAAAAATAAAACATTTAGTCAAAAAGTTAATAGAAAGAAGGTGAAGTTTATTAATAATAATGAAATAATGATTTATGAAGATAAAGATGGTGTAACAAAAGTAAATGTAAAATTTACAGATGAAGATTTATGGGTATCTAAATATCAAATAGCAGATTTATATAAAACAACAAGACAAAATATAGAGCAACACGTTAATAATATTTATAAAGATAAAGAACTTGATAAAGAATCAACTTGCAAGAATTTCTTGCAAGTTCAAAGAGAGGGAACTAGAGATGTTAAAAGGCATATAGATTATTATAATTTAGATATGATAATTGCGTTGGGATATAGAGTTCAATCAGAAGTTGCAGTCAGATTTAGAATATGGGCAACTCAAAAGTTACATGAATACATACAAAAAGGTTTTTCAATAGATGATGAAAGATTAAAACAAGGTGGAAATAGATATTTTAAAGAATTACTACAACGAATTAGAGATATTCGTTCAAGTGAAAGAAACTTCTATCAACAGGTTACAGATATATATGCGACTTCTATTGATTATGACCCAAGAAGTGATATAACTAAGAAATTTTTCGCAACAGTTCAAAATAAATTACATTATGCAGTTCATGAACATACAGCTGCTGAATTAATATATGATAGAGTAGATAATGAAAAGCCTTATGTAGGAATGACTAATTTTAAAGGAGATTATGTTACAATAGATGATGTAAAAATTGCTAAAAATTATCTATCAGAAATTGAACTTCAACGACTTAATTTATTAGTATCACAATTTTTAGATTATGCAGAATTACAAGCTTTAGAACAAAGAAGCATGAGAATGCAAGATTGGATAGAAGAATTAGATAATCAAATACTTTTAAATAGAAGAAAAATATTAGAAAGAAATGGCAAAATATCACATGAAGAAGCAATAATAAAAGCAGAAAAAGAATTTAATATATATCGTGAAAGAGAAATGAAAGAATTGCAAAGTGATTTTGATTTATTGATGAAATCATTGCCAAATAAAAATGAGAATAATTAATATAATAAAAATTCTAAAGTGTTTAAATTTGAACACTTTAGAAAAGATAAATTATAAAGAAAAAGGAAGTGAAGGTAATGAATAATAACGAAGAAAGGTTACCAAAAGTCAAAATCAACTGGGATAGTGGGATTTAAAGACAACTCTATTCAAAACATTGAAAAGTAAACATTTTTGAAAAATGAGTTTTTGCATATTTAATAAAAATTAAAAGTAATGAAATATAAAATAAAATATAGGAGAAATAGTAAATGATACAAATTATAGCTTATGATACTAGTAAATATAATGAATTTTCAAAACAAAAATATAAAATTTCTAAGTTAGGAGAAATACAGGCATTAGATGATTTTGAAATATGTATAATAGATTTATCTGATGAAAATATATGGAGATACAATGGTGCACAACCTGATAATATTAATTGTTACAAAGATTTATTAACTATTAAAGAATCTATATTAAATAGTACTATAGCTAGAGTAATTATAGTATTGCCACAAAATGAGATTTTTTCTTATAGTAATGTTAAAATTTTAAAAAATGGTAGATATGAAGATAAGCTAGATAAAACTATATATTTAAAAGACAACAAAGAAAATGAAATGTATATTATTAATAAGTACTTACTGAATACGGGAAATTTAAGGTTGTTATTTGAAAAAACTAAAACAAGTATTGAAGATAATGATGTAGAAGCTGATTTTAATTTTAATAATTATAAGGAAGAAGGATTTGAAACAATTACATTTTCTAAAAATAGCAATAAAGTTACAACAATACAAAAAGATAGGATTATTATTACGACTCTAGATATATTGCAAAATCAAATATTAGAACTATTTATTAAGAGTCATTGTAGGGAAAAAACAGAGAAAGAAGAAATTCCTGATTGGATAATAGATGTAAAATTTTATAATGACGAACAATTGAAAGAGGATAAGAATAGTAATAATGAAAAGATACAAGAATTGAAGGAGAAGAATATAAAATTAGAAGAACAATTAATAAAAAATTTAGAATATAAAAGCATTTTATATTCTACTGGTGAAGAATTAGTAAAGGTTGTATTAGAAATTTTGGATGAAATTCTTGAATATGATTCGAGTCAATTTGTAGATGAAAAGAAAGAAGACTTTCTTATAAAGAAAGAAGATATTACATTTATTGGAGAAATTAAAGGAGTAAGTTCAGCAGTAGCAAATAAAAATGTGTCTCAATTAGATGTTCATGTGCAAAGTTATTTAGATAATTTAGAAAAAGAGGGTATCGAAGAAAATGTGAAAGGTTTACTAATAATTAACCATCAAAGAAACAGACCACTAGGAGAAAGACAAGAAGTTCATGAGCATCAAATAAAATTAGCGGCAAGAAATGGAGCATTAATTATTGAGACGCAAACATTGTTAAGAATATTTGAAAAATATAAACTAGGAGAATTAACTAAAGAAGAATGTAAGAAACTGTTTGAATATAATGTAGGGGTATTAGAAATATAAAAGATATTTTATGACATTAAAGAGAAAAAAGTAAAATTTAATAAAGAAGACATAATAAATAGCCAGATTAAAATTATGCAAGAAGTAAATAGTAATTTGATTATGTTATATTTTAGATTAGGAAAAATGCAGATAAAATTTATTGAAGTTTTATAAAAAGTTGAGAATTTAAAATATTAATTTTTATATAATTAAAATAAAAGGAAGTGAAAAAATGCAAAAAAGAGATAAGAAAAACAGTACAGAAAAAAGTTGTCTTTCTGCCCACATCAACTGGTATCCAGGTCATATGGCAAAAACAAGAAGACAAATAGAGGAGGATTTAAAATTAATAGATGTAGTTATAGAATTATTAGATAGCAGAATACCAATAGCCAGTAGAAATCCTGATATAAAAAAATTAACAAATAATAAAAAAAGAATTATCTTACTTAATAAATGTGATTTATCAGATGAGAATATGAATAAAAGATGGGTGGAAAAGTTATCGAAAGAGGCACCAACACTTTTAACAGATTCAAATTCTGGTAAAGGCGTAGACAAAGTTACTAAAAAAATAGAAGAATTAATGAAAGATGAAATTGCAAGACAAGCAGCTAGAGGGAGAATAAATAAAACAATTAGAGTAATGATTTTAGGAATTCCAAATGTTGGAAAATCATCATTTATTAATAGAATATCAAAAAGAACAACAATGGAAGTAGGAAATAGACCAGGAGTAACAAAGTCAAAGCAATGGATTAAAATTGGAAAAAATCAAGAATTACTTGATACTCCAGGTGTATTATGGCCTAAATTTGAAAGTGATGAAGTAGCTTTAAATTTAGCTTTTACAGGGACAATAAAAGATGATTTAATAGAAAGAACAGAAGTAGCATATGAACTTTTAAAAATTTTATACAGTAAATATAGAAAAAATATTAAAGATAGATATAAAATTTCAGATGAAGAAATCATGAAATTAGAAAAAGAAGATAATTATATTTATGAATTAATGCAGATTATAGGAAAGAAAAGAGGAGCATTAATTTCAGGTGGTAATACAGATGATGAAAAAGTTGCTAGAATTATTTTAGATGATTTTAGAAATTGTAAATTAGGAAAAATAACTTTAGAAGAACCTTAAAGTTTTAAGTATAGATATGCATTTTGATAAGAGAAGAAAGGAATGTAATTTAAAATGGAATTCATAAAAAGAGAAAAAGATTTGCAAGATGCAAAGTTATTATCACCATTAGTTTGGGCTTATGTAGGAGATAGTGTTTTTGAACTTTATGTTAGAACAAAATTAATAAATAATTCTAATGCTAAACCACATAAATTACATATTGAATCTATTAAATATGTAAAAGCAAAATCTCAAGCTGATACCTTAAAGAGAATTTTAGATAAACTAACAGATGAAGAAAAAGATGTTGTTAGAAGAGGAAGAAACACTGAGAATCATCATATAGCAAAAAATTCTAATGTAGCTGATTATAGTCAATCAACAGCATTTGAAGCATTAATTGGCTATTTATATTTAACTAAACAAGATGAAAGATTAGAAGAAATATTAGATATGTGTATTGACTAAAAAAATAAAATATGTTATAAATAAATAGTTAATACAAGGCCCCTTGGTCAAGCGGCTAAGACGCCACCCTCTCAAGGTGGAATCATGGGTTCGATTCCCGTAGGGGTCACCAAAACATAAATCCAGAAAGTATTGAAGAATCAATATTTTCTGGATTTGTAATTTTTATAATTTTCATTTATCTTATAATTATACTTTCATAATACATTTCTTGAAAATCTGTGAGTAATTTTATTTCGCTATCGGTAAATGTTTTATTTTCAGGGACTACAATTAATTTGTCGTCATTATCATTTAATCTATGTATTACTGCAATACATTTTCCTGTATATTCTTTTAATGGTTTGTATTCTCCTAAAATATAACAATCTATTTCTTCTCCATCTCCACTAATTGTATCAGGAACAAATCCATAATTTACTAAATATATGTGATTAGGATAATTAGGATGACTACTTCCGATTGGTCTATCTATTTTTACAGTAACATACTTACCTATGTACTTTGTTGCAATGTTTTCCATTCCATTTTACTCCAAATTTAATTATTTTATTTAGGAAAGCTCTCTGGACTTCTTACTAAATAAAGTCTATATAAATTATATCATATATAATTTTGTAATTCAAATATAGTTGTATAAAAACCTATTAATTAATAAATTGACTTTTTAACTTTTTTTAGTATAATAATTATAGAATTATATAGTACTTTATTAGAAAATTCTTTTTATAAATTCAATATTCGTATATGGAGGTAAATATGAAAATTTTATATGGAACAGGAAATCAAGGAAAAGTAAATGCAATGAAAAATATAATAAAATCTCATGGATTTGATGCAGAATTATATACGTTAAAAGATATAGGATTTGATAAAGAGATTATAGAAGATGGAAAAACTTTTGAAGAGAATTCTGAGATAAAAGCAAATGCAATATATCAATTCTGCAAAGAAAATAATATAACTGAAAAAATAATAATTACAGATGATGCTGGATTATGTATAGATGCTTTAAATGGAGAGCCAGGAATATATACAGCAAGATATGCTGGAGATCATGCTTCACAAGAAGAAAGTATAAATAAGGTTTTAAATAATATGAAACAATATACCAATATGGAAGATAGAACATGTAAATTTGTTTGTGTATTAACAGCGATTTTACCTGATGGAGAAAAGTTTGTTGCAAGAGGAGAATGCAGAGGAAAAATAGCATTAAAACATGGTAAACTTGGTGGCTTAACATATGGACCAATATTTGTTCCAGTTGGATTTGATAAAACATTGGGAGATATGGAAGAAGATGAATATGCTTCAGTACATAATCATAGAGATTTAGCAATGGAACAATTAGTTAAAAAATTTAAAGAATTAGGATATTAAAATTTGTATAAATTTTGCAAAATCTCGAAAAATGTAGTATAATTAAATAGATAACATAATGTTATATTATGATGCTACGAAACAGAGAGACAATGGAGGTTTAAGAAATGGCACAAAATTATGACGTATTAAAGGAAGATGAAGCAAGGAAAGAAGAAACAAGGAGATTTTATCAGCAACAGAAAAGCACTCGGGCTGAGTGCTATTTCGGAAGCAGATCATGCACGTCATGCTTGCACAGAGATGAGTGTCGGATATGGGAGTTTTTAGAGTAGTAAGGAGATAGGAGCTGATGCTTTTAGGAGAAATCCAGAGCTGATAGCTCCTTTTTCCGTTTAATTATTAGTTTGATAGAAATTTATATAATTGAAAATTTTCCTCAATTAAAAAAATTAACATAAATATAGATACATATAAAAATTTTTTTAAAAAAGCGAACAAATGTATTGACAAAAAATAAAAAAGAGATATAATACTTGTACGAACATAAATTCGTATAAGTTTATAGGCTAATCTATAAAACCTAAATAAATGTAAGGAAAAAGTATAATTTTAAATTATATTAGGTAATTATTATGATAAATACATTACATATAAAAAATATAGGAATAATAGATGATATTAATATTAATTTGAATGAAGGTTTTAATGTATTAACAGGAGAAACAGGTGCAGGAAAAACTTTAATAATAGGTTCTTTGCAAATATTAGCAGGTGGTAGATTTTCAAAAGAAATGATAAGAAAAGGTGAAAAAAATTCTTATGTTGAAATGTCTGTATATTTACCAAATTCAGAATATGAAGATGATACAGTAATTGTTTCAAGAGAAATTAATATAAATGGAAAAAATATTTGTAAAATAAATGGAAGATTAGTAACTGTAAATGAATTAAAAAAGTTTATGGGAAATGTAATAGATATTCATGGACAAAATGAAAATCAATCTATTTTAGATATAGGAACACATATTGAATTATTAGACGATTACGCTAGTGAAAAAATAAAGGATTTAAAAATAAAATATCAAGAATTATATGAAGAATATAATAAGATAAAATTAGAAATTAATAGAAACTATGGTGATGACAAAGAAAAACAAAGAAAATTGGATTTATTAAATTATCAAGTAACAGAAATAGAAAATGCAAATCTAAAAATAAATGAGGAAGAAGAACTAGAAAATACTAGAAAAATAATGATGTCATCAGAAAAGATAGCAATTAATTTATCAGAAGCAGAAGAACAACTTAGAGAAAATACAATAGATAGTATGAATATAGTAATAAAATCATTAGAAAAAATAGAACAGTATAATGAAGAATACGAAAAAATTGCATCAAGATTAAAGGAATGTTATTACGAAATTCAAGAAGCATCAAGGGACATTTCTTGTTTAAATTCTGATATGGAGTTTAATGAAGAGGAGCAAGCTAAAGTAGAAGAAAGATTAGATTTAATAAATAGTTTAAAAAGAAAATATGGAAACAATATAAAAGAAATTTTAGACTACAAAAATGAAATAAATCAAGAGATATTTGAGATTAAAAATTTAGAAGGATATATAACATCTTTAAAAAATAAATTTAAAGATGTAGAAAAAGAAATGAAAAAAATAGCAAAACAAATTAACATTATAAGAAATGAATATGCAATCGAATTATCAGAAAAAATAAATAAAGAATTAGAAGAGCTAGAAATGAAAAGTGCCAGATTTAGCATAAATATAGAAACATCAGAAGATTCTTTTAATAAAAACGGATTAGATAAAGTAGAATTTTTAATTTCAACAAATATTGGAGAAGAAGCAAAACCATTAATAAAAATTGCATCTGGTGGAGAAATGTCAAGAATAATGTTAGCAATAAAAAATGTTTTAGCAGACGTAGATAAAATACCTGTAATTATATTTGATGAAATAGATACTGGAATAAGTGGTATAGCAGCAAATGTAACTGGAGAGAAAATAAAGAAAATATCTAAAAAACATCAAGTAATATGTGTTACTCATTTAGCTAGTATAGCTGCTAAAGGAGATTATAATTATTATGTATGTAAAGAAATAGAAAATGATAAAACAAAAACTAGAGTAAAACAATTAAATGAAGAGGAAGTTTTAAAAGAAATAGCTAGAATTTCAAGTGGAACAGTTACAGATATTTCAATAAATCATGCTAAAGAGTTGAGAAATATGAGCTTAAAAGAAACGGCATAAAGTTTTAACTTATATCAAGGTTATGTTGCTTACTACATAGTTCTTTCTTATAAATAAATTTATTTATAAGAGGAAACTAAAATATCTATGTTACTAATATTTGTATAGATAAAAATGTTCAATATAATAAATTTATATTATTTCAAAAAAAGTTTGAAGTTAATTTATTTTACTGGTATAATATTATTGGCTTCATTTTTTTTGAGGTTCGAATGAATTGAACAGTATTTGTTTAGTGAATTACGAGTGATAGAGAGGAGATATACATAATGAAAGCAACAACGAAAAAATTGTTTCGGAATTGCCCTAAAGAAATAGAGTTTATCTCGGAGTATAGGGAAAATTGTCGGAACTGCCCCAAATATGAGGAATGTTTGCAGAGGAAGAATAGAAAAACTGTCAAAAGACAAAAAGCTTTAAAGAAGAAAAAAATTGAATTAATATTATTAGGCGCAGGAATTACTTTATTGATTTTAAGCTTAATTTTAGTAATTTATTTTATATTTTCATTTAACAATGATGATATAGAAGTTGTGGTTCCCACAACTACGAATATTAATAGTGAAGATAGTGAAGATGAAAATTCTGATGGCGCTGATGACAGTAAAATTAAAAGCAAAAACAATCCTTATATGGAAAAACGGAATGTATTTCCGTTGGTTATGGCAGATGCAATGCCAGAGCCAGAAGAGATACAAAAATTAGAGGAGACAGTAGTTATAGTGTCCCCAGAAATTTCTGCCTTTGGTCCGAGTGAGGACTATTACTATGTTATATCTTATGAAGATAAGGTTATCATGGCAAAAGTTCTCTATGTAGAATGCCGAGGAGAAATATTTGAAGGCAAGGTGGCTGTCGCTGCAGTCATCTTAAATCGACTCTATTCGGAACTTTCTGAATTTAACACGGAATCGATTTATGCAGTGGTTTCACAAGGCACACAGTTTGCCGATTTTAGTGAAGTCACAATGGAGGATCTTGAGTTAGTGCCTGAATGCATGGAAGCTGTTGAAGCAGCCTGCAAAGGATGGGATCCGACAAGAAAGATGTTTCCTGAAGGAGCTAAGCATTTTTATGCACCTAAAGGAGATATTGCCCCTTATCAACTTGCAATTCGCGAAGGTATCCAGGAACTTTCAATTGGAAATCACAATTTCCATAATGATTTTAATATGGAGAACGTAGAGGAGCGAGTTGAGAGAATAATTGCGGAACAAAATGCTCGTTAAAAAGAAAGTCGATTTAGGTATAATAACCTGAATCGATTTTTCTTTTTATGGTCAGGCACAAAGAAGAAAAAATTACATATACTAAAATTATAAGTTAAATGTAATTAATGGAGGTATATAGATGTTTAGTTTTTCTATATCAAATATTCTTATATTTTTAAATCAAATTATATTTGGTGTTGGTTACATACAAAGTGGAAATTTGTTTCCTGAACCATTAACACCAGAAGAAGAAAAGATATATTTAGAAAAAATGAAAGAAGGAGATGATGAAGCAAGAAATATTTTAATAGAAAGAAATTTAAGATTGGTTGCACATGTAGCTAAAAAATATTCTTCAAGTAATGTTGAGCAAGATGATTTAATATCAATAGGAAGTATAGGGCTCATAAAAGGAATAAATAGTTTTGATATGGATAAAAGTTTTAAATTAGCTACATATGTTGCGAAATGCATAGAAAATGAGATTTTAATGTATTTAAGAAGCAACAAAAAAAGAGCAATGGATGTGTATCTTAATGAACCAATAGGAAAAGATAAAGATGATAATGAAGTAACACTTCAAGAAGTATTAGAAAATAATGATAGAAATGTTGAAGAAGAAGTTGATTTAAAATTTAAAATAAAAAATTTATATGAAAAAATGAAAAATATATTAAAAGAAAGAGAAAAAGTAATTATAGAATTACGATTTGGATTAAATGGAGATAAGCCAAGAACTCAAAAAGAAATTGCAAAAATGATGAATATAAGTCGTTCATATGTTTCAAGAATAGAGAGTAAAGCAATATGGAAATTATCTAAAGAAATAAAAGAATAATATATAATTTGAGCATTTTTATTTTGTATGAAACTCCACAGGTTTCATAATAAATAAAACTTTTGGAAAAATTTATAATATAGAAAAGAGTTACATTAAGATAAATTTTGATATATTTATATGTTGATATTTTCAGCTTTAAGGTGTTATAATTTATACATATTATAAAGAATTTTGAAAATTAATTTTTTATATACTAGGAAAGTTCTCAAAACCTATTAGTATATAAAAGCTTCGTCAATATTTGTACAGATATTAAATTATAAAATTAAAACATAGCAAATTTATACTATAGAAAGAAAGTAAAATGGATCTAGAAAATTATTTAAAAGAGTGTACATTATGTCCTCATGAATGTAAAGTAAATAGAGCTGAAGGAAAACTAGGTAGATGCAAGGCAGGTAGCAAAGTAAAAATAGCACTTGCTAATTTACATTATTATGAAGAACCATGTATAAGTGGAAAAAATGGTTCTGGTACAGTGTTTTTTACTGGTTGTAATATGAAATGTAAGTTTTGTCAAAATTATAAAGTAAGTCAAGAACTATTAGGAAAAGAAATAAGTATAGAAGAACTAGCAAATGAATTTTTAAGATTGCAAGATTTAAAAGCAAATAATATTAATTTAGTAACTGGAGTAATTTATGTACCACAGATAATAGAAGCAATAAAGATTGCAAAAGAAAAAGGACTAAAGATTCCAATAGTATATAATACAAGCGGATTTGAAAAGCCAGAGACAATAAAATTATTAAATGGATATATTGATATATATTTACCAGATTTAAAATATTATTATGATGAACTTGCAAAAGACTTATCTGGAGTTAGTAATTATTTTAATATGGCAACAGAAGCTATAAAAGAAATGTATAATCAAGTAGGCAAACCAATTTTTGATGAAAAAGGATTATTAAAAAAAGGTTTGATAATTAGACATTTAGTTTTACCAAATCATATAAGAAATAGTAAAATGATACTAAAGTGGATAAAAGAAAATATTAGTAATGATGTAATTATAAGTATTATGGCGCAATATTTTCCAACATATAAAGCAAATGAAACAAATGACATAAATAGAAAATTAAACTTAGAAGAGTATAAGCAAATAGAAGAATATGTATATGAATTAGAATTAAATGGATATATGCAAGACTTAGAAGATAATGAAGAACAATATGTTCCAGATTTTACTAAGCAAGATTGACACACAAAACAAAGATATTGACGAATCTAGAAATTTTGCATGCTAAATATCATCCACTTTTTTAGTAATTTTATATAGAATTTGAATTAATATATAAAATAAAAAGTTCGTAGCTAAAAAAACCACGAACTTATTTAATTATAGCATAAATTTTAAAAAATCACAAATAATAAAG
This sequence comes from uncultured Clostridium sp., assembly GCA_947244325.1. Lineage (GTDB taxonomy): Bacteria > Bacillota > Clostridia > TANB77 > CAG-508 > Scatovivens. The sequence continues at coordinate 54,739 of CAMXJY010000007.1, read as the reverse complement.
TCATATGAAAAATCAAGAATAACGATAAATCAATTTAAAAATAAAACGAATAATTAAGAAAAATCAAGAAAAATGACCAAATATAAATTTGAAACTCATATATTTATATGGTAATATAAATATACAATATAAATTAAATAATAATTTTCCCTGCGTAGTGCGTATAGACAGAATTTTTAGAACCTACAAGTTTTGGAGAAGGGAGCTCGAACTCTAGATATGGCGTGTATGCTTGCATTTATGTAAGAAACCCATGAGTATTTAGGAGGGCACCCACCTGTGTGAGTACAGGTCCATAAAAATTCTTTCAACTTACGGCTTAGACGTGGGGCTTTTTTTATTATACGAGGAAAATAATTTTAACAACTAAAGCCTTCGGCAAAATTTGTAGTTTACAAGTTGATTTTTAAAAGAAAACATGGTAAACTAAGTAGCAAATATCAATAAAAGGTGATAAATATGAAAATATCTGAAGTTTTAAAAGAAAGTATAGAATTACTTGAGAAAAATGGAATTGAAGATAGTAAATTAAGTGCTAGAAGACTACTTGCGAATACTTTAGATAAAGAAAAAGAATATTTAATAATTCATAGTGATGAAGAGATAAATAATGAATTATATGAATTATATAAAAATAAAATAGAAAGATTAAAAAATCATGAACCTATTCAATACATTTTAAATCATCAAGAATTTATGGGATTTGATTTTTTTGTGAATAGTGATGTTCTTATTCCACAACCAGATACAGAAAATTTAGTAGAAGAAATTATTTCTATTGCAAGTAAAATAAAAAAGGAAAAGTTAGAAATTAGGATATTAGATTTATGCACAGGAAGTGGAGCAATAGCGGTATCACTTGCTAAAATTTTAGGAAATAAAGCATTAGTTTATGCATCAGATATAAGTGAAAAAGCATTAAAAATTGCAGAAGAAAATTCAATGAAAAATAGTGCAAATGTTTTATTTTTTAAATCAAATATTTTTGAAGAGATTTCAGAATTATACAAGTTTGATATAATAGTTTCAAATCCGCCATATATAGAAACAGAAATTATAGAAACATTATCAGAAGAAGTAAAGAAAGAACCAATAATTGCTTTAGATGGTGGAAAAGATGGATTAGATTTTTATAAAAAAATAATAAAAGAATCTAAGAAATACTTAAATTCAGAAGGATATTTAGCCTTTGAAATTGGATATAATCAAAGAGTATCACTTGAAAAATTATTTAAAGAAAACGAGTACAAAAATATATATTCAAAAAAAGATTTATCTGGAAATGATAGAGTTGTAGTGGCACAAGTATAGTAAATATGTGTATATTAATGAATATTTTATAGGATACAAAATGTTAATTATCAAATGGATAAAAAGGAGAGAAAAATGTCTTTTTCATCAGATATAAAAGAAGAATTAACAAAAGTAAATAATTTGAAAAATCTTAAAATATTGGAATCTGAATTTTTAGGATATATTTTAACTGGAAATACTACCAATAGTGATAATGTTTTAGAATTTGTAACAGAAAATGAATTCAATATTGAAAGATTTTATAAAATACTTTTTAATCTTCAAATTGAATATGAACCAAATGTTAGAGGAAAAGTTTTTGTTGCAACAATAGAAAAAAATGAAAACGTAGAAGAATTTATGCAGATTAAGATAGATAAAGATGAAGAAGTTCAAAGAGCGATTGTAAAAGGAAGTTTTTTAGGGGCAGGTTCAATAACAGATCCTAATAAACAATATCATTTAGAGATGATATTTCAAGAAAAGAACAATGCTGAATATATTTTAAATATATGTAAATCTTTTGGGATTTCTTTAAAATTACTTGAAAATAAAAATAGATATTATTTATATATAAAAGATGCAGAGGAAATATCAAAGTTTTTAGCTTTAATTGGAGCAAATAAAGGAGTACTTGATTTTGAAGATGTTAGAGTAACAAAAGAAATAAAAAATAATGTAAATAGATTAGTAAATTGTGAAACAGCTAATTTGAATAAAATTATAAATGCATCAGTAGATCAAGTAAATGATATAAAACTTATACAAAATTTGAAAAAGTTTGATGAATTACCAGATTATTTAAAAGAAATTGCTATTTTAAGACTTGAAAATCCAGATGCAAGTTTAAAAGTTTTAGGAGAATTGCTTGAAAATCCAATAGGAAAATCAGGAGTAAATCACAGATTACAAAAAATTCATGAAATTGCTGAAGATTTAAGACAAAGAAAATAAAATATAAAAGGAATAAAAATGGAAAGATTTGGGATTTATATACATATACCATTTTGTAAAAAGAAATGTAAATATTGTGATTTCATTTCTTTTTCTTGTGATGAGAATATTCAAGAAAAATATTTTAAAAGTTTAATAGAAGAAATAAAAAATAAAGATATTTTAGAAAATAAAGAAATAACAACAATTTATATTGGAGGAGGTACTCCATCTTTAGTAAATTCAAAGTATATAAGTCAAGTATTAAAAGAGATTAGTAAAAAATTTAAAATATCAGAAAATGCAGAAATAACAATAGAGATTAATCCTGGAACAGTGAGCAAAGAAAAAATATTAGAATATAAAAAGTGTGGAATAAACAGAATAAGTATTGGACTTCAATCTACTAATGATAGAATTTTGGATTTGATAGGAAGAATTCATAATTATAATCAATTTTTAGATACTTATAATATTGTAAAAGAAGAATTTGAAAATATTAATGTTGATTTAATGCTTTCAATTCCAACTCAAACAGAAAAAGAGTTGATAGATAGTCTATATGAAGTAATAAATTTAAAACCAAAACATATTTCAATATATTCTTTAATAGTAGAAGAAAATACAGAAATAAAGAACATGTTAGATAATGGAACATTAAAATATGTAGATGAAGAAATAGAGAGAAAAATGTATTGGAAAACTAAGAGAATACTTGAGAAAAATGGATTTAAGCATTATGAGATTTCTAATTTTGCTAGAAATGGGTTTGAATCAAAACATAATTTAGATTGTTGGAATCAAGAAGAATATCTAGGATTTGGACTAGCAGCACATTCATACATGGATAATAAAAGATTTTCTAATATAGATAATTTACAAGAATATATAACGAATATAGAAAATAATGAATTTAGTAAAAATATAATAGTTCATGAAGAACAAACTAGAGAATCAAAAGCAAAAGAATTTATGATGATAGGATTAAGAAAAATAGAAGGAATAAGTATATCAGAATTTGAAAGGAAATTTAGAATAAATCCACTATTTTATTTTAGATTTGAAATAAGTAAACTTACAGAAGAAGGCTTGATAGAAGTAGACTTAGACAACATAAAACTAACAAGCAAAGGACTTGACTTAGCGAACATAGTATTTGAAGAATTTATATAGTGATAAATTATAAATATTTTTATAAAAATAAAATTGAAAATATAAAAAATATTTTCAAATATAATACTTATTAACTAAAAAATATTTATAAATTTCACTTGACAAACATATAATAAAGTTATATTATATTAGCAGTCAAACATCAAGTTTGCTAAAAGAGGTGAAATGATGTCAGGGGAATTAGATAAAAGAAAAAAGAAAATACTACAAGCTATAATTGAAGAATATATAGAAACAGCTGAGCCAGTAAGTTCAGGAAATTTAGTACGAGAATTAGAATGTAGTAGTGCTACAATAAGAAATGAAATGGCAGAATTAGAAAAAATAGGATTTCTAGAAAAGCCACATACATCTGCAGGGCGTATACCATCTCAAAAAGGATATAGATACTATGTAGATGAGTTAATAAGAGATGATAAACTTAGTAAAAAAGAAATGGAAATGATAAGAGAAAGGTTAGAAACTAAAGTAAATGATTTAGAAGAGCTAACTAGAATTGCAACAACAACATTATCAGAAATAACTCATTATACAACTATAACAATAGCACCTGATGTTCAAAATCATACAATAATTGATATAAAATTTGTTTTATTAGGAAGCAGAGTTTTAATGGCGGTAATACTTACAGATTCAGGAATAATAAGAGAATCAATTATTAAATTCGATGAAGATATTGAGCAACAACAAGTAGATGATTTAACTTATATATTTAAAAATAAGTTAGTAGGAAAACCATTAGAAACAATGAATTCACCATTAGAAGAATTCATAATGAATGAAATGAAAACAGGTATTAACATTATAAAAAAAGTAATTGAAGAAATAAATAAAATAATTATTGAATCACAACAAGTGTATCTGGATGGTGCAAACAAAGTAATAGATATGCCTGAATTTAAAAAAGTAGATGTAGCTAAAGATTTTTTAAATGTATTAGATGCAAAAGATTTAGTTGCAGATGTTTTAAATACAGGTGTAGCAGAAAATATAAATATATATATAGGTGAAGAAACAGAAAAAGAAGAATTAAAGAATTTTAGTATAGTAACTTTTAATCACCTATTAGAAGATAAAGATATAGGAACAATTGGAATTATTGGTCCAACAAGAATGGATTACTCAAAAGTAATTTCAGTTATGAAATATATAAGCAAAAAATTAAATGATGATTTTAAAAATGGAAAATTTTAAAAAGGAGAGGAAGTATTTTGGAAAACGAAGAGAAAGATTTAAACGAGAATAATGAAGAAATAATAAAAGCAGAAACTGTATCTAAAGAAGAATATGATGAATTAGATGATAGATATAAAAGATTACTTGCAGAATTTGAAAACTACAAAAAAAGAAGTCAAAAAGAAAAAGAAAGTATTTATGGAATGATTACAGGTGATGTTGTAGCAACAATGCTTCCTATAATGGATAATCTAGAAAAAGCAGCAGAAGCCAAAACAGAAGATACTCAGTATCAAGATGGAGTAAAATTAGTAGCAAGACAATTTCAAGAAGCTTTAAAAGGATTAGGACTAGAAGAAATTGAAACATTAGGACAAAAATTTAATCCAGAATATCATGAAGCAGTAAGCCATGTTGAAGATAGTACTAAAGGAGAGCAAGAAATTGTTCAAGAATATAGAAAAGGATATAAAATTGGTAATAAAGTAGTTAGACATTCAATGGTTATAGTTGCTAATTAAGATATATTAATTTAGTTAATAATTAAAAATTATTATAAATAAACAAAAGAAAACTACAAGCCTGATTAAGGTATATAAAAATGTATGTAATAAAGGATTATATACGATAAGAAAAAGGGAGGAATTTTCAAAATGGGAAAAATAATTGGTATTGACTTAGGTACAACAAACTCTTGCGTTTCTGTTATGGAAGGTGGAGAAGCAGTTGTAATACCTAATGCAGAAGGAAACAGAACAACACCATCAGTTGTTGCATTTTCTAAAAATGGAGAAAGACTAGTTGGACAAATTGCAAAACGTCAAGCAGTTACAAATCCAGATAACACAGTTATATCTATTAAAAGAAAAATGGGAACAAATGAAAAAGTAAAAATCGAGGGAGATGAATTCTCTCCACAAGAAATATCAGCAATGATATTACAAAAATTAAAAGCAGATGCTGAAAATTATTTAGGAACAACAGTTACACAAGCTGTTATAACAGTTCCTGCATACTTCAGTGATAGCCAAAGACAAGCAACAAAAGATGCTGGTAAAATAGCTGGACTTGAAGTATTAAGAATAATAAATGAACCAACAGCAGCATCTTTAGCTTATGGTATGGATAAAGAAGATCAAGATCAAAAAATTATGATATATGACTTAGGTGGTGGAACATTTGATGTTTCTATATTAGATATAGGAGATGGAGTTTTTGAAGTTTTATCAACAAATGGTAACACACATCTAGGAGGAGATGATTTTGATGAAGCTATTATTAATTATTTAGTAAGTGAATTCAAAAAATCAGATGGAATAGATTTAAAAGCAGATAAAATGGCAATGCAAAGATTAAAAGAAGCAGCTGAAAAAGCTAAAATCGAGCTTTCAGGAATGCAACAAACACAAATAAACTTACCATTTATTACAGCTGATAGCACAGGACCAAAACATTTAGATATTACATTAACAAGAGCAAAATTTGAAGAATTAATTGGAAAATTAGTAGAAGATACAAGAGTTCCAGTTGAACAAGCTATGAAAGATGCAGGAATAACTGCTTCAGATATTCATAAAGTATTATTAGTAGGTGGTTCAACAAGAGTTCCATGTGTTCAAGAAATGGTTAAGAAAATAACTGGAAAAGAACCAGATAAAGGAATAAACCCAGACGAATGTGTTGCAATAGGTGCAGCTATTCAAGGTGGTGTATTATCTGGAGATGTTAAAGATTTAGTATTATTAGATGTAACACCATTATCATTAGGTATTGAAACATATGGTGGAGTATTTACAAAATTAATCGAAAGAAATACAACAATACCAACTAAAAAATCACAAGTATTCTCAACAGCTGGAGATGGTCAAACATCTGTAGAAGTTCACGTTTTACAAGGTGAAAGAGAAATGGCAGCATACAATAAAACATTAGGAAGATTTCAATTAACAGGAATCCCACCAGCACCAAGAGGTGTTCCACAAATCGAAGTAACATTTGATATTGATGCAAACGGTATAGTTCACGTTTCTGCTAAAGATCAAGCTACTGGAAATGAACAAAAAGTTTCTATAACAGCTAGTACAAATCTTTCAGAAGAAGATATCAATCAAGCTATAAAAGATGCTGAAGCACATGCAGCTGAAGATAAAAAGAGAAAAGAAGAAATTGAAGTTAGAAATAATGCTGAAAGTTTAGTATATAATAGCCAAAAAACTTTGGATGAATTAGGAGATAAAGTTAGCGGTGAAGAAAAAGCTAAAGTTGAAGAAGAAGTTGAAAATGTTAGAAAAGCATTAGAAGGAACAAATATCGAAGCAATAAAAGAAGCAACAGAAAAATTAACAAAAGTTTTCTATGAATTATCAGAAAAATTATATTCTGCTCAAGCAGCTGATGCTAATGCAACAGCTGAAGCAACATCAGATAATGGAGAAGCAAAAGAAGGAACAGTATATGATGCTGATTATAAAGTAGAAGACGATAATGATGATAACAAATAATACTTTTGACTCATTAGGGATAGATTAGTAAATATAGAATTAATTATAATGGTTATAAGAGAGGTCAGAAAATATATTCTCTGGCCTCTATATAGCTATTATAAAAGTAAAAATTGTTTTTCATAATAACTTTAAGAAAGGAACTAATTTTATATGGAAAAAGATTTAAAAATATCAGAATTGAAAGAAATGCAATTTAAGTTATATGAGTTAAACAAAGAAAAATGGCATGATATGGATCCACAGCATGCAAAAGATCATATATTATTTATGGTTGAGGAAATTGGTGAATGCATATCAATTATAAAGAAGAAAAAAATCGATAACATAATGAATGACGAAGGAATAAGAAATAGATTTATTGAAGAATTAAGTGATGTTTTGATGTATTACATAGAAGTTATGAATAGATTAGATATATCTGCAGAGGAATTTACTAAAGTATATTTAGAAAAATATCACACAAATTTGAATAGAAATTATGAAGAAGAAAACAAAAAGAAATATGTATAGAACTTAAGGAGGATAAGATAATAATGGCTCAAAAACGTGATTATTATGAAGTATTAGGCGTAGGGAAAAACGCAACTGATGAAGAACTAAAAAAAGCATTTAGAAAGCTTGCAAAACAATATCATCCTGATGCTAACCCTGATAATAAAGAAGAAGCAGAACAAAAATTTAAAGAAGTAAATGAAGCGTATGAAATTCTTTCAGATAAACAAAAAAGACAAATGTATGACCAATTTGGATTTGATGGACCACAAAATTTCGGTGGTGGTCAAGGTGGAGGATATTACTCTTATGGATCAGGATTTGACGGATTTGGCGGATTTTCAGACTTTAGTGATTTTGGCGATTTAGGAGATATATTCTCATCATTTTTCGGTGGAGGATCTACAAGAAGTAGAAGCTCTAATGGAGTAAGAAGAGGAGCAGACTTAAAAATTAATTTAGATATTACTTTTGAAGAAGCATATTCTGGAGTTGAAAAAGAAATAAGTATAAATAGAAACGAAAAATGTACATCATGTAATGGAAGTGGAGCAAAAAGAGGAACAACAGCAGATAAATGTTCAATGTGTAATGGAACAGGAAAAATAAAACAAGTAGTAACAACTCCATTTGGTCAAATGTCAACACAAAAAGTATGTTCACAATGTGGTGGAACAGGAAAAGTTATAAAAGAACCATGTCCAGAATGTAGGGGAAAAGGAATTGTTAAAAAATCAATAAAATTAAAAGTAAAAATTCCACAAGGAATTGATGAAGGTCAAACTATTGTATTAAAAGGAGAAGGTGAAGTTGGTTCAAATGGTGGAACAAACGGAGATTTATATATAGTAGTTCATATAAAAAGACATAGTATATATTCAAGAAAAGCAGAGCATGTATTATGTGAAATACCGATTACATTTGCAGGAGCAGCACTAGGAACAGAACTTGAGATTCCTATGGTTGATGGAACAAAAGAAAAATATAAAATACCAGAAGGAACTCAAACAGGAACAAAATTTACTATTAAAAATAAAGGATTTAAAAGTGTAAATGGAAATTGGAGAGGAGATTTTGTATTTACAGTAGTAGTTCAAACTCCAAAGAAATTAACACGAGAGCAAAGAGATTTATTAACACAACTTGCAAAAACAATGAATGAACAACCACCAATAAAGAAAAAAGGAATTTTTGGATAGATTATTTTAGATTACTAAAGAAGATACAATTTAAAAGTATTTTCTTTAGTTTTTTGTTAGGAGAATAATATGGAATATGAAGAAAACATGTATAGAACTTTGGATAATATTATAGATTTACAACATCGTATTATGAGTTCTATAATAAATATGGCAGAGAGTGAAGTAGCGAGAAAACCTGTAAGACAAATAGAAGAATCATTATTGCAAAAGGAATTTGAAGCTTTAAGCAAACAGTATATAGAACTTAGAGAGAGGATGAATAACTATAAAGTAGAATCTTTTAAAGAAAAGAGAGATTTATATGCTGGAAGCAGTGTAACTGTATATGATGAAGAAGCCGCTAAAAAAGATGATAATTTAATTGTAGATGTAAGAGATGATGCAATTAGATATATTAGAGAGGCTTATTATTTAATGCAATTTATAGATAATGATGAAATCGGTGAGGATTCTATTTATCAAGGAGAAAGAAGTAAAGATTTAAGAGATTTAGAATATGATTCATATAGAATAAATATAAATGCTATAGAAAGTAAAGATGATTTAGATAGGATAGATTCAAGAGTAATTCCATATAGATATAGAGCTATAATAATAGAAGATTTAGCACAAAAGAAAGCATATGAACAAGCATATTCAAGAGTTTCAAGAATTGTTAGTGATGTAGATAATCCTGAAAAATTTAAAAGTTTAAATGAAGAAGAAAGAAAAAAATTTAGAGAAGCTTTAATTTATAAAAAATATGAAGAAAAGTATAAAATGTTAAATCGAAGATATAATGGAGTTTTAACAGATGAAGTTAAAATTACACAAGCAGTTAATAGCCATCTCAAATTAGATAGTTTACCTTTGTTTTTAGGTGTATCAAAAGAAGATTTCGATAAATTATATGAAGCTTTAACAGGTGAATATTTAGAAGGTGTTAAAGATGATATGAAAGAAATGGCACGAGATGTAAAAATGCCTAGAAAATCTAAACAAACTACTGCCAAAAAAATATTAAATAATATAAGAGAAGCAAGTTCTAATACTGTATCAAATATATTAAAAGGTGCAAAAAGAGAAGATAAAAAAGGAGAAGGATTTGATGCTAGATAATTCTTGCATAATCAACATATAAATGATAAAATAACACAAACATATATTTGATAAAATAGAACTGGAGAAAAAATTGGAAATAAGAGGACAAATAGAAGAATTTATATATCAAAATGAATCAAATAGTTATACAATAGCAGTTTTTTCACTTGAAGATGGAGAGGTTATAACAGTAGTAGGTTATTTACCTTTTATTTCTGTTGGAGATACATTAAAATTAAATGGAAAAATGGTAATACATCAAGATTATGGAGAGCAGTTTAAAATAGATACTTTTGAAAAAGTAATGCCAGAAGATGCAGCTGCTTTGGAAAAATATTTAGCAAGTGGTACAATAAAAGGAATAGGACCAGCAACTGCAAGAAAGATTATAGAAAAATTTGGTGAAGAAACTTTAACAGTATTCAAGTTTGAACCATTAAGATTAGCAGAAATCAAAGGCATATCGAAAGATAAAGCATATGAAATAGGAGAAGAATTTAACGAAAAGTGGGGAGTATGGCAAATTGTTAGTTTTTTAGAGCAGTTTGGAATAGGAGCTAATAATAGTAAAAGAGTTTATGATGCACTTGGAGTAGATGCTGTAGAAAAAATACAAGAAAATCCATATGTTTTAGTAGATATAGTTTATGGAATTAATTTTAATAATATTGATAAAATTGCTATGCAAATAGGAATTCCGATGGATAGCGATTATAGGGTAAAGAGTGGAATAAAATATGCACTATTAGTAGCTAGTTATAATGGAAATACATGTGTACAAAAAGAGAATTTAATAACATATGTAAAAAGTATATTAGAAGTAGACGAAAATATAATAGAAGATAATATTATAAATCTAGATGTTACATCAGAAATTCATATAATAGAAAAAGAAGATGAAAAATGGGTGTTTTTAGAACCACTATATAAAGCAGAAAAAAATATTGCAGAAAGATTAGCAGTTTTAAGAGATTGTGAAAATGCAAAATTTATGAAGAACTTTGAAAGCGAAATAAGAAAACATGAAGAAAAAATAGATATTGAATTATCGGAAAAGCAATTTGAAGCTATAAAACAAATAAACGAAAATAATGTATGTATAATAACAGGTGGACCAGGAACAGGAAAGACTACTATTATAAAATGCGCAATAGAGATTTATAAAACACATAAGAAAAAAGTAGTTTTATGTGCTCCAACAGGTAGAGCAGCTAAAAGAATGAGTGAAACAACAGGAGAAGAGGCAAAAACAATACACAGATTATTGGAAATAGGAAAATTTGAAGAAGATAAATTAGGAAGTATAGATACAGACGTAACACCTGTAGATGCTGATGTTTTAGTAGTTGATGAGATGTCTATGGTAGACGTATTTTTAATGAATTATTTAGTAAAAGCAATCTATTTAGGAACAAAAGTTATTTTTGTTGGAGATCCAAATCAGTTACCATCAGTTGGACCAGGTAGTATACTTAAAGATTTGATAGATTCTAATCAATTTGCAACAGTTCATTTAGATAAAATATTTAGACAAGCAGCTAAAAGCAAGATTATTGTAAATGCGCATAATGTTAATTCTGGAATAAGTTTTATAGGAAATAAGGAATATGAAGAGGATTCAGAAAATGACTTTTTCTATATAAATGAATCAAATCAAGATAAAATGTTATATCAAGTTTTATCTTTAAGTAAAGAAAGATTAAAAAATTATGGAGATTATGAATTCTTTAAAAATATACAAGTTCTAACTCCTACTAAAAAAGGAAAAATGGGAACAAAAGAATTAAATCAAAGTTTGCAACAAACGTTAAATCCAAAAGTTGATGAAATAGAAGAAAAAATTTATGGACAAGTCACTTTTAGAGAAGGTGATAGGGTAATGCAAATAAAAAACAATTATGATATTTATTGGGAAAAAGGAAGTAGAAATGACCTTAGAACTTATGAATCAAATACAGGGGTATTTAATGGAGAAATAGGCAGAATAGCAAAAATAGATTCAAACGAAAGACAAATGGAAGTCGAGTTTGATGATGGGAAAATTGCATGGTATGCATTTTCTGAATTAGACCAACTAGAGCATGCATATGCTATTACAATTCATAAGGCACAAGGAAGTGAATTTGATGTTGTAATTTTAGTAGTTCCACCATCATCAAATATGTTACTTACAAGAAATCTTTTATATACAGGATTAACAAGAGCAAAAAAATTATTAATAGTAATTGGAAATAAAAATTTAATAGAATCTATGATAAATAATTGTGATACTAAAAGAAGAAATACAGGATTAAAAATAAAATTTGAAAATATAGATTAGGAGATATGGATGTACTATCCAAAACAAATACCATATTTATTAGATAAAGAATTTAATGAAAATATAAAATATACAGAACACAATATACAAGAAATAGAAGAGTATTGCATGTGTATTTGGGAAATGAAGTCGAAAAGAATATTAGATAAGTTTGTATCTAATAATATTTTGCCAGATGCTTGCATTGATATTGTTATAGATTTCACCAAAAATGCAATTTGTTTTGCAGGATTTAGTAAAGAAACAGAAGATTTTAAACTAAATGAAAAAATAGACTATATGGGAGTTAGGTTAAAACCAGGAGCATTTTATGCTATTTTTAACATAGAAGCAAGCAAAATAATGGATAATATGATACCATTTGAGAAAATAGAAAAGGAATATAAGTTAGATAGAATATTTGAATTTGTTGATTCATCAGAACGAATAGAATGTTTAAAAGAATACTTATTAGAAAAGATTGATAATAAATTAAAAAAAGAGTTTATTATGATTGCTAATAAATTATACGAAAATCCAAGTGAGCAAAGTGTAATTAATATTTCTAGAAAATTAGGTTATAACATAAGACAATTATCAAGAATTTTTAAAAGAAATTATGGAATTTCTCCAAAAGTGTTATTAAATATACTAAGATTACATTTATGTTTAACTTTGTTATTAGATGAAAATATGAAATTAGCAGATGTTTTAGTACAATGTGGTTTTTACGATCAATCACATTTTATAAAAGAAATAAAAAGATATACAGGAATATCTCCATTAAAATTAATTGAACAATATAAGATATAAATTTGTCCATTTTTTACAATACAAATATAATTGGATTTCTTGTAATTATATTTGGAGGTAGAAATATATGTATGAATCAATAACAACCAATATAATGGTTAAAAATGTAAAAGAAACAATAGACTTTTATGAACAAAAATTAGGGTTTAAAAAAGTATTAAGTGTTCCAGAAGAAGGAGAAAATTTGAATTTTGCTATTATTAATAAAGATAAAATATCTATTATGTTACAAGAACAAGAAAATTTAATTGAAGAATATCCAAGTTTAAAAACAAATGATATAATTCCAACTTTTACTTTATTTATTACAGTAGAAGATGTATCAAAATTATATGATGAATTAAAAAGTAAAGTAGAAATAGCAAAAGAAATTCATAAAACTTTTTATGGAAAAGATGAATTTGCAATTTTTGATAATAATAGAAACATATTAACTATATCTTGTTAAGAACAATAGACGATTATATTTAATATGCAAAAGATAAAATTTGTAAAGCAGATAATTTATTGTGAAGTGAAGCCAAAATGTTAGACTAAAAAGTTTAACAATGAGAGTTCATTTCATTGAAAATTATCTGCTTTTATGTTATTATGCGATTAAATAATTTAAGTTAAAAGTAAAAAAGGAAAGTGAGAACTTATGAAAAATAAGAGATTAAAAGCAATAATATTATTAAGTATAATGTTAATTATCTTAACAGGTTGTAGTAATAAAAGTAACACAGATAATTTAGTAGAAAATGAAGAAACTAATGTAAGTAAAGAATATAATAATTTATTATCAAAAGAAGAAATCAAAAATGAAGAAGAGTATAGTGATTTTATACTTAGAGAAGTAGAGAGCGAAAGTTTTAATTCGGATTATACAGTAGTAGATGAATATAGTGAAGTTTCTAGAGAATGGTTTACGCTAAAGAAAGAAAATAATAATTTAATTATAACTATAATGGAATCAAATACAAATAAAGATTTGTTGAAATTTGAAGGAAATGATAATGTAGTAAAATGTAATGAAAAATATATTATAAAAAATGTAGATTTAGATGATATAGAAAAGATTTTTTGCGGAGTAGAAGGGCAAGACATATATTATCCTTCAGTGTTTATATTACAAAAAGATGGTACAGTAAAAGGTATAGATACAAGGGATGGATATAAAACAGGAGAATTTATAGCAAAAAGTGTTTATGGATTAAAGCAGGTTGAAAAAATTGAACAAGTTGAAGTTACACTAGATAATGATAGTGGATATGTAGGAACTATGGCAACTACAAAAGATGGAACAAGATATGAAATAAGAAAGGGAGAAAAATTTACAGCAATTATAGAAAAAATAACAGAATATAATGGAATAACAACTCTATTGGTAGATGGATTAGATGATAATAATATAAATTATAGGGATGAATTTACTTTCTCAATTAATAATGATATAGAATTATTATGGAAAACAAATAAAATAGAGGTTTCAGATTTTGAAGTAGGTCAAAAAATTTCAATTACTTTTTCGGGAGTTGTTATGGAAAGTTATCCAGGAGTTCTAGTAGAAGTAAATAGAGTTATTATATTAGATAAAGAAAAGTAGTGAATAATATTTATTTTATATGAAGTAAAATTGTGTACAAATTTTGCCAAAGATTTTATTTAGTAAGAAGTTTAAAGTTTTTTTCGCGTATAATAAAAAAGCTAGCTTAAGAATATAGTGCATTTTCTTAAGCTAGCTTTTGTTTTAAGCAATATACTGCATCAGTTCTCCCCAAGAGCTGATTTTTTTATTTTTCAGCTCAATTCCAAGAGTCTCTTTAAAAAGTTCAAAAAGAGCAATTTCATCCGTAAACTGATATGCATGAGAATATTTTTCACTGGGGATTGTGATTGCCAATTCTTTTGCTTTCTGGGCAAAAAGTTCAAGCCCATAGGTACTTCCGTTATTTAAAACAATGTATATTTTTTTAACATCAGATAATGTAAAGTAAGGAAGACTTGTAGTCTTTATCCGATGCCATTCTCCTGTTGTATATCTAATCTCTGAGTATTTGTCATATACTAAATTGTTTCTCATGAGATATACCTCCCAATATTTTGAGTCATAAAATATTATAACATAATTTACATAATATATCAAATTATTTAATTGATTTTGATATATAAACAATTTAATTAGATAAAAAAAGTCATATTATGGAAGAAATTTATATACTAGATAATTATGTCGAAAAGCTTTAAAAATGCGACAAAACTTCTACTTTTTCATCGAAGGAAAAAAAATTAAATTTTAGAATATTAATATAAACAAAAGATAAAGGAGGTAAGAATTTTGAAAGTTAATCATTTTATTGAGGACAAGTTATTAGTTTTTGAAATTACAGAAGAATTAGATCATCATACATCCGAAATAATTAGAAAAAGAGCAGACTATGAAATTCAGAGATTTATGCCAAAGAAAGTAATTTTTGATTTTAAGAGAGTTGCATTTATGGATAGTGCAGGAATTGGTCTTATAATTGGAAGGTACAAGCAGGCAAATTGTTTTGGTGGAAAGCTAGAGATGATTAATGTAAATGAAAAAATAAAAAGAGTTTTTGAAATGTCTGGTATTTTAAAAATTATACCAATTGTTGATGAAATAAAAACAGAAAAAATAGGGTAAAGGAGAAATATTATGAGTAGAAATATTAAAAATGAAATGAAAATGGAATTTGCTAGTAAATCAGCTAATGAAGCTTTTGCAAGAATTGCTGTTGCAGCATTTGCATCACAATTAGATCCTACAATAGAAGAAATTGCAGATATAAAAACAGCAGTGTCAGAAGCAGTTACAAATTCTATAATTCATGCATATCCAAATAAAGATGGGATTGTAAAATTAAAAGCTTTGCTATTTGAAGATGAAATAGAGATTGAAATTTCTGATACAGGAACAGGAATTGAAAATATTGAGGAAGCAAGAGAACCTTTATATACAACAAAATCTAATTTAGAAAGATCTGGTATGGGATTTACGATCATGGAAAATTTTATGGATGAGTTAAAGGTTGAATCTATTTTAGGACTTGGAACTAAAATTACAATGAGTAAAAAAATAAAAAAAGAAAGTAATTTAGAAAATACATATTAAGGGGGAGAAAATGCATGAGAGAGAAAGAACTCTTATTGCACTAGCACAGCAAGGTGATAAAGAAATATTAGCACAAATTTTAGAAGAAAATAAACGGACTTATATGGAATATAGTAAAAAGATTTTTAGGGAGAGGATATGAAGCAGATGATTTATACCAAATTGCTTGTATAGGATTTATTGAAGCAATACAGAGATTTAATTTTGAATATAATGTTGAATTATCTACATACTCAGTTCAATACATGATAGGAGAAATAAAAAAGTTTTTAAGAGATGACGGAATTATAAGAATTAGTAGAAGTATTAAAGAACTCGGAATGAAAATAAAGGAATTACAAAGAATTTATATGGCAAAAACAGGAGAAACTATATGTACAGAAAAACTTTCTGAAATTTTAGAATTACCAGAAGAAACTATATGTATGGCTATAGAAGCATCACAAACAATAGAATCAATTAATGCAAAAATTGGAGATGAAGGAAAAGAAATAATAGAGACATTAGCAGTAGAAGACGATGAACAATCAAAAATTGTAGATAAGATTACTATTTTAGACATGATAAAAAACTTAAATTATAGGGAGCGAGAAATTATAGATTTAAGATACTTTAAAGATAAAACTCAAATGCAAGTAGCTAAAATATTAGGAATTTCTCAAGTTCATGTTTCTAGGATAGAAAAAAAGATTTTAAATGAATTTAGAAATAAATTATTAGCATAAATTATTTTAAAGTGGAATAAATGTTATGGTTTAATAGCATTTATTCAATTTGTTTTAAAATAAAAATTTAGTGTATGAGGAGAAGTTTTTTGAAAAAAATATTATTTTATTTTATTTTTATTATTATTTTAATTTTTGCAATGCCTATTGTTTTTACAAATCAATTTAAAACAAAAGAAGTGGTATCTACAGAGATGGAAGAAGAGAAGTTTGACTATGGGAAATATAGTACAATAAAATTACTGCATACAGAAACAGGAGAAGTTGAAGAATTAGATTTAGATACTTATTTATATCGGAGTAGTTTCAAGTGAAATGCCAGCAAGTTTTGATTTGGAAGCTTTAAAGGCGCAGGCAGTTGTTGCAAGAACATATACTATTTATCAAATTAAAAATGGTGGTAAACATGAAAATGCAGATGTTTGTGATAGCTCATTATGTTGTCAAGCTTGGATTTCAAAAGAAAATAGATATTTGAGATGGGAAGAGGATTTAAGAGAAGAATATTGGAGTAAAATTGTTAAAGCAGTAAATGAAACTAAAGGAAAGTTTGTTTTATATAATGGAGAACCAATTAATGCTTTGTTCCATAGTAATAGTGGCGGAAGCACAGAACTTTCAATAAATGTTTGGGGTGGTAATTTTCCATATTTTAAAACTGTAGAAAGCTCAGGAGAAGAAAATTACAGCTCATATAGTTCAGAAGTTCAAGTTTCTAAAGATGTATTAATACAGAAAATGCTAGAAAAATATTCTGGTTTTGAAATTAATTTTGAAAATTCAGAATGTATAAAAATATTAGAACATACAGATAGCGGAAGAGTAAAAAAACTTTTAGTAGGAAATACTGAATTAAGTGGTGTTGAAGCAAGAAGTATGTTTGGACTTAAATCTGCAAAATTTAATTTTGAAATAGCTGATAATTCTGTAAATTTTAGTGTTATAGGATATGGGCATGGAGTCGGTTTAAGTCAATGTGGAAGTGATACTTTAGCTAAAAATGGTAGAAATTATGAAGAAATAATTAAATATTATTATAAAGATGTGGAAATTAGTGAATAATCTTCAAAAAAATGCAAATACTTATAATAGTTATTTACTCGAAAGAGATGGAGGTTATTATGGGAAAAAGAGAATATTTAGAAGAAGAAAAGTTAAAGAAATTAATTTATACTTTTAGTATAGCTTTAGTAGTTTCTATAGTTATATTTTTAACTATTTTTGTTATGTATAATAAAAAATTAAAAGAGGAGTCAAGTGAGAATTTATTAAATTTAGGAGTAGCAAATGATATAGTTTCTAATAATGAAATTACAGAAACAAGTTTTTCAGATGATACAAGTGTTGCAAGTTCTACTAATAATGTAAATACGAGTACAAGTAATAGTATTAAAAATACATCAAGTACTAATACTTCAGTAAAAAATACTAAAAAAGTAAATAATACACCAGTATCATCTGTTGTAGAAAATGTAACTAATAGTGTAGATACAAACACTACAAATACTGTAGAAAATACAGTAGTAGAAGAAAAGAAAGAATTAGAATTTATGGCACCAGCATCAGGAGAAATTATAAAAGATTTTGCAATGGATACTTTAATATATTCTAATACTTTAGAAGAATGGACAACTCATACAGGAATAGATATCAAAGCAGATAAAACAAGTATTGTTGTATCTGCAGAAGCAGGAACTGTTGAAAGTATAAAAAATGATCCAAGATATGGATTAACTGTTACTGTAACACATCAAGATGGTTTTAAAACTGTTTATTCAAATCTTTTAACAACAGAGTTTGTGTCAGAAAATGAAGAAATTGAAAAGGGACAAACTATAGGTACTGTTGGTGAGACAGCAAGTTTCGAGGTTGCTGATGAGACACATTTACATTTTGAGATGTATAAAGATGGGACTGCTGTGAATCCTACAATTTATTTGAAATAAGTAAAAATTTGATTATAAGTTTATTTTATAAAAAGTAATTATATATATTATCATTTGCTCTTTGCTGGTCGCTTATTTTATAAGCTCCCAAGGCTGCGCATCGCTGCATTTTAATATATATAATTACTTTTTTATATATTTAAAAAATCAAATTTTTTTAATTTTAAATAAATTTTATTTCCTTATTTTTATATTGAAAAAAAATTGTGTTGTGATATAATTACTATTATAAATTTTAAAAAATTAATTAAAAATATATAAACAGGAAAGAGGATGAATTTTATGGATAAGAAAAAATTATTTACAAAAATATTAGCAGGAATACTTTTAGCTTTAATGGTATTTTCAGTATTTGGAACATTATTATTTTATATATTTGCTAGATAAAATAATAATTCAAAGGAGAAAATAAAGTATGATAGGTCAAAATTTTGAAAATTTTTTTGAGACACAATTTTTAGAATATATTAACAATATAACAAATCAGCCTATTAATGTAGTAACAACGATAATTGATTTATTAATAGTTATATTTTTAATTTACAAAGCTTTTAAAATGCTTAAGGAAACTAGAGCATGGCAATTATTAAAAGGTATCTTAATTTTAATTGTAATTACTGTTTTAAGTGGATTTTTAAAATTAAATATATTAAATTACATATTAACATCACTTATGTCATATGGTGTTATAATGCTTATTATAGTATTTCAACCAGAACTTAGAAGAGGATTAGAGCAATTAGGAACTACAAACAGATTTAGTAGAATGCTAGGTATGGATGAGGACTTAAATGTTAAGAAAAAGGAAAATATTTATAAAATAGCAATAGCAGCAGTAGAGCTCGCAAAACAGAAAAAAGGAGCTTTAATTGTTATTGAAAGAGATATAAAAATTCAGGATATAATTTCAACAGGAATTATAATGAATTCAGAAATATCACCACAATTATTAGTAAATATTTTTGAGCCTAATACACCACTTCATGATGGAGCGGTAATCATAAGTGATAATAAGATAGCAGCAGCATCTTGTATGTTACCTTTAGCAGATGATAAAGATATAGCAAGAGAGCTTGGAACTAGACATAGAGCTGCAATAGGAATTTCAAAAGAATCTGACGCAATAATAGTTGTTGTATCAGAGGAAACAGGAAAAATGTCAATAGCTAAAGATGGAACATTAATTGCTGATGTTAGAGAAGATGTATTAAAGAAAATTTTAATAAAAAATTTAATAAATGAACCTATACATTCAGGTAAAATTAAAAAGAATAATAAAAATAGAAAATAAGAGAATTCCCCCAGATAGGGGGATTTTCTTGATATAAAAAAGAAATTTTATATAGAATATAGTATTTGGTTCTAAAATAGAATTTTGATATGTAATATAAAAGAGGTATAATATGGGATATATAGATTATATAGCAATTGGAATAGTAATTGTATTATTGTCATTTTTGTTTTGGCTTACAATTTTATTCTTAAAATCAGATACTGAAAAGAGAAAAAAGATAATTTTTAAAATATTAGTTGCTATTGCTATATGGATTATTTTCTTTACAGTTGATTATATAAGAACACAAAAACAAAAATTACCAATCTTTTGTTCAAAACTTTTTGGACTATTTTCTTATCAAGATGGAGGAACAGTAGAATATATTGGATTAGGATATAAGGTTATTGATTTTCATAGTTTATTGAATGGAGATGAATATCCAGGAGCAGAAAATACACTTTTTTTAGAAAGAAAATACATATGTCCAATTTATGTTACTTATGGAGAAGCTTATAGAAATATTATATATGAACTGCAAAACGAAAAATAAAAATATTCAAAAAGAAAGAGAAGTTTTCTAGATAATAAAAATATAATAAACCTAAGATTTTCTAAAAAATACAAATTTTTATAAAATCTTAGGTTCATTTTTTATATAAATTTTTCAATAGCTTCTGCAAAAGCTCCTTCAGAGGCAGATGCATTTGTTACGTATTTTGCAACATTTTTTAAATCATCATAAGCATCATGTACAGCCACACCAATACCGGCTTCTTTAACCATTTCTAAATCATTTACATTATCACCAATTGCAAGCATATCTTTTTTTGCAATTTCTAAATGAGTTGCTAAAAAATTTAATGCTTCATTTTTATTAATATGAAGAGGGGAGATGTTTAAATATTCATAATCTTTATTTATAGTAGTATCTCTATATTTTCCTCTTTTACTAATATAGGTATATACGATATTTTTATTTACAGATAAAAGACTTTCAAAACTTGGAAGCATAGCAGATTCGGTTGAGACAACTGCTGAAAAAACTTCAATAGGATTTCTTTCAATATAACCTATAATATCATCTACAATTTTGAATTTTAATCCTTCTGTAGAATTTTTATTTCTAAGTAAGAAATTCCTTAAGTCCATATATTTTAATTCTTCTGTTATAATTTCATTATCTGTATAAAGATGAATGTGGAAATTATAACGTTTTGCAAGAGTACTACAAAACAATAAATCTTCTTTAGATAAAGTGTTTCGTAGTAATTCTTTACCTGTACGAAAATCTATTATTTGTGTTCCATTTCCAAAAATTCCAAAGTTTGCATTAAATTGTTTACATACTTTTTGTGAAACAGAATAGGATTTTCCTGTACAAATTGCAAAATCAATATTTTTTTCATGAAGTTTATCTATTGCTTTAAAATTTTTTTCTGAAATATTATTATTTCTATCAATAATTGTACCATCTAAATCGCTGGCAACTAATTTTATACTCATATATTAAAATTTCCTAGTTCTCATCTTCTTCTACAATACTTGATTGGTCAACTAGATGTACAGTATTATCATTATAGAAGGATGCATTTCTTGCCTTTAGTGATTTTATATTAAATTTTTCATAAGTATAATCTGTATTTATTTCAAAAGTAATTGTAACTTCATATTTGGTATTCTCACTATTTAAAGTTCTTGTTACATTAGCTTTTGCTGTATATAATCCATTTTCATTATCTGTTATTTCTAAATCAGAACATTTATATTTTTCACTAGTAATAGTTGAATAATCTTTTCCTAAAAGATAAGTTTTTGATGTAGTAGAATATCCTATATAATTACTATATGATGATATATAAGAAGTATTTGAATAATCATTTCCTGTTAATTCTGTTAGATATTTATGCATATTTTCAAGTGTTGCAGCATAAGTAGAATCTACTTTTAAAGAAGACTTTGAAACATGTGTATCAAAATATTCTTTTGCTATTAAAAGTAATATTGTGTTACTTTCTAATGTTTCTTTATCATATGTTATTCTTTTTATACCAATAGAGTAACTTTCTATAAGTTTTTCTAATTCTTTTAGGTCTTCTTCTGGTAATCTTATACTGTCTTTATTTTGAGTTACATTTGATATAATACTGTTATTTGAAGTTTTATTAGAACTTTCAATTTCAGTTGTAGTAGTGTTTGTGTCGTCTGCAATATTTTGAGTAGTATTTGTGTTTTGAACAATGTTTTTAGTAGTATTATTTATTACATTATTTGATACCTTATTTTCTATTTCGTTTTTTAATGCTGTATTGCTTAAAAATGTATCAGTAGATGGTCTTTCAGAAGTGTGATAAGGTTTATTTATTAATACTAAACTTATTATAACAGCTAAAATTATTAAAACAAGTATAATAATAAAAGTATTTTTTTGTTTGTGTGTATATTTTTTTACTTTTATATTAGAATTTTCAATATAGTTAGTAAAATTATCTAGTACTGGTTGACTTACAACTTTATCTTCTTTTAGAGTATTTTTTATAAATTCATCTTGTTCTTTATGTAGTTCATCAAAATTATTCATTATATAAATCAACCTCCTTATTTTTAATCATTTCATATATCTTTATTCTTATGCTATCAACCTTTTGTGTTATAACAGAATTAGGTGTTTTTAAAAGTACGGAAATCTCAGTGATTGAAAAATCTGCATAATAATATAATAAGGCAATTAATCTACAATCTTCTTCAATACTTGTAATATATTCTTCAACAATAGAAGATTTCCTATATGCTTTGTATTCTTCAGATCCTTTTAGTGTTTCTGTAGATGTTATTTTATCTCCAATGTTTAGACTTAATTGTTTTGAATTTATTTTTCTATCGATATCTTTAGAATACGCACGTTTTAAATTTTCGCAATTTCTAATTAATATTTTTTCTGCTAAAAATAGAAAGTCTTTTTCTGTTTTTACATTTATAAGCTCACGAAATGTTTCTGACAAAGAAGCTTCTAAAACATTATAAACATCTTCATCAAGAATAAAATAAATTCTAGCTGTTTTATAAAAAATGTGATTATATTTTGAAACTAATTCATTAAAAGCTTGTTTATTAGAACTTTTTGCTTCCTCTAATAAATCCATATTAACCTCACCTCTAAAAATAATTTTCTTTTGTAATTTTTGAATGCTTATATAATTTATAAAAAGTTGTATCTTTTATAAATTATACCGAAATTTTATCATAATAAAAGGTGTAAATCAATACAACTTTTTTGTATAAATAAAAAAATTATATATTGTTTACTAATTTTATTTATGATAATATAGCTATGTAAATAAAGTATACGGAGAAGTTATGAGAAATATAAAATTAGTAATAGAATATGATGGAAAAGGATTTAATCGGTTGGCAAAAACAACCTAATAAATTAAATATCCAAGGAGAAATAGAAAGAGCTATAGGAGAGATAACCGGGGAAGAAATAGAATTGATAGCTTCAGGAAGAACAGATGCAGGTGTTCATAGTTTAGGTCAAACTGCTAACTTTAAAACTAATAGCAATATAGAGATAGAAAAATTTCCTATAGCAATAAATTCAAAATTAAAACAAAGTATAGTAATACAGTCAGCTGAGGAAGTAGAAGAAAAATTTCATAGTAGATATTCTGTGAAATCAAAAAAATATAGATACACAATAAATAATTCTAAATATGGAAGCGCAATTTATAGAGATTTTGAATATCATTTTCCAATTAAATTAAATGTAGAAGATATGAAAA
The DNA here is from genome assembly GCA_947244325.1 of uncultured Clostridium sp. Lineage (GTDB taxonomy): Bacteria > Bacillota > Clostridia > TANB77 > CAG-508 > Scatovivens. The sequence goes on along the minus strand of CAMXJY010000007.1, from coordinate 30,930 downwards.
AAGCTGCAAAAGAGTTTGAAGGAGAACACGATTTTAAAGCATTTAAAGCAAGTGGAACATCTAGTAAAAGTAGTGTAAGAACCATATATAAAGCAGAAGTAATTGAAAATAATGATAGAATATATATTGAACTTACAGGAAGTGGATTTTTATACAATATGGTAAGAATAATATCTGGAACTCTTTTAGATGTTGGAATAGGAAAAATAAAACCAGAAGAAATAGCAAGTATAATTGAAAGTAAGGAACGAACAAAAGCAGGAAAAACTTTGCCAGCAAGAGGTTTATGTTTAGTAGAAGTTACATATTAAAAAATAAATTATGGTAACAAAAGAAAGTTAGTAGAATATTATATTATAAATAGTCTATAAAAATAGGAGGTATTTATAATATGAATGTTTTACTAATTTTTTTCGCAATTCCTATAGCAACAATAATTTTGTCAGCTATATTAGAGTCTTTTATACATTGTCCATATAAAGTTGCTGGAATATTTTTTTCAATATTTATAGTAGTAGCATTTGCATTAGGTGGTACAGCAGAACTTGTTGTTGCAGCTATAGTATATACAATTATTTCTTTTATAGTAGCTTATATTGTTATGATAATTCAAAATAGAAATCATAATGATTGTGGTTGTAGAAGTAGTGATTGTAATAATGGTTGTAGAGATAATAATTATAGAAACAATAGCTTTTCTAATGAAAATATTGATAATAATTTTAGTTTAAATAATAGTTTTTCAGGATATAATCCAAATACATTTAGTTTTAATAACGAAAATTTTATACCAAATGCTCTGCCAGAAAATGATACTGCAGTAACAAATACAAATAACACAAATGGTATGTGTAGGAGATACAGATAAAAAAAGTGGAATGAACTATTTAAATTATGAAGAAAAAGTTGCTTAAATTATATATTAAAAAAGAAAAGCTCAGAATTTCTGAGCTTTTTTCAATATTTAGAATATTAGTTATTGAAATACAAAAATGAGCATGATATAATTTGTCTGAAACAATAGATAGGGGTGAGAAAAATAAAAATAGCAGTTATTTCAGATATTCATGGAAATAGTGTAGCACTAAAAGAAGTAATAAAAGATGCCAAAAAAAATAATGTATGTGATTACGTTTTTTTAGGGGATTTAGTAAATGATTTGCCATTTGGAAATGAAACTTTAGAAATAGTAAAAGGAATAAGTAATAAAGTTTTAAAAGGAAATAAAGAGCAATATTTAATAGAATATGATAAAGAACGATATGATTGGAAGAATATCCAATTTAGAACAGTTAAATTTATGTATAATGAACTTTCAAAAGAAAATTTAGAATATATAAAAAAGTTACCACATTATATGTATGTAGAATATGATGGAGTAAAAATTCTATTTGCACATGGCTCACCAAAATCAGTTGAAGAAGGAATACATAGAGATGATAAAAATTTATTAGAAAAATATACTAAAGATTTAGATGCAGATGCATTAATTATTGGACATACTCATGAGCAAATGTGGTATGAATATGTAAATAATAAATTAGTAGTAAATGCAGGATGTTGCGGAGTTTCACCATTTTATAATGGAGAAGCAGAATATATTATATTAAATATTGAAAATGGAAAAATAGAAAAAGTAGAATTAAAACTAATAAAATATGATATAGAATTATTAAAAAAGAAGATAATAGAAAGTGGAATATTAGAAGAAGAACGAGTTTTAATGAATTTAACATATAATTCTGTAAGGGGAAATGGAAAAATAAGATATGAATTTTTACAAGAAGCAAAACAACTAATGTTAGATAGAAATGGTAAATGGTATAAAGATGATGCCAAAGGAATTTTTACATATTTTAAATTATATGATGATGATATATGGTTAGGTTTAGCAGAAAAATATAAAGAATATTTTATTCTTTAATATAAAGTTAGATTATAGATTAATAAACAGAAAGGTATTAACATATGAGATTAGATAAATTTTTAAAAGTAAGTAGAGTAATAAAAAGAAGAACAGTTGCAAATGATGCAGCTGATAGTGGAAGAATTGCAGTAAATGGAAAAGTAGTAAAACCAAGTTATGAAGTTAAAGTAGGAGACATAGTAGAAATAAAATTTGGAGATAAAGTTTCAAGATTTGAAATTTTAAAAATACCAACAGTACAAGGAAAAGGTTTAGAAGAAATAATTAAAATAATATAAAGGAGAATACTTATGCCAGATTTTGTTCATTTACATGTCCATAGTGAATATAGTTTGCTAGATGGTATGTGTAGAATTAAAGATTTACCAAAGAGAGCAAAAGAGCTAGGAATGAAGGCAATAGCACTTACTGACCATGGCGTAATGTATGGAGCTGTTAATTTTTATAAAGAATGTATAAAAGAGGGAATAAAACCTATTATAGGATGTGAAGTATATGTAGCTCCTAGAAGTAGATTAAATAAAGATGCAGGTATTGATGATGAATATGCGCATCTTATTTTACTTGCAAAAAATAAAACAGGATATCAAAATTTAATAAAATTAGTATCAATAAGTTTTACAGAAGGATATTATTATAAACCACGTATAGACTTAGAAATCCTTGAAAAATATCATGAAGGACTAATTTGCTTAAGTGCATGTTTAGCAGGAAGCATAAATAAAGCAATTTTAAAAGATGACTTAGAAGAGGCAAAAAGAATAGCACTTTGGCATAAAAATCTTTTTGGAGAAGACTATTATTTAGAAATTCAAAATAATGGACTTCCAGAACAAGTAATGGTAAATCAAAAATTAATTGGATTATCAAAAGAATTAGGAATTCCATTAGTTGGAACAAATGATGCTCATTACTTAAAAAAAGAAGATAGTTATAATCATGAAATTTTATTATGCATACAGACTGCAAAAAAAATTCATGATGAAGATCGAATGAAATTTGAAACAGATGAATTTTATATAAAATCTCCAGAAGAAATGGCAGATTATTTTTCAGCTGTTCCAGAAGCTATTGAAAATACTGTAAAAATAGCTGATAAATGTAATTTTGAATTTGAATTTGGTGTTACTAAGCTTCCTAATTATGATGTACCAAAAGAATTCAAAACTCATGAAGAATATTTTAGAAAACTTACATGGGATGGAATAGAAGAAAGATATGGCAAAGATTATGATGAGACTATAAAAAATAGAACAGAATATGAACTTGGAATAATTTCAAAAATGGGATATGTAGATTATTATCTTATTGTTTGGGATTATATTCATTATGCAAAATCAGTAGGAATTCCAGTAGGACCAGGACGTGGTTCAGGAGCAGGTTCAATAGTTGCATACGCAATAGGAATAACAGATATAGACCCATTAAAATATAATTTACTTTTTGAAAGATTTTTAAATCCAGATAGAATTAGTATGCCAGATTTTGACGTCGATTTTTCTGATGAAAGAAGACAAGAAGTAATAGATTATGTAGCAGAAAAGTATGGTAGAGACCATGTATCTCAAATTATAACTTTTGGTACAATGTCTGCAAAAAGTGTTATAAGAGATGTTGGAAGAGTTTTAGATGTTCCATATAGTGATGTAGATAAACTTGCAAAAATGATACCATTTGAAATTGGTATTACAATAGATAAAGCATTAGAAGAAAATAGAGAATTTAAAGAGCTATATGAGAGTGATGAAGTTACTAAAAATATTATAGATATAGCAAGAGGATTAGAAGGAATGCCAAGAAATGCATCAACACATGCATGCGGAGTTGTTATAACAAAAGATCCTGTTGATAGTTATGTACCATTATGTACAAATGATGGTAACGTAGTTGCACAATATACAATGGTTTTACTTGAGGAACTAGGACTTTTGAAGATGGACTTTTTAGGACTTAGAACATTGAGTGTAATTGCCAACTGTCTAGAATTAGTAAAGAAAAATAGAGGAATAGATGTAATTTTTGATGAAAAGATGGATGATCCAAAAGTTTATAAATTATGGCAAGATGGAAAAACTTTTGGAATATTCCAGTTTGAAAGTACTGGTATTACTAACTTTATGAAAGAACTAAAACCAGATTGCTTAGAAGATATAGTAGCAGGAGTTTCATTATACCGTCCAGGACCTATGGATCAAATACCAAGATATATAAAAGGAAAATTAAATCCAGGTCATAATGAATATACACATCCTGCACTAGAACCAATATTAAATGTAACTTATGGTTGTATGGTTTACCAAGAACAAGTTATGCAAATAGTTAGAGATTTAGCCGGATATTCACTTCGGAAGAGCCGACTTAGTTAGACGTGCAATGGGAAAGAAAAAACTTGATGTTATGGCTAAGGAAAGAGAAATTTTCATACATGGTCAAGTAGATGAAAATGGGAACATTGAAGTGCCAGGATGTGTAAGAAATGGTATAGATGAAAAATCAGCAGACAAGATTTTTGATGAGATGTCTGAATTTGCAAAATATGCTTTTAATAAATCACATGCAGCAGCATATGCAGTAATATCATATAGAACAGCATATTTAAAAGCCTATTATAAAGAAGAATTAATGGCAGCAACATTAAATAGTTTTTTAGGAAACCTAGATAAAATACCAGTATATATACAAGATTGTAAAGATATGGGGATTGAAATATTAAACCCTAATATAAATGAAAGTGAAACTAGGTTTACAGTTATTGACAATAAAATAAGATTTGGACTTGGAACTATAAAAAATGTTGGAATAGGTGCAGTTGATAGTATTGTTAAAGAAAGAGAAAAAAATGGACCATATGAAAGTTTTACATCTTTTTGTGAGAGAATAAAAAATGAATCAGTAAATAAAAAATGTATAGAAAGCTTGATAAAAGCAGGAGCGTTTGATGATTTTGGAAAAACGAGAGCAACTCTCTTAGCATCATTTGAAACTATAATTGATACAATAAATAATGAAAGTAAAAATAAGATAGAAAATCAAGTATCAATGTTTGATTTGATTGATGAAGATGATGTAAAATTAGAAACTCAAAAATATAAATTTACAGAAAAAGAAGAGATGGAAGATAAAGAATTACTTAGTTTAGAAAAAGAAATGCTAGGTGTATATATATCTGGACATCCTCTTGACAAAATAAGAGAATCTATTGAAAAACTAACTAATATTTCTACATTAAATATGATAAAAATAAATGAGGAAATGGAAACGATTGGAAAAACAATAGATTTTAAAGATGGACAAAATGTTAAATTTATAGGTATTATTTCTAAAGTGACTAAAAAATTTACAAGAAAAAATACTACAATGGCATTCGTAAGCTTAGAGGATTTCTATGGAACAGCAGAAATAATATTATTTGATAGTGTTTATTCTAAAGTAAGTAATTTTATAATTGAAGATAATATAGTTTTTGTAGAGGGAAGATTAAGTATTAGAGAAGATGAACCAGTAAAAATAGTTGCATCAAATATAAAGGAATTTTCAGAAGCAATTGAAAATGCAGAAAAAGCAAATACTAAAATAAATACAATAAAAACTGTTAATATAGATATAACAAATTTAACAGAAGAGCAAAAAGATAGATTAAGAGGTGCAATAAAATTTTTTAGTGGTGACAGAGTAAATGTAAAAATTGAAATTACTGATAAAGAAGAAGTAAAACCATGCGGAGCAATATTTTTAAATGATAAAATTTTTGAAGTATTTAAAAATATAGTATCACCTGAAAATATAAAATTATTGTAATCTATTTTATATTACAAATGAAATTTTATATTGAAAAAATATAAAAAAAAAGGTATAATCAAAAAGTAATATACAGGAGAAATTAAAGGAGTACGTAAATTTTATGAGAAAAGAAGATGGTTTTTCTGTGGTATCATTTGTTATAACTATTGCAATAATATTAGTAATAGTAGGAGTTATAATATTTGTTGGATTAAAGGTCATAAATCAATATACTGAAGAGGATACAGAGTTTAATAAAACAGAAATTGTAGATACTTTAAATAATATCGTAAAAGGAAAATATGTATTAGATAATAAATATGCACAAGAAAATAAGAAAAACATAGAAGAAATATATACTCAAGAGGCAGTAATGCAATACCTTTTAGATAGTAACTACATTGAACAATTGAAAGATATAAAAAATAATCCAGTACAAGATCAATATTTTATAAATCCAGATGCTTTAAACAGTGATATTGCAACAGGAGCATTAAAAGAGAATGGCTCAGAAGGAAATGGAACAAAAATCTTTAAACTAAAGAAAGTAGAAGACAAATTTTTAATATATTTTGTTGATAAATATGGAAATGAAGAACAACTTGGGGAATTAATTATGAAACCAGAAGTATAAAAATAAAAAACTAAATTGTTAAGATAAAGCTAACAGTTTAGTTTTTTTATTTATTAGGAAGGTTCTCCGAACTTCCTAATAAATAAAGCCTTTGACAATTTTGTACATTTCTTAGCTGTGCGAATGTAATGAGCTACAGATAAGTTATGCACAGCGAACAAAGACGTGGACATTTACAAAAAGTCTTTTCTTTTGCAATTTTCATAATGTCCACTTTTGTTCTATATTTAATAAAACAGCACTCTTAAGATAGAGTGCTGTTTTAGTTAAATTTTTTTATTTCTTTAATCCATATATATCTTGTTCAAGTAATATTTTAACTCTTTGTGCAGTTTTTACATTATCAGATTTTTGAGCATTTTCAATGAATTCTGGGTGATTAATTAGAAATTCTCTCATTGAATCCATAGGATCTTTTTTAAAGTTTCTAACTACTTCTAATTGTTCTTTAGTAATAAATCCTAAATCAAATGCTTGTACTAATAATTCATCATTTATTTTTAATAAAGAGTGAACTGCTACATTACAATCTTCTAAGACTGCTGTTCCACCATCCATTCTGTCTATTGCAAATAAAGCATGTGTTATTGAAGAACCTAATGCATTAACAGCTGGTATCCAGTTTCTTGTAAAACTTACAGATTGATTTAAAAGGTCTGCAATATGTAAAAGATTTTTATTTTCTAATTTTGAAATATATTCAGATTCTGAAAAATCACTATTACTAACTATAGTTGTTAAATCTTTATATATAGTGATATGAGGTTTGTTTAAAAGATATGCTATTAAGTTTGAAAAATACCAATCCCTTCTTTCACCACCAGAAATATAGTCAATAGTATTTAAGTCTATATTTTCTTTAATATGATTTATCATTGAATCGATAACAAATTTATAAATTTCATTAGAATTATAATGAGCTAAAACTTCTTTAAAAACATGATTTGGAAGATCTTTTTTATCTGAATTTGCAAGTTCGTTATCTATAAATTCTAAAAGTGATTTTGAATCTTCAGCGCTTCCATAAAGATAGTCAGCATTTATAAAATATGGTCCAATTTTTCCAGATGTATACCAGAATGGACTGTTTTCTGGTGCTACGTTAAATGCATTTGTTTCAAATAATAATGACATTAATTTACTCATTTTTTAACCTCCGAATTTATATTATAAAATACGTTAATATTGTATTATGAGAAATTTTTTACAAATCCTGTAATATAAGCTTGATGTAACATCATTTTACAGAAAAAATGAATTGAAATTTCTTATTTTGCTTTAAAATTATAATATAAATATTATATAAAATTAATTTAATATATAATATAGTAAAAAAAATAAAAAGTCAATGAAAAAAGACATAGTAGGCTAAAATCGCTCCAACCATATCTTTTTTCATTTTGCTTATAATTACGTGCTGCCTGTTAACACATCGGAGGAAGTTCTATACAGCAGATTTTTGTTTCCAGATCTTCTGTGAAAATTTCACCTCCAATACGTGTGTAGCCAGCAGGGATTTTTACGTCCCGCAAATTTTCTACTGCTACATTCAACACGTAAGTATTTTTCTTTGAATCAAAATGCGATTCTGCTCCCAAGTTGATTGCTTCCAATTTTTTTACACCACTAATTGTATCAAACATGTTGATTCTCCTTTCGGCTTATAAAACGTATATATTTTGGGATTTCTATCATAGGTCAAAGACCTAAGTTCTTTTATATTATACCATGATTTACATAAAATTGCAAATCTAGATGATTGTATACTAAAAAAATAATTGCTTATATTTGTACAATTGTATTGATTAATTGTAGTAAATTGTATTGAAAAATAAAAACAAAAATGATAAAATGGGAAAAATTATGTAGGAGGTAGAAAATGAACACATTATTAAAAAACGGAACTGTAATAGATTATGCTAGTAATACACAAAAAAAATTAGATATACTAATTGAAAATGATAAAATTTCTAAAATAGCTGAAAACATAGAAGTACCAGCTGATAAAGTTGTTGATTGTACAGGACTTTACATTATGCCAGGTATGGTTGACATGCATTGTCATTTAAGAGAACCAGGTGGAGAACATAAAGAAACTATAGAAACAGGTTCAAAAAGCGCTGTTGCTGGTGGATTTACAACTATTTGTCCTATGCCAAATACAAATCCAACACCAGATAGCGCTATTGTTTTGGAAAAAATCATTAAAGAAGCAAAAAGAGTAAATTTATGTAACGTACTTCCATTTTCAAGTGTAACAAAAGGAGAAAAAGGACAAGAATTAGTAGATTTTAAAGCACAATTAGAAGCAGGAGCTATAGCTTTTTCAGATGATGGTATGCCAGTTGAAAATGCAAGAATGATAAGAGAAGCAATGATAGAAGCAAATAAAATAGGAAGTTTTATTTCAGAACATTGTGAAGAAAAATCAGTATCAGCAGGAGCAATCAATGCAGGGAAGATAGCAGATAAATTAGGAGTTCAAGGAGTTCTACCAGAAGCGGAAGAAATAATGGCATCAAGAGATATTGTAATTGCAGAAACAAACAATTTACATACCCATATATGCCATATAAGTACAAAAACATCAGTAGATATGATAAGAAGTGCAAAACAAAGAGGAGTAAAAGTAACATGTGAAACATGTCCTCATTATTATAGTTTCACAGTAGAAGAAGTATTAGAATCAGGTGTAAATGCAAAAATGAATCCTCCTTTAAGAGAAGAAAAAGATAAACAAGCAATAATACAAGGAATAAAAGATGGAACAATAGATGCAATAATAACAGACCATGCACCACACGCAGAAGAAGAAAAAGCAAAAGGTTTAGCATCAGCACCAAATGGAATAATAGGATTTGAAACAGCATTAGGAGCAACAATCACAAATTTAGTAGAACCAGGACATATTTCATATTTAGACATGGTAAGAGTAATGTCATATAATCCATCAAAATTATTAGGAATAGATAGAGGAGAAATCAAAGAAGGAAAAGTAGCTGATTTAACAATATTTGATCCAAACAAAGAATATGTATTCTTAAAAGAAAATATAGTATCAAAATCAAAAAATACACCATGGATAAATAAAAAATTAAAAGGACAAGTAAGATATACAATAGTAAGTGGAAATATTGTTTTTGAAAGATAAATTTTTTTAAAGGAGTTAAGTTAGAAAAGAAAATGAAAAATGCAATTGATATATTAATAGATAAAATAAAAGAAACTAATAACCCTACAGTTATTGGAGTAGACACAAGATATGATATGGTACCAGAATGTGTTAGAAATAAATATAGTACAGATATTGAAGGAATGTGCAAAGCAATGCTTGAATATAGTAAAGCTTTAATAGATGCCACATATGATATTGTACCAGCAGTAAAATTACAAAGTGCATATTTTGAAATGTACGGAGTTGAAGGCATTAAACTTTATAAAGAAATGATAGATTATTGCAAATCAAAAGGTATGGTTGTAATGGCAGATGTAAAAAGAGGAGATATAGGATCTACTTCTGCTGGATATTCAAAAGCATATTTGGGAAAAAATATGATAGACGAAAAAGAACAACCAGTATTTGATGTTGATTTTGCAACAGTAAATCCATATATGGGATCAGATTGTGTAAATCCATTTGTTGAAGATTGTAAAAAATATGATAAAGGAATATTTGTACTTGTAAAAACTTCAAATAAATCTTCAGGTGAAATTCAAGATGTAAAAGCAGAAGATGGAGAAGAAATTTATAAAAAAGTAGCAAAACTTGTAAATACATGGGGAGAAGAACTTGTAGGAGAATATGGATATAGTTCAGTATCAGCTGTTGTTGGAGCTACTTATCCAAAACAATTAAAAGAATTAAGAGAAATAATGCCACATGCATATTTCTTAATTCCTGGTTATGGTGCTCAAGGTGGAAAAGCAGAAGATATTGCTTTAGGATTTGATAAAAATGGACTAGGTGGAATAGTAAATGCAACAAGGAGTTTAATGTGTGCATATAAATCTGATTTATGGAAAGATAAATTTAAAGAGGAAGAATATGCAAAAGCAACAAGAGCAGAAGCAATTCGTATGAGAGATGAGTTAAATCAAGCAATAAAATAATCTTTAATTGTAATAATATATATAAATCTAATTGTTTAAATTAGAAGGAGAAGAAAGATAATGAAAATTCACGCACTTAGATTAACAAGAGGAATGGATTTAAAGAAAAGTATTGAACAATATGTAATAGATAAAAATATAAAATCAGGTGTAGTTTTATCTGCAGTAGGGTGCTTATATCAAGTTTGCTTAAGAGCAGCAGGTGGTAAAATAGTAAAAACTATTAATGGCGAATATGAAATTGTATCAATAACAGGAACTTTATCAATGGAAGGGTGCCATATACATATAAGTGCATCTGATGTTGATTTAAAAACAATTGGAGGACATTTAAAAGATAATTGCCTTATAGATACAACTGCAGAAATAGTTTTAGCGGAATTTGATGAGTATGTATTTTCAAGAGAATTTGATGAAAATACAGGTTACAAAGAGCTTACAATAAAGGAGAATAATAGATAATGTTAGAAATCAAGACAACTAAAAAAGGGGCAGAACTTATTTCTATCAAATTAGATGGATTTGAGAAGATGCATGATGGTAAAAACTTTTGGAATAGACATAGTCCAGTATTATTTCCAATAGTAGGAAAACTAAAAAATGGAAAAACTACAATTGAAAAGAATAGTTATGAAATGGGACAACATGGATTTGCTAGAGATATGGATTTTGAAGAAATTTCAGAAAATTCATATGTTCTTAAATCTAATAAAGAAACTTTAAAGAAATTTCCTTTTGATTTTGAATTTTATATTAGTTATGAAGTAAGTGGAAATAGAGTAACAACTAATTATAAAGTAGTTAATAAAAGTGATAAATTAATGATTTTTGGATTAGGTGGACATCCAGCTTTTTCTTGTGAATATGCAAGTGGAAAATATAGAATAGAATTTGAAAAAATCGAAGATGAAATTGAAATATATCAATTAGAAGATGGATTATTAAAAGATAAACCAGAAAAAACAAATAAATTTATAAAAGAAAATAGAATATTTTTAGATAATAAAACATTTGAAAAAGATGCTATAATTATGAAGAATTTAAAATCAGAAAAAGTATTTTTAAAAACAGAAACTAATAAAAAAGTTTTAACTTTTGATTTTAAAGATTTTCCATATTTAGCAATTTGGTCAAAACCAGATGCACCATTTATATGTATAGAACCTTGGTTTAATACAGCAGATAAAGTTTCATCAAATGGAGTATTTGAGGAAAAAGAAGATTTGATCGAACTTAAACCAAATCAAAAGTTTGAAACAAAATATAGTGTAGAATTTTTTTAAAATAAATTATACATGTGTAAATATATGGACAAAACGTCCCAAAGGGACATGAGGGAGGAATTATGGGAGTAAAAGTAAATTGTGAATTAGTTAAAAAAGAAAAACTTATAGATGGAATTTATAAGTTTTCTGTAAAAGCACCAGAGATTGCAAAGACAGCAAAACCTGGACAATTTTTAGAAATAAAGGTGTCAGAAACAGGAGAACCTTATTTAAGAAGACCAATAAGTATTTTTAATATTGATGGAGAAATAGTAGAATTTATTTTTCAAGTAAAGGGAAGAGGAACAGAGCTTCTTGCTCAAGTAGAAGAAGGTAAATTAATTGATATAATGGGACCTCTTGGAAAAGGATGCTTTACAGTTCAAGAATATAATAATGTAGCTATTATTGGTGGTGGAATTGGTACATATCCACTATATGAACTTACAAAAGAATTAAAAGGAAAAGCAAACCTAAATGTTTATTTAGGTTTTAGAGATAAATCTTTAGTTACATGTGAAAAAGATTTTGAAAGTATAGGATTAAATAAATTAGTTGTTACAACTGATGATGGAAGTTATAAAGAAAAAGGCTTTGCAATTGATTTTATGAAAAAAGATATAGAAGAACATAAAGTAGATATGATATTTGCTTGTGGACCACTTCCAATGTTAAAAGCAGTAAGAAGTTACGCAATAGAAAATAATATTCCTTGTCAAATTTCTTTAGAAGAAAGAATGGGATGTGGAGTAGGAGCTTGTGTAGGATGTGCAGTTAAAGTAATATCAGGGGAAGAACCAAGATATGGACATGTTTGTAAAGATGGACCAGTATTTAATGCAACAGATGTAGAAATATAAAACTAATAGCAGAACTATAATTTATAAAAATTGATATTAGTCAGTAAATAGTATGTATACTATAAATAGAAGGGAGAAATTATGAATACAGAAGTAAATTTATGTGGAATTAAAATGAAAAATCCAGTAACTGTTGCATCAGGTACATTTGGATATGGAAGAGAATATGCAGAATATATAGATTTAAATAAATTAGGTGGGATAATAACAAAAGGAACTTCTTTAAAATTAAAACCAGGAAATCCACCACCAAGAATTTGCGAAGTACCAGGAGGAATGCTAAATAGTGTAGGACTTCAAAATCCAGGTGTTGAATATTTTATTGAAAATGACTTACCATGGCTTAGAAAGTTTGATACAAAAATAATAGTAAATGCATGTGGAAGTACAACAGAAGATTATGTAGAACTTTGCAGAATTTTAAATAAATTAGATATAGATGGAGTAGAATTAAATCTTTCTTGTCCAAATGTTAAAGCGGGATGTTTAGCTTTTGGAATGAGTTATGAAGGGGTAAAAGCAATTACATCAGAAGTAAGAAAAGTTTTAACTGATAAACCATTAATAGTAAAATTAACACCAAATGTTACAGATATAACAGCTACAGCCAAAGGAGCTGAGGATGCTGGAGCAGATGGAGTTTCAGGTATAAATACACTATTAGGTATGAAAATTGATATAGATAAAAGAAGACCAGTTTTAGCAAATAATACTGGTGGATATTCTGGACCAGGAATAAGAGCAGTAGGTGTTAGAATGGTATATCAAATGGCTCAAGCAATAAATATTCCAATTTTAGGAATGGGTGGAATTGTAAATGGTGATGATGCTATAGAATATATGCTAGCAGGAGCAACAGCAGTATCAATAGGTTCAGGTAATTTTGTGGATCCAGAAACAAGTATTAGAACTATTGAAGGAATAGAAAACTATATGAAAAAACATAAAATTGATGATATAAAATCTATTATTGGAACTGTTCAAATGAATTAGTTAGAAGGATTATATTAAAAATGGAAAATGAGTTAATAGAAAATGCAAATATGACAGAAGTATTATTTATGGGAATACTAATAGTTATAGGAATATATTTAATTGCAGAATTTAATACTTTTATAAGATTAAGAAATAAAATAAGACAATCAAAATCTAGTATTGAAGTATACTTGAATCAGAGATTTGATTTAATTCCTAATTTAGTAGAATGTGTGAAAGCATATACAAACTATGAAGAAAAAGTATTAACAAATATAGTGCAAATGAGGACGGATTATGCAAATCAAGAGAAGAAAGATTTAGACAAAGGGGCTGAACTTAATTTAGAATTTAATAAAGTATTAGTTACTGCGGAAAGTAATCCAGATTTGAAAGCAAATGAGCAATTTTTAAATCTTCAAAAATCCTTAGAAAAAATGGAAAGTCAGCTTCAAGCAGCAAGAAGAATATATAATGGGGATATTACTTTATATAATACAACAATAAGTACTTTTCCAAATAACTTATTTGCAAAAATATTTAGATTTAAAGAAGAATCTTTATTTGAGATAGAAGAATATAAAAAAGGTAAAATAAATATTGATTTATAATGCAAGAAGAGATTATATTAAATGGTTTTAGTATAATCTCTTTTTAGAATTGATATTTTATATAATGATATGATATATTAATACAGTAAAATATAATGAAAGAAAAGTGATAAAAGTGAATAAAAGTTTTGAAGAAATTTATGAAAATGTGTGCAAATCAAGTGCAGAAAAATTAGATGAAGTAAAAAGAAAAAATAATAAATTTATCTTATATGTTTTTATAGTTGAAGTAATTATTAATTTAATATTGTATATAGTTTTATCAGACTCAAGGTATATGATAACATTAACAATTGCTGTTTCAATAGCTATTTTAATAATATTAATAGTAAATGCAAGAAAAAATTATAGAACTATATATAAAAAATGTGTTATTGAAAGTTTAGTAAAAGAATATAATGAAGATTTGAATTTTGATCAAGCTATTGGAGTATCAAGAATAGATTATAAAATATCAAATTTTGATAGTAGTTTTGATGAATTTCATTCAGAAGATAGAATATATGGAAAATTAAGAAATGGTGGAAATATTCAAGCTTCTGAAATAGCAAGTTATAATATTGAAATTTATAAAGATGCAAATGGAAATAGAAAAGAAAACAGAATAGAAACTTTTAGAGGAATGTATGGATTTATTAAATTAGATAAAAATAGTAAAATAAATTTACAAATAGCTAGTAATAACAATATAAAAAGATTTAGCAAAAATAGAATAGAAGTAGATTCAGCAGAATTTGAAAAATATTATGACCTTTATACACAAGATAAAGTAACAGCAATGCAAATATTTACATCAGATTTAATTGAAAAATATATTGATATAATAAATATAAGTAATTATCCTTTTGAACTAAAAATTATTGATGATTGTATATATTTTAGATATAACTGTGGTCAAATGTTTGAACCACCTACTTTTAGAAATGGGTTAGATGAAAAGCTTATAAGAAAATATTATAAATTAATATTCTATCCTATGGAGGTTTTAGAAAAAACAGTTGAACATATTTATAGTGTGCTAGAAATGAATTAAAATTTGTGAATAAAATAAAAATACTTGCATAAACTAGTAAAAGATGTTATAATAGCATCAACAATAAAATGTATCCAGACATTTAATTGTATCGAATTGATATGTGAGTGATGACACATATCTTTTTTTTGTAAAAAAATAAAACAGAGCAGGTGATGAAACTGCTCTGAACTGATATATCACAAGTAAATTGAAAATAACTCTTGATTTACTATCAAAATTATGTTAATATATTAAATATAATTTAAAAACTATGAAAAAGAGGAGTAAAACAAAAACTCTATAAAGAGAAAAGAAGTCATAGGCTGAGAGCTTCTTAAATAGTAAGGTTTGTTTGAAGGTAGCTTTGGAGTTGATATACTGAAATTAACTTTAAGTATATTCGTGTAAGATACGTTAAAATCTAAGAGATATTTATTTTAATTAATTAAAATAGATAAATAAGGTGGTACCGCGGTAAATATTCGCCCTTATACTTAAAATAGTATAAGGGCTTTTTTGTTTTATAGTAAGTTTTTATAAAACAAAAATTATACAAATATTTATATGCAAAGTTATATTTGAATTTTAATAACAATAGTAGTAAATAATAAAGTTATTTAAAATAAAATTTTAGGGGGTATTATTATATGGGAGAAAAAGCAAAATTAAACGACAAATTTAATCCAAAAGATTTTGAAGACAAATTATATAAGGAATGGGAAGAAAAAGGATATTTTAAACCATCAGAAGAAAATAATGGGGAGACATATTGTATAATGATGCCACCTCCTAATGTAACTGGAAAATTACATATGGGTCATGCATTAGATGGAGCTATACAAGATATTTTAATTAGATATAAAAGAATGAGAAGATTTAAAACATTATGGCTTCCAGGAACAGACCATGCATCAATTTCAACAGAAATGAAAGTAGTTCAAAAACTTGCAAAAGAAGGAAAATCTAAGCAAGATTTAGGAAGAGATAAATTCTTAGAAGAAGCATGGGATTGGACTAAAGAATATGGTGGAATTATTCAAAAACAACAAAGAAAACTTGGATGTTCTTGTGATTGGGACAGAAATAGATTTACTTTAGATGAAGGAATGTCAGATGCAGTTTTAGAACAATTTGTTAAATTATATGAAAAAGGATTAATCTATAAAGGAAAAAGAATGGTAAATTGGTGTACAAGTTGTAATACATCAATTTCTGATGCGGAAGTTGAATATAAAGAAGAAGCATCACATTTATGGCATATTAGATATAAAATAGCAGGAACTGAAAATGATTATATAGAAGTTGCAACAACAAGACCAGAAACAATGCTTGGAGATACAGCAGTTGCAGTTCATCCAGATGATGATAGATATAAAGATTTAGTTGGAAAAACATGTATACTTCCAATCATGAATAAAGAAATACCAATAATTGCAGATGAATTTGTTGAAATGGAATTTGGAACAGGTTGTGTTAAAATAACTCCAGCTCATGATATGAACGATTATCAAGCAGGATTACGTCACAATCTAGAAATAATTGAAGTATTTGATGAACACTTCAAAATGGGAAATTTAGTACCAGAATATGCAGGAATGGATTTATTAGATGCAAGAAAAGCAATTGTTAAAAAATTAGAAGAAATTGGAGCATTAGTCAGAACTGAAGATTATACACATAATGTAGCAAAATGTGAAAGATGTAAAAATACTATAGAACCAAAGATTTCTGAGCAATGGTTTGTAAGTATGAAAGATTTAGCTAAAAGAGCAGCAGATAGTGTAAGAGCAGGAGATGCAAAATTTGTTCCTCAAAGATATGAAAAACAATATTTCCATTGGTTAGATAATATACAAGATTGGTGTATTTCACGTCAATTATGGTGGGGACATAGAATACCAGCTTATACATGTACAGATTGCAATCATATTACTGTAGCCAAAAATACACCTGAAAAATGTGAGAAATGTGGAAGTACAAATTTAGTTCAAGATCCAGATACTTTAGATACTTGGTTTAGTTCTGCATTATGGCCATTTTCTACTTTAGGTTGGCCAAATACAGAATCAGAAGATTATAAAGAATTTTATCCAACACAAACTTTAGTAACAGGATTTGATATTATAACATTCTGGATTTCAAGAATGATGACACAAGGGTTAGAATTTACAGGAGAAGTACCATTTAAAGATATTTTAATACATGGAATAGTTAGAGACAGTCAAGGAAGAAAAATGTCTAAAACTTTAGGAAATGGTATAGATCCATTAGAAATTATAGATAAATATGGAGCAGATAGTTTAAGATTTTCATTACTTTCAGGTACAACAATGGGAAATGATATAAGATTTATGCCTGAAAAATTAGAGCAAGCATCAAACTTTGCAAATAAGATATGGAACGCAGCTAAATTTATAACAATGAATTCAGCGAATGAAGAAAAAGTAAGAGAATTTTGCTATGAGGTTTTTGAAAAAGATAAAGCATATAATCCAGAATTATTAAGAATTGAAGATAAATGGATATTAAATAAATTTGATAAATTAGTAGCAGATGTTAGCAAAAATCTTGATAATTATGATTTAGGAATTGCACTAGATAAAATATATAGTTTTATTTGGAATGAATTTTGTGATTGGTATATAGAAATGGTAAAACCAAGAATTTATAGTGAAGATGAAAACACAAAAGTAGCAGTAACAGATGTATTAAATCATGTATTTGCTTCTTCATTAAAGCTATTACATCCATTTATGCCATTTGTAACAGCAGAAATATATTCAAACTTAATTTATTTTGGAACACCAGATTTAATAGTAGCAAAATGGCCAGATATAAGAGAAAAATTTGTGTTTGATAAAGAAGAAGAGACTATAGAAAAATTAAAAAGAGTAATAGTAGAAATTAGAAATGTTAGAACAAAAATGAATGTTCATCCATCTAAAAAATCAAAGCTTTTAATAATTTCAAATTCTATAGAAAAAGAAATAAAAGAATCAGAAGAATTTTTATTAAAATTAGGATTTGCAAATGAAGTTGTTATTGTAAAAGATGAAAGTGAAATTCCTCAAAATGCAGTTTCAATAGTAGTAGATGATTTAAAAGTTTATATACCTTTTGAAGAATTAGTTGATATTGAAGAAGAAATAAAAAGATTACAAGAGGAAAAAACAAAATTAGAAGCAGAAGTTACAAGAGGAGAGAAAATGTTATCAAATCCAGGTTTTGTAAATAAAGCTCCAGAAGCGAAAGTTAATGAAGAAAAAGCAAAACTTGAAAATTACAAACAAATGCTTATGAATGTAGAAGAAAGATTAAAGAGCATTAGATAGAGGTATTCATAAAAAAATACTTGAATTAGTAAATAAAATATTGTATAATAAATATACTAATAGGGATAATATAAATTATCTAAAAATTAGGTTAAAGCAAACCTTTAGAAAATAATTACTATAAATTGCTTATGAAACATTAGGTTAGAACAAACCTTTAGATAAATATTTCTATAAATTAGTTTACGAAACATTAGGCTAGAACAAGCCTTTAAGTAAATCTTATAAAAGTGTTCACTAAAATTTAAAAGGGGCTATATCTTTAGATATAGTCTCTATTTTTTTTAAAAAAGGAGATATAGTGGATAAAAAATTAAATTTTTATGTAGTAAATGAAAAATATATAGAATATCTTAGTCAGTTTGATAAACATATTGCATATAATAAAAATCAAAAGCGACCATATATAGGGATAATATTAAATGTTAATGAAATATTATATTTTGCACCAATTTTTTCTCCCAAATTACAACATTTAAAATATAAAGAAAATTTAACTTTTTTTAAAATGTATGGAAATAAAGAAAAGACAGATTATTTAGGATTAATAAGATTTGCAGATATGATACCTGTTCCTCAAAATGAAGTTTCTATAATAGATGCTAATAAAGCTGACGAACAATATAGTATGTTATTACATAAGCAGTACAAATATATAAATAAAATTGAAAATAAAAAGATAATTAAGCAAAAAGCAAAAGAAATCCGTAAAATAGTTATTAATAATAATAGAAATAGGATGTCAATTTTTTATAAAAAATTGTGTTGTAATTTTAAAGTTTTAGAAAAAGTTTATTTACTATATTAATTTTTGGGGGCAAAGAAAGGAGCAAAAATGCTTGAGTTTGTTCTCAATTTTTTATTCCCCAAAACTTGCGTAATTTGTGGAAAACTAGACAAGAATTATATATGTGAAAAATGTGAAGAGAGATTTAATAAATATAAAAGATATGGAATTATAGATAATAAAAAAACACTTATGGATAAATTAAATATTCATAATATAACATATTCACCATACTATTCTTTTGCGCAAGGTCAAAAACTATATTGGGAAAAATTATTATATTGTTTTGAATACAAAAGTATAATTAGAAAATATATATTAAAATATAAATTTGGAAATAAGCCATATTTGTCAGAGTTTTTTGCAAATCAAATTTTAAATAATAAAAAAGTTTACGAAATTTTAAAATTATATGATATAATGATTTCAGTTCCGATGGAGAAAATAAAAAAGCAAAAAAGAGGATATAATCAAACGGAATTAATAGCTAAAATAATTGCTAAAAAGTGTGCAATTTTATATGAAGAAGATTTAATAAAAAAAGTAAAAGATACTAAAACTCAAAGTACATTAAATAAAAAAGAAAGAGTAAATAATATAAAAGATGCATACCAAATTGCTGATAAAAGCAAAGTATACAGAAAGAAAATAATTTTGTTTGATGATATATATACAAGTGGAGCAACAGTAAATGAAATATCAAAAAAATTAAAACAAGCTGGAGCAAGAGAAGTATTAGTTTTAGTAATTGCAAAAGATTAAAAAATTACATCAGAAAAGTAAAAACTTTATTGTTATCACAATAAAAATGTGATATGAGCAAAACAAGTATAGGGAGGATTAAATGGAAGATTTAGTAGAAAGTATTTTAGATTATGTAAGAGCTGATTACACTGATTATGCAATAATGATAAATGGTGAATGGGGAAGTGGAAAAACTTATTTTTGGAATAATAAAATTAGAAATAAAATAGATTCACTTTCATTTAATGGAAAAAAATATACAACAATATATATGTCTTTATATGGAATATCAAATCTAGAAGATATAAGTAAAAAAATATTTATAGAAACAACACAACTAATGGATAAAAATATGAGAAAATATATGACTACTCATGATAAAACATCTATACCAGAATATGCAAAAACAGGACTTGATATGGCACATCTTTTTGGTGTAACACAAAATGGGGACAAGATGGATTATGCACAATTTTTCTCAACAGATGATAAAGTATTATGCTTTGATGACTTAGAGAGAGCAAATGTTGACGTTATAGATATATTAGGATATATAAATAATTTTGTTGAGCATGACCATATAAAAACAATTATAATTTGTAATGAAAAAGAATTATCAACAAAATTAAAAAGTTCTAATTTAGAAATGAAAACATTTATTGCAACATATTTATTAGATAAAGAAGGAACTTTGCTTACAGCTGATAAACCAATGGTAGAGAAAATTGGTGAAAAAATAGAATATGTATTTGATAAAGCAAATGATTATGAAAGAATAAAAGAAAAATTAATAGGTGAAACTTTTGAATATGCACCAAAATTTAATTATATAATAAATGGACTTTTAATGAGATATGAGAATAATGAAGATTTGATTAGATTTTTAAGAGAACATACAGATTTAATAACAAATACATTCATAAAATCAGGAACTAGAAACCTTAGAATTTTAAAACATGCATTAAATGATTTTAAAAAGATTTTTGAAACAGTAAATAAATTTTATCCAAATACAAATTTAAGAGTATTACAAACAATGCTAATATTTACAATAGCTGTATCTTTTGAAATAAAAGCAGGAAAAATAACAAAAGATAAATTTGTAAATATTAGCAGTAATGAAGAATATAAATCAATTCTAGTTTCTTCAAGAGTTTTAATGGATAATAGACAATTCTATATAAAAGAATTTGATAATAATTATTACTTTAATTTTAAATCAGAATATAGATTTTTTAAATTTATAGAAGTATATGTAAGAACAAGAATTTTTGATATGAAAGTTTTCAAAAATGATATGGAAATGATTATTCAAACAATTGATACTGAAAAATTACCAGGATATAAAAGACTACTTACAGAAGAGTATTGGAAAATATCTGATGATCAATTCCCATATGTTATTGAAGAAGTAATTTCAAATGTAAAAGATGGAGATTTAAAATTAATAGAACTTGTAAAATTATTTGCATATTTTAGTTATTTTTCAAGAAGAAAATTGATACCTTATGAAATGGCAACAATTAAGTCACTATTTTTAGATGGTATGGATTTAGCAGCAGAAACATCTGAATATTGTGATGATATTGAAGAAGAACTTTCAAGAACTGGAATAGATGTTGGAGAAGATATGAATGATATATTACAACATTTCCATGAATTAAATAGAAAATTAAAAATCAAAATGTATAGAGAAAAAGCTGAAGAAATCTTTAAATGTATACCAATGAAAATGGAATTATTTTATGATAAATTTACAACTGAATGTTCAAAATCTCCAATATTAAATTATTATGATGTTAATAAAATGATGCAAAGAATTACATGTGCAAGTAATGAAGACATTATGAAAATAAAAGAAATGTTATTATTAAGAGCTAAAAAATATAGAAGAGAAATAGAAGCAGAAATACCATTTATAACAGAATTAAAAGCAACTCTTGATGAATATTGTGAAGGAAAAGAAGTTAATATAAAAACAGTTACTTTAAGAGAATTTTCAGCTGATTTAGAAAATATATTAAATCTATATAAAGATTTACCAAAAAGACAGATATATACAAGAAAAAAAGCAATAGATTTTGATAGTATATAAAATGTAAAATATTTATATATGTTAAAATTCTATAGATTTAAAGAATAAAATTAATAATAAAAGTTAGGAAGAATAAAATTATGTTAAAAATAGGATGTCACTTATCAGCATCTAAAGGATATTTAGATATGGCAAATGTAAGTGAAAAAATAGGAGCAAATACATTTCAATTTTTTACTAGAAATCCAAGAGGTGGAAAAGCAAAAGATATAGATGAAAACGATGTTAAATTGTTTTTAGAAAAAGCTAAAGAGATAGGAATAGATGTTATTTTAGCACATGCACCATATACTTTAAATTGTGCTTCAAAAGACGAAAGTATTAGAGAATTTGCTAAAGAAACTATGAAAGATGATTTAAAAAGATTAGAATATACACCTAATAATTTATATAATTTTCATCCAGGAAGTCATGTAGGACAAGGAGCAGAAGTAGGTATTAAATATATTATAGATATTTTAAATGAAGTAATAACAGAAGAACAGACTACTACAGTTTTATTAGAAACTATGGCTGGAAAAGGTTCTGAAATAGGAAGAAATTTTGAAGAACTAAAACAAATTATAGATGGAGTAAAATTAAAAGAAAAAATAGGTGTATGCTTAGATACTTGTCATGTAAATGATGCTGGTTATGATATAGTAAACAATTTAGATGGAGTTTTAGAAGAATTTGATAAAATAATAGGAATTGATAAATTAAAAGCAATTCATATAAACGATAGTAAAAATGAAATTGGTGCTCATAAAGATAGACATGAGAAAATAGGAGAAGGAACAATAGGAGTGGAAGCTTTTGAAAGAATTATAAATCATCCAAAATTAAAAGATTTACCATTCTTTTTAGAAACACCAAATGAAATAGAGGGATATGAAGAAGAAATTAAATTATTAAGAAAATTATATAAATATTAATAATTTTTTAAGGTTATTTTAAGAAACATTGTATAAAATTAACTCATACTAAAGAGAGAGGAGAGATGCGATGGTTCTTAAATTATAGAAAATTGTACGATAACAAGTAACAAGAAAATTTAGTAAAATCCCCAAATTAAAATAAATATGAGCGAACCAAAGATTTTCTAACAAATGAAAATTTTAAGAAAATCTAAGGTTCGCTATAATTATCTTGTAGCAAAAGTTCTCCCACTGGGAGAACTTTCTTACAATATAAATAAGAAAGATGATTAAATTTTTAATCATCTTTTTTCTGTATATATATTTACAAATGCATATATAATTTGATAAAATAAGAAAAAATTAAAGGAGAGAAAAAATGAAGCATTTAATTGATATAAAGGATTTATCAGTAGAAGAAATTGATAATTTGATTGAAGTAGCTAAAGATATTATCAGAAACAGAGAGAAATATTCTCACAAATGTGATGGTAAGATATTAGCTACTTTATTTTTTGAGCCAAGTACAAGAACAAGACTAAGTCACGAATCAGCTATGCTTTCACTAGGAGGACAAGTTTTAGGATTTTCAGAAGCTGCCTCAACTTCAGTTTCAAAAGGAGAAACTGTATCTGATACTATAAGAATGGTAGGATGTTATAGTGATATAATAGCAATGAGACATCCAAAAGAAGGAGCTCCATATGTTGCATCATTAAAATCAGAAGTTCCAATAATAAATGCAGGAGATGGTGGACATAATCATCCAACACAAACACTAACAGATTTATTAACAATACAATGCGAAAAAAATCGTTTAGATAATTTAACAGTAGGACTTTGTGGTGATTTAAAATTTGGTAGAACAGTACATTCTTTAATTACAGCAATGTCAAGATATAAAAATATAAAATTTGTACTTATTTCTCCAGATGAATTAAAACTTCCAGAATATATAAAAAGAGATGTATTAGAGAAAAATAATATTGAGTATGTAGAAACAAAAGATATAGAAGAATATATGGGAGATTTAGATATTCTTTATATGACAAGAGTTCAAAAAGAAAGATTCTTTAATGAAGCTGATTATATTCGTTTAAAAGACTATTATATATTAAATAAAGAAAAACTAAAAAAAGCTAAAAGTGATTTATGTATAATGCATCCATTACCAAGAGTAAATGAAATTGCAACAGATGTTGATGATGATCCAAGAGCATGCTATTTCAAACAAGCACAATATGGAAAATACATAAGAATGGCATTAATATTAAAATTATTGGAGGTAAAATAATGAATATAGATAGTATAAAAAATGGATATGTAATAGACCATATTCAAGCGGGAAAAGGAATGCAAATATATGAAGTGCTTCATTTAAATGAGTTAGATTGTCAAGTAGCAATTATAACAAATGCAAAAAGTCAAAAAACTGGAAAAAAAGATATTATAAAAATAGACAAAAAAATTGATATAAATTTAGATACTTTAGGATTTATAGATCATAATATTACTGTAAATGTTGTTGAAAACGATAAAATAATAGAAAAAAGAAAATTAAACTTACCAGAAAAAGTTGTTAATGTGGTAAAATGCAATAATCCAAGATGTATTACATCAGTTGAAAAAGATTTAGATCAAATTTTTATTTTAACAGATAAAGAAAAAGAAGTTTACAGATGTAGATATTGTGAAATGAGTTTAAAAAATAAAAATTAGATTATAATAAGAAGTGTTGATAAAATTTATTATTAAAATTAAAAAATATGTATAAATTTTTCCTTATTTGTCATAATAAAAGTATAAATACAAAAATAAGGAGGAATTTATGAAAGCAACAGGAGTTGTAAGAAGAATAGATGATTTAGGTAGAGTTGTTATTCCTAAAGAAATAAGAAAAGTCCATAGAATAAAAGAAGGAGATCCACTAGAAATATTCACAGATAAAGAAGGAGAAATAATATTAAAAAAATATTCTCCAATAGGTGAACTTACAGAATTTGCTAGCACATATGCTGATACTATAGCAAAAACAACTGGTCATATAGCATGCATAACAGATAAAGATACAGTAATAGCAGTTTCTGGTGGTTCAAAAAAAGACTTTTTAGAAAAGAATTTAAGTAAAGAGTTAGAAGAAGTAATGGAAAATAAAGAAATTTTCAAAAGCAAAGAAAATAATGAAATAGCTATTCCAATAACTCAAAATGAAGGAAGAGAAAGAATATATAATTCACAAGTTATATATCCAATAATAACAGATGGAGATGTTGTAGGAAGTGTAATTTTATTATCAAAAGAGCCTAATCAAAAAATGGGAGAGGCAGAAGATAAAGTTGCACAATCAGCAGCAGGTTTTTTAGGAACACATTTAGAAATTTAATTTATTATCTTAAACTCAAAATTAAGATATATATTATTTCGTATTGCATAAAACTACCAAATAAACTAATTTGCTAAGAGAGATTAGAACTAAATAATAGGTTCTAATCTTTTTTATTTTATAGGAAAGTCCTCTGGACTTCCTACTAAAGAAAGCCTTCGGCAATTTTGTACACAAATTTACTAACGTAAATTTGGCACATAGAACAAAGACGTGAACATTTACAATAAGTTTTTTCTTTTGCAATTTTAATAATCTCCACTTTTGTTCTATTTTAAGAAAGTTTAGACTGAAGATAATGTGACAAATTTTTTTGAAAATGTTATTTTCATTTTTTGTATTCAATTTGTATTAGTAATGTAATAGAAAATTTATAGTAAAAAAAATCGAACAGTGGTAAAATTTTTATAATAAAAAAGATAATTAGCGAAAAAAGATATTGTTGGAGGATAAATTATGAGTACTAAAGATATTAAAGAACTTGAAGGATTGGCAAGTAATGGAGATGTTGGAGCAATTTATGAATTAGGAAAAATTTACTATAATGGAACAGGAGTAGGAGTTGACTATGGAAAGGCTAGAGGATATTTTGAAGTTGCAGCAGAAAGAGGTTCAGAAGGTTCAAATTATTATTTAGGAAAAATATATTATAATGGTAATGGAGTAGAAACAAACCATTTAAAAGCAAAAGAATATTTTGAAAAATCAGCTAAAGCAGATAATGTTTTCTCAAAATATTATTTAGGAAAATTATATTATTGGGGAGATGGCGTTGAAAAAAATGATGGAAAAGCAGAAGAATATAAATGTTCTGTTTTAAAACAACCATTATACACAAACCAAGATGCAGACCTAAAAGACTTCTATAGCATTCCTGATTTTGAAGGAAAAACAAAAGATTATGTAGGAGAATTACAAAATAAAGTTTTATTAGAATACAAAAATTTATTTGGAAAAGAATATTAATAAAATATATAAGAAAAAATATGAGTATAAAAGAGATTAAAGTTGTTTTAGCAATTTAATCTCTTATTGTTTTATAGAAAATTATTTTATCACTATGGTGACATTTCTAAAAAATAATTTTTAATCTTATGAATGACATTATCATAAATTAATAACAATTGTAGATTTACAAAAGTTGACATAAACTATTGGAGGTAGTATAATTAAAAAGTACAGCTATTTGCTTACAAATATAAAGAAAGAGGTAAAGATTATGAGCGACATGAAGCAACGGGAACTGAAGGAACTGCTTGACAAGGTAGATGAATTCTTTCGGGAGAAAGGATTACTTGAGGCAGTAAATACCTTTTTGGATTCTGATCAGGTAAAAAGCAGGGTTGATGCTGCAAGGAATGAACTCCTTGAGAATATGAAGGAGATGGAAAAAAATGCAGCTAATGACAAAGTAATGGAAGCGGCTACTATGATCAGGAGCCAGTTTGAAGAGGACGACAAATGTATTTATGAAGATGTTGTTGCAACATTTAAAGTAAACTTTTCGAACTGTATCAGGTTATTTATCAATTTTACAGATGATGCGGAGACGGTATCCATGATTCTTGAGAAGACTAAGGAATCTATTCCAGTTTCGGGTATTAAAGATATTGATGATATATGCAATGCAATGGTGGAAAAAAACAGCCGTACATTCATGACAAGCATCTATATGAATTATGTTCCTGAAGGAATACCTGAGGGAGTGCTGGCGTTTATTCAGTTATTATGTGGCGGCGGACCAATGAATCCAATTACAGCAATTTTTCCGGAATTGTTTGATGATAATCAGGAGGATTCGAATACATAAGGAAATTTACTGATATGCCAAAAGTTGAAATGTGTAATTCGCAAGTAATGTAGCCAACACAAATTTTATTGTGTAAAAAGAAGAGTACAGAATGCGTAATAATTTGCGTTCTGTACTTTTTGATTTTGTATAGTACTTAAATAAATTATGAAGAGAAAAATTGTATTGCAAAAGTTAACATAATGTGATAAAATTAGAATGTATGACCAGTTACAAAAAAAGTAGTAATTTGTTCATAGAAAATGAACATTGAAAACAAAATAGTAGAGAAAGGAAAAGATGAGACATGTTAACAGGTAAAAAAAATCAAAAACAGACACAAGGAGGGATGACAATGAAAAGTTTTTTACCTAAAGTACCACAAAAGCCACGGAAGATAGTGTCTTATGACAAAGTTTCGCAAAGCGATGAAAAAGCAATTGTGAAATTTTATGAGGCACTTGTTCCCGGCAGAGAAACAGGAGAAATCGATATTAAGATGATTACAGAAGAAGCATTTCCAATTTTTGAGAAAACTTTAGGAAAAGCAGATTTTGTGAAGCTGAAAAAACATTTTGGTATTCGATGTCCTGTGAAGGCATTAAAGCCTGCTGAAGTAAGCGCTCTTCTCTCGAAACTTCGGACAGTTGAGAATGCGGAATGTTATATTTCAGGATACAGAGAGCTACTGGAAAATGTTTCAAAACGGCTTTGGGGCGCACCTGAGGAAATGACAGTGCTTGAAAAAGCTAAGCTTTTAAGGGCATATATGATCATTTTTAGCGATTATTATTTTTTTGCTGAAGATTATAGTGTAGTTTCTTTGGAGGGGCATGAGCCAGCACGGTTGGTAAATGACAACTTGGCTATTCAAAACAATAGTAGGAGGTTGTATCCTGAGGAACTGTTTTTTTTGTATGAGTACAAAATAAGCCCATATAATGAAGATGGTATATTGTACGATGCAGTGGCACATGAAATCTGTAGACTGGATAAAAAGTTGAGAAAAGAAATTCTTGAGTTTGCCGAACTTAAGATGGAAGGCGGCAGGTTCATTTCTGAGAACAAGGCACCACTTAAAACAGGATTTTCGGACATAAGAAAACTGAAAATGAAAGTTCATACAGAACCAGGTGTATATCCTGTAGAACTTTTTTCTTGCAAGCAGATTTTTGGAGAATGGGACTTAGGTATGCTTTATTATGTGTACAAGACATTGAAACACACAGACATAAAGGCATGCCAGAAAAAAGAACGTATCCTCAAAGTTTTCGAAGGGTCCAGAATTGTTGTGAAAGATTTTCCATATTTTCACATTATTGAAGATCTGGACATTTCCGGCGAGACTGAAAAAGAAAGATTTTTATATTTCTTCGAGTATCTTGCCAGAGAAAACTTCGTTTTTAATGTAAAGTACATTGGAGATGATGAGCTTCCTGAGACAAGAAAGATGGAAGTAGGAATGTTCTTTTCGGCGATCAAATTTGCAAGTGTGATGGGGTATATAACAGAGGAAACAGATATAACCCGTGAGTTCGAAATTGCCACGCTTTTAATTAAAGAGGATAAAGATAAGAAATTATTGTCCTATTTGAAAGGTGAGATTTCATGCGTGACTCTTATTGCAGAATTTGGGATAGATGAGAGGTTCGAAAAAGAAGTTCTTGGTTTTATAAAGCCTTTAACCACAGAGGAAGCTGCTATCAAGTTTGCAGTAGAAAATGGTGCAGTAGAAAGCGAGCAGCTTAAGCGTCTGGTAAATGAGTTTCTGATTCCGGCAAATGAGGCTGCATTTGAGAAATTTGCTTCAGGTGAAATTGATGAGGATAAACTGAAAGTTCAGATTGGTTATGATCCATTGTTTGCTAATATGTATTTTGATTTGGCAAAGGTGGAAATGCAGTGGATTGAGGAAAGATTAATCAGTCTTAAGCGTGGAATGGCAAAAAAGAACGAAATAAGGAAAATGTCTCTATTAATTAACCTTTACTGCTATATTGTTGAGGGACAGATTCCTTGCGGACCCAAAAACAAAGTGCCAAAGAGAAATAAGAGTCTTAAACCGGCGAACTTGAGAGCTTTGGTTGAATAAGAATTGTGAGGTTTCGGAAAGGATAAGCTATTTTTAGCCACTATGCAGATATTTCTGCATGGTGGCTTTGTCCATTTTATTAGTATAAATACTTGAAAAATATATGTTTTTATAATATAATTACAAGCATTAAATAAGAGAGGGCGATAAAATATGAAAGCAATAGAAATAAGAAATAAATATTTAAACTTTTTTAAAAATCATGGTCACAGTGTAATTCCATCAGCACCAGTAATTCCAGAAAATGATCCATCAGTTTTATTTACAACAGCAGGAATGCAACCATTAGTACCATATCTTTTAGGACAAAAACATCCATCAGGAACAAGATTAACAGATTTTCAAAAATGTGTTAGAACAAATGATATTGATGAAGTTGGAGACAATCGTCATTTAACATATTTTGAAATGCTTGGTAACTGGTCTTTAGGAGATTATTTTAAAGAAGAATCTATAGCAATGAGTTATGAATTCTTAACTAAAGAATTAGAAATACCAGCAGAGAAATTATCTGTTACATGTTTTGCAGGAGATGCTGATTGTGGAAAAGATGAAGTAGCATATGAAGCATGGAAAAAAGCTGGAATTCCAGATGAAAGAATATACTTTTTTGGAAAAGATGATAACTGGTGGATAGCAGGAGAAGAAGGTCCTTGTGGTCCAGATACAGAAATGTTTTATGATACTGGAAAACCAAAATGTTCTGAAGAATGTAATCCATCATGTGGTTGTGGTAAATATGTAGAAATTTGGAATAATGTTTTTATGGAATTTTACAAAGATAAAAATGGTTATTCAAAATTAAAACAACAAAATGTTGATACAGGCTTAGGACTAGAAAGAATGACAATGTTATTACAAGGAAAAGAAACACCTTTTGAGATAGAATTATTTGCACCTGTAATGGAAAAATTAGTAGAATTACAAAAAGTAGATAATATTCAAAGTAGAAGAATTGTTGCAGAACATTTACGTTCTAGTATGATGATAATAAATGATGGTGGTAGACCAAGTAATGTAGATAGAGGATATATTTTAAGAAGATTACTTCGTAGAATGACAAGACATTTAAATAAATTAGAAATTGATTTAAACAAATTACCAGAAATTATAGATACATCAATTAATAGTTTAAAAGAACTATATCCAGAATTAGAAAACAATAAAGAAACAATAAAAAGTGTTATTATAGAAGAAAAAGATAAATTTGTAAAAACACTTCAAAATGGTGAAAGAGAATTTGAAAAAGTTGCAAATAAAACAAGAAATGCTGGAAAAAAGGTATTAGAAACAGAAGCAGTATTTAACCTTTATGAAACATATGGATTCCCACCAGAAATGACAGAAGAGCTTGCAAAAGAAGAAGGATTAGAAGTTGATATGTCTGATTATCAACGTTTATTTAAAGAGCATCAAGAAAAATCAAGACTTGGAAGTGAGCAAAAATTTAAAGGTGGACTAGCATCAACAGGAGAAATGGAAACTAAATATCATACAGCAACACACCTTTTAAATGCAGCATTAAAAGTAATTTTAGGAGATCATGTACATCAAAAAGGAAGTAATATAACAGCAGAAAGAATGAGATTTGACTTTTCACATGGTGCTAAAATGACTGATGAAGAAAAACAAAAA
>CAMXJY010000006.1 GCA_947244325.1 uncultured Clostridium sp. | reverse complement strand
AAAGCTTAAGCCTACGCTACTACCGGCATAGCCGGAAGTATATTTATATAATAAAACCGGGGGCCTTAGTGTAAGCGCCCCCACATTCTTTGAACCATATTAAATTTTTACACGCAAAACTGATTATCCAAGCTTAAATACCTTGCAGTTCTGCTCTGCATACCAAATCGTCTGCTCATCTGCATCGGTTGTTTCAATAGCGCCGATTTCTCTCAGAAGTTCTTTGGTATCTTCTTCTAACATTGATGCCTTGAAGTATATTGGCAACTTTTCTTCCCGGTACACCCCTTCAAAAAACTCTTTGAAAATTTCTTTTTCGAGATTTTCGTCGGATCTAACAAAGTAGTGCATAACACAAATATTATGGTACTTATTTGTGTCAACACTTAACAACACCGAACCTACCATCTTTTTCTCAAAGCTTATCCAATAGCATCATTCTCTTTTCGCCGGATTTGATACCATAGCTGCTATGGCTCCACTCTTTGTTTCAAATTCCATAATAAAGCCCTCCTTTTCATCTTGCAACCATTTACTGTTTCTTTACTTCCAGCTTGAGCATATTCACATCATTCGGCCATGCATGACCGATTTCAGTTACTTCTATTGCCCCCATATCCTTAAGAACCTGCTTGTTTGAATGTGATATCAGCTTGGGATTGAAATACACCGGCAATTTCTTTTTCTCTACCAGCCCCGTAAATACCTCTTTAAAAATATCTCTCTCAAAGGCTTCGTTGTCACTGTTAGACTTGAATGCATGATCCATAACGCAGATTTTATCATCCATTATTCTTGCCCGGTAAGCTCCTCCACTCAATCCGTTTGCTGTTACCTGAAAAATCCACTCTCCATCAGGAGCAGGGATTCCTACTACAAAGCACCGTGTTGTTGTATACATATGATTCCTCCTTATTATATACTCACTAAAAAGCGAGCGTATTCTATTTTATTTTAGCACAATTTCAATATTATGTCAATCAAGCATCTTCTTTTTCTGCCAGTCTAAATAGTTATAATAAAATTCAATTTAAGCTATATCAAATATAAGCAAAGCCTTTATTTAGTAGGAAAGTCCTCTGGACTTTCCTACTAAATAAAATAAAGCTACTTCAAAATACTTTGAAATAGCTTTTTAAAATCTCATACTTAAATTTATTAATCTTCGTTTTCTGTTCCTTCATCTATAATTTCTTTTATTTTTTTGTATTGTTCTTGTGCATCTTTTACACAATGAATATATATTCCGTTTTTTCCTGCTGCTTTATGATTTTTATTATTTACCATACCACTAGATGCATTTGTAAATAATCTTATTGTTCCCATATTGAACATTCTTTCAATTATACTTTTATTTAATGTAACTTCTCTAATATATTTATATTTTAATTCTTTTTCTTCTTTGTTTAAGAATCCATCTTTATATTCTATTTTTGTTGCATAAAAATCATATTGTAAATCGTTATATTGCATTTTTTCAAGTACTAGGTGTATTATAACATAAACTGCAAGAACACCTATAATTCCCCAAAATATTATTGGAAATTCAAACAATAATTCATACCCTGTTAAGAAATATACTATTAATAAGAAATATAAAAATGCTCTTCCAATAGAACAAATTAATTTATATGGTAAATTAAATGTAGGTGTTACATGAAGTTTAACTTCATTATCTTCTTCTACTTTTTTAGATTTTGGAGCTTCTCCTCCTTCTTTATCATATCCACAATTAGGACAAAAACGTGCATCATCTTTCATTTCTGCACCACAATTTTTACAAAACATAATATGTAATCCCCCTTAAACTAAATTCTATACATCTATAGTAGATTTTATTTTTTTGTATACATCTTGAACATTTTCAACATTTACAATACAAATTCCATTTCCCATACCTGTTTCTGCATTAGTAAATAATACAATGTTTCCGATATTGAAAAATCTTTGTACAAATGTTTGACGCATTGTTACTTCTCTGATGTATTTATATTTTACTTCTTTTTCAGATACATTTAAAAAGCTATCTCTATAAATAACTTTTGTTTTATAAAAATCATAAGTATAATTATCATATTGTTTTTTACTAAAGAATGCTGCTATAGCAAATATAATTGCCATAATTATAAAAGTTCCTCCTGTAATTGCTATTGCAACACTTGCACTTATTGCAAGCATTGGTAATCCTATACATGCTACTAATATAACAAATGTAACTATATATGGTAATATCATGTATCCAATCTTGTATGTAGGTTTAACATTTAACTGTACTTCTTTATCGTCTATTTTCTCCTTTGCTTTTGGTGTGCCACCTGCTATACTTGCTCCGCAGTTAGTACAAAATTGAGCATCATCTGGTAATTTAGTACCACATTTTTCACAAAACATAAAAAAATCCCCCTTGTTTTAATTTTGTTATTTATTATATTTTCGTATAATATTATATACTTTATATTTGCTTTGTCAATAATCTGTATCATATTATTCGACATTTTTTTGTTTTAAAATTGCATTTACTTTTTTTATTGCCACTATTATTTTGTATACAAATTATATTTGTAATAACTTCCTATTAAAAATAATTTTATTTTAATACGTGAACCACAATCCATCATCTTTTAATTTTTTTATTATTTTATTATGTTCTTCATTATTTTTTGTAAAATATACTTTACCATTTTTATCTGCAACAAAATATAATGCATCTGTTTCTTTGTAATTTAATGTAGCTTCTATTGCAGATTTACTAGGATTTGAAATTGGTCCTACAGGAATTTTTCCAATCATATTTGGTCCTCTTGTATTATATGGATTTTCTGTATTTAATTCTTTTGCTTTTAAATCTCTTTCTCCCATATCAACTTTAAAAGCATAATATGTTGTAACATCACTACCTAAACTCATTTTTTTATCTATTCTATTGAAAAATACTCCTATTATTTCTGCTCTATCTTCAGTTGATTTTCCTTCAAGTTCTGCCATTGATGCTAAAGTTAAAATTTGATGTACTGTTAAATTACTATTCTCTATCTCTTGTTTATATTCATTCAAATATTTTTCTGTATAACTTAAAATCGTAGCAAATATTGATTTAACAGAAACTTCATTATTTTCAAAAATATATGTGTCTGGTAATAAATATCCTTCTAATGGATAATATATGCTTTCATCTTTAATCTCATCTGTTATAAACCAATATTTTTCAATTAATGAATCTATATAATCTTCATCTTCTAAAAGGTCAAAAACATCATCTTCTGTATTAAGAGTTTTCTCTGATATTGTTTTAGCAATCCATCTCATGTTCTTTCCTTCTATAAAAGTTATTTTTACTTCATTATTTAAAACATCACCATTAGAAAGATGTGCAAGTATTGATGGCATGTCCTCACTAGCATCTAACTTATATTTTCCAGCTTGAAGATGTCCTATTTTATTTACTTTTACATATATTTTCATTACATTAGCATTTTTTATAACATTGTTTTCTTCTAATAATGATGCTATTCTTGAAACTCCCATTCCATCTTTAATCTCGATTTCAACTATTTTACTTTGCTTACTTACTGATTTTAAATTACTACTATACCATACAAATGCTACAATACATAAAACTATAAATAATACTAATATACTAATTAATATTATTGCTAATTTGTTTGTTTTCTTTTCTTCCATTTTTACTCCTCTACTATATAGTCAACTATATTTTCAATTTTACTTTTATCTACATTGTTGCCTAATGTTACTGCAACCTTTAATCCTGCTGTTTTAAATCTAGGTACTAATTCTAATATAAATCTATTAAAACTATTTATATCATCAATTGAATTAAACTTTACATTTATTCCTATATAATTATATTTTAAAAGCAAATCTTTTAAAGAATTAATTACTGAAGTTCTTCCGAGAATAACTAAGTAAATTTGTTGAAACTGTACTATTATTCTCTAAACTAGGTAATATTTGTAAATTATTATTATCACTCCAAGTTTTATAAACTGAATAAGTTGCTGTTGTACTCATAGTTCTATCTAACACTTTTGAATTTTTATCGATATAGAAAAAAGTTGGAATTACAACATTTAGTTTACTTGCATCTACTTGTATATCATCATAAATTCCAGATATATTAGAATAATTTTTATATACATTTAATTCTTGTTTTTCATTTTTTACATCTTCTCTAATTATCTTTTCTTCTGATAATATTTTTGATTTTACATATCCTATATTTCCAAGCGGTGTTCTTACCTTTTTATAACTTCCAGCTTCATCTAAAATAACAACTGTATCTCCAATTATTAATTTCTCTAAATTACTATTAAATATTCCTCTTTTATTTTTTACATTTGTTATTTTTAATATTTTAGCTTCTACTTTTTTATTATTAATATTATCTATTATTATTCTGTTGCTTTTTTTTGAATATTTTATTTCTAAATCATAAACTATTTGCAAATCTGTAAGCGGCATATATACATTACCATCTATTGTTTTTAAAGTTCCTTTTAATTCTACATTTTCATCATTTATTGATGCATATTTTTCATCAAGTTTTAACAAAGCAACATGCGTATTACACGTAGTTATTAGTTCTTCTTCTACTTCATTGTAATATATAGTTCCATCAAAAAATTTTTGAACATCATCTTTTGAAAAAAATATATTATCATTTTCATCTATAACTACTGAATTAATTGTTTTTACTTGCTCATCATTTAAAAGAATTGATAAGTCTTTATACCTATTATTCTTTTTATTTATTAAATAGCATATTATTATAATAAACAATATTACAACTATTATTGCTATTAATCCTACTACTTTTCGTTTATTTATTTTTCTATTTTTTATAGCCATTATTTTTACTCCATATAATTTCTACAATTTGAATTATATAATAAGCACTAAAAAAAATCTATAATATTTTTAATTCTTAATAATATTTTCATATTTTTTGTAAATTCGTTGAAATTTATAAGATTTATTATAGCTTTTTTATAAATTTTGTTGTATAATATTGTTGTAATTTATTATTCTTTATCAGAATAGATGGAGGTATATATGTGGCAAGTATGGTTAATATTAGCTGGAATATTTCTAGTTATCGAAATTATTAATTTTGGCTTTTTAATTTTTTGGTTTTCAATTGGTGCACTTGTTGCAATGGTTGTAAGTTTATTTACTGAAAACTTAATAATCCAAACTACTATATTTTTGGTAGTTTCTACATTGTTATTATTCTTAACAAAACCATTTGTAGACAAAATGTTACCTAAAGAAAAAATTGTTAAAACCAATGCTTATTCTATAGAAGGAAAAATTGGAAAAGTTATTTATGATATAGAACCTGTTGAAGGAAAAGGTCAAATAAAAGTAAATGGTGAAGTTTGGTCAGCAAAATCTTCAAATGACACATATATTTCCAAAGATACAGAAGTTTTAATTGAAAAAATTGACGGTGTTAAAGTAATAGTAAAACCATTAGTATAAAATTTAAGGAGGAAATTATAATGGGAGCATTTTTTTTAGTAGTATTTATCATTATTTGTATTGTAGCTTACAAAACAATTAAAGTTGTTAGACAATCAGAAGTTTACATTATTGAAAGATTAGGTAGATTTCATAAAGTTGCTGATGCAGGTCTTACAATAATCATTCCTTTTTTGGATAAAGTTCGTTCAGTAGTTAGTTTAAAACAACAAACTATGGATATTCCACCACAAGGAGTTATCACATCAGATAACGTTACAATAACAATAGATACAGTTGTGTTCTATAAAATCACTGATCCAGCAAAAGCTGTTTACGAAATTCAAAGTTTAAAAAAAGGTATTGAATATCTTGCAATAACAACAATTCGTGATATTGTTGGTAAAATGGAATTAGATCAAACTTTTAGTTCAAGAGATCAAATAAATGATAAATTAAGAGTTATACTAGATGAAGCAACTGATGCTTGGGGATGTAAAATTGATAGAGTTGAAATCAAAGATATTACTCCACCAGCAGACATCAGAGATGCTATGGAAAAACAAATGAATGCAGAAAGAAATAAAAGAGCTTTAATTCTTGAAGCAGAAGGAGAAAGACAATCAGCAATCACTCTTGCAGAAGGTAGAAAACAAGCTGCAATATTAGATGCAGAAGCTGATAGAGAATCAAGAATTAGAAGAGCTACTGGTGAAGCTGAAGCTATTAAACAAGTTGCTGATGCTAAAGCTCAAGAAATTCAAAGAGTTTATGCAGCAATAAAAAATGCAAA
Organism: uncultured Clostridium sp.; assembly: GCA_947244325.1. Classification (GTDB taxonomy): domain Bacteria; phylum Bacillota; class Clostridia; order TANB77; family CAG-508; genus Scatovivens. The sequence continues at coordinate 111,319 of CAMXJY010000006.1, read as the reverse complement.
TCCAGATGATAAATTAGTTCAAATAAAATCATTAGAAGCATTACAAGAAGTTGCAAAAGGAGAAGCAAACAAAATATTTATTCCTTTTGAAGCAACAAAAGCTCTTAGCAGTTTAGGAGCTGTTTCAGATATTGTAAAAAATGAAAAAAAATCAAATAGAGAATAAACAATTATTTTATTTATTCGCTATCACATAATCTAAAAGGGACTTAAAAAAAGTCCCTTTTTCTATATAAATTTTTATCTAATTTCATATATAAATTTTGCACACAAACAAATTTACTGAAAAAATTTTAGATTTTTTCAGATTTGTTTTCTTCTTAATATTTTCTTAAATTATTTACAATTTCTTCAATATTATCTACGAGATACTGTGTATCTTCCATAGTATTTTCTTTTCCAAAAGTTATTCTTAAACTGGTACGTGCTAAATTATTTGGTACTCCAATTGCAAGTAAAACATGAGATGGTGTTAAAAGTCCAGCACTACATGCAGAACCACTAGAAGCGCAAATTCCTTTTTTATCTAATTCTGAAAGTAACTTTGCCCCATCTACTCCACTAAAACAAATATTAGCATTTCCTGAAAGCCTACTTTCCATATCTCCATTTATTCTTATATATGGTACTCTCTTAACCATTTCTGAAACATAAAAATCTCTTAGATTTTTTATTTTTCTATTATAGCCTTCTAAGTTTTTATCTGAAAGTTCCATTGCCTTTGCTATTCCAACAATTCCCGCTACGTTTTCTGTTCCAGCTCTTTTATCTCTTTCTTGATGACCACCATCTTGTATTCTCATAAATGGTATATTTTCCCTTATATATGCTACACCTATTCCCTTTGGTCCATAAAATTTATGACCTGATAAAGATAGTGCATCTATATTATATTCTTTTACATTTATTTTTACATTTCCTATTGCTTGAACAGCGTCAGTATGAAAATATATTCCATATCTTCTTGCAATTTTACCAATTTCTTTAATTGGCTGAATTGTTCCAATTTCATTATTAGCAAACATTACACTAATTAAAATTGTATTTTTAGTAATACTTCTTTCTAATTCATTTACATCTATAATTCCTTTAGAGTTTGGTCTTAAATATGTTACTCTAAAACCAAATCTTTCTAAAAATTTACAAGTATCCAAAATTGCTGGATGTTCAATTTGAGTTGTAATAATATGATTACCACGATTTTTATTTGCAAATGCAATTCCTTTTAATATTAAATTATCACTTTCACTACCACAACTTGTAAAATAAATCTCATTAACCTTAGAATTTAATATAGTAGCAATTTTCATTCTTGCTATATTTACAATTTCTTTATTTTCTTTTCCAATACTATATACTGAAGAAGGATTTCCATAGTTCTCAGAAAAATATGGTATCATTGCTTCTAATACTTCTTTATCTACAGCTGTTGTAGCTGAATGGTCAAAATATCTAATTTTCATATAACACCTTCCTCCTATTATATTTAAACTTTTTGTACCTTCTTATACATTTTTTCTCTTTATATAATATGAGGTTTATAAAAAAGTGTTAAAAAAAAAAGAATCTCATATACTACTACTATTGAGATTCCCATCTAGTTATTTTTATATCTTTATATTTATTTAAAATTTCCATATATTTTTGATATTCTTCTTCCCATAACGCATCTGGAACTTTACCAAACGCATCAAATACTATATCAGCTTCTTTCAAAAACAATACTTGTTGTTGTGGAGAAAGTTTTTCGTATTTAACAGAAAATGCATATAATTTATTTAAAGTATCATTTGCTTTTACAAAAGACCAAAAGTCTTTTACATTCATGCCAGCCATTTTTATTTGTGCTACTGCAAGTGCTGATAAAAATAAAATTATTGTAACTAATATAACTATTATTGCTACGAATATCAAAAATAACACCTATCTTTCTTTTGTTAAAACTAAAGCGATTATAACATATAGATTTTTTTTTATCAATATCTTGTAAAATTTTTATTGTGTGGTATCATATAATTTATATATACAAAAATATAAATTGCGAAAGGATTTTTATATGGAAGGTAAAAAATTCAATGATATAAAAAAAGCTGGATTAGCTGGAATATTTGGAAATATATTTCTATTAATAATTAAAGCAAGTATTGGTTTTATAACCAGAAGTCAATCAATGATTGCAGATAGTATGAACAGTGCTTCTGATATACTTGCATCTTTTATGACTTTTATTGGTAATAAAATTTCAAGTGAGCCTAAAGATAATGATCATAACTTTGGACATGGAAAAGCTGAATATATTTTCTCACTTTTTATAAGTCTTACTATGATTTTACTTTCAGCAAAATTATTATTTGATTCCATTTCTAGTTTAATAAAAAAATCACATTTTGAATTTTCATGGGCTCTAATAATTGTATGTATTTTAACTATTATAATTAAATTTATATTATATATTTATACAAAATCAATGTTTAAAAAATATGATAGTATTCTTTTAAAATCTAATTACAAAGACCATAAAAATGATTGCATTGTTACTACTTTTACTCTTATTTCAATTTTATTTGGTTTAAAAGGAATATACTGGATTGATGGTTTAGTTGGTATTGGTATTTCAATATGGATTTTAATTACTGGAATCGGAATTTTCTTTGAAAGTTATAATGTACTTATGGATGTTTCTTTAGATGAAAGCACAAAAGAAACTATAATGAATTTAGTAAAAGAACATGATGAAATAAAAAATTGCTATAATTTATATTCAACACCAATTGGATATAAATACTTTGTTGTTTTTACTATTGCTGTTGATGGAAATATGAGTACATATAAAAGTCATGAACTTGCAAATCATCTTGAAAAAGATGTTGAAGCTTTAGAAAAAATTGATAAAGCTGTAGTTCATGTGCATCCAGTAAATTTTTAAAAAGAGCCTTAATGGCTCTTTTTTATACTTTTAATAGCACTTTTTCTCCTTCTGCTGAAATTATTATTTTCTTATTTTTATTTATCTTTCCATTTAAAATACCTTCTGCTATTTTATCTTCTATATAAGTTTGAACTGCTCGTCTTATTGGTCTTGCACCATAATTTGAATCTGTTCCGTTTTTTTGTATTACTTCTTTTATCGATTCATCAAATTCCAAATAATAATTTTGTTCATTTAATCTCTTTTTCACTTTATCTAGCATTAAATCAATAATACATCTAATTTCTCCTTGATTTAACTTATGGAAAATTACTATTTCATCAATTCTATTTATAAATTCTGGCTTTAATTCTTTTTTTAATTCTGCCATTACAGATTTTTTTATTTCATTATATTCAGTATTCTCTTGATTTTCATCTTCATTTATAAATCCTAATTTTTTTCTTTCTGTTATTTGTCTTGCTCCTATGTTTGAAGTCATTATTATCACACAATTTTTAAAACTTACTGTTCTTCCTTGACTATCTGTTAAAATTCCATCTTCTAATATTTGAAGTAAAATATTCATAATATCAATATGAGCTTTTTCTATTTCATCAAATAATATAACAGAATATGGCTTTCTTCTCACCTTCTCAGCCAAACCATTAGATTCATCATATCCAATATATCCAGGAGGTGAACCTATTAATTTTGATACAGAATGACTTTCCATATATTCAGACATATCAATTCTAATCATTGAATTTTCATTACCAAATAAACTTTCTGCTAATGCTTTTGTAAGCTCTGTTTTTCCAACTCCTGTTGGTCCTAGAAACAAAAACGAACCTATTGGTCTATTAGGGTCTTGCAAGCCTACTCTACTCCTTCTAATAGCTTTTGATATTGCTGAAATTGCCTCTTCTTGACCAACTACTCTTTCATGTAAAGATTTTTCTAAATTCTTTAATTTCTCATTTTCACTTTCTGTAATTTTATATGTTGGAATTCCTGTCCATTTAGAAATTACCATTTCAATATCTTCTTTTTCAATATTAATTACTTTTTTATTGTTTTTATTTTTCCATCTATCATTTTCTTTCTCTAATTTATCTATTAATTCGTTTTCACAATCTCTTAATTTAGCTGCCCTTTCATAGTTTTGAGTATTTATAGCTTCTTCTTTTTCTCTTGTAATTTTATCTAATTCTTTTTCCATATTTTTTAAATACTCTGGTTCTATAAAAGATTTTAATTTAACTTTTGAAGATGCTTCATCAATTAAATCTATTGCTTTATCAGGCAAAAATCTATCATTAATATATCTACTTGAAAGATGTGCAGCAGCTGTTATTGCATCATTAGTAATTTTTACATTATGGTGTGCTTCATATTTATCTCTAATTCCTTTTAAAATTCTTATTGTATCATCTATACTTGGCTCTTCAATATATACTGATTGAAATCTTCTCTCTAAAGCTGAATCCTTTTCAATATATTTTCTATATTCTTTTATAGTAGTAGCTCCAACAACTTGAATTTCTCCTCTTGCAAGTAATGGTTTTAAGATATTTGCTGCATCTATAGCACCTTCTGCTGCTCCTGCACCAACTATTGTATGAATTTCATCAATAAATAAAATTATATCTTGTGCTTTTTTCACTTCTGCTAAGCATTTTTTTACTCTTTCTTCAAAATCTCCTCTATATTTAGCACCAGCTACCATTGAAGTAATATCTAATGTAATAACTCTTTTATTTTTTAAATTTTCTGGGATATTTCCATTTATAATTTTTTGTGCCAATCCTTCAATTACTGCTGTTTTTCCTACTCCTGGTTCTCCTATTAAACAAGGATTATTTTTTGTTCTTCTTGATAAAATTTCTATAACTCTATCAGTTTCTTCATTTCTCCCTATTACAGGATCAAGTTTTCCTTCTCTTGCTTGTTTAGTTAAATCTGTTCCAAATTGATTTAGGTTTTGAGTAGAATTATAACTTCCTGAGTCTTGCTTTTCTTGATTTGGATTATTTATATTTTCTTCAAATTCATTTAAAGTTTTAGCAATATCTGAATACATCTCTTCTGGGTTTACATCTAAATCAACCAAAATTCTTATTGCTAAACTATCACTTTCTTTCATTATTCCTACTAAAATATGTTCTGTTCCTATATAATTAGAACCTAATTTTTTTGCCTCTAAGTAAGCATTTTCTAAAATTTTTTTTGTTCGTGGTGTAAATCCTAAAACAGTAAAATTCTCTTTAACTTGTCCACCAATTAATTCTTCTATTTTGTCTAAAATATCTTCTGGTGTAACGTTTTGAGATTCTAAAACTTTTCCAGCTACCCCGTTTTCTTCACAAGCTAAACCATATAAAATATGTTCTGTTCCTATATAACTATGCCCTAAATCAACTGCTAACTCATTTGCAATTGATAAAACTTTTTCCCCACTTTTTGTAAATTTATATACCATAAAAACCTCCAAAAAAATCTTACTAGTAATATACACATTTTTTGAAGGTTTTAAACTTTAAAAATAAAAGTATTTTATTTTAAATATTTCATTTATTCTTTTCTCTACCAAATTTTAATAATTCCTGCACATTCAGAATATTTTATAAATTCGCTATTAGCAAATTCTTTCTTTATTTCATCATATACAAAATATATCTCTTCATTATCCCAATGTTCTTCATATTTTTTCTTACATTTTTCCAATTCTTTTCTTGTACTAAATGCAATATCTCCAATATAAATAATACCATTTTCATTTAATAGTCCAATAAGTTGTTTTATATTCTTAACCTTATCTATATCAGTTAAATGATGTAGCGAATATGTTGCAATAATTACATCATATTTTTGTTCTTTTAATTCTTCTGCTATTCCTTTCGAAAAATCTCCTTTAACTAATTTGCTATTTGGCATTTTATTTTTTGCTAGTTTTATCATTTCATCTGAGAAGTCTTGTCCATATATATTACATCCTTTTTCATATAATTTCGTAACTAATGTTCCAGTTCCAAAACCAATGTCTAATATATTTTTGGAAGAACTTTCTAATACACAATTATATATTTTATTTAGGATTTTCTTATATCCTGCAAACGGATATGTATTATCATTATCTGATTTTTCTACTATTTTATCATAATTATCTGCCCATAAATCAAATCCTTTATTATCAAGCATATTCTCATTTCTCCTTTATCTTCACTCAAATCCACAACACCAAACAACACTTCCATATGAGAGACTTGTATAGATAATGCATACAACAAAAAACTAATTATATTATTTATCTTGGTAATCTTACAGTAAATATTGTTCCTTTAGGAGTATTATGACTTGCTCTTATATTTCCACCATGAGAAGTTACTATAAAATCAGCTATTGAAAGTCCAAGTCCACTTCCACCTGTTTCTCTTCCTCTTGCTTTATCTTCTCTATAAAATCTTTCAAAAATACGTTTTAATCCTTCATCACTTACTCCAATTCCTGTATCTTTAACTTCCATAACAAATTTATTATCTTTTAAATATGTTTTAATTTCTATAGTATCATTTGCTTCTGTATACTTAATTGCGTTATCTAGTAAAATTATTACTAACTGATAAAATCTACTTGTATCAACATCTATATCCATATTATAATTTAAATTAAGTTCTATTTTCTTTTCTTGCATCTGGGCAATTTCGCAATATGGATTTATTACCTCTTTTATATATTCATCAATATTTACATTCTCTTTTTGTAAATTTAATTTATTGCTATCTGCTCTTGAAAGTATCATTAAATCTTTTATCAACTTAGTTAATCTTTTTGTTTCATTTAATGTTAAAATTATATCTTCTGATTTATCAATTATTTTTGCATTTGGCTCTTGAAGTAATAATTCTTGCTTTGCTTGAATTATTGTTAACGGAGTTCTAAGTTCATGTGATGCATTTTGCACAAACTCCATTTGTTTAACCATATTCTCTCTTAATGGCTCTAATGTTTTCCTAGATAATATAACACTCGCTATTATTGATAACATTATTCCTACTAATACAGCCAAACTAATTATCTTAAAATAGTTAGATACTAAATCTTTTTCACTATCAACATTTACTAACAATTGTATATATCTATCTTCTGTTATACCATTTCCATCAAAAATAAAATTAAGTCCGTTATATGAATACTTACCGTCAATTGTTATTTCGTAAATTCTATTCAAATTATTTTCATCAAAACTTATTTCATCTGTGTAATCTGAAAGTCTACCAATTTCAGTTTCATTTATAATCTCTTTATCTAAATCTCTTAAAATAAGAATAACGTTAGGGTTTATGATTTTTCTAACTAACATATAATCTTGATATTTTTTTATCGAATTTTGAATCCAACTATCTCTTTGTTCTTTTGATATATAATTAGAATCAATAATAATATTAATTTTTTCATTATCTATATCTAAAATTTGTTTTTTACTATCATACAAATCTTTTATAACACTACTAAAAGTTACTCCTTTTACCAAAAAGAATATAAAAATTCCAAACACAATAAAAATTGCTGCAAATCCAATTATATTATAAATAATATGTTTAATTAATTTATTTTTTAATACTTCTTGTTCTTCCATTTTCCCATTATTCTGACCAGATATAGCCAACTCCTCTAATAGTTTTTAAATATTTTTCATATCCAATCTTTTTTAATTCCTTTCTTAAACCACTTGCATAAACTTCTATTACATTTGTTGTTGTTTCACTATTAAATCCCCATATTTTATCAAAGATTTGCTCTTTTGTTATTATAGTATTTTTTGAATTTATTAAGTATTCAAGCATATCAAATTGTTTTCCTTGAAGTACTACTTCTTTTCCATTTGCTTTTGCTGTTCTATTGTTTAAATCTAATATTAAATCTTTATATTCAATTACATTTTCTGCATAATTTCCATTTGCTCTTCTAATTAAAGCTTCTAATCTAACAATCAATTCTTCTCGATTAAAAGGTTTTACTAGATAATCATCTGCACCATTTCTAAAACCTTTTACTTTATCATTTATTGCATCTTTTGCTGTTAATATAAGTACTGGTGTATAAATTTTTTCACTTCTTAATTTACTCAAAACTTCATATCCATCTAAAATTGGCATCATAATATCTAATATTATTGCATCATAAATGCCTTGCATTGCATATAATACTCCTTCTTCTCCATCATATGCATGATCTACATCATAACCATTTCCTATGCATTGTTCAACAGTTTTTGCTAATACCTTATCATCTTCAATAATTAATATTCTCATTTTTTCAATCCTTTATAAAAATAGTGAACAATTCAATTGCTCACCTTAGTTTTAAATTTTCTATTAGCATTTTACAATAATAACCTTAAATTAATATTAAATTTATTTGATATTTGAAGCCTTTTTTGAAAGCATGAATTCTAATAAATTATCCATAAATTTATTTTTCTTTTTATATTCTTTTAATAATCCTTTGTATATCAATTTTGAATTTTTTATATATTTAAAATGTTCTGGTTTTATCACTTCTGGAAGTCCACTTGTATCTATATTAGATTTTTCTAAAACAGCTTTTACAAATTCTGCGCAATAATATGTTTTTGGTAATTTTCTTTTTTTGTTAAATCCAGCTAAAAATAAACCTAAAATATTAAATCTATATTCATCTTTATGATTTTTTACATATTCTATTGTTTCACAAACTTTTTTGTATTGCTCTTCTGAAACTTCTAATTCATATACACTTATCTCTGTATTATAAAATCTTTTAAAAGTACCAAAATCTGCTCCTTCTTTTACAAATCCTCCTATAAATGCAATATATGGATTTTTTCTTCCAAAAGAATACATTTTTTTCAAATCTTCATCTAATGCGATAGATGAATGTGTATATTCTGCACCTGTTTTCATTTTTATAATTCTAGATAAAAGAGTTCCAGTATGAGCTAAAACAATATAAATTTTTTCCATTTTTCTTCCTCTTTAAACTTTTTATGACAATATTATTATAATCCATATTTATATATATATCAACTATTTTATATAGTATATACGATAAAAGTGCATATCTCTATTAATGATATGCACTTTTAACAAATTTATTATATCTTATTTATAAATTAAACACTGCCTGTGAGATTATAAAGAAAAGTAAAACTGATACTGTATCTGCAACTGTTGTAAGAAGTGGCGAAGCCATTATTGCTGGATCAAGTTTTAATTTTTTAGCTAAAATTGGTAATATACATCCTAAAAGCTTAGCAAGTATAACTGTAAAAATAAGTGTTAATGAAACTACAAAAGCAATTTTCACATCATGATATTGAAGAACAATTCTAGCCATATTTACAATTGCTAACGCAATTCCAACTATGATTGATACTCTGAACTCTTTCCACATTGCTTTAAAAATATCTTTTGTAGATATTTCATCCATAGCTAAACCTCTTATTATAAGAGTAGAACTTTGTGAACCACAATTTCCTCCAGTTCCCATAATCATTGGTATAAATGATACAAGTAATGGAAGTGAAGATATTGCACTTTCAAAATTTTCAATAATTGCTCCTGTAATCATTGCTGAAATCATTAAAACTAATAGCCAAACAATTCTATTTTTAGCATGTTTAAATACACTTGTTTTAAAATATGATTCTTCTGCTGGTGCCATAGCAGCCATTTTTTCAAAGTCTTCTAAAGTTTCTTCTTGCATTACATCTATAGCATCATCTATTGTTATAATTCCTACTAATCTATTTTCTTTGTCTACAACTGGTATAGCTACTACATCATATTTATCAAACATTTTTGTTACTTCTTCTTGGTCTTCTAGTGTATTAGTTTTTATAACATTAGTATTCATAATGTCCTTTACTAACTCGTCTGTATTTGCTACTAAAAGTGATTTTATATCAACTACTCCTAAAAGTTTTCTATCAACAGTTAAAACATAGCAATTATATACAGTTTCTTTCTTTAAACCTTTCTTTTTTATAGATTCAAAAGCTTCACTTACAGTCATATTTTCTTTTAAATCTATAAACTCTGTTGTCATAAGACTTCCTGCTGTATCATCAGGATATTTTAGTAATTCATTTATAATTTTTCTATTTTCTGATTTAGTATTTGCTAAAATCCTTTTTACAACATTTGATGGCATTTCTTCTATTAAATCAACTGCGTCATCCATATAAATCTCATTCATTACATTTTTTATTTCTGTATCTGTTAAACAATTTATCAATCTTTCTTGATTATCGTGTTCTAGCTCTACAAATACTTCTGCTGCCTTTTCTTTTGATAAAAGTCTATATACCATTATTATTTTTTCTTCGTCTATATTTTCTAAGATAGCTGGAAAATCTGGACTATTTATATTTTCTAAAAACTCATGTAATTTATTTATTTTTTTACTTTCAATTAATGATGTTAATTCTTCTACTACATTTTCTAAATCCATTTAATCTTCCTCCTATCCTTTATATTTTTAATATCATTTTTGCTAAACTAAAATATAACAATATACATCCTGTATCTACAATAGTTGTTATTAATGGTGCTGCCATAATTGCTGGATCTAATTTTATTTTTTTTGCTAAAATAGGCAATATACATCCAAGTAATTTTGCCATTACTACAACACCTATAAGAGTTAAATTTACTACAATAGCAATAGATAAACTTTGATATTGAACTAATATTCTTGCTCCATTTACAATAGCCAAAACTACTCCAACCAAAAGTGCAATTCTAAATTCTTTCCACATTGCTTTAAAAATGTCTTTTGCATTTATTTCATCCATTGCAAGCCCTCTTATTATAAGTGTTGAACTTTGTGAGCCTGAATTTCCCCCTGTATCCATTAACATTGGTATAAATACTACTAAAACTGGCATTACTGAAATAGCATTTTCAAAGTTTGCCATAATAGTTCCTGTAATTGCTGCTGATAACATCAAAAGTAATAACCATAAAATTCTTTTTTTAGCATGTTCAAATACACTTGTTTTGAAATAACTATTATCTGTTGGTGTGATAGCAGCCATTTTTTCAAAATCTTCTAAAACTTCTTCTTGCATTACATCTATAGCATCATCTATCGTTATTATTCCTACTAATCTATTTCCTTTATCTACAACTGGTAATGCAACACAATCATATTTATCAAATATTTTTGATACTTCTTCTTGATCTTCTAAAGTTGTAACTTTTATTAAATTTGTATCCATTATATCTTTTAATAATGTATCTCTTTCAGCTATCAAAAGGTCTTTTATATCTATTATTCCTAAAAGTGTTCTATCATCGCTTAATACATAACAATTATATACAGTTTCCTTCTGAATTCCACTTTCTTTTATTATTTTAAAAGCTTCATTAACTGTCATATTTTCTTTCAAGTCTACAAACTCTGTTGTCATAAGACTTCCTGCTGTATCATCAGGATATTTCAATAATTCATTTATAATTTTTCTATTTTCTGGTTTAGTATTTGCAAGTATACGTTTAACAACAAAAGATGGCATTTCTTCAATTAAATCAACTGCATCATCCATATAAATTTCGTTCATAACGTTTTTTATTTCATTATCTGTTAAATAACTTATTAATTTTTCTTGATCATCATGGTCTAATTCAACAAAAACTTCTGATGCCTTATCTTTTGGCAAAATTCTATATACCATTATTGTTTTTTCTTCATCTATTTGCTCTAATATACTCGGGAAATCAGCACTATTAATATTTTCTAAATATTTACGTAATTGATTAATTCTTTTATTTTCAATTAATTCAATTACTTCTTCTAGCTCTAATTCTTTGTTTTCCATGCTTATCCCTCCTATTTTAATTTTATACTCTTTTATTATTAAAATGCAAAATAAAAACAATAAATAATTTTATTGTTCTATTAATTTGTCCATTTGGAGTATCCACTTATTATTTAATTATATCCTTAGTATTTATGTAAATTCTCCAACATATTTATTATACTCTACATGAATATAAAAGTCAACATGTAGCAAAAGAAGTCAATTTTTATTTATTTTTTAGTCTGTATTCAATCATATCCACTTATTATCTTCTCTTTTCTCATTTTCTCTTCGCTTTTTATTCGATTTGTTATAGTTTACATATTATGTTTTAGATATAACAATGGAGATTTCGTCTAAAAATTAAATTTTAGACAAACCCTCTGTCCTATGTCTATTAAATTTATATTGATTTATTAAAATTATTCTTATATAATAGCAATAATAAAATAATTATTAGGAGATAATTATGAAATTTACTGTATTAACAGAAGATAGAAATTGTGATAATGGATGCATTAATGAAAATGGATTATCTATTTATATTGAAACAGAAAAAAATAAATTTCTTTTAGATAGTGGAATTACTGATGCATTCTTAAAAAATGCTAAAACTTTAGGAATTAATTTAGATAATGTAGATACTATAATTTTAAGTCATGGTCATTGGGATCATGGTAATGGCTTACAATATATTAATTCTACAAAGAAACTAATTTTACATCCAGAATGTTTTACTAAAAGATATAGTTTAACAAGAAATATGGCTTATGGTGGAATCTCAGAAAATAGAGAACAACTATTAAAAAAATTTGAATTAATCGAAACTAAAGAACCATATCAATTTTTTGAAAATGTCTGGTTTCTTGGAGAAATAGATAGAAAGTTTGAAGTACCTATTAAAAATCTACCTACTGTCCTAGATTTAGAAGGAAGAAAAACTGATTACCTACATGATGATTCTGGAATTGCTATAAAAACAGAAAATGGAATTATAGTATTTGGTTCTTGTTCTCATTCTGGAATAAATAACATAATTGAGCAAGCCAAAAAAATTACAAATGATAATAGAGTTATTGCTGTTATTGGTGGATTTCATTTAAATGAAATCGATTCATACACTTCACAAATAGTTCAATATTTTAAAGATAATAATATTCAAAACGCTTATATGGGTCATTGTAATTCTGATGAAGTAATAGATTATTTTAAAGAACAATTAAACGGAACTACTACTGTAACCAAATTATTTGCTGGAGCAGAATTTGAAATATAAAAGTTGCTTTAAAGATTTTGTAAATTATAGTAATAATATCAATATGACTTATATAGTTTATCTTGACTTTTATAATTAAATTAGAGTATAATAAATATAGGAAATGACAAGTCCACAAACGTGGTTTTTCCGAATAGATTAAGAAATACTCATATCTGACTCGCCAAAGTTACAGATGTGAGCTTTTTTTATTTATGTAGTTGCTTATCAACCCAGTTCTTATATAGAACTGCTGTCAAGGCAACGTTTAATGTTAAAGATAACATTAATGATATTATAAAAAATAGTATCACTTTAACCATAAACATCACCACCCTTCCTACGAAAATTCGTAAATTAGGTGGCAAAACCACATCTGCTTTTCATCATTTCCTATGATAAGTATTCTATAATATTACTTTTAATATGTCTACACTATTTATCAATTTTTACAAATTCATTTATTACATAAAAAATCATTGAAAATACATATGTAAATTCAATGATTTTTTATTTTTTATTTTGACACGATATTATATTTACCTTTATCTAAAAATAAATATACATATTTTTCATCTTCTTTTTCAAAAATTGCTAAATTTTCATTAGTAAATTTTCCTTTTGTATATATATTTATATTATTAATTATAATATCATATTCATTTGACATTTTTTCAACCGCAACTAATGTTTTTTCTGGAACATCTATTTCTAATATTAAATTATTTTCTTTTTTCTCTGCCTCAAATTCTATTGTTCCTTTTACTGTATTTACACTAGCAGTTAATTTTTTCAAATTTCCAAAGTTTGGTTTTATTGATATTTCAGAATATCCTTCTTTTAATGGCTCTATGCCTGCAAAATATTTTGACATTATTATTAGTGGCCCACCAGACCAAGCATGATTTTTACTTCCTATTGTGTTATTCCAATATTCCCATAATGTTGTACTAAAATCTTGTTTTTCAATCATTTCACTATATCTATCTTTTATTCTATTTTGTACCTCAGTAATTTTTCCCATCTCAGCTAAAGCTTCTAACACATATTTTTCCATAAAAGTAGAGTTATCATAATTATTTACTATTACTTCTGATATTTGATTATATTTCGATTCATCTGCTATTCCTGATAAAACTGCAATAGAATTTACTCTTACATCATATCCATCAAAATCATTTGATTTATATCCATTTCCATCCCAAAAATTTTCATTTAAAGCTTTACTTATTTCTTCTGATTTTATTCTATATTTATTTGCATCCATTTTTAAATTTAAAACTTCTGCCATTTTATATGAACTCTGTAGTGCATAATAATACCACATATTTTCTAATATTTTTGAATCTGTTTCTCCTTGAGAATCATACCATTGCCATAAATTCCAATAATAATTTCCAGTTCCAATAACTAATCCATCATTTTGAATAGCCCATAAATTCATATAATCTTTCACACTTGGATATACATTTTCCAAAAATTCTTTATTTCCTGTATATTCATAATAATTATACATTGAACATATTGATAATAAATTTTGAATTGGTAATTGCAAATTCGCAGCTATTGATGGAGACACACTACATAATACATCTTCATATTTCCAACCTATTACTGTTTTTATACATTTTTCGTACAAATCATTTGCAGATGTATCTAAACCATACATTGCTTCTTCCATATCAATGCTCATATCTCCTATCCACATAGCTCTTTCCCTATCTGGACAATCCATATATGTATCTCTCATATTTACATATAGTGTTCTGTTTGCCATTTGCCATAGAGTATTTAAAGTTTCATCATCACATTCAAAATTGCCACTCATTTCAGTATCATAACCAGTTTGTCTATATCCTAATGAGACTATTTCTACTCCATTTGGTATATGATAATATATTTTATCTCCATTTATCCATGCTGGTGATTCATATTCTTGCTCTCCTGATTTTGTTATATATGTTATTTTTCCATAATTTTCACTATTATTAAAATCTTTATCATTTGAAATAATTATTTTTTGATTACTATTAGATTTCACTTTTAAATATGGAATTACTTGCATATTATATGGTAACTTCATTTCAAAAACTTCACCATCAATATTTTGACTTTCATACTGTTTTATATCAGAATATTTAAAAAATGGAATATCTCTTTTTATCAGCTTTCCCCATTTTTCATCACCATGTTTTCCATTTATAACAGCATTTTGCCAACTCGAATCATCATAATTATTTTTATACCATCCATCTAATTCTAAATTTGAATCATAATATATATTAGATTCACTTAATCTCGGATTAGTTAACTCTTCATCTTCTAAATATGCTGGATTTTTTATTGTTTTCCATGTATCATCACTAATTATTATATCATCACCAATTTGAGCTTGAAATAGCAAAGTTCCATATCCTGAATCAATATGTGAAAATCCACTTTTACCAAAATGCCATACTAATATCGAAATATTATTTTCTCCTATACGTAAATATTTTTCTATATCTATTTTATCGTAATATATTGAGTTTCCTTTTTCACCACGTTTTAACTGTCCATCCCTTATAACTATTTGTCCATTTATATATAACCAATATTTTGAATCAACAGCAATTCTACATACTGCATCTTCAATTTTTGATTTATTATCTATGTTAAAATTTTTTCTGAAGCATACCCATTCGTTTTCTCGTGTATTATCTTCATCATTAGTAATCCAGATATAATTTGCATTCCATCCTAAATACTCTTCTTCGTTATCTACAATTCTATCTTTTTTATTTATTTGTTCAATTTTTAGACATACACATAAAATTATTATAAAAATAATAATTAATATAATTTTTTTTCGCATAAGTTCTCCTTTGTATAAATTTTTCAATGTAATTTTAATATTTATATTTTTATAAAATCGTTAAAATAGTATAAAAATAGACTTTTATATAGTTTTTATCATGTTTTACATTACTATATAAAAGTCTGTTTTATGGTGGCTTCAAGTGGAATCGAACCACTGACACGGGGATTTTCAGTCCCCTGCTCTACCAACTGAGCTATGAAGCCTTATATTAAAAATATCTAGTTAGTACTAGATATTTTTTTGGCGACCTGGAACGGACTCGAACCGTCGACCTCCGCCGTGACAGGGCGGCATTCTAACCAACTGAACTACCAGGCCAAAAAAATGGTGGTCGCTATAGGGTTCGAACCTATGACCTCCTGCTTGTAAGGCAGATGCTCTCCCAGCTGAGCTAAGCGACCGTTAATTTGTGTCCACCAACTTGATATATTTTACTATATTAAATTTAGTTTGTCAACACTTTTTATTTATTTTTAAAAAATGGTGGGCAGGGATGGATTCGAACCATCGTACGCTCTCGCGGCCAGATTTACAGTCTGGTGCCATTAACCACTCGACCACCTACCCATGTGTCTTAAGCACGTATCTAATTATAAGTTTTTTTTTTGAACTTGTCAATACTATTTTTATATTTTTTATAATTTTTTTGTAAAAATTTAATCAAAAATAATAGAAACCAATAAATATATATTTATAATTGATACAATTATGTTTCATTTTTTAATACATAAGACATGGGGACTGAAAATCCCCGTGTCTATAATTAAGTTTCATTCCTCATTTCTTTTTTATTTTTATTCATAACTAATTTTAAATTTTAATTTCTTTGCTTTTTCATTTTTTGTTAATATATCTTTTCTTCTATATATTGATAATATAAATGCAATACTCATCATATTTATTAATAAACCATTCATTCCATATGATACAAATGGTAAACTCACATCAATTGTTGGTACTAAATTTAAGTTCATTAATATATTTAAAATTGATTGAAATAATATTATACTTCCTAAACCTATAATTAATAAACTACCTGCTGTATCTTTTACTCTTCTATAGTCCATAATTAGTTTAACTGCTAATAAAACTACTGTAACTATTACTATGATAGAAAAACTAATTCCATAGTATGCAATTAAAGTTATTAATGCATTATTAGTTCCTCCATCAAATAATCCAAAATAAGGATCCATGTCATCTAATCCAGAAAACATATTAGCATTTTCTAATACTTCATTTATTTTCCAAGAAACAAAGCCCCTTCCACGATCATCATTTGAATAATTATATGTTGCATCTAAACGGTGTAAAGCCATATAGTATAATCCATTTTGAGTTAAAGTACAAAATATAATTAAAATTATACCTAAACTAATTAAAAATCCATATAATTTAAAAAGATTTTTCTTTACATTTTCTTTTGAATTAACAATATAAGCAGTTGCTATAACTATATATGATAATAATAAAATCATAGACATAATAATTCCACTTATAGACATAATGAAAAATATTGAAATTGTTGCAAATATTATTAACTTTAAAATATCTACTCTAAATTTAAAATTAAACTTTTCTATATTGATATTACATACTTTTTTATCTAAATTACTAATCATTCCAGCAAAAGCAATAGTATATAATAATAAACATATATTAGTTGGATTTATTCGAAAATATTTAATATAAATCCATTTAGTAGTTCCAACTTGGTCATAACCAAATAATGCAGTAAAAATCATAATTATACTTGATAAAATATATATTACTTTATAATTTCTTACTACTTTTCTATAATCTAAAAAATATATTCCAATACTTAAAACTAATCCAATTATAAAAAATTTAATATGTCGTGTTAAATAGTAAATTGAACCTCCACTTATTCTTTGAATTCTTATTGATGAAACTAAAAATCCAAAACCAATTAAAATTCCAACTAACAAAAACAATATCCAATCAAATTTTGGTCTATGAATTTTATCCAATTTTTTACCAATTTCTATAGAGTCTCCCATGTTAGCAACAGCTCTTTCTTCTGCTTCTTTTTCTGATAATCCATAGCTCATATGTTCTTCTTTCATTTCTTGAATATGTAAACCTAGTTCTTCTGAAATATCTTCTCTCATAGGTTTATATCTAATTTGATTACAAACATTTTCTAAAAATTCTTTAATAAGCACATGAAACACCTCCTAGTACAGCGTTTATTCCATTGCTAAAAATTTTCCATTCTTCTTTTTTTGCTTGCAAATGTTTTTTTCCTTCTTTTGTAATTGAATAATATTTTCTTTTCTTTCCTGTTGATTCATCCCAATAAGAAGTTATAAAATTTTTTTCTTCTAATGAATGCAATATTGGATATAAAGTTCCTTCTTTAAGTTCAAAAATATTTTCTGATTTTTCACTTAAAGTTTTTATCATTTCATATCCATACATGTTTGAATTTGATAATAAATTCAAAATCATCATTGTAGTACTTCCTTTTAATAATTCTTTATCTATCTTCATAAAATTTTCTCCTCTCTATACTTGTAATTTAATTTGTTAATTTTTCAACAAAAATTTTTACATACTTTATACTCATAATTCCATAAGTTATACTAGCTCCAAGTGTATTTAATATTATATCATCTATATCTAGTGATCCTCTAAATGTCAAGAATTGTAATATTTCTATAATTATATCTAAACATAAAATAAATAATAAAAATTTCCAAAACTTATTTATTTTGTTTGAGAACAATACTTTACAAAAAACAGCCATAGGAGCTAAAAGTAATAAATTAACGCTTAGATTCATCACAACTATACTTGTATTTATCGTATGTTCTCCTAATCTAGTAAAATATGTGCTAATCGTTCTTAGTGGTACAAAGTTTGCCATTTCTATATGTTCTTTTGAAAATATACCAAGATTCCATGTATTTCCCATAAATCTGTATGAGTTATGCATAAACAATACATATATCAACACTAAAATATAAGCTAAAAATAGGCCTTTTATAATTTTCCTTTTCATATATAACCTCCATTTTTTCTTTTATATAAATGTGCACTTTCATATAAAAAGATACCTAGATTGTCTATGTATTTTTATACATTGTATATCTAGGTATTTTTTTTGTCAATATATTTTTTATAATTAATCTTTTAATCTGTAATGTGCTGATATTTTCCATGCATTTTCATTGTAATATTCTAGCCCATCTTCTTCTCTATTTGGTTGACCCGCATTGTGTATTATATAAGGTATTCCCTTTTCATTTCTTTTATCAGATATTATTCCTATATGATTTTTTTCAAAAACTACAATATCTCCTGGTTGCCATTTACTAATATCATTTAAATCTATAGTTAAAGATATATGATTTCTTTCAAAATAAACCATTAAATTTGGAACTCTTCTAAAATCTATATTTGGATCTGGTTTTCCTTCAACTCTAGGATATTCACTCACATTATTTGCAATATCTTCATCAACCATATCTTTTAAAGAATATCCTGCATTTTTCAATGCTCTCCAAATTACATCTGTACATACTCCTTCATCATCTGGTGGATATCCTCCACTATAATATGCACTTCTATATGTGGGCTTATTCTGTGCTTCTACTCTTGCTCCTTCTAATATATCTGTATAATCATCAATTCCATCATTATCAAAATCTGTGTTGCTTTTGATTACTTCTATTCCAAAATCTTCTGCATAATATACTTTTTCACTTGGAATTTGTACTATCGAATGCACAATATATCTATATTTGATAGTAAGTACACTTAAAATTATTGTTATAAAAATAAATATTATCACAATTACTAATACAGCTTTTTTCCTCATATATTTTTTACCTTTCTTTTTTCTATAAATATTATATAGAAGTATTTAATAATAGTAAATGAGTTTTAAAAAATATTTTTCCAAAAAGTATTGACATATTAAAATTAATTGTTTATAATAATTCTTGTCGTAAGAAATACTTACTCGCGCCCTTAGCTCAGTTGGTCAGAGCAACCGGCTCATAACCGGTGGGTCCAAGGTTCGAATCCTTGAGGGCGCACCATAAAAACCTTCTTGATTTTCAAGAAGGTTTTTATTTTAATAATATTAAGGATTATACCAATACTCTATTTAGCACAACAAATACAATTTTAATAAACTCAAACAAATTTGAATTTTAAAAATATGTGATTATTTTGAAAGGTTAATATATGAAAGAAACAATAAAAAACATAAAAAAAGTATATAAATATGGAAAAAAATATAAAAAAGATTTATTATGGTTAATTTTTTGCTGTATATCTGGCATTATAGTTGGGGTAATAGTTCCATTACTATCTGCTAAGCAAATTGTACATATAACATCAAGTAGTTGGAAACAAGCAATATATATAAGTATAGTTATTCTAATAGTTAAGTGTTATACATATTTTGTAAAATGTTTCTTTTGGTCAAGACCTGCACATCATTTTTCAAAATTAACAACTAAAAATATTCAAATGGCTCTACGGCAAAGAAATTCTAAAAATAAGTCAGAACGATATGGACAATAATTCATCTGGAGTATTTATTCAAAGAATAACAAATGATACTGAAAAAGTATCAAATTTCTTTTATGAATCTTTAGACTCTCTTAGAAATTTGTTATCTAATATAGGTAGCTTATTTGCCACTTTATTTATTGATTGGAGAGTATTTTTATATTACCTATTTGTATCAATTGTTTTAAGCACTTTACATATTATAAAAACAAAAAAATATGGAAAAAAAGATATGGAATATCATAATAAATCTGAAAATGTTTCAAGTCTAATAAGTGAGCTAGTTAGAGGAGAAAAAGATATAAAAATGTTAAATTCTCAGGAAAGTTTTATGGTAATATTAGAAAAAAATATTGAAGAGCAAAATCAAAAAAGATTGGAAATGCAAAAATTAAAATCCAGTTATAGTTATGCTATTAGCACTTTAACATCAATACTTGAATTTATTTTAATTATATTGTTAATATTTTTAATAAATAATGATTCACTTACTGTTGCTATGGCAATAGCACTATTTAATTATAAATCTGGAATTATGACTGTAATAATGGAAAAATTATCAACTCTTCTGGAATTATTAAAAACATTTGATAATTCTTGCGACAGGATATTTAGTATATTAGAAAACAAAACTTTTAAAAAAGAAATCTTTGGAAACAAACATTTAGATACCGTTAATGGAAATTTTGAATTTAGAAATGTTATCTTTGAATATAAAGAAAATTGTCCAGTTTTAAATAATGTAAATTTTAAAATTAATAGCGGAGAAATGGTGGGATTTGTTGGAAAGAGTGGTGCACGGAAAAACTACAATTTTTAATTTGTTATGCAAATTATATGATACCAAATTTGGAGAAATATTAATTGAAAACGAAAATATTAATGATTTAGACAAGGATTCTATTCGTGGAAATATAACTATTATTAGTCAAGAACCATATATTTTTAATTTGAGTATCCGTGATAATTTAAAATTAGTAAAAGAAGATTTAACAGAACAAGAAATGATAGAAGCTTGTAAAGTAGCTTGTTTAGATAAATTTATTGAAACTTTACCAAATAAATATGATACTGTATTGGGTGAAAATGGAATTGTACTATCTGGTGGTCAAAAACAAAGGTTAGCAATAGCAAGAGCTTTTGTACAAAAAACAAAAATAATTTTGTTTGATGAAGCAACATCAGCTTTAGATAATGAAACTCAAGAAGAAATTAGGCAAGCAATTTCCAATTTAAAAGAAGAATATACTATTTTAATAATAGCTCATAGATTATCAACAATAGTTAATTGTGACAAAATCATGGTATTGGAAGATGGGAAAATTACTGATATAGGTACTCATGAAGAGTTATTGAGAACAAGTAATACATATCAGCTCTTATATAAAACAGAAATAAAAGTATGCTAGTCATAAAATTAATCTACATAATCAAATTTTTAGAGTAGCCTTTTGACTACTCTAATTTTATCATTCATTACAATTTCTTAAGCACAATTCCTGTAATTATTCATAACTCCAGCTCATTTTAAGGTGTCAGTATTTTTCAATTTCTAATTAATAAGATTTTATTTCTCATACACAACTACTCCCTCACTTGGAGAATAAAAATATTTAGCATATATTTCAGCAAATAATAATTCATATGGATTTACTCTCGTTCTAGTTATTGATTTTACTCCCCTCATTTCCTTAACTTTATCCTCCATTTTTTTATGACTATTCATTTTAGATGATTTAACTATTAAACTTGCTGGAAAAATATTATTTTCTCCCTCATATCCAGCTAATAATTCTGTATTCCCCATTCTTTCCTTCATTTGTTTTAATAAATCTTCTTTTGAGTTATAAGTAATCTGTGCATTTTCATCTATTTCATATATTGCACCTTTTATATCTTGTATTTGATTATTCTCTATATCATCCTCTAAAAAAATCTCAACTCTTGCTTTATTATAATAATTTATAAATGCAACTATACTAATAAAAACTGCAATTACTACTAATATTGATAATATAATTATTATTAAATTTTTCTTTTTTCCCTTTTTATTTATTTTCTTTAAATAATCAATTTCAGGTATATCCTCTTCTGTTTTATCATCTTTTATCTCTTCATAAATTTTGTTACATTTTTCACATTCTTTTAAATGATTTTCAACAAATTCTTTTGAGCCTTCTTTCAATGTTCCATCATTATATCCAAATACTAAATCTTGTACTATATCACATTCCTTCATAATCTTCCTCCTTCAATTTTTGCTTTCCACGAAAATAAACAACTCTTGCCCAACTCGATGTTCTATTCATAATCTCTCCTATTTCTTCATAATTCAAATTCCCAAAAATTCTTAAATATATAACATTTCTAGTATCTTCATCTAATTTCTGTATTTTTTTGAATAATTCTATTTTACTTTCTTTTTCGCAAATCATATCCTCAATTTGTTCTTCAAATAAAATATTATCTTTTACATCTTCTATTGGTATTTTATTACACTTTTTTTCTTTTCTTAAATTTTGATACCAAATATTTTTTGCTATCTGACAAAGCCATGTACTTATTTTGCATTTTCCTTCAAATTTATCTATATCTTTTACAGCAACTAAAAAAGTGTCTTGAACTATTTCTTCAGAAAGTTCTTTATTTCCGACTTAAGCAGAATATGTATTTGTAAACTGTTTTTGAATATTTTTTATAAATCTCTTCAATATTCTGCATAGGCTTCCTCCTTTCACTTTATTAGTGTATAAAAAAATAAATTTGTTACAAAATTTTATAAAATTATTTTATCATCTTTATAAATGCTCTACAATTATAAATAAAATTTTTATATTATTATAATAAATATCTAACTATAATTTATACTAAAATAATATAATTAATTTAAAGTTTACAAATCACTTTATTTTTGAGCTTTTTTATGTTATTATATTAAACGAAAAATATCCACATTTACTAATCAAACTTTTATTTTATAAAAGTTTAATTTCATCAACTATAAAATAAAAGTAACTTTAATACACAATTTATCAAATACATGTGGAAAACAATAAAGGATTTTATTATGAATTTAAAAACTATAGAAAAATTAGAATTTAATAAAGTTTGTGATATTTTAAAAAATTATTCAATTACATACATTGGTAAAAATTATATTGATAATTTAAAACCATTATCTTCTAAAACAGAAATTATAAAATCACAAAAGCAAACAACAGAAGCCTCTATTTTACTATATAGAAAAGGTTCTATTCCAGTTGCTGAAATTGAAGATATAACTGAACATTTAAAAAAATTAAATAGTAGTTTATTTTTAAATGCTAAACAATTATTAGATTTAGCTTCTATTTTAAAAATATCATCAAATCTAAAAGATTATTTTTTTAGTACTGAAATTGATATGTCCGAATTTACTAATCTTAATGGATTGTTTAACAACTTATATATAAATCCATCTATTGAAAAAGCTATTTTTACTGCCATTATAGATGAAAACACAATTTCTGATGATGCATCAAAAGAATTAAATAATATTCGTAAAAGTCTTCGTAGTAAAGAACAAGAAATACGTTCAAAGCTTAATTCTTTCTTACATTCTAAATACGTTCAAGAAGCTGTTATTACTATGCGTTCTGGGCGTTTTGTAATTCCTGTAAAAAATGAATATCGTCAAGAAATTAAAGGATTTATACATGATATATCTTCAAGTGGTTCTACTGTTTTTGTTGAGCCTATCGCGATTTTTGATTTAAACAATGACTTAAACAGTCTAAAAAATGATGAACATATTGAAATAGAAAAAATATTGCAAAAACTTACATCACTATTTTTTGATATTATACCAAACATAGAAAATGATGCTAATTTAATAGGTCTTATTGATTTTATTTTTGCAAAAGCAAAATACTCTAACTCATTAAATGCTTGTGAACCTATAATAAATGATACTAAAACTATTAATTTATTACAAGCTTGGCATCCTTTAATTGATACTAAACTAGCTGTTAAAAATGATATTAAAATTGGTGATTCATATAATAGTTTAATTATAACTGGTCCAAATACTGGTGGAAAAACAGTAACACTAAAAACTGCTGGACTTCTAATGCTTATGGCTATTAGTGGACTTCATATCACTGCAAAAGAAGGAAGTAGTATTTTTATTTGTGATAATATTTTTGCTGATATTGGTGATGATCAAAGTATTAGTGATTCTTTAAGTACATTTTCATCACATATGACAAATATTGCAAATATTTTAAAAGAAGCAACAGAAAATAGTTTTATATTAATAGATGAGCTTGGCTCTGGAACTGACCCTGTAGAAGGCTCTAGCTTAGCAATAAGCATTTTAGAAAAATTGAATTCTTTAAATGCTCTTACACTTTCAACTACTCACTATCCTGAAATAAAACATTTTGCTTTAGTTACAGAAGGTTTTGAAAACGCTAGTGTTGAATTTGATTTAGAAACCCTATCTCCTACTTACAAATTGTTATTAGGAGTTCCTGGAACAAGTAATGCTTTCGCTATCAGTAGAAAACTTGGTATATCAGAAGAAATAATTGATAGAGCTAAAGAATTTATTGAGCAAGATAAAATAAATATTGAAGAATTACTTACAAATATTTATGAAGATAAACGTACTATAGAAGCTGAAAAGCAAAAAACTATCGAAAATTCTAAAAAAATAGAAGATTTAAAACATTCTCTTGAATTTGATTTTTCAAAATTAAAACAAGAGGAAAAAGATATTATTAATAAAGCAAAACAAAATGCTAGAGATATTCTACTTGAAGCTAAAGAAGATGCAAATGATATTATTAAAGAAATTGAAAATTCTTCTAGTAATAAAGAATCAAATAAATTAAGAAACAAATTAAATAAAAAAATAGATGACTTAAATATTATTAATCTTGATAATAAAAATTCTTCTAAAAAACTTTCTTTAGAAGAATTACAAAATGGTCAAACTGTATTTATTCCAAAATTAAATCAATCTGGTACTATTTTATCAATATCTAAATCTGGTAAAATTCAAGTTCAACTTGATTTAGGAAAAATGTTTTTTGAAATTAATGATTTGGAATTAAAAGAAACTAAAACTGACACAAAAAAAATAACATCTAACTGTAATTTTATTAGGAAAGATTTAAAAATAAAAGATATTTCACCAGAAATTAATGTACTTGGAAAAACAGTTGATGAAGCTTGCTTTGAAATTGATAAATATTTAGATAATTGTTATATTGCAGGTCTTGTCTCAATTAGAATAATTCATGGAAAAGGAACTGGTGCGCTACGTGCTGGAATTCATAAATTTTTAAAAACTCATCCTCATGTAAAAACTTTTAGAGTTGGTACATTTGGTGAAGGTGAAATGGGTGCAACAATTGTAGAATTAAAATAAGAAAATATTTAAAATTTAATATAAGGAGGAATGTATGATTATTAAATATCATACAAAAAATTATTATGTCTAAAACCAAAAAAATAATATTATCTGGACTATTACTTGGAATATTAATTGTACTATCAAGATTTGTTTCTATAAAAACACCAATACTTGTAATAAGTCTTAGCTTTTTACCTATTATGATATCAGCCTATATTTTAGGTCCTGTATATTCTTGCTTAATAGCAGCTCTTGGAGATTTAATTGGAGCACTCCTATTCCCTTTTGGTGAATATTTTGTAGGGTTTACTATTATTCAAGCTTTAGTTGGACTTGTATATGGATTATTTTTATATAATAAAACTGAACTTTACACTGGAAAAAAATTACTTGTAAGACTTATATTAAGTAGTATTATAGTTCTTGGAATTATAGAACTTTTAATTATGAGTGCAATGCTTCATTTCTTATATGGAAATGCTTTTATTGCTGTAATGATTGGTAGATTAACTACAAAATTAATAATGTTACCTATTCAAGTAATTGTAATATATTTCTTATCAAAATATATAAAACCACTATCAGAAAAATACTTATATACAGAGGATTAATTAAAGATTTTACACTAATTATTTATATAACAATCTTTTATACTATAAAACTCTAAAAAGGATTAATTATGATAGAAATAAAAAATTTAAACTACAAATATAAAACTGGAAACTTTAACATTTCAGATATTAATTTAAAAATAGAAGATAATGAATTTGTATGCATAATCGGAAAAAATGGTTCTGGTAAATCTACCTTTACCAAAATTTTAGCAGGACTTACAAAATTCAAAAATGGAAATATTTTTATAAATAATATAGATTTAAGTAATAAAAAGAACTTCCTAGAAATTAGAAAAAATATTGGAATCGTTTTTCAAAATCCCGAAAATCAAATATTATTTGATAAAGTATATGATGATATAGCATTTTCTCTAAAAAATTTAGGTGTTCCCTACTCTGAATTTGATTTTAGGATAGATGAAGCTTTAAAAAAAGTGAACATGCTAGAATATAAAAATTCATCTACTCAAGAACTTTCTTTAGGTCAAAAACAAAAAATAGCAATAGCTTCAAGCTTAGCTATAAATCCTAATTTCTTAATATTAGACGAGCCTACAACAATGCTTGACCCTATGAGTAAGAATTCTATATATGAAGTATTAAAATCTTTAAAAAGCAGTGGTATTACAATTATTTTTGTTACTAATTTTATTGATGAAATTCTACTTGCCGATAAAATAATTGTATTTGATAACGGAAAAATTACTAATTGTTTTAAAAAAGAAGATTTATTTTTAAAATTACAAAACCTAAAAGATTTTGAAGTACCTGGAATAATTTCTATTATTTCTAAATTACACGAAAATGGTGTTTCAATTGATTTAAAAGATTTTTCAATAGATACTTTAATAAAACAACTATTAAAAATTTAATTATAATAAAATGTAAATTTATTCTTTGTTAATTTTTAAATATTGGTGAACCCTTATTTTATAGGAAGTGCAGAGCAATTTACTATAAAATAAAAAAAGGAGAAAAATTTGATAGATTTAATATTATTTATTACTTTTTTAATATATGCATTTTTAATATTTGCAATTAATAATATAACAATTCAAACAATATTTTTAATTTTAAATATTGTTTTAATGTTTTGCTTAAAAATACCTTTTAAAAAAATGATATCAAATATATTATTTTTAACTCCTTTTATTATAATTACAAGTATAATAAATTTATTTTTTGGAGAGCCTTTTAAGGCTTTATTAATTGCATATAAATTAATTATAGTTTGCAATATAACTTTTATTTTCAAATACTCTTTTGGCACAACTAGAATTATTAAAACTATAGAATTACTTTTTAGTCCGTTAAAAATATTTGGTATAAATCCTTCAGACATTAGTTTAATTATCAATATAGCTATAATATTTATTCCAACTATACTACAAGAATTAACTCAAATAAGAAATTCTCTTGCATCAAAAGCATGCAAGATATCTTCTATTCAAGGATTAAAATACACTTCAAAAATTATATTAACATCAATTTTCAAAAAAACAAATGATATGGAGCTTGCATTAAAAGCAAAAGGATTTTCAGAATAATAACAATTGATAAAAGTAATTTATATATATTATAATATCTATAATTTTACTCTTATTTATTTTAAGGAGATTTCTCATGACTTTAGATACTTATTTATCAAAATTTGAATTTATGACTTCAGATAAACCTGACTTAGAAGCAATGACTTGGTTTATGGAAAAGCTTAATAACCCACAAAAATCATTAAAATTTATTCATGTAGCAGGTACTAATGGTAAAGGAAGTATTTGTGAAATGTTAAATAAAACACTTATACTTTCTGGATATACTGTTGGAAAATATATTTCGCCATATCTAATTACTGCAAATGAGGCAATTTGCATAAATAATCACTTTTTTTCAAAAAGTGATGAAAAAACCTTTATACCTCAAATAGATGCTTTTGTTAATCAATATATATCTACATTCAATAAAAAACCTTCTCGTTTTGAAGTTGAAACTTCACTTGCTTTATTATATTTTTATTCCCAAAAATGTGATATTGTCATTTTAGAAGTCGGACTTGGTGGTATGTATGATTGTACAAATATTATAGAATCATCAATTTCTGTTTTTGGAAGTATATCAATAGACCATACAAATATTTTAGGAAACACTATAGAAGAAATTACAAATCAAAAAGCTGGTATTATAAAACAAAATTGTGAAACAGTTATATTTGAAAAGAATATTGTAACTCCTATAATAGAAGATGTTTGCAGGCAAAAATCTAACTTACTTCATGTTATAAAAAAATCAGATATATCAAATATAAATATTAACAACACTACGAATATTAGTTTAGATACTACAATTGAAAATAATTATAATATTAATAGTTTAAATAATAACATTAATTTATATCAAAGTTTTGATTATAAAAATTTTAAAAATATAAAATTGAATTTACTTGGAAAAAAACAAATCGAAAATGCAAGTGTAGTTTTAGAAACTATAGAAATTTTAAGAAAACAAAACTTTAAAATTTCTGAAAATGCTATAAAAGGTGCTTTGGTCTCAATTATTCATCCTGCAAGATTTGAAACTTTATCAGATAATCCTAGCATAATATTTGATGGAGCTCATAATGAAAATGCTATTGATAATTTTATAGAAACAGTAAAAGATTATTTTGGAAACATAACTTCTATATGCTTTATTGTTTCTATAATTAAAAATAAAGATTATAAAACTATTTTAGACAAATTATGTACAAATTTTAAAAACTCTAAAATTATTTTAACTGATGGAACAAAAGAAGAAAAATATTTATCAAAAGAAACCTTATTTGACTATGCTAAGCAATATTCAAACTATTGCAATATAATAACTGATGATTTTGAAAGTGCTGTAAAAAACGTTAATTCTGATGTTAATTTTATTGTAGGAAGTTTTTATACATATAAACTTGCAAAAAAAGTCACATAAAAAAATTCACTCATTTTTTTCATGTGACTTTTTTTACAGCCCCTTTATCTTATCTTTCTAAACACACCTGATACTTTTCCTAAGATTTCACAATTAGGTACTATTATTGGATCCATTGTAGAATTTTCTGGTTGTAATCTGATATGATCTTTTTCTTTATAGAAAGTTTTTACCGTAGCCTCTTCCCCTATTAATGCTACTACTATTTCTCCATTATGTGCTGTATTTTGTTTTCTAACTAATATGTAATCACCATCTAATATTCCAGCTTCTATCATACTTTCTCCTCTAACTGTTAACATGAAGCTTTCTCCTGTTCCAACAAAATCTAATGGGATTGGGAATGTATCTGTTACATTTTCAACAGCTAAAATTGGCTCTCCTGCAGTAATTTTCCCCACTACTGGTACATCTACCATTTCTTTACTTGAATATGCTTCTTTATCAAATGAAACTTGCTCTCCTTCTAATGCCCCACCTTTTATTAATTTTAATGTTCTTCCTTTTTGACTTTCTTTTTTGATATATCCTTTTTTCTCTAAAGATGCTAAATATCCATGTACAGTAGCTGTTGATTTTAAATCTACTGCTTTTCCTATTTCTCTAACAGATGGTGGATATCCATTTATATTTACTTGTTTTTCAATAAATTTTAGTATTGCTTTTTCTCTTTTATTTAAACTATCTGGATCTTTTTTTCTCATTTTACACCCCATAATCCTTTCTACATAAATCTCTCTTTTTTTGATAGGAAAATCTTATCACAAAACATTTGATTTGTCAAACAAAAGTTTTATTTTTCTTCTAGTTCACACATTGCTTTAAATATTCTTATATGGTTTTCTTCATCTTTAATAATTCTTGATAATACATCTTTTATACATTTATCTTCTGTATTTTGTATTAATCTTTCATATTCTTTTATTGCTATTTTTTCAGTTTGTATATTATATTTCATCATTTCCTCTACAGAATTAAATTTATATTTTACTCTATCTGAACACCATTTATTATTCCTGCTTCCCATATAATATGGAATAAAACCAAGTTCAACTAATAAATCTCCTAATATTTTTAAATGATGCATTTCATCCATTGCAACTCTCATTAAAACATTTCTTAATTCCTTATTTTCTTCATTAGTAATATTTTCATATACATACTGAGTTATAGCTGTTAATTCTCCATAAGATCCAGCATATGAATCATATAGCATTTTTCCGAATCGATAATCTTGTTTTATATTTTCGATTTTAGGATATGGATCGTTTTCTATTTCGTTAAAATTGTTGTATAAAACCTCAAAATTCATATTACACCTCCCTATAGAAGTATAATATGAATTTTTCTTAAAAAGCTTTACTATATTTATATATTAATTATTCATACCACTCAAATTCCCATTCAAGAATTTTTACAGTATCTCCTTCTTTAACTCCTTTTTCTTTTAATGCATCTTCAATTCCTAGTTTTTTTAGCATTCTTTCCATATAATTATAAGACTCATTATCACCTATATTTACTCTTCCCATTAATCTTTCTGCTGCTGGTCCACTAACAATAAATTCTCCATCTACAATTTCTACTGTAAAGTCATCTTTATCATCTTCTAAAGTATAAACTATTCTATCTTCTACTTCTATTATATCTTCTTTTGGTAATTCCTTTAGAATTTCTGATACATAATTAAATAAATCGTTTAGTCCTTCTCCTGTTACTGCTGAAATCTTAAAAAGCTTTAAGTCTTTATCTTTTGCTATTTTTTCTATTTTCTTTAAATTTTCATCATCTTGCATACTGTCTGCTTTATTTGCAACAATAATTTGTTTTCTTGCAGCTAATTTTTCACTATATTTTTTTATTTCTTCATTTATTTTATTAAAATCATCTACAGGATCTCTTCCTTCTGTTCCAGCTATATCTAATACATGTAATAATAATCTTGTTCTTTCAACATGACGTAAAAATTGTGTTCCTAGCCCAATTCCTTCACTTGCACCTTCTATAATTCCTGGTATATCAGCTAGAACAAAACTATCTCCATGTTCTGTTTTTACTACACCTAAATTAGGATCTATTGTTGTAAAATGATAATCTGCAATTTTAGGAGTTGCTTTTGTTACTCTTGAAAGTATTGTAGATTTTCCTACATTTGGAAATCCAACTAATCCAACATCTGCTAAAAGTTTTAATTCTAATATTAATTCTTTTTCTTTTCCTTTTTCTCCATCAATTGCAAATCTTGGTGCTTGTCTTGTTGAAGTGGCAAAATGTGAATTTCCTTTTCCACCTCTACCACCTTTTAATATTAATTCTTTTTGTCCTGGCTGTGAAAGATCTACTATTACTTTGTTAGTTTCAGCATCTCTTACTATTGTACCTAAAGGAACTTTTACATAGCAGTCTTCTCCGCTTTTTCCAAATCTATGGCTTCCACTTCCATTTTGACCATTTTCTGCTTTAAATGTTTTAGTATATCTAAAATCAATTAAAGTATTACTATCTGGATCAACAACAAAATAGATGTCTCCACCATTTCCGCCATCTCCACCATCTGGTCCACCTGCAGCTACATATTTTTCTCTTCTAAAAGTTGCTGCTCCATTTCCGCCATCTCCTGATTTAATTACTATTTTTGCATAATCTACAAACATTATTCTTTCCTTGCTAATTAATATTTAGATTTTTTAAGGTTATCTATAAACCTATAATCAATATACAAATTAAATATCATAAAATTTTTAAATAATTTATTATTTTTGCTACTGTAAAATTTAATATAAATCGTTATCTTCTCCTACTATTTCTCCTTCACGAGTAAACTGTGGATTCATTATTAACAACAATTCCATTTCACCTGCAAAAATAAATTTTGTACTAGGTGGAATTTCTATAATATCACCTTTTTTTACTTCATATATATCATCTTTAATCTTAAATTTTCCTTCTCCTGATAAACAATAATATATATGTGTAATTTTTGTATTTGTACAATATTTATCATGTCCTTTATAAACATATTCATACGTTATGCTTACATTTTCATTATCTAAATCTACTATATATCCATCAAAGCCTTCTCTTTTAAAACTTGGTTCTTCTGGTATTCTTTTTATATAATTATTCATTTTAATTTCCTTACTTATATTAGTTTTCTATACTTTATTAACTATTTTCAAAAATCTAATCCTCAAAATAATTAAGCATCATTGCTTCTTTTACTTTTTTCATAGTTTCTTTAGCTGTTTTTCTTGCTTTTTCTGTACCTTTTCTTAAGATTTCATCTACTTCTTCAATATGTTCTTCATAATATTTTCTTTTTTCTCTAATTGGTCTTAAAAATTCTATGATGTTATTTGCTAATTCTTTTTTACAAGCTACACATCCTCTTTGACCTAATTTACATTCACTACATGCGTTTTTACATGCTTCTTCACTTGAGAATAAATTATGATAATATGCAACCATACAAACATCTGGATTTCCTAAATCATCTTTTTTTATTCTATTAGGATCTGTAACTGCACTCATAACTTTTTTAGTTATTTCTTCTTCACTATCAGATAAATAAATAGCATTTCCTAAAGATTTTCCCATCTTTTCATTTCCATCTAATCCTTTTATTCTTTTTGAACTAGATAAAACTGCTTCTGGTTCTTTTAGAATTTCTCCATATATACTATTAAATTTTCTTACTATTTCTTTACATTGTTCTATAAGTGGTAATTGGTCTTCTCCTACTGGTACAAGTTCTCCTTCAAATGCTGTTATATCTGCTGCTTGACTTACTGGATATCCCAAAAATCCATATGTTACACTTTCTCCAAATATCTCTTTTTTTTGTGCTATTTCTGTTTTTACTGTTGGATTTCTTTGAAGTCTAGCTATTGTTACTAAATTAGAATAAAATACTGTAAGTTCTGCAACTTCTGGTATCATTGATTGAATATATATTGTTGTTTTTTCTGGATCAATTCCTACTGATAAATAATCCATAGCTACTTCTCTAACATTTTTTCTAACTTTTTCTGGGTTATTAAAATTATCTGTTAAAGCTTGAACATCAGCTATTAATATGTATGGATCATATTTACCACTTTCTTGTAGTTCTATTCTTGTTTTTAAAGATCCAAAATAATGCCCTATATGTAATTTTCCTGTTGGTCTATCACCAGTTAATATTTTTTTTCTATTTTCCATATTATCCCTCACTTAATCTTAAGTTAATTTAAAGCACTACTATTATACTTCATTTTCGTTTAAAAATCAATAGATGCGCTTAAGACAAAAGGACACAGGTTTTGTCTAAATTAATAACTTAGGCAACTGTGTCTAAAACTCTCTCCCACTTCTAATTGCAGATTTTATCAATCTGTGATATAATATTCAAGTTAATATATTATTACTGCCTATGGTTATACTCAATTAAGGCATAATAATTCAACCAAAAATCCCAGAAAAAACTATAACATATTTACTGGGTATTTATAGCAATGCTATAAATCAAGAAAGGAGTAGAAATGCAAGTATTTTTAACCTCACCTGATATGCATTTTTGCATAACCGATTCCTTTAACGCCTTTTTTGATGGCAAAAGTATTCGGGCATATTCGGGTAATTCATTAGTATCTATTTACAACGGAGCCAAAGTTGGAGAATCTTATTGTATAAGTCCAAAAACTTCCAACATAATAAAGGCGAGAAAACAGAAAAAATAGTATTTGCATTATTGCAACAAATTTGCCGAAGGCTTTATTTTATAGGAAATGCGAAGCACTTTCATATAAAATGAAAAGCAATAGCCACTTAAGCGATTAACTCGCCTAAGTGGCCCTTTCTTTATTTTATTAAATTTCTAATTAATTATCTTTACCTTCTGGTAATGCTGGATAATCTAAAACAACTTTTATTTGCATTACATATCTAATTGTTTTAACAAATTTACTATTTTTAAATCTTTGCCATAATGATGGTTTAGCTTCAAATCTAGTTTCTTCAAAGAAAGTATCTAAATCATCTGCTTCTGCTGTTTGACCAGTAACTTCTTCTACACCAATTCCTGATGTTACATCTACTCCCTCTACTGATGCTGCTGCAACATTTCCTGCTACACCTTCTGCTTCTTCCCCTACGACTTCAGTTCCAACTTCTGCTTCTGCAGCCATTTGCTCTGTTACTTCTCCTTCTTCTTCAACTGGAGCTGGTATGTATTTTAATGCTTCTGCTATTTCAATTCCTATGTAACTTAAAGCTTTTGATCTATCTTCAATTCTTTCAATATCAATTTCAATATGTAAATTTGATTCTAAGTTATTTATTTTTGCATCTATTAATTTAACTGCATCTGCGCATTCTTCTGATTCTTTGTCTTTTGCTTTTCCAATAATTGTTAAAGCTTCTGCTACATCTGCTGGATATTTTGATTCTATTTTCTTTACTATTTCTTTCCAATTTTTAGCTTTTCCTTTAACAGCTGCTGTAGCATCTCTTAATACGCTTGCTAATTTTATATTTTTTTCTCTTTGTCTAATTAATTCTTCAATTTTTTTAGTGTTTTCTTCAAATTGATTTGTTGCATATTCTACTAAATCATATGATGCTTTATAAACACTCTTTGGAAAATTCTTTTTATTAGGATATTCTAATAAATATGTTTTTATTGATTCTACTAAATCTTTAAAGTAAGAATCGTCTTCCAACTCAACTATTTGTTTTTTGCTGTTTGGATTAATTAATTTTTGAACTTTGTCAATATTTGATAATATCTTTTCTTCCGTGATCACCATCTTCACGTTTACTATGCCTGATTTATGAAAAAATGACATTGTAAACTACCTCCTTCGTATCAATCTAATTAAATACTAAAATAATTATATCCTCTTTTCCGTAAAACTACAAGTCCTTTTTTGACTTTTTTTATTACATTTTTGTAACAATTGCCATATTCTTGTAATATTACGTCGTTTTTTGTCAAACCCTTGAAACTATGGGATTTTTTTCTACAAAACAGTTTTTATTTCTTCAAATCTTTTAATTTTTAATGTTGTTGTTTTTATTAGTTCTTCTTCTGTTAAAATCATCTCTTTTACATATTTATATGTTGGCATTGTTCTATTTATTTCTTTAACTTTATTCCATAATAATTTTTTAATTTCTTCTTCGTCATCTAGGTTATATTCTTCTTTCATTTTTTCTTTGTCATATACTATTTTTGTGCAAATTTTTAAATCAATAGGATCATCTTTTTCTGGTTTTCCATATACAAATGATTCCTTAACTCCAGGTATTTTATTTATTAATGTTTCAATTTCTTCTGGATATACATTCTTTCCATTTTTTAATACAATCACACTTTTCTTTCTTCCTGTTATAAATATAAATTCATCTTTATCAATATATGCTAAATCTCCAGTTGAAAACCATCCATCTTCTGATAAAGAATCATCTTTAATTCCATAATAACCTAGCATAACACTTGGTCCTTTAACAGCAAGTTCTCCTATTCCCATTTCATTTGGCTCTATAATTTTTGTTTCTAAACTTGGAAATGTTTTTCCAATAGATCCTAACTTTCTACATGTTGGATGTTCTGCTGCAATAACTGGTGCAGTTTCTGTTAAACCATATCCTTGATATGTTTCAATTCCTAATTCATTTAATCCTTTTTCTGTTTCCGGATCAAATGCAGCTCCACCTGCAACAAATAATCTTAATTTACCACCTAAAGAATCTAAAACTTCTTTAAATAATTTCCTTCTTATATCCATTCCAAAAATTTTAGCTACTTTACTTAATTTTATTCCAAATTTTACTTTTCCAAGTTTTCCTTTTTTCTCAATTGATTGTAAAACTTTTTTATACATATTATCAAAAAGAACTGGTACTGCAATCATCGCACTTGCTTGATAATCTTTTAAGTTTTCTGCAATATGTCTAATTCCTTTGCAAAATCCTATTGAAGCTCCTGCACTTACCGGATATAAAAATCCAACTGTACATTCAAAAACATGATGTAATGGTAAGAAAGATAAAAATGTATCTTCTTTGGTTACATCAAATGTAGATGCAATATCATAAATATTTGCACATATATTTGCATGTGATAGCATAACGGCTTTTGATTTTGATGTTGTACCTGATGTAAATAGCATTGATGCCATTTCATTATTATTAATTTTAGCATCTAAAAAACTTCTTGCTCCATTTTTTATTAAATCTTTTCCAAGTTTAACTAATTCTTTTTGTGAATATATTTCATCTTTTTTCTCTTCTAAATCCATTGATATGAAAAATTTTATATTTCCGATTTTTTCTTTTTTTGCTTTTTCCATTACTTCATTATATTTTGAAGAATAAAAAATAGCTTCCATCTCTGAACGTTCTACTAAGCTTAAAATTTCATTTTCTGGAAGTGCTTTATCTAATGGAACAACAACTCCTGTACCACAAATAATAGATAAATATGCTTCTTCCCATTCATATCTATTTTCAGAAATAACTCCTATTCTTTTATCATTTAATCCTATACTAATTAATGCTGTTCCTAAAGCATTTATTTCATCAATATATTCATTATATGACATTGTATTTATCTTTTCTGAATTATCTTCTTTAAATTTAAAAGCTATTTCATTTCCAAATTCATTTTTAGTATTTGTTATCATTTCTTTTAAATTTTCAAATTTCTTTACTTCAAAAACTTTTTCGCACCCTTTGTAGATTCTCTCTCCCATTTTTTACTCCATCCTTTATATGATTTTATCAAACAATGTTTTTTCATACTCATTATATAAGTCATGAATATCTATCTTTTCTAATCCAGCTTTTCTTTTGTAAATTAAAGTTGAGCAAGTTAATGAAAATATTTCAGAAGCCAATATTTCTGCATTACAATTTACAATATCTCCATTATCAACACCTTCTTGTACAATACTTTGTACTACTTCTATATATTCTATAACTTTTTGTTTACAAAATACATTTCTTGATTCATTTCCCCAAGTTTGACTAAGTACAATAGTTAATAAATTTTCATATTTTGCAACAGCTTTTAATTGTATTAGAGAAACTGCTTTAATTTTATCTAATACATTATCACATTTTGAAGTTTTAATTTCTATACTGTTTATTAGAAGTTTCATTCCTTCTTCTATTAAAAAGTTAAAAATTTCTTCTTTACTATTAAAATGATAATATAAAGTACCTTTAGCAACGCCAACAGTAGCTGTAATTTCCTCTATACTAGTTGCATCATATCCTTTTTCTGAAAAAAGTTTTAATGATGTTTCAAATATTTTTCTTTTAGTTTTATTCATAAAATTTCACCTATCTAAAAATTTATACACATTATATAAAATTATCATAAAATTTGCAATAAAAAAATAATAAAGTGAATAAATAGTCAAAGAAATCAAATTTGGACATTATGAAAATAAAAAAACAAAGCTTATTACAAATATCCACTTCTTTGCTCCAAACATGCAAAAAAGCCACGCTTACTAACAGCTGGCTTTTGCTTTATCATTTTTGCATGGGATTACGAAACATTCAAATATTTCTCTACAGCATTACGTAATTCAACTACTGCATCTCTTTTTTCAGGACTTACTAAAGCTTCTTTTTCAGCAAATTCTGATGAGGTAAGAATCGAATTATATGAAGCTGCCACCAATATGTCTAACTGCTTATCTATTGGTAGCCCACCTCTCGTTTCTACAACGTACTCGTTTTCACCTCTAATTTCAATTTTTCTCACAACGACTTCCATGCTATTTTTCCTCCTGTCTTGGCTCTTTGCTTAGCGCAATGCATGAATAAATATTTCTTTTTCTAAAAAATTATAGAACGCTTATTATATTTTGTCAACTATTCTTGTATTCTTTTTATAATTTCATCAAAAGTAATCCCATATTTTTCAATCTCTTTTATCTCTTTTTTTATATTATTTATTTTATTATCTATAGTATTTTTTAGTACAGTATCTGTTTTTTTGTTAATAAAAGTTCCTTTTGTTGATAGAGTAACGATTACACCTTTATTTTCTAATATGCTATATGCTTTTTTCACTGTGTTTGGATTTATTCCAAGTTGCATTGCCATATCTCTTATAGAAGGAATCTGCTGTTCAGGCTTTAAAATTTCCAAAGCAACATATCTTTCTATTTCTTGAACAATTTGTTCATATATAGGGTTTCTACTTTGGTAGTCTAAATTTATCATATCAATTCCTCCTTTCTAAAAAGATGTTTCTAATGCATTTACAGTTTCTTGATTTTTTATTTCATCATTTTCTGTATCTATATCTTCTAATTCGTTAATTTCAGCTTTCTCTGAATTTATATTTTCTAGGTCTTTAAATTCAATAGTATCACTTAAATCATAAAAATTATTTGTATCTATATTGTTTTTTAGAAATTCTTCAAACTTTTCTACCTCATTAGTATAAAATACCAAATCTATAGTGTCATCACATATAGTATAATATGGTTTTTCTGGATCAACTTCATTTTTACAATTTTCTTTTATAAATGTTAATATAGCATCTTTTTCTTTACTGCTTGCATTTATTCCAAACTCACTTTGATTTTCTGTATTCTTTTTAATAATACTAAAATTTTGACTATCTGAATATTTAAAACTATTTTTCTCATATTCTAATATAGTATTTTCTACCTCTGCATTAATCATTTTCATATATTCTTTTTCTAATTCTGGTAAATCATCTAATTCCATTCTTAAAACTTGTCTTTGATGATTTTTATATCTATAAATAGTAATATAATTATTTGAATAATATTTTAAATAATTTTTATTATTAGATTGAGCTTTTATTTTGTTTTCAAAATATTTTTCAATATTATCATTAATCGTTTGAACTAATCTATCATTTAATTTTAATTTTTTATATTTATTAGTTTGATTTAATCTTATAATAACCTCATCTTCTATTTTATTTTCTTCTGCTAATTTCTTAATATATTGCTTTTCTTCTCCTAATTTTTTTAGTAGTTCACAAAATACATCTCTTGACATATATCCATAATCATCTACTATATCACCATTTTCAAGTTTTAATTTTAATCCGATACTAACTCCATTATTTGAAAAATAATCTGTTTTATAATTATCTAAAATAAAATCTACTATTTCTCTATTTTCTACATTTGCAGATAATTTTGTTCTTCTTTCATAATTGTAGAACATTCCTAAATCTAAATCTACTTGTGCAATATCATCTTTACTAACTTCTTGTATTGGATGTAATAAATTTTTATTTATTGCATCTAATCCAACTATTACTCCATATAAAACAACAGTTGAACATATAAAACTAATTATTGTTATTTTTAGCTTTACTTTTTTACTTGTTATTAAATCATAAATAAAATAATATACGAATATTAAAAATATTATTAAAATTAGTTCTGGAATATCTATGCTATTATGAATATATTCTAATAATCTTATCATTGGATATAGTGTTAATAGCTTTACAAATAAATGTATTTTTGTACTTTCAAAAGAGCTTCCTGTATTTTCCATCTTTCTTCTTTCAAATAATTTTACTCCTAAGAAAATATAAATCAATCCTATAACTAATGTATATAATATAGAATTTAAACTATATATAGAACCTTTTTCCATAAGTGTATAAAAAATATTTATTGGTAATGTAAATATTGTTGTTTTTGTTATATATTGAAAATTTGCTGTTCCTTCAAAAGCATCAATTTCAACTGGAATATTATATCCTGCACCTAAATTAAAAACTCTTATAAAAGGTAACAAAAATAGTATTAACATAACTAAAACTATTTGTATAAATTTATTTCCAGAAATTGTTAATGCTAAACTAGAAATAATAAACATAAAAATATATGCAACTGTCATTATAATAAAACTATCAACTAGCATTTTCATTGATATAAAACTTATTTCTACTATAAGTAAATAAAATGCCAATATTATAAAATTTATAACCTGTAACAATATCAAATATATAATACCAGTTATCATATTACTTAAATATATTTTCTTTCTAGTTATTGGCATTGCATTTACAAAATCTATACTATTTCTTTTATATACATACCCTAACAAAACATTTGATAATATAAATGGAATTACAAACATTCCTACAATATTTGCAACTATTAAAGGTGCTACTTCATAAGGTGTTTCAAATATGCTATTATCATAATTATATAAACAAAATAATGTTATTACTGGAATTATAACAAGCATTATTGCTAATGCACCTTTTGATTTTTTTAAATTTTGTATTGAATAATTTTTACTAAACCACTTGGTTAAATTCATAACCAATCACCTCCATTTCATATATAAATATTTCTTCTAAAGTAAGTGATAAAAAGTCTAAAATTACAGGTGATTTTTCTTTTAATTTTTGTTCTGTTTCTT
The DNA here is from genome assembly GCA_947244325.1 of uncultured Clostridium sp. GTDB lineage: Bacteria > Bacillota > Clostridia > TANB77 > CAG-508 > Scatovivens. The sequence continues at coordinate 70,518 of CAMXJY010000006.1, read as the reverse complement.
CTCTATTTCCTTTAAAAATCATTGTAGCAACACTTCCTACCTTCTTAAAAGATAGTGGCTCTAATTCTTTAAAAGTTTCTTCTGAAAAGTCTTCTTTTAAAGATATTTGAACTTTAAACATATTAGTTTTTAAGCTATCTACATCACTTTCAAATAATACTCCACCTTTATATAAAACACCTAAATTATCACATATATCTTCTAATTCTCTTAAATTATGACTTGTCATTATTATTGTTGTATTCTTACTTGACATATGTTTGGCAAGTATCTTTTTCATAAGATTTCTAACAACTGGATCTAATCCATCAAATGTTTCATCAAAAAACATATAATCTGCATTTGTTGCTAAAATACAAATTAATGCGCATTGTCTTTTCATTCCTTTTGAAAAATTATCTAATTTAGTATTCATATCTAATTTTAAAATTTCTGCAAGTTCTTTTAGATATTCCATATCAAATTTTTTATACATTGCTTTATAATAGCTTGCCATATCCATTAATGTATAGCTTGAAATAATGTATAAATCATCTGGCAAAAATGCTAATTTTTGTTTTACCTCTTCATTGTTTTCAACTTCTACATCATCAATAAGTACACTTCCAGAATCTTTTCTAAACACATCATTAATGATTCTTAAAAGTGTTGATTTTCCTGCTCCATTCGCACCTATCAATCCATATATTGAATTGGTTTGAATATTGCAATTTAAATTGTCTAAAACTTTCTTATTACCAAAAGTTTTATTCAAATTGCTAATTTTAATCATAAATACCTCCTATTTCTCACGTAATAATTTACGTGCTTCTTAGCTTAAATTAGAACTTGCGAACTTACTACAATTATCTAGTACATAAACTTATTGTATAAAAAAACACGATTGTACTATCTGTGCTAGTACAATTATATTTTCTTTTATATTCAAAGTCAATACTTTCACATATATTTCACAATAATTGTAGTAACATTTTTAATTTACTTAAACTTAATTATTGACAGAACAACAGTGGACATTATGAAAATTGCAAAAGAAAAAACTATACTGAATCGTCCACGTAATTGTTCGCTGTGCATAACTTATCTGTAGTTCAACTTTGTATATTCTAACTGTAACAGGCAAAGCCTTAACAGTTAGAATAACTTCGTTTCACACAGCTAAGAAATGTACAAATATTGGCGAAGCCTTTATTTTATAGGAAGTGCGGAGCGCTTTCCTATAAAATAAAAAAGCTATTAGTATAAATTGTACTAATAGCTTTTATTTTATATATTATTTAATTATATCTGATTTATCATCAGCTTTTTGTTCTTGCTCTATTCCTACACTTTCAAAAAACTCATCAATTTCTTTTTTAGTATTCAAAAAAGAATATATAGTTCTGCGTTCAGTTGTTCCATCATCTCTTTTTTTATTTTCAACTTTTTTGGTTATCCAATTATTACCTTTTAGACTTCCAATTCCTAACATATCATCAAAAGATACTACAGTTTTAATATGTGCTCCATGTATATCTTCAAAACGTCTTCCTGTCATATTTTCAATTGCATTTTTCCACATATTGTAATCTTCATCTGTATTAAATTTGCTCCCTCCAAATGATTGCATAAACTCAATTGATTTATCCTTTCTTAAAACGTTCAATCCAATTAAACATGTATAATTTTTTTCAATTTTTGAATAATATATTTCTGCTTCTCTTAATTCATTCATTTAATTTCTCCATACTTTTTATTATTTTAAATTTCAGTAATATCAACAGGTAGCAAATCAGCTTCATCTGTTTCATCTTCTATAGCTTGATATAATGCATTTACAGTATCTAAAGATGTAAAGCAAGGTATTTTGCACTCTACTGCCATTCTTCTAATTTTAAATCCGTCTCTATTTGACTCTTTTCCTTTTGTAGGTGTATTTATAACAAAATTAATTTTTCCTGATTCTATTAAATCAATAATGCTATTTGTTCCTTCCCATAATTTTTCTATAACTACTGATTCTACTCCATTACTTCTTAAAAACTTAGCTGTTCCCGATGTAGCAAAAATTTCAAATCCTTTTCTTTTAAATTTTTCTGCTATTGGAAGCATTTCTGGCTTATCTTTATCTCTTACTGTTATTAATATAGCACCTTTTGTAGATACATTTGCTCCACTTGCTATAAAAGCCTTAAGTACTGCATCTTCAAACTTCTTAGCCACCCCTAAAACTTCTCCTGTTGATTTCATTTCAGGTCCTAATGAAGTATCAGCATTTTTAATTTTTTCAAATGAGAATACTGGCATTTTTACACATATATAATCACTCTTTTTATATAATCCTGTTCCATATCCTAAATCTTTTAATTTTTTACCTAAAATTACATTAGTTGCAATATCAATCATTGGCAGATTTGTTACTTTACTAATATATGGAACTGTTCTACTTGAACGTGGATTTACTTCTATTATATAAACTTCTCCATTACTTATAATAAATTGGATATTTAATATTCCTATGATATTAAGTTCTTTTGCTATTTTTTCAGTGTATTCTATAATTTTTTCTTCATGTTCTTTTTCAACATTTTGAGTTGGATATACTGAAATACTATCTCCTGAGTGTACACCTGCTCTTTCTAAGTGTTCCATTATACCTGGTATTAAAATATCTTCTCCATCACATATAGCATCTACTTCAACTTCTCTTCCTAAAATATATTTATCAACAAGTATTGGATGTTCTTGAGCTATTGTGTTAATTTCATTTACATATTCTTCAATTTCTTTATCATCATAAGCAATAGCCATACCTTGTCCACCTAAAACATATGATGGTCTAACTAATACTGGATATCCTAAATAATTTGCAACTCTTTTGGCTTCATCAACTGTATATATTGTGCTTCCCTTTGGTCTTAAGATTCCACAGTTATTTAATGCTTCGTCAAATTCTTTTCTATCTTCTGCTCTATCCATATCGATTTCTTGTGTTCCCATAATTTGAACACCCATATCTGATAAAGCTTTTGTTAATTTTATGGCTGTTTGACCACCAAACTGAACTATTGCTCCATCTGGTTTTTCTACATTTACTATATTTTCAACATCTTCTGCTGTTAAAGGCTCAAAATATAATTTATCTGCTATATCAAAATCTGTACTTACTGTTTCTGGGTTATTATTTACAATTATAGTTTCATATCCTTGTTTCTTTAAAGCCCATACTCCATGAACGCTACAATAATCAAATTCTATACCTTGACCTATTCTTATTGGTCCAGAACCAAGTACCATAACTTTCTTTTTACCTGATTCTTTAGCTTCATTGTCATCATCATAACTTGAATAATAATAAGGTGTTTTAGCTTCAAATTCTGCACTACATGTATCAACCATTTTAAAGTTTGCTACAATACCACTTTCTTTACGTAAATTTTTTATTTCTTCTTCTGTTCTTCCAGAAAGTTTTGCAATTATTTTATCAGTAAATCCTAATCTTTTAGCTTTTTCAAGCATTTTAGAATTCATTTGATTTAATTCAAGTTCTCTTTCCATTTTTACAAGTTTATAAATAATTCCTATAAAAAATCTATCTATTGTTGTTATTTCATGTATTCTTTCAACAGATATTTCTTTTCTAATTGCTTCTGCAATTACAAAAATTCTTTCATTATCAACATCTTTTAATTTTTCTTCTAATTCTGGTTTTTCTAAATCTTTTAATTTATCTAAACTTAAATATTCAACATTTTCCTCTAATGAACGAATTGCTTTCATTAATCCAGCTTCTAGATTAGGAGCTATAGCCATAACTTCCCCAGTTGCTTTCATTTGTGTTCCTAAAACTCTACTTGCTGTAAGGAACTTTTTAAATGGCCATTTTGGTATTTTTACTACTACATAATCAAGTACTGGCTCAAAACATGCAAATGTTTTTCCTGTTACTTCATTTTTTATCTCATCTAATGTATATCCAAGTGCAATTTTACTTGCAACTTTGGCTATTGGATAACCAGTTGCTTTGGATGCTAATGCTGATGAACGGCTTACTCTTGGGTTAACTTCAATTACTGCATATTCAAAACTTGTTGGATTTAAAGCAAATTGAACATTACATCCCCCTTCTATTTTTAATGCAGATATAATTTTTATAGCAGATGTTCTTAACATTTGATATTCTTTATCAGATAATGTTTGAGAAGGAGCAACTACTATACTATCTCCTGTATGTACACCAACTGGATCTATGTTTTCCATATTACATATTGTAATACAGTTTCCTTTACTATCTCTCATTACTTCATATTCTATTTCTTTCCATCCAGTAATACATTTTTCAACTAATATTTCATTTACTCTAGACATTCTTATACCAGAACCAGCAATCTCTTCTAACTCTTCCATAGTATATGCAATACCACCACCAGTTCCACCTAAAGTATATGCTGGTCTAATAATTACAGGAAGTCCAATTTCTTTTGTAAATTCTACTGCATCTTCAACAGTATGAACTACTTTACTTGCTATACAAGGTTCATTAATTTCTTCCATCATATCTTTAAAACATTGTCTATCTTCAGCATTTCTTATTCCATCAACACCTGTACCTAAAAGTCTAACATTTTTCTCTTTTAAGAAACCTGATTCTGCAAGTTCCATAGCAAGGTTAAGACCTGTTTGTCCACCTAAGTTTGGAAGTATACTGTCTGGTTTTTCTATATCTATTATCTTCTTTACAGTTTGAACAGTTAAAGGCTCTATATAAATTTTATCAGCCATATTTTTATCAGTCATAATTGTTGCTGGATTAGAATTAATTAAAACTACTTCAATTCCTTCTTTTTTTAATTCTCTACAAGCTTGAGTTCCTGCATAATCGAACTCTGCTGCTTGCCCTATAATAATTGGTCCTGAACCTATAACTAAAACTTTTTTAATTGATTTATTTTTTGGCATTTTTATCTCTCCTTTTTTCCCTTTTGGGACGTTTTGCTGTGGCTGTTGAATTTTAATTCTTACAGCCTCAGTATGCAGAATGCAAAATGCATTCTGTAAACCTATTATTTGGACATTTTTGTCCTCCTTTATACATATGTCTCTAAAGTTACATCAAAGATATAAACTCATCAAATATATATGCTGTATCTTCTGGTCCTGGGCAAGCTTCTGGATGAAATTGCACTGTAAATATTTTTTTGTTTTTATATCTTAATCCTTCAACAGTTCCATCATTTAGATTAATATGAGAAACTTCTGCTATATTTTTATTTATGCTTTCTTCTAATATATAATATCCATGATTTTGAGAAGTTATATGAACTCTATCTTCTTTTAAATCTTTTACTGGATGATTTGGTCCTCTGTGTCCATATTTTAATTTAGCTGTCTTAGCCCCTGTCGCTATTCCCATTAATTGATGACCTAAACAGATTCCTAAGATAGGAATATTTGTATCATATAGTTTTTTTACATTTTTTATTTGGAATTCGCAAGTCTCAGGATCACCAGGTCCGTTTGAAAGCATTATTCCATCTGGTTTCATTGCAATTACCTTTTCTGCTGGTGTATCTGCTGGAAAAACTGTTACTTCTACATCTCTTTTTAATAATGAATTTACTATATTATGTTTAAATCCATAATCCATTAAAGCAACTCTTTTACTTTTTCCTTTTCCATAAACTTTTATATCTTTTGATGTTACTTGATCTACAACTTTTCCAACTTCATATTCTTTTATTTTTTGCATTATATCATCAATATCATTAATATTTGAAGTAACATATCCTTTCATTGTTCCAGCATCTCTTAATATTTTAGTTAGTTTTCTTGTATTTATATTTGTTAGTCCTGGAATTTTGTAATCTCTTAAGAATTTTTCAAGATTTTCCTTTGTTCTAAAATTACTTTCAAATTCTGCAAGTTCATGAATAAATACTGCTTTTGCCCATATTTTATCTGATTCTGTATCTTCTGGTATAATTCCATAATTTCCAATTAATGGATATGTCATTACTATACCTTGTCCAGCATAAGAAGGATCTGTAAATGTTTCGATATATCCTGCCATTCCTGTGTTAAATACTACTTCACAAGCTGTATCTGCATTAAATCCTATTCTCTCTCCTTCAAAAATTTCACCATTTTCTAATACTAAATACCCTACCATTTTATTTCCTTTCTTTATCAATATGTATGCAATAAAAAACACTAAATAAATTTAGTGTTTTTGAAATAATAATTATTAAATTTAAAATTTGAAAATGTAAATAAAACTATTAGAGAATAAATAGCCTTAGAATTTAAAAATGATTTAATTCTTATTCTTTTTAAGCCATTTAATATTAACATTATATTCTTCCCTTTCATTTATTTACACTAATAAAGATTTTACTATAATTTAGGTAAAAAATCAACCTTTTATCAGTAAAATTTCCAAATTTATTAATTTTTTTGAATCAAAAATTTTTTAAAGTGGACGATTATTTAATAAGTAAAAAATATATTTTCACTAAATCGTCCACTATTGTTATTTTATAGGAAAGTGCTCAGCATTTCCTATAAAATAAAGCCTTCGGCAATTTTGCACACAAAATTATTTCATAATTTTGGCGCATCGAACAATTACGTGGACGATTCAGTAAAGTTTTATCTTTTTCATATTAAATATCGTCCACTATTGTTCCTTATATAAATTACATTATTTGAAATTTCAAATATCTAACAAGATTTAACTAGCTTTAACGACCTCCGCAGCCGCCTCCGCCACCTCCGGCCTCCGCCACCACTAGAGAAACCACCTCCACCGCCGCTTCCGCTGCTACTTGAAGAATGGGCTATATTATAAGCTGACCTTGCCTCTGTATAAACTTTTTCTAATCCATTGTTTAATGAATCAAAACAACTATCTTCATAATTACTGTTAGTTACTATATTCCAAAATGCATATCTATAAATTCCATTATTATAATTTCCATTTCTATAACTTGTTCCTGTTTGATTTTCTTCAATAAACATTTCTGGATGAACTACTTTTAATTGTTTTATAACTTGTTTTGAAATTCCAAAAGTAGTTGCATATACCAAAAACTTTTCCCATAAAACTATATCTGGTACTTGTTTATCTTTTAATAAAGAATACTCTTCCATATATTTCTTTAAGCCTTTCCATTGATGTAGTTCTAAATCGCCTTTCTGTGAAAGTAATGTAATTTTATCAATGTTGCTACTATAAACTGCTATATTTGCAATTACCAATATATATAGTGAAAATAAAAATATAGCTATTGGAGCAAAGAAAAATATTAATACAAGAATTGCAATATTAAAATACATTTTTCTTCTCCATTTTTCTGTAAGTTTATATCTTGTTTTATCAAAATTTCCACATTCATTTTGATATGTTTTTACTATTTTTTCTAATTTTTGAAGTTTTCCATAAACTTTATCATAATGATTTTTAGCATATTCTGAAAATTTCTTTGTAGTTATATATCCATCTGAAGCAATTGCTTCTTTTAATATTTCATAAATAATTTCTTCGTCTTTAGTTAATTCTACATCTTTAGAATTTTCATTTAAAATTATTTTTACTTCATCTTTATCTATAGGTTCAAATTGAACTAAATTTTTCAAAGATAAATCTAAAATTGTTGCTGCAAATATTTTAGGTAAATTCATCCCTATTACAGATGTGTTATTTTTATAATAGTATAAATATGAAGCCCTTGCAGGAGTTGCATTTTCCTCGTCTGGTATCTCTCTAAAGTATTCTATATGTGGATCTGGATAGCTATATTGCTCTTTTAATTTGTTTCCTTTTTTATTAATTCTAATAACTCTAAAAACTGTAATTACTATGATAAGAGCATTTCCAATTACAAAAGCTGCTACCTTCATTATTGCATTTCGTCTTTCTTCATTGGCCTCATCTGCCCATCTTTGTTCTTGTATTAAAATACGTTCTAATCTATCTTTACCTGTTTCATTATATACATTATCATATATATTTTCTTCAGTAACTACTCTAACTTCTATCATTGTTCCTTCTGATAATGAATCAATAGAAAATGAAACTGTATCTTTAGAAGTTTTTTGAATATCTCCTGTTAAATCACCATGAGCCCAAACTCTCATTTTTTCAATATCACTTACCTCTTTTGGTAATCTTATAGTTCCAGTAACATTTTTTCCTGAAATTTGATTATCTGTACCTAAAAATTGCCAGTATAACTCTGTGCAATCATTATATACTTTTACAGCATCTTCTATCGTATAATAAAGTTTATAAGTTCTAGTTGCTGTAGAATCATCTAATCCTACATTCCAAGCTATCTCAAATTTGTAATTACTTAATGCTAGTGCATAAAAACATCCACTATCAACATGATATTGCTCTTCATAAATCTCTTTTAATGGTGTTTCTTTTCCATCTTTATCTACACTAGAAACTTTAACATTAGTTATTCCAGAATACTTAGAACTATCAAGTTTAAAATCTTTAAATACTGTATTTGTTTCACTTATTTTTATATTCCATGTTTCCACTACATCCATACTACCATCTGAATTAACAGTAGCATCATAATTAAGTGATTTCCACTTTTGCGTTCCTGCATATGATTTTATGTTTAGAAGCAATATGAAAGTTATAAAAAATAGAGCTACTCCTAATATTTTTTTCTTTGACATATATTCCTCCCCAAATTTTATACTAATTTTAATAATTGATAAAATTACATATTCTTTCAATTATATTATTAGCAATTTATGTATAGAAAAATTATATATCAATTTATTATTAATTACTAGACAAATTTAAAATATTTTACATATCTAAATAATTACATTTCACAATAATTAGCAAAAACTTTATTAGAAAATACGAAGTACTTTCCTAATAATGAAGGATATTTAACGTTCAAAAAACAAAACTTTTTCTAAAATTATCCACAAAAAAAGAGTTACTGTTTAAGCTTAAAGCTTTAACAATAACTCGTCCATATAAATTTTTATTATTGTAATTGTTTCATAACTTCTTCTGCAAAGTTTTCTTCTTTTTTCTCGATTCCTTCACCTGTTTCAAATCTAGCAAATTTAACCATTTCAGCACCTTTGCTATTAATTAAATCTCCAACTTTCATACTTGAATCTTTAACAAATTCTTGATCTAATAAACAGATTTCTGAATAGAATTTTCCTATTCTTCCTTGAACCATTTTTTCAGCTATTTCAGCTGGTTTTCCTTCATTCATAGCTTGTGCTTTTAAAATTTCCATTTCTTTAGCTACTCTATCTTGTGGAACTTCTTCTCTTTTTAAATATTCAGGTCTAGCTGCTGCTATTTGCATACATACATCTTTAGCAAGTTCTGTTTCACCTTTTGCAAAATTAACTAATACAGCAATTTTTCCTGCACCATGAATATAGCTTTCAACTAATCCTTGTGATTCAAATCTTTCAAATCTTCTAATTGACATATTTTCTCCAATTGTAGCTATTTTATCTGTTAATACTTCTTTAACACTTTTTCCTGTTTCTTTATATGATGTTTCTAATAAAGCTTCAACATCTGCGGGATTTTTTGTAGCAACTATTTCTGCAATATCATTAACAAATCCAACAAATTCTTCGTTTTTAGCAACGAAATCTGTTTCAGCATTTACTTCAACAACTGCTCCTACTTTTTTATCTCCTGTTACATATGTTGCAACAAGACCTTCAGCTGCTACTCTTCCAGATTTTTTAGCCGCTTTAGCTATTCCTCTTTCTCTTAATAATTCAGCTGCTTTTTCCATATCTCCATCTGTTTCTGTTAAAACTTTTTTGCAGTCCATCATTCCTGCACCTGTTTTTTCTCTTAAGTTTTTTACTAATTCTGCAGTTATCATTTTGCTACCTCCTATTATTTAAAATTAGGGCGCAAATACACTATGTAATAACGCCCTTTTATTTATTTGTTTTTAATTATTCTTCAACTTTTTCTTCTTCGTTTACTACTGTTTCCATATCTGTAGCTTCTTCAGAATCTACTATTTCTTCCATTTCAGAAGATACTGTAGAATCTTCACCTTGTTTTCCTTCTATAACAGCATTAGCCATAACATCAGCTATTAATTTAACTGCTCTTATAGCATCATCATTTCCTGGTATAGCATAGTCAACATCTTCTGGATTACAGTTTGTATCAACTAAACCAACAACTGGTATTCCTAATTTTCTAGCTTCTAATATTGCTATTCTTTCTTTTTTAGGATCTACTACAAACATAACTCCTGGCATTTCTTTCATTTCTTTGATTCCACCAAGATTTTTTTCTAGTTTTTCCATTTCATTTTTTAGAAGGCTAACTTCTTTTTTAGGTAATACTTCAAAAGTACCATCTTCAGCCATTGTTTCTAAATCTTTTAATCTTTTAATTCTTCCTTGAATTGTTCCGAAGTTTGTAAGCATACCACCTAACCATCTTTGGTCAACATAGTACATATCACATTTTTGTGCTGCTTCTTTAATACATTCTTGTGCTTGTTTTTTTGTTCCTACAAAAAGTATTGTTTTTCCTTCTTCAATTTGATCTTTGACGAATTTATAAGCTTCGTCTAATTTTTTTGATGTTTTTTGTAAATCGATTATATGGATTCCGTTTCTAGCTTGGAATATATATTCAGCCATTTTAGGATCCCATCTTCTTGTTTGATGTCCAAAATGAACACCAGCTTCAAGTAATTGTTTCATTGCAACTACTGCCATTTTAAATTCCTCCTTATTTGTTTTTTACCTCCATAGATTTCAACATTTTAAACAACTTTTTTAGCACAATTTAAAACTCCATCTATGTGCGTTATTTTATAACTCTGATATTATACCAAGTTTTTACTTAAATTGCAATACTTTTTTTATTTTTTATGTATACATCGAAATTTACTTTTTAAACTAGCCTTTTTTCTATTACTGACACATCTATTTTAAATCCATATTTTTTATATATACATTATTCATATATCTCTATCTCTTGTCTAAACATATTATCATCTTTAGTTGTAAATAAATCTAAAGAATGATCTTTTTTCAATATATCATGTACTTTCCATAATCCTAATCCAGAATTTTTCTTATTCTTTTTAGTTGTATAATTCTTTTCAAAAATTTTGGTTGTATCTATGTCTTTATCCTTATATGTATTTTCAATTATTATTAAATTCTTATTTCTTTTATCTTCTTTTATAAATTGAACATTTATTAACTTTTCTTCACATTCGTTTGTTGCTTCTAATGCATTATCTAGTAATATTCCTAACATTCTAGAAATTACATAAGACTTTTCTTTTAATTTATCACAACTTATTAATACATCAATATTCATTTTAATATCATTTTCTTCTGCTATTTTATATTTATTTAATAATACTCCATAAATTGCTGGATTATCTAACATTTTATAATTTAAAGTTTCTATTACATTCATATGATTACACTCTTTTAATAAGGATTTAAAATATTTTTGCAAAGAATTCATATCATCTAAAATTATATATCCATCTATTGCTTGTAATATATTGTTAAAGTCATGTTTAAAACATCTTGCATGATCATTAACTTCTATTAAATTTCGATTATTTTCTTCTAATGTTTCAATTCTTAAATTACTAATTATTATCTCTCTCCTATTAAAAAAATTATAGATATTTATAATAACTAATATAGAGCAAATTATAATATTGTAAATTATATATCTAATCCCTCCTATTACATTTATAGCTTGAATCATTTCAACATTTGATATAATAATTCCTAATATTGAAATTAATAAACAAACTATATCACCCACTTTCAACATTTTTAAAATTTCCATTTTGCAAAAATTATCTCGTAATTTCATCTTTTGTACTCCTCCAAATATAAATTTTATCGAAATCTTTATTATATTAGTATATGTAAATTGTTTTTTCAACATATTTCCGTATACAAATTTCGACAATCAATAATGTAATTTTTGCTTTTTTCTTTACCCAAAAATAATATTATTATTTATTTTTCACTTTAAAAAAAGCATATCTAGGATACCATAAATAATAAGTTTTGTGTCAAAAAGTGACGAAAAGTGATGAATTTTTTTATTATATTTTTTATTCATATGATATTCTAGCTACTTATACAATTTTATATTTTTTTATAACAAACTACTTTTCACTAAATTTTTTTATTATTAAAATAAAAACCACTTTTCGCTATTTTTTATTATTGAAACAAAAACCACTTTTCGCAGCTTTTATTTTACGTATTTCTAAACTATTGACATTTTTCGCCTTTTTTCATTTTTTTTGATATTTTATACTGATATTATACAATCTCAAAATTTACAGCTTACACTAGTGTACTTTTTGAAAATGCCATTGCTTATAAAAAACATATGTGTAGTAAAGTTTTTTATAATGGCAAAAAAATTAGCGCAAAGATTAAAAGAACACACAAACATTATTTTCTACGTAGCATTTTAACTTGTTTTCATATTAGGAGGATAATAATGAAAAAAAAGAACAAAATTTTAGCGTTACTTTTAACCCTTATCATGTGTGTGTCTTTTTCTGCTACTGCCTTTGCAGCAGAGCCTGCATCGCCCGACATCAGCGATTCCATGGCAGAAGCTGAACGGCACACCATTACAATCGAAGTAGCACCCGGCGAGGAGATTGGCGTAGAAGACGGAATCATGCCGCTTATGTGGGACGAAAGTCATGTTTCACTTATGAATGGCAGCAGTGCAGATACTGTAGGTTTTTATGTTGAAGATCGGTATTTTGCATTCGAAGCCTCAGCAACAGGTCCACACGGAGAAACAATTACAAGTGGGACTTTTGGAGTAGCGCTTATGCGTAATGGTGCTACAAAAGCATCTGTAACAGGTGATGCTGACGGCTCCATTTATAAAAAAGATTGGATTACAATGACTTCAGGGACATACTATTTTCACGCAGTAAATAATACTCCTGCCATATTGAATTTTCATATAAAATATTACAGTTGGAAATAAGATTTTAAACATGTATATCATTGAAATCTCCAATGGCATTTTGTATTGATGAATGTTATTATTTGTGTTTATAATCTTTGCGCTAAAAAGAAATTGACAGCATGGCTTCTCAAGCCTAGCTGTCAATTTCTTTTAAATAAAAAACAATTACTTCATCATTATATTTTATATTTAACTTAAAATTATCTATATTATTATCTTTTTCTATATAGAAATTTGCAATCAACATATCACTTTTAAACTTTGAATCTTCATTCATATAATATATTTTGTCAGTATTATCTCGTAAATATATATTATTTTTGTCAAAGCACAAGTTTTCTATACAACCTTCTTTAAATTTTATATTTACATTTAATATCTTATTTTTTAATCTAACTTCACATTTTTCAAACAAATAATTACCAGTAATATAATATTTTTGTTCAACTTCATCAATTATAATATTATTAGAAAGTTCTGTTACTAAATTCCAATTTCCAATTATATCAATATTTTCATTATTTTTTCCTAATTGAATGTTGTTTATATTTATTTTCACACAATCATAATTATAAAACTTATCCTGTATTTTAGAAAATTTACCAATTATCATCGCACTATTTTTAGACATTCTTTTTGTTTCTAATTCATAAAATATTTTATTAACAAATTTAATATTAGAAAAAATAAGATTATTTTCATTATTTAATATTTCAATCTCATAAAATAAACAATCTTCAAACTCTTCTTCTGCAACTACATCAAAAGCAATATACATATAATAATCATCTGAATAAAAATAATCTACTTTAATTTTTATTCCATTACTTTCTACATAATCCATATCTATATTTTGAACATATCCATTATCAACAGCATACTCAATATTAGCACCTTCTCCATAGAAAATCTTAGTTAATAAATCTTTCCACTCTCCTGCAAAAGCACAACTTGATAAAACTAAACAACAAACAAATACAGCTGCAATCTTCTGAGCAAAAATATATGTTTTTTTTCTTTTAGGAATATATGTAACAACGTCATTATCATCAAGGCGAGCATTTCTGGCTTCTATAATCTTTCTAATTTTTTCTTTACCTTCTTCACTCATTTCCATTTTACTGCGTTTTTCTTTAATTTTTCTTATCTCTTCATCAAAATCTTGCACTGTACTCACCTCCAGACTTTAAAATCTTTTCCAATTTTGCTTTCGCTCTTTTCAATCTAGTTTTAACACTAGATTCAGTTATCTTAAGTAATTTACTGATTTCAGATATTTTCAAATCTTCAAAATAAAACAATTCAAATACTATTCTGTACTTTTCTTTTAGCTTATTAATTGCTCTTTCTAAATCAGCTTTTGTATCTATATCATAACAATAAAGTGGTTCATCTTTCAAGGGGACATTATACTTTTTTCTAGCAGATTTTACTTCATTATTACATAAATTAATAGTAACTCTAATTATCCAATTTCTTTCATAACCTAAATCATCAAATTCACCATTTTCCTCAACATAATTCATATATTTTACATACACTTCTTGTGCAATATCTTCGATATCATCTTTACTATTAAAGTATCCAGATTCTATACGATAAATCATATTTGAATATTCTTTTAATAATTTTTCTGAATCGAAATAGACTTTCATATTTTTTTCCTTTTTTAAAAATTTTTTGTCACTTTTTGACCTTCTAAATTGTTTTATTAATGGAGGGATTTAAAATGCATAAATTAGTAATCTATAGTAACAATCTAGAATTAATATCAAAATATTGTAATAACATATTTTCACAACTTAATAATTTAAAATTAATTGGAATCGTAAATTCCGAAAAAGATTTATTGGATTTAATCGATTTTTCTAATCCTAATATAATTTTCTTGACAGAAAAAAATAAAGATACTCTCTCTTCTACTTTAAATAAAGTAGAAAACAAAATAATTCTTTGCAAAAATATTGAAAAATATAAAAATTCAAAGCATAATTTATATATTTCTGAAAATAGCAACTATACTTCTATAAAAAATAGCATTGTAAAATTCATATCAAATATATCTGAAAATGATTTACATCAAAGAATTTATCAAAAATTAGATAAACTAAACTTTGATTTCAAATTAAGTGGTACAAACTATTTGATACATGCTATTAGCTATTCTTACATAAATAAAGATGACTATCTTTTTGAAAATCTTGAAAAGAAAATTTATCCATATGTTGCAAAAAAATTCAATATTACTGAATCAAATGTAAAATGGTCTATTGTACGTTCCATCAATAATATGAATTCTAAAAAGAGTTCTAACTGTCAATTTATGGAGAAAATAACGTCTAAAGCTCTAATTTCTCATATTGTAAATAGCTTAGACTAAGTATTTTCCATGTTTTTTATTATAATATTAAAGTAATTTATACTTTAAATTTGTATTCAAAATAAAACAAATTTATTATAATTTATATAAATTTTGCAAAATGACCATCATTCAAATCACTAAGAGAATGATGGTCATTTTCATTATATTTCAATTAAATTAATATAAAAATTTAATTATTAACACTACCGCAAAAAATAAAATATTCATAATAATTATAAGAAATAAAAATATCTTAAAATTATATAAATCATTTCTGTTTAATCCACTTTTTTTAGCTTTCTCTTTAGGTACGTAATCATAATATTTTTCATTCTTCATATGTATCTTTAAATTATTAAAGAATTGTTTGAATCTTCCTTTTTTCATATATGCTCCATAATAGAATCCTTTATTTATTCGATATTAGCATATAATTTATTATTTATCAATTGCTAGATAACCAGTTCAATTAATTTTTTAATATATAAAAATTGATTAACTATATAACTTTTGAACATTTTAAATTTTTTTCATAAAAATTATTGACATATGAAAATTTAGATAGTATAATAACTCTTGTCAGTTGAAAATTGACTTGCCAGTAAAATGCAGATGTGGCGGAACTGGCAGACGCACAGGACTTAAAATCCTGCGGTTGAATAAACCGTGCCGGTTCGATTCCGGCCATCTGCACCAAAAGAGAAGGATTTTAAAATTCTTCTCTTTTTTATGTTTATTCTAAATCACATATATACTTAAAGTCCTGTTATAATAATAAAAAGTCAATTTATCATAAAAAAATAAATTATTATTAAGGAGTGTGATATATATGACTCATGAATTTGCACAATATCCTGATGGTACACTTGGTGTATTTTCTGGGATTGGAAAAAAAGAAAATGGCGAAGAATATGTAAGAATATCTTTTGAAAGACCAATGGAATATGGTTTTGATACTTTGGTTATTGAAATTCCAAGTTACAATATAGTTTTAGAGGACGGAAATTATACCGAAAAAGAAAAGAAAACATTTTTAGAAATTGTAAAAAATGGTTCTGCTTTCTTTTTTAAATATGCACGTTTAGGAGGACTTGAAATTGCCTAGTATTTTTGAATTAAAACGGATATAAAATTTATTTTTGGACAAATGAAAATGACGAGCCCCTACACGTTCATATTTCAAAAGGAACTCCAAATGCTAATTCAACAAAAGTTTGGATAACAGAGTCTGGTGGTTGTATAGTTTGTCATAATAAAAGTAAAATTCCAGAAAAAGAATTAAATATTATTTGTGAAGATATTTCATTACATTATTTTCAAATTGTTGAATTATGGAAATCAATTCACGCTGGAGAAATTAAATTTTATTGCTAAAAAAATAATCTTAACATCATCACTTATAGATATTCAATATTATTTAATTTTATAACATAATATGCTTGAAATCATATTAAAATTTAAATAAAAGGAGAAAAATTATGTTAAATATATTTAAAAAATTTCAAATATGTATACTATTATTATTTTTTTTAATTCTATTATTTTTTAATGTAACATCTAAAGCTGTAACAGAAACAATAACATTTAATGATGAAAATTTGTATAATGAAGTAAAGTATCAAATAAATCATATGTCTTCATTTCAAGATTTAGGCGATAATACAATACAACTAGATTCAGAAGAAATAAAATATGTAAGTACATTAATAATTAATTATGGAGATACGTCTCCCCACCCCCAACTATCACCAATATCTGACTTAAACGGAATTGAAAAATTTAATAACTTAGAGAAAATTTATGCTGCAAATAATTCTTTAACAGATATTTCTGTTCTTTCTAATTTTACTAATTTAAAAGTAATTTATATGCCAAATAATAACATATCTGATTTATCTCCTTTACAATCTCTATCAAATTTAGAAAGTATAGATTTTTCCAATAATAAAATTGAAGATATATCCAAACTAGATAATTTAATTAGTTTAAAATATGTAACTTTAAATGACAATAATATATCACTAATTCCAAATTTTAATAATTTACCACAGATAGAATACTTAATGATTTCTAACAATAAAATAAATAATATCTCAGAAATAAAAAATCTTGTAAATTTAAAAAGCATAAGTTTTGCTAATAATGCAATAACTGATATTTCCCCTCTATCAAATTTAATCAATATAAATCACTTAGTATTAAATAATAATAGTATTGAAGATATAACCCCATTAAAAAACTTAACCAATATGAAAGAACTACATTTTGATAATAATAAAGTATCTAATATTTCTGCTTTATCAAATATGACAAATTTGGAATATTTACATATGAAAAACAATAATATAAGAGACATATCATTTGTTGATAATAATGTAAAGTACACAACGGATGCTAGTAACCAAATATTAACAGAATATGTACCTATAAAAATTAAAAAACTCGAATTACCCAACATATTTAAAGATCATAATATTACAATCAATTCAGACAATGTAAAAGTATTAATAGATAAAAATTGTGTTAGTTTTGAAAATGCTAATATAGGAGATAACGTTATTTTAACAATATCTGATTATGGAAAAACATATTCTTCTAAAATAACATATACTTTTATTAAAGATACTGAAAATGATATATTAAATGAAAATACTGCTAACTCAAATAATTCCGTGGAAGAAAATAATGATTTAACTAACAATATTTTGGAAATATCAAATATTACAAATAGTATACATAATAGAGAAAAAGACATAACACCAAAGACTGGTTGCAATTCAAAAATTATATTGTTTCATATACATTTTTTCATCTCTATATTGTTAATTGTTATTTTTACATTTCATCAAAAAAATATATAAAACTAGGAGGCAATTTGAAAAAACTATTAAAAATACTAATATGTACAAATTTAATTTTAATTTTAGTATTCTCAATCAATATTTTCTATAATAATAATAATAATAATAATAATAATAATAATAAAATTTCAAATAATGCGTATCTTGATAATATAACTGATTATAATAAAATAAATTATATAAAAGATTTAAAAGAAAAAAATAAAGACATTATAGGATGGTTAGAAATAGAAAATACTAATATTAATAGTGCTGTTGTACAAACAAATAATAATGAATATTATATGACTCATAATTACTTAAAAAAATTTGATTCCAATGGAGCTCTATTCCTAGACAAAGATTATAATTGGAATATTCCTAGTACAAATTTATTAATCTATGGACATAATAATGAAAATAATAAAATGTTTTCTGAACTCTTAAAGTTTGAAAAAAAAGATTTCTATCTACAACATCAAACTTTTAATTTTACTACTACTAAAGAAGATTCTAAATATGAAATTATTGCTGTTTTTTATTCACGCGTATATTATAAAGATGAAGATAATGTTTTCAGATATTATTATTTTTTAAATGCTCAAAACGAAAATGAATTTAATAAGTATATAGAGAATTGTAAAAAATCGAGCATTTTTGACACTGGAAAAACAGCTATATATGGTGATCAATTAATGACATTATCAACATGTTCATATCATACAGAAGATGGTCGATTTGTAATAGTAGCTAAAAAAATTAAACACGAATTATAATATAATTTTTTATTTAAATATAAACTTAATTAATAGATTTATATAAAAAAAGATGAATTTATATTAAATTCATCTTTTTTATATACTAATATACTCTCTATTTATTTTTTTTATTTATTTCTTCTTCTATTGATTTAATATCCTTAGCTAAAACTTCTGTTAATCCATTTTGTTTTTTACCATTTTTATCAATATAATATGGAGCAATAACTTTTAAAACTTCCAATTCTCTCTTAGCATCATTTAATATTGATAATAATTTAGATTTTTCTTTATTACAAAAATCTAAAATTAAACAATCAATATAATAAATAGTCATATATGAATAGTTATCTTTATTATTAGGATATATTTTACTCGAAATTTGACAATATTTTTTCAATTCTTGCAAATTTTCCACAATACTCTTTATATCATCTGATTTTAATGTATTTACACAATTCTTCATATATTTATCACTGCACAATTTTATTTTTCTATCCTCTTCAGGATTTACATATAATTCTATATTTAGTTTTTCACTTACTATTTTATGTATAATTGAAAGTAAAGTATGTAAATTTTTAGAATTAACTGCCTTCAAGTACTGTTCTTTAGCTTCTGTAAATTTACCATTTCTTTCTAAAGCAATTCCATAATTTCTTTTATAAACTTCGTTTTCAAAATCTTTTTTTCTATATAATTATTAATATTTAAACCAGCCCAAACTGTTACAGCAAATCCAATAATTGCTATACAATTAGATAACACTTCATTTTGTATCAAATCTGAATTAACTTCTCCTTCATATAACACTATCTTTATACTAAATATTATTGGAAGAAGTATAAGAAGAAATCCAATAAAACAAACCATTATCATGCATATAATTTTATTAATATCTTTCGTTTTTATTTTATTAATATCTTTCACTTTTATTTTATTCCTTTTAATATTTCATTATGTTCTTATTAAAACTCTAATTTATCTTGAACATATTTTGCTACTTCATCAATTTTAATTCTAATTTGTTCCATTGTATCTCTATCTCTAACAGTTACACAACCATCTTCTAAAGTATCAAAATCAACAGTTATACAGAAAGGAGTTCCTATTTCATCTTCTCTTCTATATCTTTTTCCTATACTTCCTGCTTCATCATAATCACACATAAAGTATTTTGATAAACTGATATAAACTTCTTCTGCTTTTTCTGATAATTTCTTTGATAATGGAAGTACTGCTACTTTATAAGGTGCTAAAGCTGGATGTAATTTTAATACTGTTCTAACATCTCCTTCTCCTACTTCCTCTTCAAAATAACTATTACATAAAAATGCAAGTGTTGCTCTATCTGCTCCAAGTGATGGCTCAATACAATATGGTACAAATCTTTCATTAGTTTCAGGATCTAAATATGTTAAATCTTCTTTTGAATGTTCCATATGTCTTGATAAGTCATAATCTGTTCTATCAGCAATTCCCCAAAGTTCTCCCCAACCAAATGGAAATGCAACTTCTATGTCTGTTGTTGCTTTACTATAAAATACTAACTCTTCAGGGCTATGATCTCTTAATCTTATATTCTTTTCTTCCATTCCTAAATCTAATAAAAATTTCTTACAATAATTTCTCCAATATTCAAACCATTCTAAATCAGTTCCTGGTTTGCAGAAAAATTCAAGTTCCATTTGTTCAAATTCTCTTGTTCTAAATGTAAAGTTTCCTGGTGTAATTTCATTTCTAAAAGCTTTACCTATTTGAGCAATTCCCATTGGTAATTTTCTTCTTGTTGTTCTTTGTACATTTTTAAAATTAACAAATATACCTTGTGCTGTTTCTGGTCTTAAATAAATTTCTGATTTTGAATCTTCCGTTACACCTTGAAATGTTTTAAACATTAAATTAAATTTTCTTATCTCTGTAAAATTGTGTTTTCCACAATTTGGACAATCTATATTATTATCATCTATAAATTTTATCATTGCTTCATCAGACATACCATCTGCTATCATGTCTTTTCCTTTTTCGTGTGCCCATTCTTCTATAAGTTTATCTGCTCTGTGTCTTGTTTTACATTCTTTACAGTCTATAAGTGGATCTGAAAATCCTCCAACGTGTCCAGATGCTACCCAAGTTTGTGGATTCATTAATATTGCTGCATCAAGTCCTACATTATATTTACTTTCTTGTACAAACTTTTTCATCCATGCTTTTTTTACATTGTTTTTTAGTTCTACTCCTAATGGTCCATAGTCCCAAGTATTGGCTAATCCTCCGTAAATTTCAGATCCTGGATATACATATCCTCTTGCCTTACATAAATTTACAATTTTTTCCATTGATTCTACCATAATAAAAACCTCCTCTTTATTTTTTTATGAAGATATGGTAATTCTTCATATTTTTTCTAAGGATTAGTTTTTATAAAACAAAAAACTTACATCCTTAGCATAAAGCTAGGGACGTAAGTTCTACTCACGCGGTTCCACCCTAATTGGTATTTTTTATACCCACCTTAATTTATATTGCTCCAAAGCTCCAAAATATATTTACTATTGTTTGTTTTTCACTATCACAAACTCACTTCTAAATAGCTTTTTAATATATTCCCTCTTTTTCATTGCAATTCATATTATGTAATCTATTTTACAACAGTTACTATAAAAAGTCAATATTTTATTTTCAATTTACTTGTAACATATCTATTTTACCTATATAACATATAACATTTATATTTTAAAGTCTATTTTTTCAATTTAACTATATATATTATTTAAAATTCTATAAATATTTTCTTAACTACTTTATCTTTAAATATTAAATTATTATTTTTTATAATATTTCTTTAATTATCTAACTTCTTCTTGTTCTCTACTTAAAGGTATTTTTATATCATCAAAAGATTCATATTCTTCTATATCTTTAATATCAATATCTACTTTTGAATACTTATTACTTTTCTTCTTTATTCTGATTACTTTAATTGGACTTTTTTCATATAATCCTTTTATATCTCTTGGATTGTCATCAACAAAAATTCCTTTTTTATAGTCCAAATTTAAAGTAAATTTATAATCTGATGTTATTATTATTTCGTCAAAATAATCTTTTAATCCAGATGCATTTATTTTATCCATTTGATATTCCTCATTACTTTTATCTGGAATATATGTTAGCATTATTAGTTTATGACCTCTTGCTTTTATTCTTTCTAAAAATCTTTTTCCATCTTCATAGGTAAGATTTTTTGAATTTGCAATACATTCTTTCACATTTTGTACAGCTAACTGTGGATTAATTTGATATCCTTTTGCAACTTCTTCTGCAAATTTATATATATTTCCTGTTGTTGAATTGAAATTACTTTTTATTTCTTCTGATATTTCTTCTCTATTTCTGTTTATATTTTCTACTACAAAATCAATTATTGCTTCTAGCATTAAGCTTGTTAAGCTAGATGTTTCATATAATGTATTATCGAAATCTATATAGTAATTCATGATATTTCCTCCATTATTATATTAATATCACATATTAATTTTTTTATCAAATTTTTATAAAAAAAGTTTTATGTAATCTGTTTCCTTTTTATGAAAACCATTTTTTTGATTGATTTTTTCTGTGGATAATGTGGATAACTCTGTGAATAACTCATATTTAGACATTTTTTCGACATATTTTATTCACATTAATTTTACATTTTTGTAATTTTGTAACATAAAATTATTATTTCTATCTTTTATGTGTACAGTATGTATGTTTGGTTTACTTTAAAATTATCTTTGAATTTTAAACTTTTTTATCATTTTTTATCATTTTTTTAGCAATTATGTTTTTTTTATTTCTTATACTTCACTTTTTGTAAAAATTATGTTATATTAAAATAACTGATTTATATTGGAATAATTAACACTCAAAATTTCTTTGTTTGTTTTTTTATTTTATAAACTATTATATGTTTATTTGAAAGGATTATTAATGAAAACAAAAATAAAAAATGCTTTAAATAAAATTAAAAACTCATTTAATAATACTACATTAAAATTTAAAAATTTTATAAAGCAAAAATTAGAACCTTTAAAACCTAAAATTGATATATTAAAAAATTTTTTTATTAATTTAGCTGAAAAGTTACACTTAAAACAATTATATCATTTTACAAGATTAGATAAAGTTGTAAATAAACTTAAATCCATTGATAAAAAATTTTATTTTGATTTACTAAAAAAAACTTTTATATTAATTTTTATCCCAATACTTATTTATCTTTATTGCCAACTATTTTGTAATGGAAAATTATTCTTTGAATCTAAAAGAATGAAATTAAATTTTATTTTCATTTATTTTATAATAGGATTTTTCTACTGCATTTTTGGAAAACTAAAAATCAGTTTATATTTAAGTATGTTGTTAACTTTTATAGCTGGAATCGTAAATCATTTTATAACTGCTTTTAGAGGAACTCCTCTAGTTCCATGGGATATATTTTCTTTTAATGTTGCTTTAACAGTTCTCCCTACTTTTAAATTTGTACTTAGTAAAAAAGCTGTATTAGGAATTATCTTATTTTTCTTTGGTATTTTTGTGTTACATAAAATACAATTTTCTAGTTTTAAAAATGGAAAAGTCAAAATTGCATATAGAGTAATTGTTTTAGCAATAACAATTTCATTTACTACTAATTTTTATTTAACTGATATGATTACAAAATTTGAATTAGATGAAAATTGGGACCCTAAGGAAGAATATCATAATAATGGTCTAATAGCGAGCTTATTTAAACAATCAAGAAATCTTATTATTGATACTCCAGAAGGTTATGACGTAAACTCTATAACAGAACTTGCCGAATCAATTGAAGTTCCTATAGTGGAACATGATGAAAATTATGAATATCCAAATATTATTGCAATAATGAATGAATCATTTGCTGATTTAAGTGTTGTAGGAAAATTTAAAACAAATACTGATTACTTACCTTTCTTTAAAAGTTTAAATAAAAATGCTATAAAAGGTAATTTGCATGTATCTATTTTTGGAGCTACTACTCCAAACAGCGAATGGGAATTTTTAACATCAAATTCTATGGCTTTTGTTCCAAAAAGAACAGTTCCATATCAACAATATGTACTTAGAAATTCTTATTCTCTTGCAACAATATTAAAATCTCAAGGATATTCAACAAGTGCAATGCATTGTTATTATCCACAAGGATACAACAGAAACTTAGCATATCCAAGACTTGGATTTAGTTCATTTTCACACATATCTACAATGAAAGATTTAACATATATTAGAGAATATCCAAGTGATTTAAGTACATATCAAAATATTATTGATATATATGAAAATAAAAACGAAAATGAAAAAATGTTTAACTTCACACTTACTATGCAAAATCATGGAAGTTATACTGATGAAAATTTTACAAATACTGTAATCGCTGAAGATGGACAATATCCTAAATTAAATCAATATTTATCTTTAATAAAAATTGCTGATGAAGCTTTAGAATATTTAATTAATTATTTTGAAAATCAAGAAGAACCTACTATTATTGTTTTATTTGGTGACCATCAGCCTTATGTAGAAGATGAATTTTACAAAGATTTATTAGCTAAAAATTATAGTGACCCTACTTCCAAAGAAGCTACAGAACAAACTTATATTACACCATTTTTAATATGGGCAAATTATGATATTGATACAGAAAAATATAAAAATGTAACTGATATTAGCTCAAACTATTTATCTTCTTTACTTTTAGATGTTGCTAATATTCAAAAAACACCATATCTTGAATTTTTAGATGAACTTAGAAGTGAAATACCTATTATTACTGGTAATGGATATATGGATAAAACAGGTAAATATCATGACTTCTCAGAAGAAACAGAATATTCAAAATTAATTGAGAATTATCATTATTTACAATTTAATAATATGTTTGATAATTCAAGTAAAATAACTTCTTTATTTGAAGTACCAAAATCAAACTAGATATTTGACTAAAAACAGTTTAAAATATAATACACAAATCTAATAAAAAGTATAGAAATTAAAAATTTCTATACTTTTTATTTATTAAATACTTTTAAATTATTATCTTTGCATATTATTCACATATACTTTCTTATTTTTAACGACTATTTGATTCTCTCAAATAAAAACCTTTATTATACTCATGCTTTCCTTTTTTTCTATTTATAATAATCCAAAAAGCTCCTATTAACAAAATTATTCCTATCAAAATTTTCATTATCTCAGATTTTAATGTTATTTTATTATCCTCAATAATAGAATTATTGCTATCATCATCATTTGGAACAATTCCTGCTACAAAGCCTCTACTTTCTTGTTTTTCTTCTACATTTTCATATTCATGCATATCATACTCTTCTAATATATCATCTAAATTATAATGATTGTATCCATATTCAAACAAATTTATTGTATCTAAATATCTCGCACTTAGCCCCTCTTCTGTACTTTCTGCATGAAGTACAACTGCAATTGTTTCAAATCCATCTTTATTACTGCTAGAAATTAAACAATTTTTAGCAGGTGTTGTAAAACCTGTTTTTATTCCATTGCAATATGGATAATAATATTTATTATCAGATAATAATAAACTATTAGTATTTCGATAAACCCTTGGCTCTTGCCATAATTCTGTATTCGGAAGACTACATTCCATAGTTGTTACTAGATTTCTGAAAGTTTCATTTTTCATACAATATCGTGCAATCATAGCCATATCATATGCTGTTGAATAATGATTTTCATCATGTGCACCATTAGCATTTACAAAATTTGTATCTAAGCATCCTATTTCTTTTGCTTTTTCATTCATCAACTTTGCAAATTCACTCATACTTCCTGAAATATGTTCTGCAAGTATATTTGCCGCTTCATTTGCAGAATGAATCATCATTACATTTAATAATTCTCCTACAGTAAAAGTCTCCCCCACTTGTATATTGGCAGTTGAATATCCAGCTTTTATAGAATTTACTGCTGCATTACTTGCCATTTGATTTTCATTCAAATCACATTTTTCAATTGCAAGTATCGCTGTTAATATTTTTGTTGTACTTGCTGGATATTTTCTCGCATGCATATCCTTTTCATATAAAACTTTTCCTGTTTTACTCTCTATCAAAATAGCTGATTCCGAATAAATTCTTATTTCTCCATTATCTTGTTCATCATTTGGAACTATTGCTTGATTATAGCTTGTTGCAAATGAATATTTATAAAACAAAAATTGTATCATAAATATAACTAAAAAAACTTTAATAATTTTTTTCTTAAATCTCATCTTTCCTCCAGCATATAAAATTCTAAACTGCTTATGTATTTAAAGTTTAAACAATAATATATTATTATTCTAAACTTTTTTTATTCCTAATTGTTATTTCCAAAATTACTTTATTTATATATTTTAATATAACATGAAAATACAACACATAGTATATCATAAAAAAATATAATAAATAATAAAGATACAAATTTTTAATATAAATAAAATATACTTCTCGATTTTACTAAAAATTTGTAAAAAACATTGACAAACTATTAAATTTGATTTAAAATATAATAGCGTTGTAAATAAATCACGCCACAATATGGTGGATGTAGCGTAGTTGGTTAACGCGTCAGTTTGTGGCACTGAAGACCGTGGGTTCGAGTCCCATCTTCCACCCCACTATTTATATATTGGGCTGTAGCCAAGCGGTAAGGCACCAGACTTTGACTCTGGCATGCGCTAGTTCGAATCTAGCCAGCCCAGCCAAAAACAGAGAGTTATAAAAGCTCTCTGTTTTTATTTTATACAACTCTATATATTGAAATTACTACGTTTTCAATTTTACATATATTTTATTTATATATTAAAATTTTTTCCTACTGCATTACTTATTGCATTAATTTTTTATCAAATAATATTTCTTAATTAATTTTTCTATATCGCTTGCATAATAGTTAAATTGCCTAGCAATTATAACCATATTTCTTATAACTTTTTCTTTCTTATTATATTCTTTAGCTAACATTTTTACATCTAATACTTCATCTTTTGCTTCGTTCATTTTTATATTTCCTCCTACGTGTTTTATAAAATATCCTTACACTTATAAAACAATTTAGAGTGACAAAAAGTGACAAAAACCGCTATAGCGGTTTTTAGTCTTCATAATATTTATATAATTCTTCTACTTTTACTTCAAGAACGTTTGCCAATTTACACAAAATAGAGATTGATGGCTCTTTCTCATTTCTCTCTAAGTCTCCAATGTAGCTCTCTGAAACTTTGCTCAATAATGATAACTGTTTCTGAGTTAATCCTTTTTCAATTCTTTTTTCTTTTATATATAATTCTATCATGTAAATATATTATGTGATAAATTCTAAATTTTATTTATATAAATTGTTTTTTATATATCCAATCCTTCCGTGTTGTATTTACTTTTACTTTATCTATTTCATTTGAAATATTTTGCAAAATTGTAACTGTAGTATTAGCCTTATAATTAAATTTTGAGCCGTTTAAATTTTTGTTTTGATAAATTATACTAGATTGCTTTAACTTCTTAATTTGACCTACTGTGTTTGAAATATGGCTAATTGCTGTTACTGTAGGTGGTTTTTGCATATAAATTTCATTGCACCAGAATTGTTCATCAAATATTTGTATTAAATCTATCGTTCCTCCGTCATATGCTATGTCAGCTAATGCATATATTTTATTTTCATCTTTAACTACAGATTTATGTATCCAGAATTGATAGCCGTTGCTATCTACAAGCCATTTATTATCACTTTTATGAGCTATTTGAACAGGTATATCAACTAATACTCGTCCACTTGTAAATTTTGATTCATTATGATTTATATTTTGATAACAGAAAAATCCTTTATAATTTGCATACTTCTTAAAATTATCTACAGAACAATAAATAGTGTTGCCTTCAACAGTAACTTTTCCTCTTCTAGTGCTTGTATTAAATTTTCCACTATAATTATATGGATCATATATTTTTAAAGTATTACCTTCAATTCCTACAATAACGATGTAATGTCCTCCTGTTGTAAAAAGGCCATTACCACAACTAACTATTACATAATTATTGTTTCTTAATAGTTCTAAAGCCTTGTTTATATCTGATGTTTCTGTATAAGATATATTAAACTCATCAGCTACGGCTCTATAAGCACTCCAATAAGTACCATTATTAGCAGAACGATAACCATTTCTAACAAATATTTCTGCCATTTTACCAGGTGTTATAGTTCCTTTTATACTTGAAACTATCATTGCAGCAGTTGTTGGACCACAACCGCTTGAACCGATTGTTTGCGTTTTGTTTCCTACACTTGTATAAAGATTATTTTTCCACCTATTATCTATTTGACTGTAATATGTAAGTCCTTTATAATCTCCTAGCTCAACATTCCATGTTTTCGCTCTATCTCCATCATAAGAAATATTTTCTTCATCTTGTAGTTCAAAACCTTCTATTTCAATATTTGTCTCTTCCTCTTCAAGTAATTCTTCCTCTTCTATTGAAACATCTTCTATTGTATTTTCGTTTGAAGAATTTTCATTTTCTGTTATATCTTCAATAATAATATTTTCATCTATTACGCCTAATTCTTCTTGAACTATATTTTGTAAATCTTTTATAGTATTATTTATTTTATGGTTTGGTAAATAAACACCACATAAAGCCCCTAAAATAACTAAAACAGCAAATACTGCTGCTAATAATTTCTTTTTATTTTCTTTTTTCATTATTCTCTTTCCTTTCTAAATCATCTATTCTATGATTTATTACACTTATTTTTTCTTCTACTACTGGCATTCTTTTTGCAAAATTATTATGCTCTCTTACTTCTCTTGTTAGTTCTTCTATTTTTGTTTCTGTTACTGCTTGACTTTTACTATTACTTATTAAAACTCCTAATAGTGTTAATCCACCTGTTATTAGTGCTGTTATTATTGTTTCACTCATGCTTCGTCCTCCACTTCTTCAAATTTTTTCTCACAATCTTCTAAAGTCATAGTTTTCGGTATGTACGCTTCGTTAAAGTAATATACCTCATCTTCTGTATTTTCTTTATTTTTAAGTTTCTTTCCTTCTTCTGCAACTAATATATTGAATTTTTCTTTTTTTACTATTTTCATATTTACCTCCGTTTATAATACAATCCAGCCTTTTGAAGTAGCAATTGCAATATCTTCATCATTTAATTTGGCTATATTAGTTTCTCCTAATTGTAATTGTTGTTCATACAATATTCCACTTCCTAAATTTTTCTCTTCATCATATACATTATAAGTTATGTTTAAATCATACAAACCATTGATTACATTCATCAAACTATCATGAGTTAACAAATTATTAGATGATAAATCTAACTTATAATTTGCAAAATTATTTGTCTGTTGACTATATGCTTTTCCTAAATCTTCAAATCCACCTAAATTTTGCAACTTAGAACAAGATTTAACTATATTATTTAGTGATTTTACAGAACTAAAGTTTAGCGCAGGTAATGTAACTAACGAACTGCAATATGCAAATAAAAATGCTGCATCTTCTACTAAAGATGTATTTATTTTTGATATTGTAGTAATTTGAGCATTATTTGTAAACATGTATGATATATTTTTTAATTCCATTTTATTGTTATTTATAAAATTTACAAACTTTTGCACATTTTCATCAGTATTATTTGTACAATATCCAAACATATTTTTAAAATCATTTATACTCACATCTAAATGTTCTAGTATTTTATCTATTTGTTGCAATCTACTTCCATAATAAAATAAATATTGTGCATCATTAATCAAAAATTTTTCTCCTTCATTCTCATTTGACATTAATTTTTCTGCTATTTTAGGGTATTGACTAAATGGTGTTTTTTCTGTTATAGCATTTTCTTGATAAGAATTTAATACATTTTTAAAATTATTCTTGGTGCTTATAAGAAGTTGTAATTTATCACTCGTTACCATCTTTAATTACCTCCTCTACTACTTCTCCATTTATTTTATCTAAAATCGAATTTATATCTCCTACTATTTTGTCTATATACTCTTTGTTTTTTAGACTATCTAGCCATTCTTGCTCGCTTCCTTCAAAGCCTAAGTCTACTGCTATTTCATAAGCAGACTTTCCATTAGCTCCATTTACTCCATTCTTACCATCTATGCCATCTTTACCATTAATTCCATTTTTTCCTTTTTTTCCTTTTAGGTTAGGTGTTTCAAAAGCACCATTTTTATCAGTAATCTCTAATATATATGTATCATCATTATTTACTTTCTCTGTTATAGTTGGAGAAAAACCACTTTCGCCATTTCCTTCACCTTGTGCTTTTAGATTTGGTGTCTCAAATTTTCCATTTATATCTGTAATTTCTAAAATATACTCTGTATCATTATTTGTTTTTTCAATAATTGTTGGAGAAAATCCATCCTGTCCATTGAAATCTCCATTTTCTAATTTTTCTTCTATTGCTGATACTTTATTTTCTAATTCTGTATCTACTTTTTGAATTTTTAAGTATATTTCGTTTGCTTTTTCAACTATTTTATTAAAACTATTTTTAGTATCTTCTGTTTCTTCTATTTTTTCTGTATATGAACCCATTTCGATTCTAAAAACTGTTGTCGATGGAGAATACATTAATTCTTCTCCTTTAAATGCATAAACTCCTAATTTGACACGTCCATCATATTCAAGAACTTCTTTTGGTATAATGCATTCATTATCTAAGATTATTTCTCTATATTCCCTATCTATACAAGTAAACACAGCTACACAACTTAAATCTTCATACTCTTGAGGTAAATCAAATACACATTTTATTGTATTTAAACTACCTGTTGTAACTGGCATAGTTTTTGATATTATATCTACTTTATTTCTTTCTACTTTCACATTTATTTTATACATATGAACCTCCTATTTAATTTGTTGTTTTTGTATATTCTAAAATAACAAAACAATTTGAGCCATTATATGACTCAGTTGCCCACAACGTTAATGTTTTTTCATTGTTAAACTGTAAAAATGAAAAAAAGTTAGAATTAGCATATCCACCAAGTTTATGCCAGCCGTGATTTATTATTATAAGTAATAAATCCTTCTGCTTTTATCAATGATTCTATATTTGTATCTGTGTAAAGATCACATCTACTTGCATTTTCTATATTATTTTTAGCAATAACTCTTCTGTAGATTTGCTTACCATCAACCCACTTGGCTCCTTCAACTTTCGTTTCGGCTACTGAATATCTGTCTATTATTTGAGTTGAACTATCATCATCTTCAAGTGCTGTAACTCTAGCATCGATATCTGTAAAATTAGTCTTAATCATATCTTGTAAATCATTCAAAAATGCTGCATCTATTGCTGGTTCTTCATCATCTTTAAAATTCACAATTTCAAAGTCTATTGCCATTAATCTTCTCCTTTCATATATTTTTTTAATTCATCTTTCAGGTTAAATTTTTGCATAAAAAAATTGATGACCTTTTCATGTTCATCAACTTTTTCTTTTAATTTCATATTTTCATTTCTTAAAGCTTTATTTTTTTGTGATAACTCTTGAATAGCTTTAATTGTAGTATTTATTAAATTTAAAGAGTTCATTTGCCATGTATCATATTTTTCTGAATATATTACAGAAGTTGGATCTATCTTTTGAGCATCTTGGGCTATAATACCAAAATCAACATGTTCATCAGTATCTTTCCAATCAAAGCTTTTAATTTTGTATTTATTTATAGTATCTAAACCACTTTTATTACAATCTTTTATATTCTTTTTTAATCTTTTATCAGAAGCAGAATTTCCTACTTGATATCCGATTTATATACACATTACAATTAAAGTCTGCAGATGGAGCTTCGTTATTATTTCCTCTTCTATAAATTCGAAAATACCATTCATTATGAATAGCACTTTCAATTGAATAAAACAGTGCATCATAAAGCCACAATGTATGAGCTGTTGGACCGCCATTCATAAGTCCAATTCCTTCTGATGTCCAACGATTTCCATTTGACAAAAATCTGTGAATGTAATCTTTTGTCAACTCCATTGCTATTTTTCCATTATCATACCTAACATAAAAATAACCACTTTCTCCATTAACTTCAAACCACTTAGCAAATATCTTTCCACTATGTGTAATATAGGCATTTGAATTAAAAATACTACTTCCCTTACTTTTATCATATCCTGCAAATAAAAAAGGTACTGTTGGATCTAAATCTGGTATCCAAAGGCCACTTTCGTAGTCACCTATTTTTTTATAAAGTCTTGAAATAGTTCCCTCTCTTACCATAGTAAGTCCTGCAATAATACCTTTAATTATAGTCGTTGTTCCATCTCTATCTAATTGAAAATTATCTGTTCTTATTTCTAATAGGTTAGCAAAAATTTGAATTAATGTTTTTTCCACTTCTTCTTTAGAAATCTCACCGCCTGATGCTTTAATTACTGCCATATTAATTGCTGCTATAATTTCTTCTTCATTTATTTTTTTACTTAAAGTTAAATTAATTGAATCAGCTAATTGTGCAATAGTTGTTTTTAATACAGCTACGCTAGCAAATTTACTTGTTATCTCGTTTAAAACTATATATTTCGCTTTCATGTTTGCCACATAATTAAGAATTTCAATATAATTTGTGCCTTGAGGCAACTCAATTTTTAAATTTTCTAAATCTTCTATAATTTCATTTTCTAATTTGTATTTATTACCTTCAGAATCTACTCCAATTCTTCTTATCACTTGCAACTTATTATTTTTTAATATTAATTCATCACAAGTATCTTCATGCTGTCTTAAACCTCGTTTTAGCTCAGTTAATTCTATTTCCTGATAATTTTCATAGATTCTTAATGTTTCGAAAAGAATTAAAGGAGAAGTATATAGCACTAAATATTTTTCTTCTGCAGAAGCCGTGAATTTAAACTCTGTCTCTTGTGTATTTGTATACCATTCATATTTACCATCATTATATCTTCGTCTTCTTGTTCCATAATAATTAACTGATTTTATACTTTCATTTGTTTCAAATGGATTGTTTTCAAAAGTAACTATTCTTATAAATGAATTACTATTAACTTGTTCTTTATCCAGTAATATGTCATATGTTTTTCCTTCTTCTAATGGCATAATATAATACATATAATTGTATGTTCCATCTTCTACAAGTACATAATAATCACTATTATCAATAGTATTATCTTTCGTACAATACCCTGTAAAATTTCTGGTAGAGTAAATAGCTTCAAACCTATCTTTTATATTGATTTTATTTATAGCTATCTTTCCATATCCTCGTGGATAAAGATTCTTTCCAGGATACAATTTCTTGCTAGGAAACACTCTTTCAAATACTGTGTTATTACCATATATATGTAATTCAAGTAATTCACCTTTCATGCAATTATCTAATTGTATTCTTGTTGCTCCGCTTACTTCCCTTGTTAAATCTACTACATTTTCTACTTTATGAGTTATACTATCTATATCTAATTTAATTTCTGATAACTTATCTTCATGTTCTGTTACTTCTGTAGTTATTAAATTTATCTTTCCTTCTACTTCATCAACTTTTGCTTCTGCATTTATTATTCTTTGTTTTAAATTCTTATTTTTATCATTTACAGTACTTTCAACTTCCGTTAACTGATTTGAACTTATATAAGAATCTATTAATGTTGGATATTTTATACAAATTGTATCTACTAAAACTTTATTATCATTACATTGGATAAAAGAAAAAGGCTTAACTGAATAAGCCTCATGAGTTTGTATCTTTTTACAATAAAATTCTAGCCCATGCAACTTATTATAAATAGGTTGTAGAGCTAGTTCTCTATTATCATCAACTATTAAATTATTAGTTATCTTTATCATACAACTTTTATATTTTGCTGATAAAGATGCATCATTTAATTCTTTGTAATCCTTTATTGGCTCTCTTGCTAAATTTATACCTGTTATTGGACCTATTTTTGTAAACTTCTCAGATGTAAAATATTCTTCTACTGTTAGTTCAGAATCTATAAAACTTCTAATCTCTAACTCATCATCACTATTAATAAAGGCATTTCCACCCGCTATTGCCGCAATCATTGCTATTACTTCTCTGTTTGTCCTTTTGTTATCAGCTACTTGATTATAAATCATGAAATCACTGTTCGCAAAATTAGTATCTTTCAACTTTACGCCAATTTTATTACATATATTTTGAGTAAGCTGTCCTACAGTACAAGGTAATGTTTGAGTCCATTCAAAAGGTGTATCAAATAGAATTGATTTATCATATCCTTTTACTTTAACATCTTCTGTTGTTTCTTCATCACTTACTGGAGTTAATAAAAAAGTAGGCATCTTAAAATTCTTTTTATTTATTATTAAAAGTGGCTTTATATTATCAGGTATTTCAATATTATTACTGTTTAAATTTAATAATATATTCCACGAATTAAAAGTTCCTATAAAACTGTCCTTATTTGTTTTAAAATTAATTTCTATATCTTCTATATATTCATCAAATTCTGTATTGCCACTTTGCATTTTAGGTTTTAATGTTATATCTTCTGACACATCTATTACCTCCTAATTTTGAATCCAGTCTGCTGACTGATTAGCAGTAAAAACAAGAGCTATATCTTCATAACGAAAATCATCGCCTCGTATTAGTCTTAATTTTATTTCCGTATCTTGGCAATAACAATTCTGTGTTTTTCGAGAGGATGAATAATGATCATAAAATTCTACATTTATTTCTGGTTTCATAACTTTCTTTCTAAGTGCTGATACAAAGTCTTTTGTTAATTTCTTATTATTTAATGTAAATTTTATTTCATATACACTTCCTAATAAAACTTTAATCATTTTTAAAGATTTTCCTCTACTTCGCTCAGCTTTTGAATATACATTTTTAGGTGTATCAGAATAAGATTTAGGTAATATCATATTATCTGGTATTAATAAATCATCTAATTTAATATGCAAATGAACCACCTCCATCTAAATCTGGATTTGTTACTTCTTCATCTAAATTTACTTCTTTTATCATTTCTGCTAACTCTCTCTTATCAACTACTAATTTTGTTACTATTGTAACTCTTTTGTTTCCACCTTCTTCACGTACAATCTGTCTAATCAAATTTTCTGGAGCTTCTAAATTTCTTCCATTTTTTTGGTCTCCTAATATTGCTGCAAATTCTTGTCTAGGTGGTATTACTGCACCTGTTGCTAATCGAGGTAAAGTAACAGTCTTTATATTAGGAATACTCATTGACCATTTTTTACCACCAAAAAATGGCACCCAATCAGGAATGTCAAAACTCAATCCATTTAAAGAATCTATTACTTTATTTACTCCACCAGTTACACCATTTGCCATTCCTTCAATTCCACCAATAATTGAATTTATAATATTCTTAATTGTTGACCATATATTGTTAAAAGTATTTTTAGTAAATGTCTTTATTGAACTGAAAATATTGATCCATGATGTTTTTATATTGTTTAATGCATTTGATATATTGCTTTTTATATTTGTTATTATGGTTGATACAGTTGTCTTTATATTATCCCATATATTTATTGCCTTTTCTTTAATACTATTAAAAATATTAATAGTTGTATTTTTAATATTTTCCCAAATTTCTTTAATAGTATCTACTAAACTATTTATTCCATTAAACAATCCTTGAATTATAAAAGTACCTAATTCTGCCATAACAGTTGATGGACTATGTATTCCAAATAATTCTTTAAAAGCGTTTATAAGTGGCTCAAACACGTTTTCACGCATAAATTCTCTTGTATTTTTGGCAATTTCTGAAATCCCACTAAATACACCTTCTACTATAGCAATTCCTAAACCTCCAAATATTTCTACTACAATTAATGATAATTTCTCAACTATTCCTATCCAATCTATATTTCCTATAAATTCCCCTATACTAGAACCTATGCTCCCCCAATCTAAAGTTCCTAGAAAAATAATTACACTATCTAAAAGTGCATTTATTCCATCTGATAATGTTTGAGCTGCAAAACCCCAATCAACTTCATCAAACCATTTATTTACACTTTCAGATAAAGTAAGTGCTATTTCTATCCATTGTATATTTTTTATTATTTCATTTAATGTAGTAAAGACACCATTTATTCCATGGGCTAAACCACTTGATATAGTATCCCACTTAATCTCATTAAAACAGTTCTGTATACTTTTAGCAATACTAGTTCCTAAATCCTTCCAATTAAAAGTTGTTACAAATCCATATAAAGTATTAAATGATGATTGAATATAAGCTCCAATTGTTTTTCCTAATAAATCCCATTTAATATTATGTATCGCACCGTTTAATCCATTTGCTAATCCAATTCCAAACTTTGTAAAATCAAAAGTTGTAAGCCATGTATAAGCAAATATCAAAGCTGTATTTATTGCTTCCGCTATGTTATATCCTAGTAAGTACCAATCTAATCCAGCTACAGCTCCATTTAAAAACATTGCTAAATTATAAGCTATATTTTGTGCTTGTATTTGAATAGAACTCCAATCAATATTAGATAATGCTTCATTTATTTTCTCAGCTATCGAAAAACCTATTTCATAAGCACTCATTCCTTCAAAAGCATTTTGTAGTTCATCTGCTAATGTTGTGCCAGTATTTTCAACAGAAATTTCAGGAATATCAGCATTAGTTCCTCCGCCAGAAGAAGCTCCTGAACTTTTATTTTTATCTAATACATTTAATTTATCAAAAGAAAGTAAAGCTCCCTCTGCTTGTTTTCCTGCCTTTTCCGTTGCATTTCCTTGCTTTTCAATAGCCTTAGTCGCCGATTTACTTGACTTTGCCGTATCTTTATTGACTGGTGCAAATTTACCAAATACAGAATTTACTAAACTAGCAAATATACTTGCTAATTGAACAAGTGCATTTATAACAGATTGTATAACTGGTAAAACTGCTTGAAATATCTGCATAAAAGCAGAACCTAAAGTTTGTTTCAAAGTAGTAAAAGATGCATTTAATCTTGCTATCATTCCTGAATAACTATTTACATAAGTTGCAGCATCTCCTGTTTGAAATTTTGTTTCTTCTAGTATTCCAGTCACTTCTGCTTGTATTTTTTCTGCTTGTGTAAGGTTATTGGTAGTTTTGCCTATTGATTTTGCATAATCTTCCCACATTTTTGCTACATTCTTTGTAACACCAGCATTATCTACAACAACAGAATTTTCGTTTTTTAAACCTTCTGCTGCTGTTGCTACCGCTTCTCCTAATCCATAACTAGCTTGTCTACTATATGTAGCTGAATCTTTTAATGCAATCATTACTTTTTCTATTTGAGATGTATCGTAACCTCTTAATGCTAGATTTTTATATGCTGTGGTTGCTTCTGTAGCTGTTACAAGTCCATCAGAAGTATAAGACTTTATAAACTTTTCAGCTGTTGAAAAGCTTTTTCCTTGACCATCCATGATAGATTTTAAACCTGTCATTGCGTTTTGATATTCTTCCGCTGCTAAGATTGACTCTTTAATCCCCTTAGTTACAAAAGCTATTGCTATAGTACTTGAAACTAACTTAATAACATTATTCAACATATTAAATTTATTTGCTAAATTATTTACATTCTTTCCTATCTTTTCAAATCCAGATGTTAAATTCTTTACACCAGTATTAAATCCTGCACTATCTATATTAGTGTCAAATTTTAAACTACCATCATATCTTGCCAATTTCTCACCCTCTTTCTTTTGGGTATAAAAAAACACCAGTATTTCTACTGATGCTTTATAAATATTTAATTATTTTCTTTTAAAATATTTTTGCAAAATAAAAACACCTACATATTATAAGTGTTTAATAAAATAATTTATACTTCCCAGTTTTTTCCACAGTTTTGACATACTGCAATACTTTTATGTGTATTTATAACTTGTTTACTTTTTGGCATGAATAATGCTATTAATAATCTAGGAATAGTTAAGAAAAACCATAATAGTAGCTCTAACCACCAACCTATACATAGCCACCATAAGCAACCATGATTTTTGTTCCTTAATTTTGTTTCTGTAACCATTTGTACATTTACATTATCACTTCCACATTTTGGACAAATCATATCAAAACTCTCCTTTTATTTTATATATCATTAATGTTTACTTCGTAATGATAATTAAACTTACTTTCATCGTATTTATGTCCAATTTTTGCATTTAACTTATCTGCTAACGCTTCTCCAGCTGCTTCGGCATTTCCATTATTCCATTCTTCCTTAGCTGATGTTATTTCATATTTTGTAAATATTGCATTCCATTCTTCTTCTGTACCTTCATAATATATGTCTACCATCTCTTCATTTAAATATGCCAATGTATCATCATATATATGTGTAAGTGTTTTTGGAAAATAAATAATATTAGCATTACAACCATTAAAAGCTGCATGTTTAATATCTGTAACTTTATATTCTTTTCCATCAATAATGTATGTATTATTGATTATAATACTCCTTTGTCGTCCTCTACATTTTTCAATAATTAAATTTTCACCATCAATACTGTAATCAAAATTAGAAATATCAGTTATATTAGTTTTTCTTACAGTATTTGAATTGTTTAGAATAGTTTTCATAATTACTTGAATTAATGAGCATATAATTAAAAATATAAATATTATAAGTAAACATTTTTTTAACGACATATAAAAATCCCCCTATGTTTCCATTTGAGTACATTATATAATATCATTATTCTTATTGCAAGAAGTTTTTTCGCCATTTTTCGCTACTTCTCTTATTTCTAAAATATTTCCTACTCCAAGTCTATCTCTATCTTGTATCTTATTATCTTTAATTATATTTTCAACTGTTATTTTATACTCTTTAGCAATTGTGTCAAGACTTTCGCCTTTTCTAATTACATGTTCTTTCACTCTTTCCACCTTCCAATCTACTCATAAATTTATTAATTGCTTCTTGCTCTTCATCTGTATATTGTTCACTATTTTCTAATTCTAAAACATCTTCTAAATTTGCATATAATATCTTTTCATCTTTGGTCAATTTTCCTTTGTTTTTTTGATTTCTTAAATAAATCATTTGTGAAAAGAAACTTTTTTCATCTAAATCAAGAAAATAATATACAAATTTCCACCAGTGCAAATATTCAATATTTTCTAAATCAACTCCATGACTTTTCTTAATTGCAGAATAAATATACTTTGCATCTTGTGTAAAAGAATATATCCTTTTTGTTTTTATATTATATTCTTCCTCTTCCTTATTATCATTGTTTTTACTATCTCCTGCATCTAAAAATAAAACTGCTTTTCGTATAGCTTCCTCAATATTATCTTGATTTATTTTAGATGTATCTTTATACAATAGTTCTAACATTAATTCAACTTTTTCATATTTTGTTAATGTATTATCTTCTAACATTGTAATAATATTCAAACAATCTTTGTAATTAGTATTTATTTCTAGTATATTGTTTCCTACTTTTATTTTTGTTGGAAATTTATCTATTAATTGATTCACTATAAAACTCCTGCATCTTTTAATTTATTTGTATATTTATCTTTAGTATCATTTTTAAATTTTTCAAAATATGGACACAAAGCAATTATACAATTTGCTAAAACAAAAATATTTTTTCTTTTTCCACAAATCATTTCTGTAGTTCCTTTTTCAAAAATATCATCTACTAAATCTTTTATATACTCAAAAAAATCTTCTTCCAATTTAAAAGATTGCTCTATTCCTTCATCAGTTTCTAAATTTAATTTTTTTATTTTTGAATCTAATTCTTGTTGTTTTTTTATCATTTCATCCTTAAGATTATAAAACTTTTTTCTAGTAGTTACACTTCCTGGATCAAATTCTAATATTTTAGTTTCATCTCCATTTAAAGCTAATCTTAAAAGAGTATCTTTACAATTAAAATTTAAAATTTCAGCCATTTTAATTCTCCTTCATAATAAAAATATAAGCAATAAAACTAAAATGTCTTATTGCTTATTTACATTGATTTAAACACCTGTACTTTTAGCATATGTTAATGTATCTAATGTGAAATTACCTTTTTCTTTTGCTCCTATGTAATTAATATCGAAAGGCATTTCTACACCTGTTGTTGGTCCACCAAATGATTTTACATCTACAGCACCTTTTTGTTTTATTGCTCCATATACACCATCTGATATTTCATCAAATACAGAAACTTCTAAAAAGTCCATTTCAACATCAGATAATTCTAAATCATCTGTATATATTTTATATAACTTTTGGAAAAGTTTAGACTCTCTTCTTGCTTTAAATGGTTCTACAGATGTTGTTTGATTTCCTAAAGTAACTTCAACATCTGTTTCTCTTGTTATGTCTGTTGTACTTTCTACATTATTGTTCATTTCTCTTGTTAATTCTTCTATGCCTTTTCCTATTCTTTCCCATTCGGGCTTGTCTGTAGTTCCTACATTAACAAAATGCATTACCATTTTTCTTTGTATTTTTCCTTCACCAGTAATAGCCATTTTTAATCCTCCCTTTTTAATTTTGAATATATGTTATTTTTATTTCCATTTGATATCTAGCTTCTGTTTCACTTACAGCAGCAATGTATGGCGAATCAATTATCTCAATTGTTTCTATTTCTTCAATATTTTCTATATCAGAAATATCTGGATAATTTTCATCGTCATTTTGCTCTTCTATCCAATCTGCTAAATATTCAAATAATTTATAATTTTCTAAATTATCAATTTCATCTTGTGAATACGTTTTTCTTGATGCAAAAACAAAAATCTTTTGTTTTCTTTTGCTTCCATCAATAAAAGTATTTATTATTCTTTCAGCTGGAACTGCTTCCAATGAATAATTATCAATTTTATCTCCTAAATAATCTATTTTTATTTTTGGTTTATTACTAAAAACATCTGATTGTGCTAAATACTCTATAATCTTATTTACTAAAAGTTCTTCATTTTCTTTCTTCATAGTATTATCCTTTCATAAATCTACTAGCACCTTTTAAAATTGCCTCTTTATGTTCAACTTTCATACGTTCAAACCACTTAGCCCCTCTTTTAGGTGCAAATTGATATTTTAAAGGTATGTTTGTTACTTTTTTAGGTGGATGTCCAATCATTACTTTGCCATAATATTGATATCTTGAATATGGTGATAAATAATTAAGCTCGCCACTACCTATTTTTGTACCTAATATTCCAGATTTCTTTAAAAATCCTGTTTGAAATGGTATTAATTTATCACTATGTCTTAAGCATTCACTATCAACATATTTCTGTGTATTATTAAATCTAGTTTCCCACCCTTTTTGAAATTGTGGATTCCATTCTAGCTTGGCTTTTATTGTTTTACCAATTTTATTTACATTTATTAAAGTTCCTCTAGGTGTTTCAATTTTCATGTCACTTCACCTCTATTTCAAAGTGTGGTATTTCTCCTTTTCTCAAATCATCAACAGCTATTACTTCATATGTTGTATACTTAGATTTAAAATAGCTTAATCTTATTTCTTTGTCCAAAATTTCATTTATTTTTCCTTCAATTACAATATCTTTTTCACATATTCTTATTTCTTTTTCTGTGGGAATAATTATTGTTCCAGAATTACTAGCTTTTTCTCCTAGTTTCTCTATTGATACTCCCTTAGAATGTTCAAAATATAAATTTTCAAAATATTGCATTTCATACTCATTTGTTTCTTCATTCAAATGAATTACTGTTATTTCATTTTGAAACATTAAGCATCACCTCTATATAATAGATTTACTCCATTTTTATCAGTAATATCTGATAAGTAAAATTTAATAGTATTCCATATGTCCTCTTCAAGTTCTTTTTTCATTTCTTCATTTGTTTTTGTATCTCCATATGAAACTGACCACTTTCCTACGCTTTCTGATTTTTTATTGTTTTGTTTCTTATTTTTTTCTTTTTGTTCTTCATATTCATTTAATTTATCAACTAAAACGCAACAACAATGCTTTACTTCTTCTATATCAGAATCCGCTCTATCAAATGTATGTTTTTGAATATATCTACTTGCTTCAACTATCAAATTGTTTAAATTAAATCCATCTATTAAACCTTTATAATTCAACTTATAGTACTTAACGTCAATATATTTTTTCATAATTTACC
Organism: uncultured Clostridium sp.; assembly: GCA_947244325.1. Taxonomy (GTDB): domain Bacteria; phylum Bacillota; class Clostridia; order TANB77; family CAG-508; genus Scatovivens. Next base: position 28,334 of record CAMXJY010000006.1, on the reverse strand, counting down.
TCTTATTTAGAAAACAAAAGGCACTATAGCTATTAACTATAATGCCTTTACAACTATCCATTTAATCTTGCTATCATTTGTTCATTTAATTCTTTGATACCATATATAATATCAAAAGAAATAGAATCTTTTTTAGTTTTTTGATCATATCCATATACAACTCTTACAGCTAGTCCATCAGCAGATGCTATTGCAGCTTTAGCAGCACCTTGTGGTAATTCTAATTGTCTTGTAACTAAAGCTATACCATTTCTATGAAACGCTACTGAATTTGTATTATTTACTAATAATACTTTTTCATATGCTGTGTAATCTTCATGAATAGGTTGATCTATTTTAATACTTTCAATTGTTCCTGATGTTGCTGTTTTATCTTCCATAAATCTATATAAATATCCATCTATAATAAACGCATCTCCAGTCTTAATTGTTCCAGTTGCTGCACTTACATCAGTTAATTTTACTGTTTCTGCTCCTTTTACAGCTGTTACTTTATAAGATTTTGCTGTACCTGCTGTTTCTGCTACTGTATCAGGTGCATTTTGGTCCATATAGGTATTTAATGTATACACTTTTCCAATTTCTGCATCTCTTAAAGTTTTACTATCTCCAGCATAAGATACTTTACTTAAATTATCTGTAAATACATATCTGTATTTATGATTTGGATTTAAAACTAAACTTCTATTTGGTATTGGCACTTTGTTTAAATCAAAATACTTTGCTAGATTTCCAATATCTTTTAAATCTGTTGGATTTGCAGTTGCATTAACTGTTTTACCTGCTTTTTGAGTTGCTACTGCTAATAAATCTGAATCTACTGCTTGCGCTATTGCTTGCATTGCAGGTTCTACTACTTGTTTACTAAAATCTTTTATATCTAAAGTCATTTCTTTAGAAGATACTGCAACTGTGACATCTCTAAATCTATCCATTTTTACAGGAACAGAACCTTCTGATATTTCTTGTTCTGATGTTTCTCCAGTAAAGTTTTTTGCTACGAATTTTGCAGGTTTTCTTACTGTTATTGTATCTCCTACTTTTACAAATTCTTTTGAATAATCTCTATGTACTAAATCTCCCATTGCTAAGTTTGCTTGTAAAACCATTAAAGCCTCATTGGCTATTATTTGTGGTGTTAAAAAATTGTTTGGCATAATATAATACCTTCCTTTCTATAAAATTTAATTATTTTGTTCTCTCCATTTTTTATAAGTTGAAAAATCCATTTTATCTGGGTCTCCACTTATAAAGTTTTCATTTGTTCCTGGAGTAGATGAAGAAATATTAGGTATATCCTCTTCATTTTTAAATACAGATGGATATTTTTCTTTGTACATATTAACTACATCATCTCCACCTATTAACTTTCCATTCTCAAATGGTAGTTTTTTTTCTTTTATCATTTTCTTTAAGTTTTCTGCATGCACATCATCATTTATTTTTAGAGTTTTCATATACTCTGTTAAATCAGAATCATACTGCATTTCTTTTATTTTTGTATCTGCCTCTTTTTGTGCTTGTTCAAATTTTTGTCTATATTCATCAGCAGTTTTTTTTATGGAATCAATATCCATTTCTTTAAAATCATCAATTTGTTTGTTAGCATTATTTAATTGTTGCTTTAAATCAGTAATCTCTGTTTCTTTAGCATCAAACTTGTCTTTACCAACATAATTGCCTTCACTTAAATTCACAATTTTTACTTGATTATTCTTATTTTTCTCGTCAGAATTATAAGAGTTTACTTTGTTTTCAACTTGTGAATATAGGTCGTCACCTAAGATTTGTTTTAAAAATTCCATTTTATTCCTTTCATACACAGATTTTAATTAAACGACAGTTCACTCTGTCAATTGTGCATCGTGCCATTTAAAGCCCAGCCACGCAAGGGCAATTTTTATATAAAAAATAGACGTCCTTATTTGAACGTCTATAATTTAGCTATATTTTATTTATCAATATTATGATATTTACATCTTTTACAAATTTCTTTCCAATTTTCCTTTGCCTTATATTTTTCTGGCATTGAAGTTTCTTTTTGCATTCCTTCAATACAATCAATATTTTCTATACATTCTATATCTTCAATCATATTATCAATTAAAGGGCATTCTATCTTACTTTCCATATTTTTTTAATACCTCCAACATTGCTTTTATTTTTTCGTCATATTCTTCTCTACTAAATGAAGTTCTTATAGATTTTGTTTCTGTGTTTATATACGTAGCTCCTTTTTCTCCATAATAGTTTACAAATCTTTCATTCCATCTGGTTATAGATATTTTTGCATTTTTGACATATCCTATTGCCAATTCTTTAGATATATTATGTTTTCTCTCTTTATTTATATGTAAATCATCAAAATCATAATTCTCTATTTCTTCTATTACATCAGGGGTTAAATTTGCTTTTCCTTTTATTCCTAATTGCTTTATTTCTTTTATTATTTTATCATTTTCTTCTTTGATTTTCAATTCTTTTAATGTTTTTTTATTGTTCCAAACAGATTTTTGAGATACACTTTTGTCAAATCTATTTACTCTTTCTCTCGCTCTATCTCTTTTTAGTCCTGTTTGTTCTGAAAAATCTTTTAATATACTTTCTTTTTGTTTTAATTCAACTGATTTCAAAGCAAATCTTGATTTAGTTTCTTCTATTAACTCTCTATTAATTGTAGGATTAGATGTTAATATTCCACTATATCCTGCTAGTTCTCTCTTTATTTCTCGTATACCATCTTCCATTTTTCTTTGCATTTGTCTTGCATCATATATTTTAATATCTTCACCATTGTATCTTACTGTCTGATTATTTAATTCTTTTAGTTCTTTATCTGTATAAGCTCTTTCACTTATACCTTCAAAAAAAGGAAACCAATCGTGCCTACAATTAATTCCCTTAAATCCATCTACTTGATTATATCCTATATCAGTTAAGCTTAGATATCCTTTTCTACCTGATAAACTTACTATTTTTCCTTGCCATATTTCGTGCTTAGGTCTAGCTCCTTCATGTGCTGTAAGTTCCATTAAATCTGTTCCCATTTCGTTAGCTCTTTCAAATTGCATTTGACCTGTTGTTTGAGCTATCCCTGTTACAATGTTTTTTCTTACTGCAACATCTATTTTACTTTTATATCCTGATGGATAGTAAACATACATTCCATCTTTGGATAATTTATCTATTGCATTAAAAATAGCGGTATTATAATCAAAAGCACCTGTAGTTATATCAAAGTATGCATTATCTAAAGCTTGTGTAAAAGCATCTTGTCCAAAACTAGCGGTTGTCATACATAAATTATTAACAAATCCATTAGTTTTAATTATTCCAGCTTTTAATATATTTAACATGTTTTCACTCTGCATAACTGGAATAGGATTTAATCCTGCTTTTTTATAAATACTGTCATCAAATTCTAAACTTTCTATTGCTGCATCTTCAAATATTTGCCTTACACTTTTTTCTGATACTTCCATATTATTAGAAACCATTTCAATTATGTTGTCATATAATAATCCTGTTTCTTGAGCTATTTTAATTTGCCATCTTGATGACTCTGTCATAGTTCCTGCATTTACTAATCTTCTTGCTATATCTTCAATTATTCTTTCATTTAATTTGCTATAAATATCTACAATGTCATCTGCTATGTATTCTAAATCATTTGGTGATAACATTTATTCCACCTTCCTAATAAAAAAAGACATCATTTTAGATGTCTTATTGGTTGAGTTAATGCTTTTTCTATATCCCAGCCATGTTTTGTTATTCTATTTTGTAATATTTCATAAGGGATATTATATTCTTCAGCCCATTTTGATATATTTTTGGTAATTCCATTATATGTTATCAATCTATTTGATGTCTGATTATTAGCTTGCTCTTTTCTAGTTGCCCACCTACAATTATTGGGCTCATAATCTCCATTTACATCAATTCTATCTATTGTTAAATTATCTTTGTATCCAGTTTCAAAAGCCCACTTATAAAAATTCATGAAATTATATAACCAATTATCACAAATTTTAATTCCTCTGGCACCATAATATATATAATTCTTATCTTTTTTGTTATAACATCTTTGTTTCATGTGCACATAAATTTTATATAATCTAGTATTACTTTTCTCATGTTTTTTGTTTTTGCTTATAATAAATTCACGATGCAAGCATCCACAAGATTGTTTTTCACCTTTTCTCAAGATATGACTTGTAGCTTCTGTTTCTTTTCCACAATCACATTTGCAAAGCCAATTAGTATATCTGCCATTATTTTTTATTCTTTTAATTACTCTTAATCTTCCAAATCTTTGATTAGTTAAATCAATAAATTTTCCCACAGTTCGTACCTCCTAATGAATTTATAAATACTAATGCTTGTTCTTTACTTGCTCCTCTTTCAATTCCTTTGTAAATTGCTTTTCCTATTCTGTACATATTTTTGTTCCAACTTCTGTTAGTTCCTAAAAATTCTTTTAATAATTTAATATATTCTTGCATAATAAAATACCTCCATTCAAATATCTCTTTCGACTACTTGAATAAAGGCATTCCTATATGCTATAATATTTATAGGATTACTATTCAAGTAATTCGATACTTGAGTGTTTTGTGAGTTTACCAGACAGAGCAAAACACTCTCTTTTTATTTTAAATCATTTTTTAATTTTTGTATTCCTCTTCTAATCCCTTCTGTTTTTGTAATATTCTCTTGCTTAGAATACTTATCTAATATTTCAACACTTTCATTATCTAGCCTTATATGTATTGATTCTGATTTAGGATTATTAGTTGGTCTACCTATTTTTTTATTTACCACTATATGCACCTCCTTATTTTGTGGTACAAAAATATTATATAATTACGTGGTGCAAAAGTCAATAGATATTTTATTATTTTTCAAAAATATTATATTTTTCTCTCTCTTCATCTATTTCTTTTAACATTTCTTTAGCTTGTTCAGGTTGTAGTCCATATCTCCAAGCCAAATATCTTTTTTTACTTAATAACCCCATATTTACTTCTTGCTGTCTTATTCTTTGTTCTGCTTCACTATCAACTATTAAACTATCATCCCATTCGTTAGATTGTTCTATTTTTCCTTCTGGTGCAAGTCTATATACTGTTGTATAAATATTATAGATGTATACTAAATGTTCTAATGCTGTTTGTAAGGCTTCTTGTAATTTTGCTACGGCTGAAAATGACCTCTGCTTACTTGTTTTAATTTCTTCTGCTGTTTTATCAGAATATGTAGGTTCTGATAGAGTTCCATATGCTAATTGACAACTAAATTCTATTCTTTCTAAATGTCTGTTTAAACCTCTCCAATATGCTTCATCTCTAATTTCTGGTGAATATTCTTGATAGAAATCACTTTTATCTGTATTAAATATTTTATATATTCTATTTTTTAACTTATCTACTGTATCTTTTAATGGTGCTTTTCCATCTCTTTGTCTTAATGCTAATTCATCAACCATAATAGCTTTTTCGGATGCTTCATATTCCCAATCAACTCTACCATACTGAATATCAGCTTTTCTTATTTTGTCAACAGCTCTTGAAAATATTGATACACCTAATGGACTTTCTGTATCTATATTATTCGCTAATGGTACTTTAAAATAAACAAATAAAGGTTTATCTACATTATTAATTACACCTATAGGTTTTAAATTGTTCCAAATAGTTTGTTTTATATCTATTTCTTTTCCTAATTCATTCTTGTTGTCACTTTCATAACATCTATTATATATTGTATGTGTTCTTTGGCTTTGGTCAAATACATGATGCTCTAATCTAGTATGTATTACTTTTCCAATCGTATTTTGAGCTATTCCTATTCCAGATGTAACAGTACCATTTGAATCAAAACTTATAGGAATAAACTTATTTACTTGAATTATATCTGTATTTAACTTACCATTATTAACATATGGCTTAAGAACTAATCCTCCCGTTGCTAAAGCTAACTCAAGTTTACTATTTTTTAATTCCTTAAGTACATTTTGATATTCTTTTTGTATGAAATCTGATTTTTCACTACCTGTTAGTTCTGATTTATGTTCAAGCATTATTAGTCTTGAAAATTCTGTACATATATCTGCTTCTAAATTTAAGCTTTTTACATCATCATTTACCCATGGTGCTTGTCCTTTATACATCTTTTCCCATAAATCAATTGACTGTTTCATTTCTTCTGATATTGGAATATCTTTATTAATATTCTTTGAATTACTATCTTTTAGTAATAGTTTATCTATTATTGATTTAATCCAACCTACTACTGTACTAAACATCTATTCTCCTCTCCTTTTCCATATTCTTTCAAGCGCATACCTTACTGAATCTATTGCATGATTGTCTTTGTCTGGATATCCTGTAATATAATTTCCATCTTTATCTTTTTCTAATTCATAATTTTCAAATTCCTCTGCTGTTTTTGGACATCTTTCTCTGTCTATTACTATTTTTGTTAATCCTGCTAGCCATTTCATACTATATTCAACACTATTTGGACCTTTTTCGGCTCCTCTAATTAATGCTCCATAATCTTTATAATCTCCTATTGATTTATTTTCTGCTGAATCTGCCGTTATCAAGTCATCAAAATCAACGCCTTTTTCTTCATGTAAGATTTTCCATGTACTTTGGTTATTCTTTTTATTACATCTGTACTCATCAAAAATATATAGCGTTCTTCTTGCTGCATCAAAATGCATTTTTGAATAATGAAATGGGTCAGGATACCAACCCCAGTCAATTCCTCTATAAATCCAATCAAAGCCTTCTATTTCTTTATTTGTTATCTCTCTGATTTCAAGATTTTCAAATACATTTCCACCATCTCCTGTCTCGTTACCCAGATATTCATTTTCATAAGTATTTGGAGATGTTTCTTTTACAAATTCTGCTTCATCTATAAAAGCCTGACCTATCCACTCAATTGGTGCTTGAGTATAATCAGACTTATGTACAATTCTATTTTTCTTTACTTTTCTTTTTTCTTTATTTACAAAATGATTTCTACTTGCTGGGGTATTATATGTATAAAACAACCAAAAATCGTTTCCGCCTCTTACAATGGATTGATTTATCTTTCTTACTGCATTCATTCCTTGCAATTGGTCAAATTCTTCATACCAAATTATACCTATATACATTCCTGGTGGAGGTTTAATTGACTTTATAGTTCCTGGATCATCTGTTCCTCTAAAATATATTTTTTGTCCTGTAGAAACTTTTGTTATTTCTAGTGGTGTTTTTAATTCATTATAATCTTCTAATAATGTAAGATATGTTTCATTTAGTTTATCTAAAGCCCAAGTCATTTGTGAATATACTGAATCTCTTAATGTATTTGCTCTTCTTCTTATAACAATTGCACACATATTAGGATTATTTTCTAGTAATTCTGCTATAACTTCCGAAACAAAAGTAGATTTTAAAGAAGCTCTTCCGCCTTCTAACCAATACTCTAAATATCTATGATTAATAACATCTCTATAAATATTTATAAAAGCTGGTGGTAAATCTCGAGCAGGAATTAAAACTTTATACTTCTTTTCATTATTTTCTTCTGGAACTAAATTTAATTCATCTGATACATCTTTTACAAACTTAGCACTATCTAAATTACCATTCATTGCTTTTTGTGCTTGTTGCATTAATATTGCTGTTTGTACATTTAGGTCCTCATCTTCAAATCCTATATCTCTTAATGTATCTTTACTTTCTGACTCTGGCAAATCTAATGAAAGGATCATATTCATTGTTTCTTTCATCTTCTTTTTTTGTCGTCTTACTTCTCCAGATTTTTTGCCACCTTTTGAACTATCTTTTGAATGTTCTTCTCGACTTCTTCTCGAGTTTATTTCTTCAATTGGTATTAAATTTTGTTCATTTGCCACACTTCCTCACCTACTTATTTTTCGCTTGTTGATTCTATTTCTTTGTCACATTTTCCTTTTCTGTTACAAAAATCACATTGCTTTGTCATACAATTTTCAATTTGTTTTGTCTTTTCTATCATAATCACTTCCTAAAAACAAAAAATCAGCTAACTAGAATTGCTGACTTTTTATCTTATATATAAAATTTCAAGGAGATACAATCTATAAAATTAACTCTAGTAATTAATTTTCAAAATAAAAAAGACTATCATTTCTGATAATCTTTTTAACCTTAATTTTAGGAGTATACAGAAAGAACAAGACGAAGATTTAAAGTCCTTTCTGTATTTATTTCTATTATACTTATAACAAATTTTTATATCGTGATTCAACCTTTTTATTCCACTTTTTGAAAATATTTTATAAATTTATGCAAATTTTATCAAATTCTTTTAGTGCATATCCATGTATATTGCAAGCATATTTATAATCTTTAAATTTGTAATTAGGATCTTCTGTAATTTCTTTTAAATCTATTCCATTTATATATTTATCATATAAAAGATTTCTATATGTAGTATTTTCCATTTTCTCTAATGTTTTAATTACTTCTAAGTTTTTAATATCCAACTCATTTAATTTATTATAATACTCATCTGTATTATCCATTAAATTAGCCAAATCTTCTGCTATTTTATCATTTACTTTTCTACTTCCATTATTCCCCCCATCTTCTCCATATAATGTAGTTAACCTTCCTAGTATCTTTTTTCTTTCTTCTAATTCATCTATTCTGTTTAAATACCATTTTTTATTATTTCGATAATTAAGTAAATCTTGTCTATTCATTCGTACTCCTTCCTTTAATTTCATTTAAAATTAATTTTTCCACTCTTGCTAAAGCTTCATAATATGTTATAAAACGTTCATTTCTGTGTTTAATATCTAATCTTATTATTTTAATTCTTTGATTATAAACTTGCATATATCTTCGTGCTACTCTATTTTTATTTAATCCACTTTTCCAAAGTTTCAATATTTCTTCATCGTTCATACTGTTATTATTTATTTTGTATCTTTTTTTATTCTTCAAGTAGCTCTTTTAAAATCTTTATTATTATATCTCCTACTTTACCTAAGTTCTGTTGTTTTATCTCTTGTATTTTCCTTAGTACTGCTTGTCTTGATATTTCTTTAGACATTATTGTTGTTCCTTTATATTATTATTTTATTAAATATTTCTTTATATTCTTTATAATTATTAAAGTACTCATCATCTGTTATTTTATGTAATTCGTCTTCATTAAATCCTAATTTATTACCATCTGCAAATTTAACTTCAAACATATACTCTTTTTTACTATAGTCTATATTTACTATTATTCCATATTGACCTATATATTTATCATATTTTGGATAATCAGTAACAGTGTTTTTTAATACTTTTACTTGGCTTCCAAACACAAATTTATTTTCATTTTTTATAAAATTTATTATTCTTCCTAATTTTGTTTTATATAATTTCATTACTCTCTACCTTCTTTCTAAAATATTTTATCTATATTTTCTTCTAATAATTTATTATAAATTTCTTTATATTCTCCAGACATCTTATCAGCTTCAAACCACCCTAGATCTAATGCAACACCATAATTATAAAATCCTTTTCTTGCCCATTTTTCCAATAAATACCAACATCTTTTATAATTTATATATTCATCTAATAAATTTATAATTTCTCTAGGCGATAATATTTGTTTTTGTATTTTTTTTAAGTTGTTGTATATGCTTATTCTTCTTAGGCATGTTATAAAAAATTTTTTCTCATCTTCTTTCATTGTTTTCTACCTTCTTTCTAAAATGGTATTTTATTACATCTACTACATATCCATAATCCATTTTCTTTTGTACTCCTAACATTTTTTCAAACCATTTCTCAAAATCATTTTGTTCAAAATGTGCTTTATTTATTTCTTTTGCCATTTCATCTATCATCTTGTCTTTTATCTCTAACTCTTTGTTTTGTTCAAATGTATAATTTACTGCTTTCGTCATATCTTTGCTTTGATGCTCATTTAAATTTTTAAGATGTTCTATTTCTTTACTTTGTTTTTCTATTAGATTTAATATCGAATGTAACATTTTTAAAAATAATTCATTCTGTTCAATATCATCTTTATAAAATTCTTCATTTTCATATAATGTCTCTTGTTCTTTCTCTTTCTGTTCTATAAAACTTTTAAAATTTTCTACTACTTTCTTTTCCTCTTCACTCAATTAAATCACTCCTCTATCCAATATTTCTTAATATGTTTTAATGTTTGTGGTTTATGATACCACCAATTATCATGACAATATATTTTTGCAAATATATATCCAATAACTTCATTTTTAGTTGCATATATACTGTTCATTGAGCAACCTATTTTTTGACCATTTAATACTAATGTTTCCCTTTGTCCTTCTTCTTTTATTATGTAATCATAATTTAATTTAAAAGCTTCACATATTGGTTTTATTGCTTCTAAAACTTCTTTTCTTTTTTCTTCTAAATATTTCATTCTTTCACTCATTGTTTGTCCTCCTTATACAATAATTCTTCTAAAACTTGTATTTTAGCTTCTATTTTATTTGCATTTATTTGTTCTAAGAAATTTGATTTATCATAATATTTTAATTTTTCTTTTAATTCTTCTATCTTTTCTCTTATTACATCTTTACTAACACTGTTTTCTAGTGATTGTAAGACTGTTTCTATGGCTTGTACCTTCTTTTCTGCTATATTTCTAACAGTTACATTTGGTGCTTTTATATCAGCTTTAATTCCTTGCTTAATTTTTTCTAGCATTTCTATATCTTTATCTATGTTATTTGACATTCTTTCTTGCCTCCTGTCTTTTGGGTTTCGTTACTTGTAAATAATAATTATGTTGATATTCTTTAATTGCTTGTTTTCTTTCATCTTCTGTTTTTGATTCTCTTTTTCTTTTTCTAATATTTTTAACTCCCCATTGTCTCGGTATTTCAAATTTAACTCGATTATTCCAAGTAGTAGGGTCATTTGCCTTAACTTTGCTTAAATCTACTAAATTAGTTTCTACTATCATTTCATACCTCTTCGATTATATATATGGTATATCAAATTCTTTATTGCAATTTTTACATCTATATTTGTCTTTATTTAATATTTCAAATTTTTCTTTATCACATTCAGGACAAGCCCACCAAGATAATCCCAATTCGTTTATTTGAAATATGTCTAGTTCTCCTTCATAATCTGTTTCTTTTACACTCCAACACCTTATAACTCTTAATTCTATGTATGGATTTTCTAATGATTCTGCTACTTGTAAACCTAATGCAATTTGCTTAGCTTCTTTACCATTTTTAGCTGCAATATATGCACAACCATAATCTGGGTCGCCTTCAGCACAATATACTTTATTTTTATTATTTCCCATTCTTCCTCCTATTTTTCATTGCTTGTCTTCTTTCTGCTCTATTTCTTGGCTTAGGGTTTTCTTTATATAATAATATTCTTGATATTGCTTCTTGTTGTCTTTTTTTATCTTCTTCTGTTGGTTTGTATTCTTCCATATTTCTATTCTCCTTCTAATTCTAATAATTCTGGATTATCTATTGTATTACCTATTACTTCTACTTGTGGTGTATGTATATTCCAAAACATATCTAAACATACTATTCCAAATTGGCAATGCTTATATTTAATTACTCCATTTGCTTTAATATTATATTGTTGTACTATATCTTTTTCATATATCTTAACTCCGTTTTTATCTTTAAGTCCTGTATATTGTCCTACTGTTTCTGGCTCTACTTCTATATCTTCTATTCTAAAACAACCATTTAAGTCTACTGTTTGTCTAATAAAATGATTTCCATTTTCATTAGTCCAATAATAACCTCTTACCCATATTTTACTTCTTAAACCTCTTCCTCTATAACATATTTCTCTCATACTACTCTCCTAACCTCTATCTGTTAAAACATAATATAAGCCATTATGTTGTATTAATATTTGAAAACACCAGCTAAAATCTCCACTTTCATTACTAGAATGTTCATCGCATAAAACTATAAATTCTTTTCCTTTTGGTAAACAATCTACTAAACAAGCATCTTCATAACTACTTTTTCCTTTTATTTGTTTTTCTGCATTTTCAAAATAATGTATAGCATCTTCTGGAAATACTAAATCTACATCATTATCTTTTATTAAGCTATTTATTAAATCATTTATACTCATATTACTCTCCTAAACTATAAATTCTCTTATAAATCTGTTTGCATATCCTGGAGCTATTAAACTTCTTTCTACTCCTGGTTTTTCATATTCTATATTCTTTGTTTCTTTCATTTCGTAAGCTTCTAAAATCATATTTTGTTTTGGTTTACAGTTTATAAACCAATATTGTGTAGGCTTCTTAAAATAATCTCCTCGTTTAGTTCTGTCTTTATCTAATATTGTATATGGGATTGCCCAATATTTTACTAAATAATGTGTTGTACTATATGGATTTTCAATTATTAATGGTATTTTTCTTCTTATGCATACTATTGCTAACTTTGTAATTAACTCATATAGTTCTGACAATTCTCTATGTAACTTTAAGTCATATTCTAATTTTTGTTCATCAGTCCATTTTTTTAAGCTGTAACTAGTACCTCTAAAATGCATTTCAATTTGATTTTCAAACCTTATGCAAGGAAAGAATGCAATTATTGTATCTTCACTTGATATCTCATCAAATATACTTTCTCTATTTTCGTATGCCTCTTCGATATCTACAAACAAATCCATTTGTCTATCGGTTTGTTCAAATTCATTTTTTATATCATAATCTATTGCACGATATCCCAATTTCTTGAACTCATTTTTGAATGTTCCGCTTTGTTCAAAAAAGCAATGAAAAGTTTTCATTTCTATTTCTCCAATCCTAGTTCTGATAATGTGTAAATCTTATTTACTTCTATATTTTTATAACTTAACACAGTATCTTTAATTACTATTTGTGCTATATCTTCTCCACTATTTCTTACTAAAATTATTTTCCCATCTGCTTTTTTAATGTATCCAATCTCTGCACATAAATATTTAATCATTACTCTTAATAACTCTCTTTCCTCTTCTGTAAGTAATTCTTTATCTTTTTCATATACTGTATACCAACCATTTGCGCCTATTCTTTCTATTTTTAAAATTCTTTTTGGATTTTTCATATATTCTTCTGCTATTGGGTTTGAAGTTATTAAAACAATCCTATTAAAATTTTCAAATTCAAATTTATATGTAACTCTATCTCCTACTTCGATTTCTGACATATTTATTCACTCTCCTTTTTTTATAATTTATTAATATTTGTATCAAAACTTAATTGTCCATCTGCTGTTACTCCATTTAATCTATCTAAACTTATTTTGTGATATTCTGGATCTATTTCTATTCCTATAAAATTTCTTTTTAATTCTTTTGATGCTACACAAGTTGTCCCACTTCCGACTAAAACAATCTAATACTATATCACCTTCAGCACTACTATTTTTTATTAAATTCTTAATCATTAAAATTGGTTTTATAGTAGGGTGTTTATATTTTTCTTTATCTTTTTTATTTATTGGACTTTCAAAAACTTTACTTGATGTTTCGTAAATACAATTTACTTTTACTCCTTCTTCTCTTGCGAAAAAACAATACTCTAAATCACTCAAATAGTTATTTGCTATTGCAGGTATTGGATTAGTCTTGTGCCAAACCAATAAATCTGTATTTTCTTTATCAAATAAATTAAAATAATCCTTCAACTGTGCTTTAGAACAAAAAATATAAATATTTGTTTTTTTCATAATTCTCTTTAATTCTTGAAATATTGAATAATCAAATCCATGTCTTATTGCTTCTAATTCTTTTCTACTCTTTTTTCTCTCATTACCAAAGCACCCACCACCAAAATTATCAAATAAATATGGTGGATCTATAATAACTAAATCTATACTTTTATCTGGTATATTTTTTATTAATTCATAACTATCACCACAAACTATATTGTTAAACATTTCATTAAACGAATACCCGTGTGTGTGTGTGTAGAATATCAGTATTTTCAAGTTTTTCTTTCATATTTTCTATTGTTACTCCTTCATTTTTTCTAATTTATTATTTATCTCAAGTAATAACTCAACTATTGCCTTTATTTCACCAAATTCTAATATTCCGTCTTTTTTATTAATAAAATTATTTAATTTATTTATACTGTCTATATCCATTTCTTTTGATTCTAATAAAATCTCAAATGATGAATTAAATAATTCTGTATAACTATTAATATTCTCTAATACACTTTCGCTATCATTGCCATACAATACCAAATGCATATTTTGCAAAATATAATCTCCACAATAATCATTTCCTTCATATCTCTTTATTTTTGTGCCTTCATCTATCTTTTTATTTTTAATCATTGTTAATAATTCTATATAATTTACTCTTTTATTTGCCATTTTCTTGGTCCTCCATTTTCTCTTTTATTACTTGCAATTGCTTAATTACTACATCAATGCTTGCTGTTTTCTTAAAAATTAAGCTTACTGGAAAGTAATTATCATCACTTTCGTATTTTTCGCCAATTTCAGTATTGTTTTCTAATTCTTGAAATGATAGTTCTCCTATATTCATTTTTTCGTTATATCTTGCTGCTACACCTATATCTCCACCTTCAAATATTACTATTGAATTTTGTACAATCATATTTGCCCCTTTCTTATACTAGTTTTTCTTGTATTCCTAAAATCTCATGTATTTTATTTATGCTTTCCTTTGCTGTAGGCTGTTTGCTATATTCACAATTTTTATTTCCCATAAAACAAGGATTTTCTAATGCTGCACACCCTAAACATCGCCCCTCATTTATTGCCTTTTGACAACTTTCTATTAGTGGTAAATTTTCCATATTATCACCTAATCTATATATGGAATATGATTTTGATTTTCTAATTACATTTTTTCTTGTTCTGTTGTTTTTCTATATACTGCTACATTTTTATGTGTTATATAATCCTCTTTTATTCCACATTCTGTTAATTCGTGATATTCATTAACTAACTCAGTTAATCTAGGTCTAACATGATTCATATCAAAATACTTTGAATATCCTTTATTGTTCATCTCTTGTTCTATCTCTCTAGCTGTCATTTCTTTATTGTCTATTATCTCAAGTATTTGTAAGTATCTACTTAATCGTTTAGGCTTTATATCATCAAAACTAATTTGTCTTGTTTCTGCTGTTATCATTTAATCTTCCTCCTTTGTTAATTTTCATATAATTCATCAAAACTTTTTATTCCTAAGCTATTTTTCATTTTTTGTAATTCTTTATAATCTTGAATAATCATATGTAATTGAGCAACTGTAAAATATTCAACTTTTCTTAACAGCTGTGAACTAAAATTTTTCATAAAATCATCAAAAGAATATTCTTTTACTTCTTCTGCTAATGCTATAATTTCGTTTTTTTCTAACTTTCTATGGTAATAGCCTTCTATAAAATTCACTATTTTTTGTCCATCAACTTTATTCATCTTTCCATACCTCATCTACAATATTTTCATCTTGCCCCTCTGTTTTTACTTTTTCAATTGTGTCTATTCTCTTTTTTACCCAATCATTTAAAATCTTTTTACAATATCCCCAATTAGGATTCTTTATCCTGCTACCTTTTTTTAAAGCTTCTTCTATAACTTCACATGGTAAATCTTCTAAAAAGCTAATACATTCCTCTATAGCGTAGTCATTGTAAGAATTTAAGCATTTAATAAAAAGCTGTTGCAGTTTTTCTTCATTCTGCATTCTACATTCTTCATTTTCATTATTCATTCTACATTCTACATTTTCATTAGCTTTTGTTTCGGTTTCGTTTTGGTTTTTATTTTTAATGTCATTTTCAAAACCTGTGGTTTCGTTTTGGTTTTCTTTCGGTTTTTGATTTTCAAAACCTAAGGTTTTATTTTGGTTTTTATTTTTAGGTCGTCCACCCTTTTTTCCATTTTCATATTTTTGATTATTAGCTTCTATTTGAGGTTTTATTAAAGTAAACATACTATTTGATATTCCTGTTAAATTAAGTTCATTGTCATTTAAAGACTTTTCACATATTGCATCATATATTTTTACTCTTTCTTTTTCTTTTAAGCCTTTTATTGCATCATAAAAGCTTCTATAAAATATGAAACTATCTTTTGCCATTATCTTATTTGCTCCTTTCTGTTAGTTTAAATAATCATTTTCTACTAACTTTCTAAAATCTTCTTTTGTATGATTTTTCAAATATACTTGTTCACAAATCTTTTTAAGCCATAATTTTATATCGTCACTTTCGTGACATTCTCTGCAAAGAGGTGCAACAAATCCATTTTTCATACATACTTGTCTATTTTTACCTTGATAAATTTCGTGTAAATCATCTTTATTTATTTCTTTTTCTTTAAAAAATCTACAAGCAAAACAATGTTTTAAATCATTTGTTAAAATACTAAATCTTTGTTTTTCTAACTTACTAAGTTTATTTGATTTTTTCTTTATGGGTTTATATTGACGATATTCAATTTTAAGACACTTTCTACAATTGTCATATGTAATTTGTTTTTTATCTTTTCTACAATATAAAAATGCTTGTTTTTGATAACTTCTTTGTGTTATATGTTTGCATTTCATTACTTACTCCATTCTTTTAGTAATGCATCTAATTCATCTGGTGGCATTGTTTCAATTTCAAGATTTCTACATTCTTCTTTAATAATATCTACAAGTCTATTCATTTCTTTTTGGTTATAAACACTAGATCCGTGATAACACATTACATTCGTAAAACCTTCTAATTTACTTGGCTGTGTATCACAAATCCAGCCTATTCCATTTGATTTCCAAATTCTAATCCATTCTTCTACAGCTTCATTTTTTATTGGTACTATCTGATATGCTCCTACTTCTTTTATTGCATCTCTGTATATATCTTCTTTCGTTATTACTGTATCTGGAGTAGATAATTTCTCAGCAATCTTTTGAATTAATAACCACATATATGCATTACAATCTAAATTTCTTTTCTTATACCATTTCTTTACTTCGACATTGACTTTTACGTCCTTTAATTTTTCTAAGCTAGTAAGTTCATTACTATTAAGTTTTAATGTCAAAATTGTTTGATTATTTTTAAAATCTGCATTGATTTGTTCTATTGTTCCTGTAGTTTCCATATAACCACCTATTCAAATTTTTTTCTTAAATCTGTACCTAATTCTAAATAACTATCTATAATGTCACTTTGTTTTAATTCATCATCTTTTGCTAATTCTAATGCTTTCATTCCAAACATGTATTGACTACTCTTATAAATAACTTCTTGATTTTCTGGAACTACTTGTTTTATATTAGGGTTTTTATTATATAAAGAGTGCCACATATGAGTTTTATTATTAGCTCTTGCCAGTTGTCCTTCAAGCATTTTTAATTGCATCAAATTTAATTCATCTAATGTTGTCCAACATTGTTGTTTTACTGCTATTTTTAAATCCTCTAATAATATTCCTTGCTTTCTCACTAAATCATTAATTGCAATTTTTACTATTTTAATTGCTTCATATTCTGGAATAAATACATTGTTATATATTTCTTCTCTCTTATATTCATTTTTTAACTCGTTAGCTTTTTCAACTTCTTCTTGACTTGCTATTCCACTTTCTACTCCAAATCCACACATTCCTAAAGCCCTACCCACTGCAGAAGTTTCACAATTTTCTATCATAGATGTTGAATTTACTAATCCTTTCTTTACTTCTGATGCATAACCTGTTCCTATTATTTTTTCATCAACTTCTACTGTTGTTTTCATTGTTATTGAGACATCTGTTTTATCTATTATTTCTGTTGATATTGTTCCTGTTGGATATACTTTTCTAAAAGCTAAAACTCTTTCATTTACTGGAGCATATAATTTTCCTTTTATATCTTGTTTTTTTATTTCTGAATTTGCTTTCTCAATATCTTTATATTCCATTTTAAAATCCTTGTACCTTTCTATATTCAATTTCTCTTTCTTTTAAATCATCTTCGTAACAACCTTCGTTTTCTTCTACTTCTTCTACTGTAAAATATGTTTCTATTAAAACTTCTATCATTTCATTTTGATTTGCTATAGTTTTTAAATTAAAAGTACTATCTAACTTAAAACCTAAATTTTCTTGTAAATAATCTCTTGCTTCTTCATAATTCATTTGCTCACTTATATTTGAATTTAATCTATATTTTTTCATTTCTCTTGACCTTTCCACTCTTTTCATGTTAAAATAACAGAAAGAGTATTTATAAAATAATATTTTTTAGAACTTGCTTTCGTCGCCAAACGTATGAGTAAGTTCTTTTATTTCGCTTAAACCAGAATACATTATTGAACTATTTGTTTTCATGTAATAATTGCATTTATATTCAATTCTTTTTATTAGTAAATCTCTTTTGTGTAGCTCTTCTTTTACTTTTGTTAATTCTTCTTTTGTTTCTCTAAAAAGTTCAAAATGTCTATAAATCTTTCGTGGTATGTATAATATTGCATCTAATATAGTTTGTAACATCTTATTTCCTCCTTATATAAAAATTTTCAAACTAATTGTCTTTTAAAACCCATAAAAGTGTCTCTATTACAATATCGTGAATTTTTTTCTCATTTTTTCTACTTAAATCATTACAAATTTCTTTTCTATGATTTACATGTTTTTCCAATTCTTCTCTAATTTTTTGTTCACTTTTCATTTTTTATCCTTTCTTTATAATCCAAAAATTTTAAATAAAACTATGCATAATATGCTTGGTATTATTCCTGTTATCATTCCTAATACAAAACAGGTTTGCGCAAACTCAATTAACTTTTTCATCTTCTTATCTCCTTTCGCTTAAGTAGTCATGATTTTCATTTATATATTTATTAAATGCTTGTCTTGTTACTTTAAATGGTGTCGTATATCTTTGCACAGGTAGATTTGAATCATTAAACATTTTACGTACCATATTAACTCCAATATCAAACTCTTCATGAACTTGCTCAATTGTTAATAACTCATTTGGATCCTTTCCTAAATTGTTATATAGTAGCAATTCATTTGTCTTTTTTTGTTCTTCTAATAATGATTTTAATAAATCTTCCATTTTCTCTTCTCCTTTCTTTTTTTGTATCAGGTCGCAATTAATTTTGATTTCTTTTGAAATCGCTTTTTATAAAAAAAATATCATCGAACTGCTTTTTTAGTGCTCTACAAATATTTACAGCAGTTTCAGGACTAGGATTTCTCTCTCCATTTGCTATTAAACTTATTTGTGTCTGCGAACAATTTACCTCTTTTGCTAACTGTCTGTAAGAAAATCCAGATTTCACTATTAAATCTCTAAATATATCTGCATCTTTTAATATAACTGTTCTATTTGCCATTTTATTTCCTCCTTTTTGATTTCATTTGAAATCATTATATCATTTAGCTTTCATTTGTCAACACTTTTTTTAAAAATTTTCAAAAAAACTTTACATTTGTAATCAAATGTATTATAATCAATTATGAAATGGAGGAATTTACATGGAAATGACCCTTAAAGAAATGGGTGCTTACCTAAAAAAATTAAGAGAAGATAAAGGACTGTCTACAAGAGAAGTTTTTGAACGTTCAAAAGTTTCCAATAGTTATTTATCTCTTGTAGAAAATGGACATAGACGTGCAAGTGCTGTTGTATTGAAAAAACTTGCTCCTGTATATGGTGTAGACTATTTAGATTTATATGTAAAAGCTGGATATGCTGATTTAATAGAAGATGAAAAAAAATCTAAATATAAAAACAATGACTTTCGCTATGCTTCATTTCAAGGCTTGGATTTAGAAGGTCTTGATGAAAAAGACATTGAAGAATTAAATCAATTTGTAGAATTTATTAAAAATAAAAAGAAAAATAAATTAGATTATAAGGAGTAATATATGGCAGATTTAGATATAAAATCAGAAACAGTAAATAAAGCAATTGATAAATTGGTAGAACCAGTATATAACGATGCAGTAAAACCTGCAATAAATTCAAGTAAGAATGCCCTTGGATTTTGTTCACAATTCATTTTATCTGGAATAAAACCTTTTATGTATTCTAAAATAAAAGAGTGCGAATATAAAATAAAGGAAATAGATAAAAAATTAGAAGAAAAATATAATAAAATACCAGATGAAAATAAAACAGAACCTAGAACAAATATACTTGGTCCTGCTGTAGATATTTTAAAATATAATTTAGAAGATGCACAACAATATATACAAGAAATGTTCATCAATATAATAAGCAATGATTTAGATAAAAGCAAACAATCAAAAGTATTGCCTGCATATATTGAAATTATTAAACAACTTAATTCTAATGATGCAAAATTTTTAAAAATGTTAAAAGATAGTAATTTAATACATGATTTACCTATTATTCAACTAGAATTACAATTTCGATTTAACGAAGAGTTTCGCTATATAAGTGGTTATGTTATTTGTTTATCAGATACTGGTTGTAAATTAACTGATTCCATTAATCAATCAATAATTATGCCACAATTTATTGAAATTTCACAAATAGTTTTGGATAATTTACTTAGATTACAAATAGTAAACATTCCAGTTGGCGAATGCTTAGCAATTGAAGATGTATATGAAAAAACATTTAAGGCTTATAGAGCCTTACCTAAATTTAATCAGTATTCTAATAATGATAATGCATATGTAACATATCAAAAATGCAAAATAGAATTTACTGATTTTGGAAAAAATTTTATTGATATATGTCTTTCTTAATATTTATAACATCTGTTTTTATTTGAGCTATTTCATCAAGAGCTTTACAAATATATTCTTGATGAGAATTAAAACCTTTATTATTAATCTCATTTAATTTTATTAATTGATAACAAGCAACTTTATATGTTATAAAACAACATATAAAAGTAAATAAAATATATAATAAAAACATTATAATCACCTCTTCATTATTATAACACATATAAACAATTTATGAAATATTTTAGGAGAACACATGGAATTAAATAAATTATATAATTTAGCTGAAAATGAAAATATAGACATTTTAGATTATAAATGGTCAAATACCAAAGCAAAAATATTTGAAATCGATAATGCCTATTATATTGGTTTAGATAATGATAAATTAAATAGTTCTGTTGAAGAAAAAGAAATATTAGCGGAAGAACTTCGGTCATTATTATAGCAATTCACTTTATTATATGAATACTGATACAGTTACTAAAAGAAAATGTGAATTAAGAGCAATGAAATGGGCTTATTCTGTTCTTATTCCTCTTCAAAAACTAAAAGAAAAAATCATACAAGGTTTTGACTTATATGATTTGGCAGACTACTTTAATGTAGATATAAAATATATGATTGATTGTATTAACTTTTATACTGAAAAATATGGTGTATTAGTTTAAATATAAAAGGAAAATAGATGTAATTAGATTTGCGACCTGATACATTTATTTTCCCCACATAGACACTTAAAGTGGCTATACTTGTATTATAATATAAGTATCCCCCACTTTTCAAGTGTTTATTAAAAATAAATTATTTGAAAATGGAGGTATTTTTTATGGAAAATGAAAGAAAAAATCAAAAGACAAAACAAGTTGGAAATGGCGAAGGCTCTTTATATAGGAGTGAAAAATTAAACTGTTGGGTTTTTCAATATTATGATACATCTGGCAAAAGACAAACTATGAAACAGAGAAAAAAAGAATCTGCAAAAGATTTTAAAGTTAGAGTTACAGAAGTAAAAAATAGTCTTAATAATGGTACTTACATAAACAAAAGCAATGAAACGGTAATATCTCTTGCAAAACACTATGTTGAATTAAAACATTCTGATGGAATAACAACTGCTAGAAGTTATGGACGTGAATTAGCAACAATAAAACAAATACAAAAATCATGTCCTAATTTTTGCAATCTTCCAATTCAACAAGTGACTATACAACACTTAGAAAATTCAAAAAAAGAAATCAAGAAATATTCTAATGAGGTTATTAACAAAATATGGCGTATGCTTTCTATAGTATTTAAAATTGCATGTTCCCCTTCTCGAAAAATATTAACATATAATCTTATGGAAGATATGACTTTAAAAAAACCAATCTCTGATAAGCCTAGTAAAAAAGTAAAACCCTTAAGTAAAAGTGAATATACGAAACTTATTTCTGTATTAGATAATGAAGAAAGAAATCATAAATATAGAAATATTATTAAGTTACACATTATTTCTGGAATGCGTATAGGTGAAACTTTAGCACGATCAGAAAATGATTATAATGAAAAAGATCAAACTTTCAATATATGGAACGCTCTAACACAAGATGAAAATTACCATGTAATTTGGAGTGAACACACTAAAACATATAATAAAAAAACTGGTATTGATATGGGGCAAAGATACCTACCTTTAAACTCTAGTATTTTTAGTGAAATCGTTGATATAATTAAAGAAGAAAAAAAGAAAAAGGTTAAAAGTATCAATAACATCCATAATACACTTTTTTGGGATTATAAAAAAGATACCTTTGTCACTCCAGTAGAAATTAATTCATATTTAGATAGAATTGAAGCTAAATATCATATTCTTGATAAAACTGATAATGAGAAATTATCTTCACACAGAATGCGTCATTATGCTATAACACACTGGAGAGAAATAGGTATTCCTAAAGATATAATTCAATATTTAGCTGGTCATGTTGAAGGAAGTGATGTAACCGATGATGTGTATATTGATATTTCATTTGATTTTGTAAAAAAAACATTAAATAAAATCTCTTAATAGCTTTATTGCATTACTACTGCATTACTTTTTATAAAAAATATTATAAATCCTTTGATATATAAGCATTTCTAAATATTTTACTATGACCAGCCCAGCCAAAAAGACAGATTAAAAAATCTGTCTTTTTCTTTAATATTATCCCACAGTATAACTGTTGGGTTCATATATGCCTATAAGGCCTCATTACTAGCCACCTCTGAAGCATTTAATTTGACGCCTTACACCTATTTTGCTTGCGTTTCTCTTACTTACTACCCTTTAAAAGTATCTTTATATTCTTTTATTGTTATATGATCTGACATCATATCTTCTTTTAATTAATTTTTAACATAATTGTATACTACACTCTTGTTATTTCCTACCGTACTTACGTAAAATCCTTCTACACCAAAAACTTCTATTTTGATATTTATATTTTAAATTTGCATGTCTCTCAAATATTATTAATGTACTCTTTCCTTTTAAGTAACCCATAAATGAAGATATACTTAATTTTTGTGGTATACTTACATACATATGTATATGGTCTGGACATGCTTCTGCATTTATTACTTCTACTTCTTTTCTCCTGCATAATTATCTTAATATCATTCCTATTTCTCTTCTTAATGTTCTATATATTTCTTTTCTTCTAATCTTTGGTGCAAACACTATATGGTACTTGCATTCCCATGTTGTGTGTGCTAAACTATTTGTGTATGGACTTTTCATACGTCCCACTCCTTTCATGATTTATATTTTTAGCCGTCAAACTTAAAATATTATACCATGTTTTGAGTGGGTATTTTATTACCCCGTGCAAAACTATAAGTTTTCTGTTTCCCCCAGCATAGCTGTAGGGGGTTCCATTAAAGTTAACAAGAGTGGGGAATTTTATAAATTCTCCACTCTTGTGATATGAAAGTTGGTTAATGTTTATAGTTACTTAATTTTTAACAAATACTTTACCAGACCCAAACGTTTAATCTTGCTCCAGAACTCCCTGTCTCGACATCCCATCCGACTCTTATGTATCCAGATGTCCATTCTACTACATTTCTGGGATAAGATTCTGTCCAGAGCACTGTACTACTGACAACAATGTCATTAGACTGTATAGTCTTTTGTCCATCCCAGTTAAGCACAAGACAATACGATTTATTATCAGGTCTTCTTACATCAATCCTTGACCTTGGAACAGCATATTGAGATTCCTGCTTAACATTAACATAACTTATTGGCTGGTCAGAAGATGCATAAATGTCAACATGTTTATCAGTGGTAGTATTAGCATTTACCCAAATATAATCATGCCGTAAGCTACGTGTTGTTTGTGCCTGTGCTTCAATTGCTGTCGCAGCTTCAATCGTTGATTCGTTTTCATTGGGATTCCCATAGAAAACAGCGATTTCATCATCAGCATAAAGAACATCACCAAATTGCGGTTTGCTTGTATTTTCTTCAGCTGTTGCAGCATAAGACATTGTGTTCAGTGCAAAAAGCATAGCCAATACCAGTAATGAACTCATAAGTACTCTAAATTTTTTGTGTTTCATGAAAAACCTCCTATTTAGGCACCAACTTTCACATCATATTACTATGTGAGAATGCAGTTACTAAATTCCCACAACAGTAATCTTTTATATTGTTTCATAAGAAACTTTAAATATAATACTATGCATTATTTGAATTGTCAATGTGTATGTTTAAGTACTATTGCCATATATTCCATTATTTTCAATGCTTACACCGCTTATCAATAAAACAAACCGTTTATCTTATATACTTAAATTTTTTTGCCATTTATCTTTTTTTTAAACCACTTATATAAATATATTGTAAATAATACATTTTAAGTATAAAATCTTTTTAAGAAAGGAGTGATATTGTTAATTTTATTAACAATATTATATAAAAATTATGAATATTATATTAAATAAAAAAGAAAACGAGAATTTAAATAGCAATGAAATTTTTGTAGAATTACAATATTCAAATAAAAATTTAAATTTACAGCCTTTTATTGATTATATAAATAATTTTGAATTAAATTACAAAAATAAAGTATTTGTTATAAATGATAATTATGAATTATTTGAAATAAAATGTGAAGATATAATTATTTTTTATAGTGATAAGAAAAATAATTATTGTAAAGCTAAAAATGAACATTATAGAATTAAAAGCAAATTATATGAATTAGAAAAAATAAATAATAATTTTGTAAGAATTTCTAAAAGTTGTATTGTAAATATGATACATATAGAAAAATTTGATATAAGCGAAACTGGAAAAATAATTGTAAAACTTGATGATAATACAGAACAGGTTGTTTCTAGAAGAAGAGCTAGTGATATTATGAAATATTTAGATGATAGGAGGATATAATAATGAAAAAGTTTTTATTAATTTTAAAATATAGTATTTATTATATAATTGGTCTAATTTCATTTTCGATTATTTCTTATATTACTCAATCTATTGTCATATCACTTTTATTAAATGTACCAATTTATGTATCTCAAGAAATACACAATATATCAAATATTATACTATGTTTTTATCAATATTACATTTTTACATATACTATACTATATTTTCTTATATTATATGCTGTTCGTAAATATGATAAATATATAGTAAATAAATTAAATGAGAAATTAGAAAAAATAAGGAGTGAAAAATATGATTGGAAAAGATAGGGTAGTAATATGGGTAATAACTATAATTGTAATGTCAGCTATATTATTTGGTATACTGATGGCCTATAGGAGTTATACTTTACCAATACCAGTAGATAATATTGATGATACTGTTAATATGTTAAAATATGATTCTTATGAAAATGAACATTTTAGAATGTATAGATTATATTTATTTAATGAATTGGCTAGAAGTCATAAAATGAGAGAGATAAATACAGGGAAAATTCGTAAATTTACAGATGAAGAATTAGAAGAAATTTATGAATTAATTGGAGGAAAGGAAAAAATACTAAACTATTTGAAAAATATTGATGATGATGAAAAAAGAAGAAGTGAACTCGAAAAAGCATGTTATGAATTACAAATTATAACTGATAATGAATTGAGTGAATTTTGGAATAAGTAAATATTTTAATAAACCTATATAAAAAATCACGAATATAAACTGTGGTTTACTCTTAATATTATAATTATTCCACAGTATAACTGAGGGAATAATTATTTTATGCAACTCTATAAATTCTATTGTTTACAAATTAAAGTATCTTCTATTAAATTTATATTACAAATATTGTATAGAAAAAAGTTTAATGCTATAATTTACTATATATCTTAAAATAAAATATTATAATAAATGAATATATTAAAAGTATTTATTCATTTATAGATTAGGAGATAAATATGGATTCATTTGACCTTTTACAAAAATTAGATAGAGAACATGGAAAAAAGTCAGATTATAAAACTACTGTTAATATAGAAGATATTAATAAAGTAACTGCAGAAAGAATATCTAGCAATAAATTAAAAGAAGACTCTAGTTTAACTAATGCAATAAATACACCTGATAAAGAATCTGTTTCCCCTAAAGAAACATCTGAAAAAACTACAAGAAATCTAAAGCCAACTCTTGAAGTAGTAGACATTGTAACAGAAGAGCCAAGCAAGAGTAAAGATGAAAAAGATGATGACGCAAGATAAAATATAAGGAGAGTTTTAAAATGGTAATATCATTAGAGCAACGTGAAGCATATAGCGAAGTTTTAGAAGTTTTAAGACATATGGATAAATTATATGTTAATATGATTCCTAAAAAAATAATAATGTTCTTTTATGATAATTGTTCTCTTGATTATGAATTTACAATGACAAAATCAATTGGAGAAGAAAATTTAAAAGAAAAAACATTAGATTTACTATCATTATTAAATCTAAATTATTGGAATAAAACAAATAATAAAGATGAATTTATAATGAAGTATTCTATAAATGATAAAAGAACACAAAAACAATTAAATTCTCAATTAGAACAGCAAAATATTTTTACTAAAATTGATATATCTAATATTGATTTTAGCGAAGAAAATGAAAACCTTCCAACTTTGACTAATACTGCTTGGGATATATGTAAAAAAGTTATTAACTTTATAAAAGATTCATTTATAAAGTTCTTTAAAGATTAAAAAACAGAATCAAGATTTTGTACGCAGTGCAAACTACTACAAAATCTAACTCTAGGATAAATTTCTTACTATATAAAAAATATGGACGATAATTAAATCTTCTCCGAGATTAAATATCGTCCTTTTTTATATCAATTATCTAATTTTATTATTTTTCTCTTGCCCATATAATTATTCTTCCACTGCTATCATCTGTACAAGTTTGTAATGAAATTTCTCTTTTTCCTTCTGTATCTCTCTTCATATATGATGCATCATTTGGTGTTGTTTCATACATTTTATAAATTTCATATGTAATTTTTTCACCTTTTTGATCTGTAATATATATTTTGTCCCCTACTGCCAATTTTTTATTATTTGAGAAGAATAAACCATTTCTATAATTGTGTCCAAATATTACTGTATTTCCTACTTCATTTAATCCTGGTCCATATGCTATTGTAACTGCAATCTCTAAACTTCTTTTAGCATTTGGTGATAAAACAGGATAATCAACTTTAGTTTTTGGAATTTCAATTCTTCCCATTACTTCGTAGCCTTCCATATAAACCTTTTCTGGTTCTTGCTCTTCTTCAACAGGTTCTTCTTCTGGTTCAGTAGTTAATTGA
Organism: uncultured Clostridium sp.; assembly: GCA_947244325.1. GTDB lineage: Bacteria > Bacillota > Clostridia > TANB77 > CAG-508 > Scatovivens. Next base: position 768 of record CAMXJY010000006.1, on the reverse strand, counting down.
TCTAATATTTCAGATGGATTAACTAAATTTGATACAGTATTTTCAGTATCCTTTTTCTTTATATTTGAAGTATCTCTCTTAACCTTTTTTTGAGCATTTTCCAATTCTTCTAACGCAGCTTGAGCATTTGAATTTATAGCTTTAGAACTAAGCATATCATATCCAAAATATCCAATTATTCCTAGTATTGCAACTATTAAAACTACTAAAATCATTGACAATACATTACTATACTTATTATTAAACATATCTATATATCTCCAATCTTATAATTTACATAAACCTATACATATATTATACCATAAACGACTTTTATTTTCAATTTTTTTAAAAAACAAAAGTGGACATTTTCTAAATCCTTTATTTTATAGGAAACAACAAGCAATCTACTAGAAAAAATAAAAGATAGTAAAATAAAACATTACTATCTCCTATTTCTATTTTTATTCTAAAATTGCTTTTATTCTTCTTACTCCTGATGAAGAAGCTTCTTCTTTCTTTATTTTAAAATGACCTAAATTTCCTGTTCTTTCAACATGAGGACCACCACAAAGTTCTATAGATACATCTCCAATTTTGTATACAGTAACTATATCACCATATTTTTCTAAGAACATTGCCTCTGCTCCCATATTAATTGCTTCGTCTTTTTTCATTTCTAATTTTTCAACAGGAATATCTTGTTTAATATATTCATTAACTAAATCTTCAACTTTTTGTTTTTCTTCATCAGTCATTTTAGCACCATGTGAAAAGTCAAATCTCATT